>NZ_JBWKJS010000001.1:0-304323 GCF_056432085.1 Streptomyces sp. NPDC045678
AGATCTGGAAGCCCGGTAACGGGTGGAGGTGACTGGTACTAATAGGCCGAGGGCTTGTCCTCAGTTGCTCGCGTCCACTGTGTTGGTTCTGAAACCACGAACAACCCCATGCCAGGTCACGGTGTGGTGCGGTTGACAGTTTCATAGTGTTTCGGTGGTCATAGCGTGAGGGAAACGCCCGGTTACATTCCGAACCCGGAAGCTAAGCCTCACAGCGCCGATGGTACTGCAGGGGGGACCCTGTGGGAGAGTAGGACGCCGCCGAACTTTTTTTGGGAAAACCCCCGCACCCTTTGGTGCGGGGGTTTTCTGCGTTCCAGGGGGATTTCCGTGCGGCGCCTCTTTACGCTGAAGTGTGCTGGGCTTTCATTTACTTTCCTACAGGCGGCCCGCTGATTTCAGGGTCAAATACGCGTCAGCCAGGGCAGGGGCCAGAGTTTGGGGAGTGGCGTCTACTACTGTGACGCCCCGGTTCCTGAGTTGGTCTGCCGTGCGGTGGCGTTCCGACCGGGCCTGGGCGGCTGATGCTGCGTCGTAGACCGCTTCCGCCGTTCCGCGTGCGGCCGCCATTTCCTCGATGTGAGGATCGGCGACCGAGGCCACCACGACCTTGTGGCGCTTTGTCAGGCGGGACAGGACAGGGAGCAGGCCCTCCTCGATGGGGGCCGTGTCGAGGCCGGTGAGCAGCACGATCAAAGAAGCCCGCGGGGCGGTGCGGAGAGCTGTCGAGGTCAGGCTTCGGGCGTCTGTTTCGACGAGTTCCGGCTCCAGCGTCGCCAGGGCGTTGACCAAGGAGGGAAGTACGTCTCCGGCGGAGCGGCCCTGGACCAGGGCGCGTACTCGGCGGTCGTAGGCGAGGAGGTCCACGCGGTCGCCGGCGCGGGAAGCGAGAGCTGCGAGGAGCAGGGCCGCGTCCATGGAAGCGTCCAGGCGTGGGGCATCGCCCACGCGGCCGGCCGACGTACGGCCGGTGTCGAGGACGATGAGGATGTGACGGTCGCGTTCCGGGCGCCAGGTGCGGACCGCGACGTTGGAATGCCGGGCGGTGGCGCGCCAGTCGATGGAGCGGGTGTCGTCACCGGGAACGTATTCGCGGAGGCTGTCGAATTCTGTGCCCTGGCCGCGCGTCAGCACGCTGGTGCGGCCGTCGAGTTCGCGGAGGCGGGCCAGTTTGGAAGGGAGATGCTTCCGGCTGGCGAAGGGCGGCAGGACACGCAAGGACCAGGGGACTCTGTGGCTGCCCTGGCGGGTGAAGAGGCCCAGGGGACCGTACGAGCGGACCGTTACGCGGTCGGCCTCGTGGTCGCCCCGGCGGGTCGGCTGCAGGCGTGTCGTGAGGCGGCGTCGTTCGCCCGGAGGGATGGCCAGGCGGTGACGTGATGCCGTGACCTCTGTTCCGGGCCGCCAAGTGCTCGGGGGCCAGGCGTCGCGCAGGTCGGCGCGCAAGGTGCGGCCCGAGGGGTTGGTGACCGTGAGGTCGACGTCTGCGGTCTCGCCCAGACGTACCGACGTATCGCCGGAGCGGGTCAGGCCGAGGCGGCGTACCGGGGTGGCCAGGGCGAAGTCGCAGGCGCAGGCCAGGGCCAGTGGGGCGTTCACGGCGAGGATGCCGGTCCAGCCGGGGCCCCAGAGGCCGACGGGGAGCGTGCCGAGGGCCGCCAGGAGTGCGGCGCGTCCGGTGAGGGCCATCAGCGGGGGACCGGGACGTGGGCGAGGATCGCCTTGATGACGGAGTCGGTGGTGACGCCCTCCATCTCTGCTTCCGGGCGGAGCTGGATCCGGTGGCGGAGAGTGGGGAGGGCGAGGGCTTTGACGTCGTCGGGGATGACGTAGTCGCGGCCGGTGAGCCAGGCCCATGCGCGGGCCGTGGAAAGCAGGGCCGTGGCGCCTCGGGGGGAGACGCCGAGAGTGAGGGAAGGGGACTCCCGGGTGGCGCGGCAGACGTCCACGACGTACGCGGTGATCTCGGGGGAGATGGACGTTTTCGCGATGTCGGCGCGGGCGGCCTCCAAGTCGGCGGCGCCCGCCACGGGGCGTACGCCGGCGGCGCGCAGGTCGCGCGGATTGAAGCCTTCCGCGTGCCGGGTGAGGACGTCGATCTCGTCCTGGCGGGAGGGGAGAGGGACCGTCAGCTTGAGGAGGAAGCGGTCCAGTTGGGCTTCGGGGAGGGGGTATGTGCCCTCGTACTCGACCGGGTTCTGGGTGGCCGCGACGAGGAAGGGCTCGGGGAGCGGGCGCGGTGTGCCGTCGACGGTGACCTGGCGTTCTTCCATCGCTTCGAGGAGCGAGGACTGGGTCTTCGGCGGGGTGCGGTTGATTTCGTCGGCCAGCAGGAGGTTGGTGAAGACCGGGCCGGGCTGGAAGGAGAACTCGGTGGTGCGGGCGTCGTAGACGAGGGAGCCCGTGACGTCGCTCGGCATGAGGTCCGGGGTGAACTGGACGCGCTTGGTCTCCAGTTCGAGGCTCGATGCGAGGGCGCGCACGAGCAACGTTTTGGCCACCCCAGGGACTCCTTCTAGTAGGACATGGCCACGGCAGAGCAGGGCGACGACGAGTCCGGTGACGGCGGGGTCCTGGCCGACCACGGCCTTGGAGATCTCGGCGCGCAGGGCTTCGAGGGAAGCGCGTGGGCTGCGGGAAGCTCCGGTGGGCCCGGTGTCAGTGGTCGGGTCCATCATGAGTGGCGTACCTCTCTTTCGAGGGCGTCGAGTTGGTCGGCGAGGTCGATGAGTGCTGCGTCGTTGCCGGGTGGCGGTCCGAAGAGGAGGGGGTGCAGGTCTTGGCCGGGGGCGCGCAGGCGGGAGGAGAGCGCGGGGAGCAGGGTCTCGGGCGCGTGTGCCTGGGTGGGGGGTACGCCGACGAGGGAGGCGAGACGGGTGCGGGAGGCGGTACGTAGGGCGGCGGCTGCGCGGTCGCGGGCGTTCACCTTGCGGTACAGGCGGGCGCGTCCCTCGACTGCCTCGGAGGCGCGGATGACGACAGGGAGGCGTTCGGCGACGAGGGGGCCGAAGCGGCGGGCGCGCCACAGGGCGGCGAGAGCCGCGGCGATGGCGAGTTGCAGGACGCCCCAGAGCCAGCCGGACGGAATCAGGTCGAAGAAGCCGCGGCGTTCGGATCCGGTGGCTGCCCGGTCGTCGGAGAGGGAGGGGAGGTACCAGACCAAGTGGGGTCGGGAACCGAGGAGTTGCAGGGCTAGCGAGGCGTTGCCCTGCTGGTCGAGGCGGTCGTTGTAGAGGATGTCGGGGGCGCCGAGGACGACGGTGTCGCCCTTTCCGTGGGGGGCGGGGAGATGCAGCAGGCTGGGCAGACCATCGCTGAGGTAGCAGGCCTCGGCGTCAGGGGCGAGGGTGTCGTAGCGGATTCCGCCCATGTCGGCGGGACCCGCGCGGCGGGCGGCCGGGAGGGAACAGCCGGGGGAGAGCGTGGAGTCGGCGCTGGTCGCGCCGTTCGCGGTGACCCCGGGGGCCAGGGCGCCGATGGAGCGGGCGCTCGGGGCGACGAGGACGGTGCGACCGCCTGCGTCCTCGGTGGCCGCGTGGAGGCGGGAGCGCTGGCGTTCGGTGAGTACGTCGGGGTTGGCGACGAGGAGGGTCGTGTCGGGGCCGGTCGCGGAGCGGGCCTCTTCGGTGCTGGTGACCACGCGGGTGGACACCCCCCGGTCGGCGAGCAGTTCGGCGACGGCCCGGCTTCCGCGGGAGTCGGCGGAGCGGGGATCGAGGCGGCCGTGCTCGGTGCCGGAGCGGACCGCGGCGATGACGACGGCTGTCGCCAGCAGGATGACCAGGGCGAGGACGATGCCTCGAGAGCGGGTCCAGAGCTGGCGGGGTGTGGGGGAGACCGAGGTCGACGCGGCGGGGGGTGGAGTGCCTGTCGCTTGTTCCGTGGCGGTTCGTGGGGCGGGGCCGGTCATTCGGCGGCCCCCTGGGAGCTGTTGCTCGGTGTGGTGTGGGCGGTGCTGGTCAGGACCGGTTTGGTGTTCTCCAGGTCGCGGTCGAGTTCGGCGAGGCGGAGGTATGCCGGTTCGTCGGCGGTGCGGCCGCCGTATGTGACGTCGTCGAACGCGCGGGCGGCTGCGCTGAGCCGGTCGCTGTGGGAGGGGAGGGTGCGGCCCGCTTCCGCCGCGGCTTCGTCCGCGGTGCGGCCCGGGCGGGGGTCCAGGAGTGCGCGTTCCTCCAAGGCGCGGACGACGGCGCGCATGCGTTCCTGGACGGCCTGGTTCCAGTGGGCCCGGGCGGCATGGGCCTCGGAGGCGGCGCGGTGTTCCGCTGCGCTGCGGGGGCGGTCGTCGAAGAGGGCCGGGGCCGACGTGGCGGCACGGCGGGGGGAGCCGAGGCGCCACCACAGGGCGGCGGTCAGGAGCAGTACGGCCAGGACGATGACCAGGAGGCCCAGCGCGCCGCCCGGGGTGGCCCCCGAGGCGGCGGAGAACAGGTCGTCGACCCAGCCCCAGAAGCGGTTCAGGGCGCGCTCGAAGAGGCTGGGGTCGTTCTCGTGGTACATCGGTTTGGACAGTTCGCGTTCGGCGGCCTCCCGCGCGGGGTCGCGCGGGATCGTCACCGGTGGCTCGTCGCCGGTGCGCGGCAGGAGCGGTGCCGCGCCGAGCTCTCTGAGTACTGTTCCCGCCGCGGTCACCGCATCAGCTCCCCGAGGCGCCGGGAGGGGTGGGGCCGTGGCCGGGGAGGCCGGCGGCGCGGGCGAGTTCGAGGTCGAGGGCCTCGCGGCGGATCCGCTGGTCGATGTAGAGGAGCACGGTGACTCCGGCCGTGATCGGGAACGTCAGCATGGAGCCGATGATGGAGCCGACGCCGCTGACGATCAGGAACGTCCAGCCGAGCTCGCCGGTGCTGTCGAGGAAACCGGTGACGCCGTCGCCGCTGACCGCGCCGGCGATGAACGTGAACGGGATGACGATGATCGACGCCACGACGTTGGCGATGATCGCCGCGAGCAGCTGGATGCCGAAGACCCGCCACCAGGAGCCGCGGACCAGTTTGGCGGAGCGGGTGAGGGACTTCTTGATGCCCTGCTTCTCCAGCATGAGGGCCGGGGAGGCGAGGGAGAGCCGGACCACCATCCACAGGGCGGCCACGCCCGCGCCGAGACCGCCGAGTACGGCGAGGCTGGCTCCGGCCTCGGACGCGCCGGCCAGGGCGATCAGCAGGCCGGGCAGGGTGCCGACGGCGACGATGGCGACGCCGATGAGCGGGATGAGCAGAGTCAGGCCGAAGAGCTTGGCCAGTTGCGGGCGGGAGTCCTGCCAGGCCTCGGCGATGGTCACCGACTTACCGAGCACCGCGCGGCTGGTGACCATCGTGAGCAGGGCTGTCGCGACGATCGTGCCGAGCAGGGTGACGAGGAGGACCACTCCGGAGCTGAGCATCGTGTCGCCCAGGGCGCGGGTCAGTTCGCCGACGGTCGCGCTCGGGTCGTCGAGGGCTTCGGTGTCGACGGACTCGTTGAGGACGAGGCCCTGCAGGAGGACGACGACGATCTCCGTGAGCACCGCCACGGACAGGGAGATGCCGAGCACCGTGCGCCAGTGGGCGCGCATGGTCGACACCGCGCCGTCGAGGATCTCGCCGACGCCGAGCGGGCGGAGCGGGATGACGCCGGGCTTCGCGGCGGGCGGGGGGCCCTGCCAGGCTCCCCAGCCGCGGTAGCCGCCCGGACCACCGGGGCCTCCCGGAGCGCCCGGGCCGCCGGGACCCGTGGGGCCTCCGGGGCCGGGGGGCGGGCCGCCCCAGCCCCAGCCGCCGCCCTGGCCGGGCGGAGGGGGCGGCGGAGGCGGTGTCTGGCCCGGGACCGGCTCGCTGGGCGGGGACCACTGGGCGGGCGGCGGCTGCTCCTTGGACCACTTGGACGGGCCGTCCTGTCGGCCGGCGTCCCCGGTCCCGGCGCTGCCGGGCTCGGTGTCCGCGGGACCGGTGGCGTCCGGCTTGCCGGAGTCCTGTCCTTCGGATCCTTCGGAGGGGGCAGATCCGGGCGAGGCCCAGCCCGGAGTGTCGTTCATCGTCGCTCCTTCAAGGTGCCCGTCCGCGGGTGCGGCGGCAGGTTGCCAGCCATCGTGCCACGGGGTGCCCGCGAGGTGACCGGCCGCCGTAGTGGCTGGACACCTTCAATTGTCCGCCGGGTACGGGGCAGACTGGGCGGATGGCTGATCAGTACGCGCAATCCAGCGAGGACAAACGGCCGACAGAGATCCCCGCGGTTCCCGCGATCCGCTGGGACGACCCACCCGAAGGCCCCGTCCTGGTCCTCCTCGACCAGACCAGGCTGCCGGGCGAGGAGAGCGAGCTGGTGTGCACCGACGCACCGGCTCTGGTGGACGCGATCCGGAGGCTCTCGGTGCGAGGGGCACCGCTCCTGGGCATCGCGGGGGCGTACGGCGTCGCGCTGGCCGCGGCCCGGGGTTTCGACGTGGACGAGGCGGCGGACTCGCTGGCGGGGGCGCGGCCCACCGCGGTCAACCTTGCCTACGGGGCGCGCCGGGCCCAGGCCGCGTACCGCACCGCGGTGGCGGGCGGTGCCGATCCGCGGCGGGCGGCGGGGGCCGCGCTCGAGGCGGCGCGGGCGCTGCACGCCGAGGACGCCGAGGCGAGCACCAGGATGGCGGCGCACGGGCTGGCGCTGCTCGACGAGCTGCTGCCCGGTGGCGGGCATCGGATCCTGACGCACTGCAACACGGGGGCGCTGGTCTCCGGAGGGGAGGGCACGGCGTTCGCGGTGGCGCTCAAGGCGCACCGGGAGGGGAGTCTGCGCAGGCTGTGGGTGGACGAGACGCGACCGCTGCTTCAGGGGGCGAGGCTCACCGCATATGAGGCGGCGCGGAACGGAATGGCGTACACCTTGCTCACGGACAACGCGGCGGGTTCGCTGTTCGCGGCGGGAGAGGTGGATGCCGTGCTGATCGGTGCCGACCGCATCGCGGCCGACGGTTCGGTGGCGAACAAGGTGGGGAGCTATCCGCTCGCCGTGCTGGCGCGATATCACCATGTGCCGTTCATCGTGGTGGCGCCGGTGACGACCGTGGACCTGGGCACCCCGGACGGGGCGGCCATCGAGGTGGAGCAGCGGGGTGGGCATGAAGTGACGGAGGTCACGGCGCCGTACGTGCCGGTGATCGGGATGGAAGCGGGGGGCGGGATACCGGTGGCGCCCCTGGGAACGCAGGCGTACAACCCTGCGTTCGATGTGACACCACCGGAGTTGGTGACGGCGATCGTCACCGAAGAGGGCGTTCTGTCACCTGTGACAGCAGAGGGCCTTGCCGAGCTGTGTGCCAGGTCACGCCAGGTAACGATTAGCTAATGGGATGATGTCAGGCATGAAGGGACGAGTCCTTGTCGTCGACGACGACACCGCACTGGCCGAGATGCTCGGGATTGTGCTGCGTGGTGAAGGTTTTGAGCCGTCGTTCGTAGCTGATGGCGACAAGGCGCTGGCCGCTTTTCGGGAGGCCAAGCCTGATCTTGTGCTGCTCGACTTGATGCTGCCGGGGCGTGACGGCATCGAGGTGTGCCGCCTGATCAGGGCGGAGTCCGGAGTGCCGATCGTGATGCTCACGGCCAAGAGCGACACCGTTGACGTGGTGGTCGGTCTGGAGTCGGGGGCGGATGACTACATCGTCAAGCCGTTCAAGCCGAAGGAGCTCGTGGCCCGGATCCGGGCGCGGCTGCGGAGGTCGGAGGAGCCTGCTCCCGAGCAGCTGGCCATCGGTGACCTGGTCATCGATGTGGCGGGGCACTCCGTGAAGCGGGACGGGCAGTCGATCGCGTTGACGCCGTTGGAGTTCGACCTGCTGGTGGCGCTGGCACGCAAGCCGTGGCAGGTGTTCACGCGTGAGGTGCTGCTCGAGCAGGTCTGGGGCTACCGGCACGCGGCGGACACCCGGCTGGTGAACGTGCACGTCCAGCGGCTGCGGTCCAAGGTCGAGCGGGATCCTGAGCGGCCGGAGATCGTGGTGACCGTCCGTGGTGTCGGTTACAAGGCCGGACCGAGCTGACATGTCCCGGGACAGTTCTCCCACGACTCCCGGGGGTTCGGGGGCTCGCTCGGGGCGGACTGGACCGGGGCGACGCTCGTCCGGGTTTGGGCGGCTCGTCGACGGCGGGTTGCTGCTGCAGGGCGGGGTGCAGGGCAGTCCTGTGCTCCGGCTCTTCGTGCGCTGGGTGCGCCGTCCCCTGCTGCCCGCGGTGCGGCTGTGGCGGCGCAACATCCAGCTGAAGGTCGTCGCGACGACCTTGCTGATGTCGCTCGGCGTGGTGCTCATGCTCGGTTTCGCCGTCATGAGCTCGGTGAACAACGGCCTGCTCAAGGCCAAGGTGAAGGCTTCGCAGAGCCAGGCCGACGGTGGTTTCAGGGCCGCGCAGGACAGTGTGAACGCCGCGCGGCAGAGCGCGGGTCAGGGTCAGGGGCAGGGCCAGGACGGCAGTACGGCGGACGGGCGCAACGCCGCCTTGTGGATGTCGGACCTCGTCGAGCAGCTTTCCAGCGGTGGGCAGAACGCCTTCGCCGTCGTGACGCTGAGCCCGACTTCCGCGGGCGACTCCGGGAGCGTGCGGGGCTCGCGTGCCTCGGGCGGTGTGGAGCCGATCCTGAGCGTGCCGGAGGAGCTGCGCCGCCAGGTCGACAACGGCACGGGTGTCTACCAGGCCAATACGCGGGTCATCTACGACGACGGCCGGGAGCCGCAGTCGGGCCTGGTGATCGGCAAGCGCCTCAACGACCTCAACGGCGATCCGTACCAGCTGTACTACCTCTTTCCGCTGACGCAGGAGGAGGAGTCGCTGAACCTGGTGAGGACGACCCTCGCGACTGCGGGGCTGTTCGTCGTGGTGCTCCTCGGGGCCATCGCCTGGCTGGTGGTGCGCCAGGTCGTCACGCCGGTCCGGATGGCCGCGGGCATCGCCGAGCGGCTCTCCGCCGGGCGCCTTCAGGAACGTATGAAGGTCACCGGAGAGGACGACATCGCACGGCTCGGTGAGGCCTTCAACAAGATGGCGCAGAACCTTCAGCTGAAGATCCAGCAGCTGGAAGAGCTGTCGCGGATGCAGCGGCGGTTCGTGTCCGACGTGTCGCACGAGCTACGGACGCCGTTGACGACGGTCCGGATGGCCGCCGATGTCATTCACGAGGCGCGGGTCGACTTCGATCCGGTGACCGCGCGGTCGGCCGAGCTGCTCGCCGATCAGCTGGACCGGTTCGAGTCGCTGCTCGCCGATCTGCTGGAGATCAGCAGGTTCGACGCGGGGGCGGCCGCGCTCGAGGCCGAGCCGATAGACCTCCGTGAGGTCGTGCGCCGGGTGGTCGGCGGTGCGGAGATGCTCGCCGAGCGCAAGGGCACGCACATACGGGTCGTGGGGGACCAGCAGCCCGTGGTCGCCGAGGCCGACGCGCGGCGTGTGGAGCGGGTGCTGCGCAACCTCGTCGTCAACGCCGTGGAGCACGGCGAGGGCAAGGACGTCGTGGTGCGGCTCGCCGCCGCGGGCGGCGCGGTCGCCGTCGCGGTGCGGGACTACGGAGTGGGCCTGAAGCCCGGCGAGGCGACGCGGGTGTTCAGCCGCTTCTGGCGGGCGGACCCGGCACGCGCGCGTACCACCGGTGGTACGGGGCTCGGGCTGTCCATCGCCCTGGAGGACGCGCGACTGCACGGCGGCTGGTTGCAGGCGTGGGGCGAGCCGGGCGGGGGTTCGCAGTTCAGGCTCACGTTGCCGAGGACGGCGGACGAGCCGCTGCGGGGTTCGCCGATACCGCTGGAGCCCGACGACTCCCGCAGGCGCCGCGGTCTGAACGACACGGGGCTGCCCACCGAGGGCGCGGGCAAGCTGGCCACGGTTCCCGCGCAGGCGGCCGCGACGGCGTCCGAGAGGGTGCCGCCGCCCGTGCCGGCGAAGGGGCCCATACCTCCGCGGCTGCTGCACGCGGGACCCGTCGACCCGACGGCGCTGCCCGGCAACGGGTCGAGGGTCGTGCCGCGTCGGCCGGTGGACGGCGAGCCGGCCGGGGAGCCGGGTGGGGTGAACGGGTCGCGTGCGGACGGCGCCGAGGAGTCGGGGCCGGCTGTGGGCCCGGGCAGGGAAGAGGGGAACAGGCGTGGGCGCTGACCACGACGGGCGGCGCGGCCGCCGTGCGGGCCGCGGACGTTCGCTGCGCACCGGGCTCGTGCTGGGCAGCTGCGGGGCGCTCCTGGCGGGCTGTGCCTCGATGCCGGACAGCGGGAACCTGAAGTCCGTCGACGCCTCGCAGCGCCCGGACTCGCAGTCGCAGGTCCGTGTCTACGCGATGCCGCCGCGCGAGGGCGCCCGGCCCATAGAGATCGTGCAGGGCTTCCTTGAGGCTCTGACCAGCGATGATCCGCAGTTCGCGATGGCGCGCAAGTATCTGACGAAGAAGGCGTCGCGGGAGTGGGACCCGGAGGAGTCCACGACGGTGCTCGCCGACGGTCCGAACACGGACGCGGGGAACGCGGGCAACGAGGGCGACGGCAGCCGTCGGTACTCCCTGACCGGCCGGCAGGTCGCGCGGGTCGACGCCCAGCACGCGTACCGGCCGGAGGACGCGGCGTACACGCAGTCCGTGCACCTGAGCCAGAGTGGCGGGCCGGGCGGGAACGAGTGGCGGATCGACAAGCCGCCGCCGGGCGTGGTGCTCGGGGAGTCGGATTTCCTGCGGATCTACCGGTCCGTCAACAAGTACTACTTCGCGGGGCCCAGTGGGGCGGGTGTGAGCGGCAGGACGGGGCTCGTCGCGGACCCCGTGTACATCCGCCAGCGCATCGACCCGTTGACGCAGACGGTGAAGACGCTCCTGGAAGGGCCGACGAACTGGCTGCGGCCGGTGGTGCTTTCGAGTTTCCGTAGCGGTACGGAGCTCAAGGACCCCGACAAGTCGCTGACGATGGACGACCAGAACCGGCTGACCGTGCAGCTGAACAGTCGGTCGGACGGCACCGGTCAGACGAAGTGCAAGGAGATGGCGGCTCAGCTGCTCTTCACCCTGCGGGACTTGACGCCTTCGGGAGTCGAGCAGGTGACGTTGCAGCGTTCCAACGGCTCGATGCTCTGTGTGCTGAGTCAGGAGCGTGCCGCGACCGTCGCGGCCCACCCCAGCACGGACCGGCCCGGCTACCAGTACTTCGTCGACGAGAAGCACCGGCTGGTGCGGATGTCGGCCAACGCGGGGGGCTCGGTCGACCCCGAGCCGGTCACGGGTGCCCTCGGCACGGGTGACCAGCCGCTGCGCTCGGCCGCGGTCTCGCGTGACGAGCAGCGTGCGGCCGGGGTGTCCCTCGATGGCAAGTCGCTGTACACGGGGTCGCTGCTCGCCGACGACACGCTCGGCAAGGTGCGGCTGCGCAGCAAGGCGAAGTCGGAGAAGGACCGTCTCTCCACGCCGAGTTGGGACGGCAGGGGCAACCTGTGGGTGGCCGACCGGGACCCGAAGCGGCCCCGGCTGCTCTGGCTCGAACAGGGCTCGGGCGATCCGGTCGAGGTCGAGGTTCCCGCTCTGGACGGGCACATCCGCGAGGTGCGGGTGTCGGCCGACGGCGTGCGGATCGCCTTCCTCGTGGAGAAGGACCACAAGACGTCCCTGTGGATCGGCCGTGCGGACCGTGACACGCGCAAGGGGGAGCGCCCCGAGATCTCCGTCCTCGACCCGACTCCCGCGGCGCCCCAGATGGAAGAGGTCACGGCCATGTCGTGGGCGGGCGGCAGCCGGCTCGTGGTGGTCGGGCGGGAGACCGGCGGGGTCCAGCAGATCCGGTACGTCCAGTGCGACGGATCCGTGAGGTCGGGCACCGCGCTGCCCGGTCTGACCGGAGTCAGGGAGATCGCGGCGTCCGAGGACGAGCGGCAGCCGTTGGTGGCGCACTCGGACGACGGGATCGTGCGGCTGCCGACGGGTTCGCAGTGGCAGACGGTCGTGAAGGAAGGGCTGGCGCCGGTCTATCCGGGGTGAGCCGGGCTGCCCGGGGTGCGTGTCTGTCCGGGTTGAGCCCGGGTGGGGTGCGCGTCTGTCCGGGGTGCGCGTCTGCACGGCGTGAGTCGGGCTGTCCCGGGTGAGCGGGCCCGTCTCAGCGGCCCGTCTCGGCGGTGTTCGGTTCTGGGTGGGCCGGCGTGCTCGACTCCCTCCCGGGGCGGGTCCGGCGTGCTCCGTCGGTTGTCCACAGGTGGTTATCCACAGGGGTGGTCGCGCCGTCCCGCCCTTGGCACAGTGGGGTCATGCGGGGGTGGTGGCAGGACCTCACCGACCTGGTGTTGCCGACCGAGTGCGGAGGCTGTGGGAGGCCTCGCGCGGCTCTGTGCGCCGAGTGCCGTGCCGCTCTGTGCGGGGCGGTGCCGCGCCGGGTGCGGCCGGATCCGGCGCCGCCGGGGCTGCCGGTGGTGTTCGCGGCCGTGCCGTACGAGGACGCGGGGCGGTCCGTGCTGCTCGCGCACAAGGAACGCGGCTCCCTCGGGCTCGCCGGGCCGCTCGGCGTGGCGCTGGCCGGAGCCGTGTGTGCCGGTCTGCGGGGCGAAACCCGGGCTCCGGGTGATACGGGGGCGCCAAGTGGGGTAGGCGGCACACAGGATGGCCCACAGGGGCGTGTGATGCCGGTGTCGCTCGTGCCTGTGCCCTCGTCGCGGGCCGCTGTGCGGGCCCGCGGGCACGACCCGGTGCGGCGGATCGCGTTCGCCGCGGCGGGTGAGCTGCGGCGGGCAGGTGTCCCGGCGCGGGTGCTCGCGGTGCTGCGTCAACGGCGCGCGGTGGCCGACCAGTCGGGGCTCGACTCCCGGCAGCGGCAGGCCAATCTGGCGGGCGCCCTGGAGGTGACCGCCGACGGCGGACGGTTGCTGGGAGGTGGTGGCCGCTGTGTGGTCGTGGACGACCTGATGACCACCGGTGCCTCTTTGGCGGAGGCCGCCCGTGCATTACGTGCCCTACGCATGGAAAAGAACACGGGAGCGGAGGACGTGCGAGATCCCGTAACGGGGGTCATGCGGAGGACCGTATTGAGCCACGGGAACGCGATCGGTGCGGCCGTTGTCGCTGCTCCACCGGATTCTTTCGAAATAAACCGGAACTGATTGGGAACTTGCATCGTTGCAGGTAGTGAGAGGGTGGATACACCTGAATGGAGGTATGCGTCAGTAGAGGGTGACGACATCCGCCCAGGCGAGATATGTTCGGTTGTATGAGGAAAGGCGGACGCCGGACCTCGTATATCGGAATGCCGGTCCGCGGGTTTTCCGCAATCACCCGGGCCGGTGGGGTGGAGATCTCGCCCACGGGGGAGGAGGAGGTGGACGTCACCGAGTCCGAGGCTCCGGGAGTCACCGGAGCCTGGTGCAAAAGGGAGATGCTCCGCAGCCGAAGCGGGGCGATCCGGGAACGGAGTTCTGCGTGGACATCGTCGTCAAGGGCCGCAAGACCGAGGTGCCCGAGCGGTTCCGCAAGCACGTGGCCGAGAAGCTGAAGCTGGACAAGATCCAGAAGCTCGACGGCAAGGTGATCAGCCTCGACGTCGAGGTGTCCAAGGAAACCAACCCGCGACAGGCCGACCGTTCCGACCGAGTGGAGATCACTCTCCGCGGGCGCGGACCCGTGATCCGCGCGGAGGCCTCGGCAGCCGATCCCTACGCGGCGCTCGACCTGGCCACCGCCAAGCTCGACGCGCGACTGCGCAAGCAGCACGAGAAGCGCCACAACCGGCGTGGCAACGGCAGGCTTTCGGCCGCCGAAGTCGCCGAGCGCGTCCCGGAAGCGGCGTCCTTCAACGGGGACGGATCCCTCGCACGTGACGAAGAGCCGGACGGCGTTCCGGTCAAGAGGATCGGCACCCTCGAGATTCAGGGCGAAGGCCCCCTCGTGGTCCGCGAGAAGACACACGTCGCGGCCCCCATGTCGCTCGACCAGGCGCTCTACGAAATGGAGCTGGTCGGACACGACTTCTACTTGTTCGTCGACTCCGAGTCCAAGGAACCCAGCGTCGTCTACCGACGGCACGCGTACGACTACGGCGTCATCCGCCTGAACACCGACCCCATGGTCGCCAAGGCCGAGTCGGGTGGCGGAGGCGGGGCCCTCGGCGGCTGACCGCCGGCCCCCCGTGACAACCGTGGTGGTGCCCCTGGAGCGCCTGTGCGCCCCCAGGGGCACCACCGTGCGCCCACTGCGCGCACCGCACCGGCGCCGGGCATGAAATCATGGGCGAGCCGGTCAACCGGTGTGCTGCCGCCTGGCGTTGGCGCAGCAGAGGCACAACAGGCCGCGGGCCTTCATGGGGGAGGAACGATGGCGGACAGCTTCGGACCGATGCGTCACGAGGGTGCCGGGGACGGCACCGGCATCGGCACGGATGCGGGCGCCCCACGCAAGGAGCCCATCAGGGTCCTTGTGGTGGATGACCACGCCCTCTTCCGCCGGGGCCTGGAGATCGTTCTCGCCGCCGAGGAGGACATCCAGGTCGTCGGGGAGGCGGGTGACGGCGCGGAGGCGGTGGACAAGGCCGCGGATCTGCTGCCCGACATCGTGCTCATGGACGTACGCATGCCGAAGCGCGGTGGCATCGAGGCGTGCACCTCCATCAAGGAGGTGGCACCCAGCGCGAAGATCATCATGCTGACGATCAGCGACGAGGAAGCCGACCTGTACGACGCGATCAAGGCGGGCGCCACCGGTTATCTCCTCAAGGAGATCTCCACGGACGAGGTGGCCACGGCGATCCGCGCGGTGGCCGACGGGCAGTCGCAGATCAGCCCCTCGATGGCGTCCAAGCTGCTCACCGAGTTCAAGTCGATGATCCAGCGCACGGACGAGCGGCGGCTCGTCCCCGCGCCCCGGCTGACCGACCGGGAGCTCGAGGTGCTGAAGCTCGTCGCCACCGGGATGAACAACCGGGACATCGCCAAGGAGTTGTTCATCTCCGAGAACACCGTGAAGAACCACGTGCGCAACATCCTGGAGAAGCTGCAGCTGCACTCCAGGATGGAGGCCGTCGTCTACGCGATGCGGGAGAAGATCCTCGAGATCAGGTGAGGGCTCGGACCAGGTCGGCCGTCAGTTCGGGGCGGTCGACACGCTCCACCCGTACGGCGTCGCAGTCCACCCAGGACGCCGCTTCCAGCAGCGCCTGCGCCATCGGCGCGACAGCCTTCGGGGAGTCCAGCGACACCTGCCTGGCCACCAGCGTGCTGCCCTCGCGCGCAGGGTCGACCCGGCCGAGGAGCCTGCCCCCGGCGAGCAGCGGCATCGCGAAATAGCCGTGGATCCGCTTCGGCTTCGGCACGTACGCCTCCAGGCGGTGGGTGAAGCCGAAGATCCGCTCCGTGCGCGCACGCTCCCAGATCAGCGAGTCGAAGGGGGAGAGCAGCGTCGTGCGGTGGCGGCCGCGCGGCGTCGTCTCCAGCGCCTTCGGGTCCGCCCAGGCCGGCTTGTCCCAGCCCTGCACCGTCACCGGCACCAGACCGGACTCCGCGACCACCGCGTCGAACTGCTCGCCCTTGAGGCGGTGGTAGTCCGCGATGTCCGCGCGCGTGCCGACTCCCAGCGCCTCGCCCGCCAGGCGGACCAGACGGCGCAGGCACTCCGCGTCGTCCAGGTCGTCGTGGAGCAGGGCGTCCGGGACGGCACGCTCCGCCAGGTCGTACACCCGCTTCCAGGAGCGGCGCTCCGTGCACACCACCTCGCCGTACATCAGCGCCCGCTCGACGGCGATCTTCGACTCGGACCAGTCCCACCACTCGCCCTTGTTCTTCGCGCCGCCCAACTCCGTCGCGGTGAGCGGGCCTTCGGCGCGCAGCTGCTTGATGACCTGGTCGTACGCCCCCGAGGGCAGGTCGTGGTGCCATTGCGGGCGGGTGCGGTAGGCGCGGCGGCGGAAGGCGAAGTGCGGCCACTCCTCGATGGGGAGGATGCACGCGGCGTGCGACCAGTATTCGAAAGCGTGGGTCTCCGTCCAGTACGCCGACTCGACCGTGTCGCGGCCGACGGCGCCCAGGCGTGCGTACGGAACGAGTTCGTGGGAACGGGCCAGGACCGAGATCGTGTCGAGCTGGACCGCGCCGAGGTGGCGCAGGACGCCCCGCACGCCGGACCTGCGGTCGGGGGCGCCCAGAAAACCCTGCGCGCGCAGGGCGATCCGGCGGGCCTCGTCGGCGGAGAGGTCGATGGCGGGACTCGGCAGGCTCGTCATGGTCCGAACGATAGGGGGAGGCACTGACAGTCGACCTCTCAGATCTCCGCGCCGGTCCCGCCCGCCCTCGCGGGCAGGTCCCTCGCGGGCAGGTACGGGTGCGGCGAGCGCACTCCGATGTCCGAGGGGAGCAGCGAACCCACCCAGCAGTCACGGAGCGTGCCCTTGTTGAGCAGGCCCGCGCGGTGCACGCCCTCCACGGTGAACCCGGCCCTCTCCACGACGGCCCGCGAGCCGGCGTTGCCGACCTCGGCACGCCACTCCAGGCGGGTGCACCGCAGCTCCGTGAACGCCCAGCGGGCGAGGCCGAGCACGGCCTCCGTCATGTAGCCGCGGCCCCGGTGTTCCTTGGCCGTCCAGTAGCCGACCTCCCAGGTGCCCGAGCGCGGGTGGTGCAGGCTGGCGGCGGCGAGCAGCGGACCGCCCTCCCGGGGGCGTACGGCGAAGGTGTACTCCACGTCGTCGCGCCAGTCGTCCGGGACCACGCGGTTGATGAAGGCGTCGGCGTCCACGCGCGTGTACGGCGACGGGATGGTCGTCCAGCGCTGGATGTCCGGGTCCTGGCAGGCCGCGTAGGTCTCGTCGGTGTCCTCGGGCGCGAAGGCGCGGAGGAACAGACGTTCGGTGGTGAGAGTGACGGGCTCCATCAATCGATTCTGCTGGGGCGGAGCGTCCGGATCCAGCGTTTTACCGGCTTCCGTGATCACCTCGCACGAGCACCCCACACGAGGCACTCATGGGCCCAACCCGGCACCTTCGGCACTCCTCGTCCGTTGACCTCATGGCACACCTCCCGGCGCGGCCCGGTCCTCGCATACGATGGCCGTTGCCCGACGAGTAAAACCGACCATGCCAGGCCCGACCGGCAAGGAGACCAACCCCCGTGTCCGTCCTCTCGAAGATCATGCGTGCAGGCGAAGGCAAGATCCTGCGCAAGCTGCACCGCATCGCGGACCAGGTCAACTCCATCGAAGAGGACTTCGTCAGCCTCTCCGACGCCGAGCTGCGCGCGCTGACCCAGGAGTACAAGGAGCGTTACGCCGACGGCGAGACGCTCGACGACCTGCTGCCCGAGGCCTTCGCGACGGTCCGCGAGGCCGCCAAGCGCGTCCTCGGCCAGCGGCACTACGACGTCCAGATGATGGGCGGCGCCGCGCTGCACATGGGCTATGTGGCCGAGATGAAGACCGGTGAGGGCAAGACCCTCGTCGGCACCCTGCCGGCGTACCTGAACGCCCTGTCCGGCAAGGGCGTCCACCTGATCACGGTCAACGACTACCTGGCCGAGCGCGACTCCGAGATGATGGGCCGCGTCCACAAGTTCCTGGGCCTCGAGGTCGGCTGCATCCTGGCCAACATGACGCCGGCCCAGCGCCGCGAGCAGTACGCCTGCGACATCACGTACGGCACGAACAACGAGTTCGGCTTCGACTACCTCCGCGACAACATGGCGTGGTCCCAGGAAGAGCTCGTCCAGCGCGGCCACAACTTCGCGATCGTCGACGAGGTCGACTCGATCCTCGTCGACGAGGCCCGTACGCCGCTGATCATCTCCGGCCCCGCCGACCAGGCCACCAAGTGGTACGGCGACTTCGCCAAGCTGGTCACCCGCCTCACCAAGGGTGAGCCCGGTAACCAGCTCAAGGGCATCGAGGAGACCGGGGACTACGAGGTCGACGAGAAGAAGCGCACCGTCGCCATCCACGAGTCCGGTGTCGCCAAGGTCGAGGACTGGCTCGGCATCGACAACCTGTACGAGTCGGTGAACACGCCGCTGGTGGGTTACCTGAACAACGCCATCAAGGCGAAGGAACTCTTCAAGAAGGACAAGGACTACGTCGTCATCGACGGCGAAGTCATGATCGTCGACGAGCACACCGGCCGTATCCTCGCCGGCCGCCGCTACAACGAGGGCATGCACCAGGCGATCGAGGCGAAGGAAGGGGTGGACATCAAGGACGAGAACCAGACCCTCGCGACCATCACCCTCCAGAACTTCTTCCGCCTCTACAAGCGCGACGGCTACGACAGCGGCCTCTCCGGCATGACCGGTACGGCCATGACCGAGGCCGCCGAGTTCCACCAGATCTACAAGCTGGGCGTCGTGCCGATCCCGACGAACCGGCCCATGGTCCGCGCCGACCAGTCCGACCTGATCTACCGCACCGAGGTCGCGAAGTTCGCCGCCGTCGTCGACGACATCGCGGAGAAGCACGAGAAGGGGCAGCCGATCCTGGTCGGCACCACCTCCGTGGAGAAGTCGGAGTACCTCTCCCAGCAGCTGTCGAAGCGCGGCATTCAGCACGAAGTGCTGAACGCGAAGCAGCACGACCGTGAGGCGACGATCGTCGCCCAGGCCGGCCGCAAGGGCGCCGTCACCGTCGCCACGAACATGGCCGGACGAGGCACCGACATCAAGCTCGGCGGCAACCCCGACGACCTCGCCGAGGCGGAGCTGCGCCAGCGCGGCCTCGACCCCGTCGAGCACGTCGAGGAGTGGGCCGCGGCGCTGCCCGCCGCCCTGGAGAAGGCCGAGCGGTCCGTCAAGGCGGAGTTCGAAGAGGTCAAGGAGCTCGGCGGGCTGTACGTGCTCGGCACGGAGCGGCACGAGTCGCGTCGTATCGACAACCAGCTGCGCGGTCGTTCCGGCCGTCAGGGCGACCCCGGCGAGTCGCGGTTCTACCTGTCGCTGGGCGACGACCTGATGCGTCTGTTCAAGGCCCAGATGGTCGAGCGCGTGATGTCCATGGCCAACGTGCCGGACGACGTGCCGATCGAGAACAAGATGGTGACGCGCGCGATCGCGTCGGCGCAGTCGCAGGTCGAGCAGCAGAACTTCGAGACGCGTAAGAACGTCCTCAAGTACGACGAGGTCCTCAACCGGCAGCGCGAGGTCATCTACGGCGAGCGGCGGCGCGTCCTGGAGGGCGAGGATCTGCAGGACCAGATCACGCACTTCATGGACGACACCATCGACGCGTACATCGCCGCGGAGACCGCGGAGGGCTTCGCGGAGGAGTGGGACCTCGACCGGCTGTGGGGCGCGTTCAAGCAGCTCTACCCCGTCAAGGTCACCGTGGAGGAGCTCGAGGAGGACGCGGGCGACCGTGCGGGCCTCACCGCCGAGTTCATCTCCGAGTCCATCAAGGAAGACATCCACGAGCAGTACGAGGCGCGTGAGGCGCAGCTCGGCTCCGACATCATGCGTGAGCTCGAGCGGCGGGTCGTGCTTTCGGTCCTGGACCGTAAGTGGCGTGAACATCTGTATGAGATGGACTACCTCCAGGAGGGCATCGGCCTCCGTGCCATGGCGCAGAAGGACCCGCTGGTCGAGTACCAGCGCGAGGGCTTCGACATGTTCAACGCCATGATGGAAGGCATCAAGGAGGAGTCCGTCGGCTACCTGTTCAACCTGGAGGTCCAGGTCGAGCAGCAGGTCGAGGAAGTCCCCGTCGACGACGCCGCTCCCTCGCTGACGAAGGACGGCGCCCAGGACGCGGTTCCCGCGGGTGCGGGAGCCGGTGCGGGGGCGGGTGGCTCTCGGCCGGAGATCCACGCCAAGGGGCTCGAGGCTCCGCAGCGGCCCGACCGGCTGCACTTCCAGGCGCCGAACGCCGAGGGCGGGGTCGACGAGGGCGACTTCGTCACGGACGGCTCCGGGGTTCGGTCCGAGGCGGACGGGATGACTCGGGCGGAGCGGCGCAAGGCTCAGAAGGGTGGGCGGCGCCGCAAGAAGTAGGCGGTTTCGCTGTCGCTGTGACGTGAGCGGAGGGGCTGGACTTTTGTCCGGCCCCTCTTTTGTTGTGCTGTCCCTCTATCGGTGGGTGGCCTCTCTTTCGGCGGGTGGCGTCTCTTTCGGTGGGTGGTCTCTCTTTCGTTGTGTGGCCAGGTGTGGCCAGGTGTGGCTAGGTGTTTTGGGGTTCTGTTTCTACTGCTGTGCAGCGCCACTTTCGGTCCGCTCCCAGCGTCAGGCGGAACGCCAGCGCGCGCAGTCTCGGGCCCGTCGCGATGCGGGCGAACACCTCGTACGTCTCGGGGTGCGGCTGGTAGTGGCCGATGCGGTGGATCGTGGGACGGTGGCCGTCCGTGCAGAGCGGCCTCAGCTCCGCCAGGCGCGCCAGCTCGTCGAACGCCGTGTTGGCGATGTGGCGGGCCACCCAGTGCATCGGGCGCTGGCCGCTGAGGACCAGGACCAGGCGCTCCGCGAAGATCTCCGTGGGGTGTGGGGGTGGTTGGGCCGGGATCGTGCGGGGTGGCGTGGAGGGCCGTGGTGTGGGGGGCCGTGGTGTGGAGGGGCGTGGTGTGGAGGGGCGTGGTGTGGGGGTGGGGGTGAGCGTGGGGGTGGGGCCTGTGCGGGAGTCCTTTCGGGTGGGAGGCCGGCCTCCGGGTGGGCGGGTTGTGGTCGGGCGGGGGCGGGGCCTTGTCATCACCTTGCGCATGGGTGCCTCTTGTTCGGTCGTGGGGAGGGGGCTAAGGCTGGGGTGGCTGGTACCGGTGGGTAACTTTTTGTTGGGGACCTTGTACGGGGGCGGGGCGTGGGGAGGCAAGGGGCGCGGGGCGTGCGTGGAGGTGGGGTGAGGGTTCACCTATCCGGGGGGTGCGGGGGGTTGTCGGGCTTGGGAGCGTGGGGGCGGGGTGGGTGAGGGCGTGGGGGCGCAGTTGACGGCTGGGGGGTGTGGGTGGGGAGCTCGATGGGGGACTCCCGCACGTATCCTGGAGGTCTTCCGAGCCATCTGATCCGCCCGCGTGCGGACACCGACGAAAGCGGTCAGCCATGCGCGTCTACGTTCCTCTGACCCTGCCCCGGCTCGCCGAGGCGCACGAGGCGGGGGAGCTGGGGCCCGGGCCGCTGGTCGCCTACGCCGTGACCCCCGCGCTGCGGGAGTGGTACGTCTCGGACGACATCGAGGAGCTCGAGTACGCGGCGTTGAATCGTGCCGCGGCGGCGTCGTTGCGGCTGATCGCGGGGGATCCGGGGGCGGCGCGGCGGCGGGTGGTCGTGGCGGCGGACGTGCCGGACGGGGCGGCTGTGGCCGACCCCGACCGGGGGCTCGACCGCGGGGCGCTCGGGGAGGTGCGGATCGCCGAGGCGCTGCCGTTGGCCAAGGCGGCGGCCGTGCACGTGGACTCCGGGGACGCGGAGGGGGACGTGGCCGCGGCGGCTTCCGCGCTGGGGGCGGCGGATCAGGGTGACGATGATGCGCGGTTCGTGGTGGACGGGGTCGAGGATCATGAGCTGCTCTGGTTTGCGACGCAGGAGATTCCTGGGCTGATCGCGGGCTAGTTCTGGGGGCTGGGGGCTGGGGGCTGGGGGCTGAGGGCTGGGGCCTGGAGGGCCTGGGGGTTCTGCGGGTTCTGGCGGGGCGCCTTGGGTGCGTCTGTGGGTGCGGGGCCGCGGGGGTATGTGCGTACTCGCCATCCCTGCGCCGCGTTGCGTGTTTGTGGGCGTCAGGGTGGGCTCGGTGCTCCGTGCGCACATACCCCCGCGTCCCCTCGCGTTTCGCTCGCGGGTGCCGGCCGGGTATGGGTGCGCTCGCGCAGGGGGCGGGCTGGGTGCGGGCCGGGCGTGGGTGTGCTCGCGGGAGCGGGCTGGGTGCGGGCCGGGTGTGGGTGTGCTCGCGGGCGTCGGCTGGGTGCGCTCGCGGTGGGCCGGGTGTGGGTGTGGTCGCGGGTGGGGGCTTCGGGTGGTTGGGCTCGCGTCTTGGTTGTGGGGGTGGGTAAGTTCTTGGGATGGGGAAGCTGCTGCGCGGGGCGCATATCGTGTGGGACTGGAACGGGACCTTGCTGCATGACATTCATGCGGTGATCGAGGCGACCAACGCCTCATTCGCTGAGCTCGGGCTCGAAGCGATCACGTTGGAGCGGTACCGCGATCTGTACTGCGTGCCGATTCCCCGGTTCTACGAGCGGCTGATGGGGCGGCTGCCCACCGATGCCGAGTGGCGGGTCATGGACGCCGTCTTCCACAAGCACTACTGGGCCCGCGCCGAGGTCTGCGGGCTGGCCGAAGGGGCTGCCGAGTTGTTGGCGGCGCGGCGGAACGACGGGCGTACGCAGTCGTTGCTGTCGCTCGCCCCGCACGAGCGGCTGATTCCGATCGTGCGTCGGCACGGCATCCACGAGTACTTCGTACGGATCGACGGGCGGACCGACGAGTCGCACGCCGGCAAGGCCGAGCGGATGGTGCGGCATCTGGATGCCTTTGACGAGCCTCTTGATGTGGGGCGGGTCGTCGTGGTGGGCGATGCGGTCGATGACGCCGTCGCCGCTGATCACGTGGGGGCGCAGGCCGTGTTGTACACCGGCGGATCGCACAGCCGGGCCAGTCTTGAGCTTGCCGGGGTGCCCGTCGTCGACAGTCTCGCGGAAGCCGTCGACGTGGCCGAACGGCTCGTCGCCTGAGGGTGGTTGCGGGGATTTCCGCTTACGCTCCGCGCTGATCTGCGTACGCTGAGGTGAGTTCCCAGGCCTGGCGGGACGACGTGACGGGGGCGGTTTCGCGATGGGTTTCGGCTTCGGGCAGCGACGGGGCGGGCAACTCCCCGCCGAACTGACCTCGTTCGTCGGTCGGGTGGACGAACTGGCGCAGGTGCAGGCGGCGTTCGAGTACGCGCGGCTCGTGACGTTGGTGGGGCCGGGCGGGGTGGGCAAGAGCCGTACCGCGCTGCGGGCCGCCGCGGGGCTCGGGAAGCGGTTTCCCGACGGGGTGTGGCTGGCGGAACTGTCCGCGTTGCGGGACCCGGAGCTCATTCCGGCGACTCTTGCGGCGGTTCTCGAACTGCCGGAGCAGTCGGGGATGGCGCCCCTCGACGCGGTGGTCGCGCACTTGCAGGGGCGGCGGCTGCTCATCGTGCTCGACACCTGTGAGCACCTCGTCGACGCGTGCGCGATGCTCTCCGACATCCTGCTGCGCGAGGCCGCCGACGTGTGTGTGCTCGCCACCAGCCGGCAGCCGCTGGACGTGCCGGGGGAGCACTGTTGCCCCGTCTCGCCGCTCGCGCCGGACGACGCGGTGGAGCTGTTCGCACAGCGGGCCGCCTCCGTGGTGCCCGGATTTCGCGTGAGCGACGCGAACCGGGAGCGGCTGGAAGCGCTGGTGCACCGGCTCGACTGCATTCCGCTCGCTCTGGAGCTCGCGGCGGTGCGGTTGCGGGCCGTCTCCGTGGAGGAGCTGGTGGCGCGGCTGGACGATCGGTTCCAGGTGCTCACCGGGGGGCGGCGCACCGCCTTGTCGCGGCATCAGACGCTGCGTACCGCCATCGACTGGTCGCACGACCTGTGCGCCCCGGACGAGCAGGTGCTGTGGGCGCGACTGTCGGTTTTCGCGGGCTCCTTCGAGCTGGGCGCCGCCGAGCAGGTCTGCGGGGACGAGGCCCTGCCCGTGGGGGAGGTGCTCGGGCTGCTCATCGGGCTCGTCGACAAGTCGGTGGTGCAGCGGCTCGGCGAGTCCGGGAGCCGGTACCGGCTCCTCGACACGCTTCGGGAGTACGGGGCGGAGCGGCTCGACGCCGTGGAGGCCGACGGAGGCGCCGCGCTCCGTGCGCGGCACTTCGCGTACTACCGGGATCTGGGGCGGCGTTTCGAGGACGGGCTGCTGGGGGCCGGTCAGCCCGGGCTGCACCGGGTCGTGCGGGCGGAGATGGCGGGTCTGCGGGCCGCCCTCGAGTACGCGTACGAGACGGATGGGCGGGCGCGCGAAGGGCTCCGCCTCGCGGCGCGGCTCTGGCCGCACTGGCGGGCCTCCGGGACGCTCTCGGAGGGTGGGTACTGGATCGAGAAGGGGCTCGAGCGCGTTCCCGAGGACTGTTCGGCGCGGGCCTGGGGGCTGCTGGCGACCGGTGCGTTCGGGGTCTGGACCGCGGATCTCGCGACCGCGGTCGAGCGGATGGCGCTGGCGCGGGAGTCGGCGGAGCGGGCGGGTGACGAGACGGTCGCGCAGCTCGCCGAAGGGTACGTCCACGGGCTCGCGGTGCTGTGCGGTGACGGGGCAGGGCTGGAGCGGCTCGCGGACGTGCGGCGGCGGATGGCCGAGAGCGACAACCGGCTCGGGCTCGTGGTGATGAGTTACGAGGCGGCGCTGCTGCGGGCGGTCCTCGGGGACACGGCTGGGGCCCTTGAGCTGTGCGAGCAGGGGCTTCGCCTGCTGGAGGGCACGGGCGAACGGCAGGTGTACGGGTCCACGCTGATGGCTCAGGGGCTCGTACGGTGGCTAGCGGGCGAGAGGGAGGCGGGGGTCGACTCGCTGCGCCGGGGCATAGAGGCGGCCGGGGAGGTCGACGAGGTCCTGGTGGCCGCGATGTGCTGCCACGGTCTTGCGTGGGCGGCGGCGTACGAAGGGCGGCTGGTGCGGGCGGCGTGGCTGTTCGGGTACGCGGAGAACGCGCGGCGGCTGGGCGGGGACCCGATCGGGATGCTCCCTTCGCTCTTCGAGCAGCAGGAGGCTGCCCGGAAGTCCGTGCGGGAGGCGTTGGGCGGGAAGCAGTTCGACCGGTGGCATGCGGTGGGGGCGCGGTTGTCGGGGCGGCAGGTCCTGGAGGCGGTTCGGGGGGATGCGGAGACGCCTGGGCGGGGGTCCGGGGTGGGGGACGGCACCTCTGGGGTGGCGGCTTCGGGGGCGGGGGTAGGGGCGGGTGCGGGTGCGGGTGCTGGGCGTGCTGCGTTGACTCGGCGGGAGCGGGAAGTGGCTGCGCTGGTTGCTCAGGGGCTGTCGAATCGGGAGATCGCTGAGCGGCTTGTCATCTCCAAGCGGACTGCGGACGCGCACGTCGAGCACATCTTGGCGAAGCTGGGGGTGGGGTCGCGGAGGGAGGTGGCCGGGGCGGTCGCTGGCGGGGCGCCTTGAGTGGTGGGGGTGGCGTGGGTGCGGGTGTGTGTTTCCCCTTGGCCCGGGGGTGGGGTCTGTTTCGCCGCTTCGCGGTGGAGTTTCCCACCCACCCGCCCGTTTGCCCCGCGACGTCCTGCGGGGGTGGATGCGGGTGTGTGTTTCCCCTTGGCCCGGGGGTGGGGTCTGTTTCGCCGCTTCGCGGCGGTGTTTCCCGCCCGCCCGCCCGTTTGCCCCGCGACGTCCCGTGGGAGTAGGGGCGGGTGGGTGGGCGGAAGCGTCTGCCAGGGGTGGGGTGGGGGCTGTGGTGTTCGCTCGGTGGGGGTTGTGACGCTCTGGCCGGGTGGGGCCGGTGTGGGCCGGTCCGCCCTGACAGGGGCTTCTTGGGGTGGCCGGGGTCTGGGGCCGGGGTGGCGGGCCCTGCCCTCGCCGACTAGGGCAGGGCTCCGCGGTGCCGGGTGTCGGGCCGGGTGGTCCGAGTGGCGGCGGGACAAGAGGCTGCCCGGTACGGGCGTCACCCCGCATCGGTATGCGTGCGGATCCGCATACCGACGTTGCCCCGGCGGGCGACGAGGCCTTGCTCCGTATACCTAGAGCGGGGTGGGATGGGGTGGGGTGTCCGGGTGTCCTCGGATTCGTGCCTTGCGTTACGTCACCGGTGCCTTTGCCCTCAGCACCGTGAGGAACTCCCGCATCCAGCCCGAGTGGTCGGGCCACGCGCGGGCCGAGACCAGGGTGCCGTCCACCACCGCCTCCGCGTCCTGGAACGTCGCGCCGGCGGCCTGCATGTCGATTTCCAGGGCCGGGTACGCCGTGACCCTGCGCCCGCTCAGGCCGCCGATCGCGGCGGTGAGGAGCGGGCCGTGGCAGATCTGGGCCACGGGCTTGTCCGCGTCGAAGAACGATTTGAGGATCTTGCGGAGTTCGGGGTCGTTGCGGAGGTACTCGGGGGCCCGGCCGCCCGGGATCACCAGAGCGGCGTACTGGCCGGGATCGACCTCTGCGAAGGCGAGGTCCGCCGGCCAGGTGTACCCCGGCTTCTCCGTGTACGTGTCGAAGCCCGGCTCGAAGTCGTGGACCACGAAGCGGAGGTTCTTGCGGGCCGGGGCCGCGATGTGGACGTCGTAGCCCTCTTCGCGGAGCCGTTGGTAGGGGTAGAGGACTTCCAGTGACTCGGCGGCGTCGCCGGTCACGATCAGGATCTTGGCTGCCATTTCGCTGCGCTCCCCTCGGGCGGGGGGCCGCCTGCGCGGACCCTCAGGGCCAACCTGCCCGCGCCGTGGCTCTTTGCCAAGGGGGAGTGGTGGCCGAGGGCACTGTGCAGAGTGTCAAAGTTCGGGCCCCGCTTTTGTACACATACGGCTCATGACGGCTCCCCGGTCCGGAGCGATAGCCTGGACCCGTGATCAGCGCGATATCCCGCGGGGGCATAGGTGCCCCCGTCCTGCGCCCGGGGAGAACGGTGGACAACCGTGCCCGGGCGCTCGCTGACGCTTCTTCGCGGTGCGGCTGGACAGGCCGAGCAGGCCGGACAGGCCATCTGTCAGTGGAACCGCTGAAAATGGCGGAAAGCTGTCCGCTCTTCCCTCACCGCGGCATAACGTCGAACACGGCCGGAGACCCCGTGCCGCGGCGTTACGGCACATCACCTTCTACGTCACGCAACGGCGCGCGACAGGAGTCAGAGGACAATGCAGACCAAGCTGGACGAAGCCAAGGCCGAGCTGCTCGCGCGGGCCGCCCGGATCGCTGAGAACAGCCCGGTCGGGGGGCGCCTACCGAGCGGTGCACCGACCGGGAAGACGAGCGGGGCCACGCCGGACCAGGACACGGCTCTCGCGTTCCTCCAGCGCTACTACCTGCACACCGCCCCCGAGGACCTGGCCGACCGCGACCCGGTCGACGTCTTCGGAGCCGCCTTCTCCCACTACCGGCTCGCCGAGAACCGCCCCCAGGGGACGGCGAACGTGCGGGTCCACACCCCGACGGTCGAGGAGAACGGCTGGACGTGCAGCCACTCCGTCGTCGAGGTGGTCACCGACGACATGCCCTTCCTCGTCGACTCCGTCACCAATGAGCTGTCCCGGCAGGGCCGCGGCATCCACGTCGTGATCCACCCGCAGGTCGTGGTGCGCCGTGACCTGACCGGAAAGCTCCTGGAGGTGCTGAGCCCCGAGGCCGGTGCCGAGCTGCCGCACGACGCGCTCGTCGAGTCGTGGATCCACGTCGAGATGGACCGCGAGACCGACCGCGCCGACCTGAAGCAGATCGCCGCCGATCTGCTGCGGATCCTCAGCGACGTACGGGAGACCGTCGAGGACTGGGAGAAGATGCGTGACGCCGCGCTGCGCATCGCCGACGAGCTGCCCGCCGAGCCCACCGCGGGCGACCTGCCCGACCAGGAGGTCGAGGAGGCCCGCGAGCTGCTGCGCTGGCTCGCCGACAACCACTTCACGTTCCTCGGCTTCCGTGAGTACAACCTCACGGAGAACGACTCCCTCGCCGCCGTCCCCGGCACCGGCCTCGGCATCCTGCGCGCCGACCCGCAGCACGACGGCGACGACCACCACCCGGTGAGTCCGTCCTTCAACCGGCTGCCCGCCGACGCGCGCGCGAAGGCCCGTGAGCACCGCCTCCTGGTGCTGACCAAGGCCAACAGCCGGGCCACCGTCCACCGGCCGTCCTACCTCGACTACGTCGGCGTGAAGAAGTTCGACGCCGAGGGGAACGTCGTCGGTGAGCGGCGCTTCCTCGGGCTCTTCTCGTCCGCCGCGTACACCGAGTCCGTGCGCCGCGTCCCCGTCATCCGCCGCAAGGTGGCGGAGGTGCTCAAGGGCGCCGGTTTCTCGGCCAACAGCCACGACGGGCGCGACCTGCTCCAGATCCTGGAGACCTACCCGCGCGACGAGCTCTTCCAGACGCCCGCCGACGAGCTCCGCTCCATCGTGACGAGCGTGCTCTACCTCCAGGAGCGGCGTCGGCTGCGGCTGTACCTGCGCAAGGACGAGTACGGGCGCTACTACTCGGCGCTGGTCTACCTGCCCCGCGACCGCTACACCACCGGCGTCCGCCTGCGGATCATCGACATCCTCAAGGAGGAGCTGAACGGCGCCAGCGTCGACTTCACCGCCTGGAACACGGAGTCGATCCTCTCCCGCATCCACTTCGTGGTGCGCGTTCCCAAGGGCGCCGAGGTCCCCGACCTCTCCGACGCCGACACCGAGCGCATCGAGGGGCGGCTCGTCGACGCCGCCCGCTCCTGGGCCGACGGCTTCGCGGAGGCGCTGACCGCCGAGTGCGGCGAGGAGCGCGCCGCCGAGCTGCTGCGCCAGTACGGGGGCGCCTTCCCCGAGGGGTACAAGGCCGACCACACGCCGCGCGCCGCCGTCGCCGACCTCCAGCACCTGGAGCAGCTCTCCCAGGGCGACAAGGACTTCGCGCTCTCCCTGTACGAGCCGGTGGGCGCCGCCCCCGGCGAGCGGCGTTTCAAGATCTACCGCGCGGGCGGCCAGGTCTCGCTCTCCGCGGTCCTGCCGGTGCTCCAGCGCCTCGGCGTCGAGGTCACCGACGAGCGTCCGTACGAACTGCGCTGCACGGACCGTACGAACGCGTGGATCTACGACTTCGGGCTGCGCCTGCCCAAGTCGCAGAACGGCAACGGCGACTACCTCGGCGACGACGGCCGTGAGCGCTTCCAGGAGGCCTTCGCCGCCGCCTGGACCGGTGAGGCCGAGGTCGACGGGTTCAACTCGCTGGTGCTGCGGGCCGGTCTCAACTGGCGTCAGGCGATGGTGCTCCGGGCCTACGCGAAGTACCTGCGCCAGGCCGGTGCGACGTTCAGCCAGGACTACATGGAGGACACCCTCCGCAACAACGTCCACACCACCCGGCTGCTCGTCTCGCTCTTCGAGGCGCGCATGTCGCCGGACCGCCAGCGCGCCGGGACCGAGCTGACCGACGGGCTCCTGGAGGAGCTGGACGGCGCCCTGGACCAGGTCGCGTCCCTGGACGAGGACCGCATCCTGCGGTCCTTCCTCACCGTCATCAAGGCGACGCTGCGCACCAATTTCTTCCAGGAGTCGGCGGGCGGCAAGCCGCACAGCTACGTCTCCATGAAGTTCGACCCGCAGGCCATCCCCGACCTGCCCGCGCCCCGTCCCGCGTACGAGATCTGGGTGTACTCGCCCCGTGTCGAGGGCGTCCACCTGCGCTTCGGCAAGGTCGCGCGCGGCGGTCTGCGCTGGTCCGACCGGAAGGAAGACTTCCGCACCGAGATCCTGGGTCTCGTGAAGG
Source organism: Streptomyces sp. NPDC045678 (assembly GCF_056432085.1). Lineage (NCBI taxonomy): Bacteria > Bacillati > Actinomycetota > Actinomycetes > Kitasatosporales > Streptomycetaceae > Streptomyces > Streptomyces sp. NPDC045678. The sequence goes on from NZ_JBWKJS010000001.1 coordinate 29,289, forward strand.
CGCAGATGGTGAAGAACACCGTCATCGTGCCCGTCGGCGCCAAGGGCGGCTTCGTCGCCAAGCAGCTGCCCGACCCGTCGGTGGACCGTGACGCGTGGCTGGCGGAGGGCGTCGCCTGCTACAAGACGTTCATCTCCGCGCTGCTCGACATCACCGACAACCTGGTGGCGGGCGAGGTCGTGCCCCCGGCGGACGTCGTCCGGCACGACGAGGACGACACCTACCTCGTCGTCGCGGCCGACAAGGGCACGGCGACGTTCTCCGACATCGCCAACCAGGTCGCCGAGTCGTACAACTTCTGGCTGGGCGACGCCTTCGCCTCCGGCGGCAGCGCCGGGTACGACCACAAGGGCATGGGCATCACCGCCCGCGGCGCCTGGGAGTCCGTGAAGCGGCACTTCCGCGAGCTCGGCTGCGACACCCAGTCCGAGGACTTCACGGTCGTCGGCGTCGGCGACATGAGCGGCGACGTGTTCGGCAACGGAATGCTGCTCTCCGAGCACATCCGTCTCGTCGCGGCCTTCGACCACCGGCACATCTTCATCGACCCCAAGCCGGACGCCGCGACCTCGTACGCCGAGCGCCGCCGCCTCTTCGAGCTGCCGCGCTCCTCCTGGGCCGACTACGACAAGGAGCTGCTCTCCGCGGGCGGCGGGATCTTCCCGCGCAGCGCCAAGGCGATCCAGCTCAACGCCCAGATCCGCGAGGCACTCGGCATCGAGGGCAAGATCGCCAAGATGACCCCGGCCGACCTGATGAAGACCATCCTCCAGGCGCCGGTCGACCTGCTGTGGAACGGCGGCATCGGTACGTACGTGAAGTCGTCCGCCGAGTCGAACGCGGACGTCGGCGACAAGGCCAACGACGCGATCCGCGTGGACGGCCAGGACCTGCGCGTCAAGGTCGTCGGTGAGGGCGGCAACCTCGGTCTGACCCAGCTGGGCCGCATCGAGTTCGCGCGCTCCGGCGGCCGCATCAACACCGACGCCATCGACAACAGCGCGGGCGTGGACACCTCCGACCACGAGGTGAACATCAAGATCCTGCTCAACGCGGTCGTCGCCAACGGCGACATGACGGTCAAGCAGCGCAACAAGCTGCTCGCCGAGATGACCGACGAGGTCGGGCACCTGGTCCTGCGCAACAACTACGCGCAGAACACCGCCCTGGCCAACGCCGTCTTCCAGTCGTCGTCCCTGCTCCACGCCCACCAGCGCTTCATGCGCAGGCTCGGCAAGCAGGGCCACCTCGACCGCGGCCTGGAGTTCCTGCCCAACGACCGGCAGATCCGCGAGCTGCTCAACTCCGGGCGCGGCCTCTCCCAGCCCGAACTCGCCGTGCTCCTCGCCTACACGAAGATCACGGCCGCGGACGAGCTGATCCAGACGACGCTGCCCGACGACCCGTACCTGCAGCGCCTGCTGCACGCGTACTTCCCGAAGGCGCTGCACGAGAGGTTCCCCGAGCAGGTCGACGGCCACGCGCTGCGCCGCGAGATCGTCACCACGGTCCTCGTCAACGACACGGTCAACAGCGGCGGCTCGACCTTCCTGCACCGCCTGCGGGAGGAGACCGGCGCCTCGCTGGAGGAGATCGTGCGGGCGCAGCTGGCCGCCCGTGAGATCTTCGGCCTCAGCGAGGTGTGGGACGCGGTCGAGGCGCTCGACAACGTCGTCGCCGCCGACGTCCAGACCCGGATCCGGCTGCACTCGCGCCGGCTCGTCGAGCGCGGCTCGCGCTGGCTGCTCAACAACCGTCCGCAGCCGCTCCAGCTCGCCGAGACCATCGGCTTCTTCGGCAAGGGCGTCACGGAGGTCTGGGAGGAGCTCCCGCAGCTGCTCCGCGGCTCCGACCTGGAGTGGTACGAGGGCATCCGCGACGAGCTGACCGGGGCGGGCGTGCCGGAGGAGCTGGCGCGTCGCGTCGCCGGGTTCTCGTCGGCCTTCCCGGCGCTCGACATCGTCGCGGTCGCCGACCGGACCGGCAAGGAGCCGATGGCGGTCGCCGAGGTCTACTACGACCTCGCCGACCGGCTCCGCATCACGCAGCTCATGGACCGCATCATCGAGCTGCCGCGGGCCGACCGCTGGCAGTCGATGGCGCGCGCCTCCATCCGCGAGGACCTGTACGCGGCGCACGCGGCGCTGACGGCGGACGTCCTCGCGGCGGGCAACGGCCAGTCCACGCCGGAGCAGCGCTTCAAGGCGTGGGAGGAGAAGAACGCGCCGATCCTGAGCCGGGCGCGGTCGACGCTGGAGGAGATCCAGAGCTCGGACTCGTTCGATCTGGCGAACCTGTCGGTGGCCATGCGGACGATGCGGACGCTTCTGCGCACGCATTCGTAGTTCCGCGGCGGTACGTGTACAGGGGCGCCCCGGGCCTTGTCGGCTCGGGGCGCCCCTGTGTGTGCCCCGGAGTGCCCGGTGGGCGGAATGGTTGCTTCCGTGGCGCGGAACGGGTGATGAGATTCGCCATACCCCATCAATTCAGACATTTGGTCTAAGGTGGGTGAGATTGTCTGATGACGGTGCAGGCGCACGGAACGTAGGGAAGGTCGCGGTACAGCGATGACGGAAGCCATTCTGCTGGTCGGCGGGCAGGGCACCCGGCTGCGGCCGGTCACGGTCCACACGCCGAAGCCGATGGTCCCGACGGCAGGTGTCCCCTTCCTCGCGCACCAGCTCGCCCGCCTCGCCGCCGCCGGCGTCGACCACGTCGTGATGGCCACGTGCTACCTCGCCGAGGTCTTCGAACCGTACTTCGGCGACGGGGCGGCGTACGGCCTGGAGCTGGAGTACGTCGTCGAGGACGAGCCCCTCGGCACGGGCGGCGCCATCCGCAACGCGGCGGCGCGGCTGCGGTGCGGGGGCGGGGCGGACGCCGGTCGGAGCCGTGGGGGTGACGAACCCGTCCTCGTGTTCAACGGGGACATCCTCAGCGGCCTCGACATCCGCGACCTGGTCGACACGCACGTGCGCCGGAACGCCGACGTCACGCTCCATCTCGCCCGCGTCGACGACCCCCGCGCCTTCGGGCTCGTGCCCACCGACGACGACGGTCGTGTCCTCGCGTTCACCGAGAAGCCGACGACGCCCGAAGAGATCGTCACGGACCAGATCAACGCGGGGGCGTACGTCTTCCGCAGGTCCGTGATCGACGAGATCCCGCGGGGGCGCGCGGTGTCGGTGGAGCGGGAGACCTTCCCGGCGCTGCTCGCGCGGGGAGCGTATCTGCACGGGAAGGTCGAGAACGCGTACTGGCTGGACCTCGGGCGCCCCGAGGCCCTCGTCCAGGCCTCGGCCGATCTCGTACGCGGGGTCATCGACTCGCCCGCGCTGCCCGGGGAGCGGGGGGAGTCCCTGGTCCTGCCCGGCGCGGAGGTCGCCGCGGACGCCGTGCTCGCCGCGGGGACCGTCGTCGGCGCGGGTGCCCGGATCGGGGCGGGGGCGGTCGTGCACGGCTCGGTCGTGCTCGACGGAGCGGAGGTCGGCGCCGGAGCCGACGTCCGGCAGAGCCTGGTCGGCGCGGGCGCCCGCGTCGGCCGTCGCACCGTTCTGCACGGCGCGGTCGTGGGGGACGGTGCGCGGGTGGGCGCCGACAACGAACTGCGGACCGGGGCGCGGGTGTGGTGCGATGCGGTGCTGCCGGATGCGGCGGTGCGGTTCTCGCCCGATGTGCCGGGCGGGCCTTGTACGGGCGTCGTGCAGGGTGAGTCTCGTGCCGACGCCGTGCCGGGCAGGTCTCGTGCGGGCGTCGTGTCGAGTGGGTCTGATACCGGTGCTGTGCCGAGTGAGTCGCGTTCCGGCGTCGTGTCGGGCGGGGCTCGTGCGGGCGTCGTGCAGGGTGAGTCTCGTGCCGACGCCGTGCCGGGCGGGTCTCGTGCGGGCGTTGTGTCGAGTGGGTCTGATGTCGGCGCTGTGCCGAGTGAGTCGCGTTCCGGCGCTGTGCCGGGCGGGTCTCGTTCCGGTGCCGTGCCGGACGGGGCTCGTGCCGATGCCGTGCCGGGTGGGGCTGCTACCGGTGCTGTGTCGAGTGAGTCTCCTACCGGCGTCGTGCCGACTGGTTGCCGTATCACCGAAGGGCTTGTGCAGTGACTGTGAACCCTCCCCAGAACGACCTGTCCGAGAGCCTTGCCGCCCGGCTGCCCGAGGCGTGGGCCGCGACGCCGCTGACCGTCGTCATGCCCACGTACAACGAAGCGGGCAACCTGCCCGGCATGGCCGAGGCTCTCATGGCGCTCCCCCTGCCCGGCCTGCGCCTCCTCGTCGTCGACGACTCCAGCCCCGACGGCACCGGGCAGATCGCCGAACGCTTCGCCGAGCGGTACGGCGGCGCCCGCATGAGCGTCCTGCACCGCACCGAGAAGGACGGCCTCGGCCGGGCCTACGCCGCCGGTATGGCGCAGGCCGTCGCCGAGGGCGCGCACTACGTCCTCCAGATGGACGCCGACGGCAGCCACCCCGTGGAGAAGGTCGCCGAGCTGCTCGGCGTCGCCCTCGCCACGGACGCGGGCGTCGTCATCGGCAGCCGGTACGTCGAGGGCGGCACGCTCTCCGAGGCGTGGGGCGCGCACCGCAAACTGCTCTCGCGCTGGGCCAACGCCTACGCGGGCACGATCCTCGGCACCCGCGTCCGCGACATCACCGGCGGCTTCAACCTGTGGCGCGCCGACGCGCTGCGCGCGATCGACCTCGCGTCCGTGGACAGCGCGGGGTACAGCTTCCAGGTCGAGATGAAGTACCGCGCGCTGCGGCGCGGCTTCGACGTCATGGAGGTACCGATCCACTTCGAGGACCGCACGGTCGGCGAGTCGAAGATGAGCCTGATGGTGCAACTGGAGTCGGTGGTCATGCCGTGGAAGCTGCGGCTTGACGCGAGTACGCGTGGCCGCGGGGCGGGGGTGCGCGGATGAGCCCGTCGACCCTGCACGAGGAGGCGCCACAGGCCGCGCCGTCGGCCGCGCCGCCGGCCCCCAGGGCGCCCGACTCCGTTCCGGCGTCGTCCGCCTCGGCGTCCGCACCCCGCCTCACCGTCGCCCGCCTGCGCAGGCTGTCCCTGGAACTCGTGAAGTTCGGCGTCGTCGGCGGCAGCGGCGTGGCAGTGAACCTCGTGGTGTTCAACCTCCTGCTGCACGGCATGTCCTCGGGCCCGATGACGGCGACGGTGCTGGCCAGCTGTGTCGCCATGGGCACGAACTACCTGGGCTTCCGCTTCTTCGCGTACCGCGACCGCGCCTCGCGTACGAAGCGTCAGATCGCCCTCTTCTTCGCCTTCAGCGGGATCGGCGTGGCGATGGAGAGCCTGCTGTTCTACGCGGCGTACCACGGCGCGGGCATGAGCGGACCGCTCGGCTCGAACATCGCCAAGGCGCTGTCGATCGTCCTCGCCTCGGCGTTCCGCTTCCTCGTCTACCGGACGTGGGTCTTCCAGCACGATGCGCGTCACGATGCGCGTCGCCACTAAACACGATGCGCGTCGCCACTAAACCGGTCATACGCCGGGCCGCCTGGGCGCCGGCGGCCCTCGTCCTCGCCCTGCTCGTCCTCGCCCTGCTCCTTCTCGTGATCGTCCGCCTGCCCTGGGCGGGCGACCTCGGCGTCCACGCGGCGACGATCGAGCGCCTGCGCCACCACCTGGCCGACCCGGGCAACCCCCTGGTCGACGCGGACACCCCGAGCCCGTACTACTCCCCGTGGATGCTGCTGCTCGGCTGCCTGGCCAAGGTGACCGGGCTCGGCACGTTCGTGGTGCTGCGGGTCGCCGCGCTGGTGGGACTCGGCTTGCTGGTGACGGGAGTCGTCCATCTTGTACGCACGTTCACCGCGCGGCGGGCCGCGCCGCCTCTGGCGTCGCTCTGCCTGGTCCTGCTCTGGGGTCCGGCGCTGTTCAACTGGAGCGGATTCCCGGGGCTCAACTCCCTTGCTCTGACGATCTCCTACCCCAGTACGTTCGCGCTGGGGCTGTCCTTCCACTTCTGGGCGCTGCTGCGGAAGGCGCTGCGAGGGAGCGGGGGCGGGTGGCCGGTCTTCCTGGGGCTCGGTCTGCTCTGGGCGGTGATTCTCCTCAGCCACCAGTTCACGGGGGTCGTGGCGTCGTTCGGCGGCCTGGCGATGGTCCTCGGGGCGCGTCCTTGGCCGTCGAGGGCGCTGCTGCTGCGGATGGCGGGCGGGCTGGCAGCGGGGTTCGCGGTGCTGGCGATCTGGCCGTACTACTCCTTCTTCGGCCTCTTCGGAGCGGGTGGCCTGGAGCAGATCCACCGCTCCCTCTACCGGGACCTGCTGCCGCACTTCGGCCTGGCGTTGCTGGGTGTGGCGGCGTTGGGGCTGCGATGGCGCAGAGATCGCCGGGACCCGCTGGTCCTCTTCTTCCTCCTGGGCGCGGCGGTGTTCGCGGCGGGCGGCCTGACCGGCCACTACTCGTGGGGCAGGGTGCTGCCGGCGGCCCTGATCCCGGCGCAGCTTGCGGCGGCTCTTGAGGTCTTCGAGGCGGGGCGCGTGACGGGGCGCGTGACGGTGCGGCGTGCCTTCGCGGGTGTGCTGGGCGTGGCGCTGCTGGTCGGCGCGTGGACGCAGGCGGGGACGCTCGGCTATGTGGTGCCGAAGGGTTTCCTGCCCGGGCCGGTCGCCGCCAAGTACAAGCCTCCGTGGCCCGGCTACGACTGGCTTGCCCCGAAGGTGGGGTACGGCGACGTGGTGATGGCCAAGACCTTCCCGTCCCGCCAGATCCCGGCGTACGGCCCCTACACCGTCGCCCCCGGCTACCCGGACTTCTTCCTGCCGGACCAGGAGGAGCGGGTGGACGCGATGCGGGACTACTTCGCACCGGGCACGTCGCGGGCGGAACGGCTGGACATCCTGCGGAGGTACGGGGTGCGGTGGGTCGTGGAGTATCCGGGGGACGGGGGGCTGTGGGCGGACGACGCCGCGCTGCGGCGGGTGGCTACGGGGCCGAGGGGACAGGTTCTGTATGAGGTGCTGGGCTGAGGCTGCGGTGTTCGCCCTGAGGTCAAGGGCGTTGAGGCCTACCATCGGAGTTCAGCAGCTTGCAGCTTGAGCAACCCATTGGGGCGATCGTGAGCAACTGGGCCGACCTGACGACCGGTAAGCGCATCAAGCATCTGCGGGGCACCGATCTGACGCAGCAGGGGCTCGCCGAGGCGGCGGGGCTGTCTCTTGCGTTGGTGCAGAAGGCTGAGCAGGACCGCGGGGAGTTGTCCATCGGCTCGCTGCTCAAGCTGGCACATGCGCTCAGCACGGACGTGTCCGTCATCCTTGGGCAGCAGGCCCCGAGGCGGGCGACGAACCAGGACACCCGGGCGGCCCTGCGTCGCCTTTCCGACGCAGTGCACGACAGTGCTCTCGGAGACTGGGACGGCATCGAGGACCCGAGCTCCCTCACCGAGCTGTCGGCAGCCCATGAGCGCGTATGCGTCTCCTATTGGCGGGGCGCGTACGGGGAGTTGAGCGAACTCATCACGAAGGTCCTGCTGGAGGGAAGCGTCAGGTACGGGCAGGCCACGGGCGAAGAACGCGAAAGGCTGGGGTCGGTCCTCGCCGGCACGTACCAGTTCGCCTCGTCGGCGGCGATCCTGCTCGGCCAGCGTGACCTCGCCCTGAGCGCGCTGACCTCCGCGCGGCGCCTGGCGGAGGAGTCCGGCGACTCCGTGCAGGTCGCGCTCATCGAGTCGACGTTGTCGTGGATCTATTTGCGCAGCGCGAAGGTGTCCAGGGCGATCACGGTGGCGGAGCGCGCGGCACTTCGTATCGAGCCGTCGTTCAGCAAGGCGTCCAGTCCGCAACTGCTCGGGTACGGACGGCTGATGATCTCCGCGGCGGTGGCGGCGTCGCGCAAGGGAGACCCGGTCGCGGCGGACGACTACCTCTCCCAGGCCCATGCGGCCGCCGCGCGGCTCGGGCGTGACGTGACGCTGCACGGCACGCACTTCGGTCCGACCGCGGCGAGTACGGAGGCGGTGGGAATCGCCGTGGCACTCGGGAACCATGGCAAAGCACTGGCTCTGGCGGCACGCACTGACCTCCCCCGCACCATGCCCAAACTCGCCCGCAACCGGTACAAGCTCGACGTCGCCCTGGCCCAGTGCGCGGTCGGCCTGCACGACCAGGCGGCGGACACCCTCATCGAAGTGGCGCTCGACGCCCCCGAGTGGGTCAGGCACCAGGCGCTGCCCGGCGTCATCGGCAAGCGGCTCGCGAAGGTGTCGACGGCGCGGGTTCGTAACATCGGCGAACTCATCGGGATGCCGCTCATCGCGTAGGTCGTACGGAGCGTAGGAGCCGGGGCGAGGCAACCCCCACTGGTCGGACGCCCCGTCTCTTCACTATGAGTGATCGAACCGACACGATATCCGCATGGTCGGCAGTGAACGTGATCAGGGGCAGGAGCCGCGTGCGGCTCGTCGTACGAGGGGCAGCTGAGGCGACGGCAGGGCCTCGCCGACGCGTCGGCGGGCGTCACGCCGGGCGAGACCGGCGTACCGGCCGCGGTCGCACGTATAGAGCGGTTCCGCTGTGTGATCTACCTGTCCGGCGCCGCCGGGGCGGATATCGCCGCCCCGCGCAGGGAATGCACGGAGTGCGCCACCGCCTTCGGCTGGGAGATCACGGACGTGATCGAGGAGCACGTCGGGTTGTTGCCACCGCATGGGCGTGCGGGGCTGGGGCAAGCCTTGGATCGGATCAAGGCGGCCGAGGCGGGAGCGGTGCTCACGGCGGGGCGGTCGATGATCTCGCCTGTCGCGCAGGAGTACGACGAGGTCGCCCGCGCGATCGAGAAGGCGGGAGGTTTCCTGCACGTCAGGGACTCGGCGCGCGGCGCGGAGGGGGCGAGGCGGTGACTCGCCGTGTGTTCCGCTACGTCCCGTTCGTCATCGAGCAGGACCGGACGGCCGAGCCGGAGTACGAGGCGCGGTGTGTGTCCGGTGACGAGAGCGAGTGCGGAGCGGAGTCCGGCCCGCACGGTGCGCCGGGACCGGTCGAGGAGTGGCAGCGGCTGCACATGCAACGGTCGGGACATCGGCGCTACCGCCGGAACTTCGGCGACTACGCGGTGCTGCGCCCCTCGGGAGAGTGGGCCGGTCCCCCGATGCCCCAGGATGACGGGTGACCTTTCAACCGGCCGTCGCGCGCCCGTGGCGCGACGCGTGGCCGCTCGTCGCGCAGGTCGATGACGGCAACTCGTGGGTGTCCGGAACCTGTTGGCTGTACTGCCGACGCGAAGACGTACGTGTTCTGTGGGTCGGCTCCGTACACACCCCCGGAGCAACGGGCGACGTGTACGGGTGCGGCCCATGCCTCGCGGAGCTCGACCACATGGTGCGCGTTCAGGCGCACGGCCGCGACAGGAAGACGATCGAGGAGGAGCAGCGCAAGCACTGACCCCAGGTACAGGGACAAGGGCGCGGAGCCCGTGGGCGCTGCGACGGCTGGTCCCGTTGCGCAACGGATCGCCCTCTCCCTGTCAGTACGCGGGCATCGACCCCGTCACCCAGACCGGTCGGTGGGTCGGGGGTGACGGTGTGAAGAGGTCGGCCGAACTCGGCAAACACGGGACGTCGGTCAACACCTACCCGCCCACGCAGGTCGGCAAGGACGGCAGGATGGACGCCGACTCCGGTCATGACGCCACCCAGGATTAGGAGTGGGGGACATGGACGGACGTGCGGTGCTCGTCTGTACGGAGTACGAGGACGCGACCGCCGATCTGGTCATCGCGGAGTTGAACCGACGACGAGTGCCCGTCCTCCGGTTCGACCCGGGACGCGACTTTCCGGGGTCAGCGGTGCTCGCCGCACGGCTCGGCGCGGACGGGTGGAACGGACGACTGACGGTCGGACAGCGCACGGTTGACCTGGCAGCGGTGCGTGCCCTCTATCACCGGCGGCCGAGCCCCTACCCGACCGGCGACGGCGAGCAGGCGGGCCGGTTCGCGGGGCAGGAGAACCGGCGCGGCCTGGGTGGCGTGCTGGGAGCGCTGTCGGGGTGCTCGTATGTGAGTCATCCGCAGGCCATCGCGCGGGCGGAGTACAAGCCCGTGCAGCTGGCAGCAGCACTCAAGGCCGGGTTCACCGTTCCTGCCACCCTGATCACCAACGACCCGGTGGAGGCCAAGGACTTCTGTGCCCAACAGGACACGATCTACAAGCCTTTGCATGCGGGGGCTTACTGGCTCGGCGACGAGCCTGCCGGTATCTGGGCCGCTCCGGTCGAGGCGGACGAGGTCGACGAAGACGTGGGCCACAGTGCGCACCTGTTCCAGGCGCGGGTGCCCAAGGCGGCCGATGCCCGGGTGGCCGTGGTCGGGGAGCAGGCCCTCTGTGCGCGGATCGTCGCTCCGCCAGGGGTCGTGGACTGGCGGGCCGAGTACCGGAATCTCCGTTACGAGGCGGTGTCCTGCCCGGACGCGGTGCGCGCGGCCCTGATCCGGTTCCTCGCCATCTTCGGGCTGAACTTTGGTGCCTTCGACTTCGCGTTGACCGCGGACGGCACATGGTGGTTCCTGGAGTGCAATCCCAATGGCCAGTGGGCGTGGCTCGAAGACGCGGCCGGCCTGCCGATCACGACCGCGGTCGTCGACCTTCTGGAGAACGGAGCGAGCCATGATGGCTGACACCGCGCTGTCGGAGCAGCTGCGAGTCGATCTCGCGCGGAGGCTGTCCGCGTCGGGTGCCCTGCGAGGACCGGAATGGAGAGCCGCCGTGCTGTCCGTGCCCCGCGAGGCGTTCCTCGCGCGAGGATGGTTCGAGTACGAGGATGGAGGCTGGTACCGGCCCGTGGCCCCGGTGGCCGGGGAACTCGCCGTCGGATCGGCACGGATCTACGAGGACGACACCCTCGTCACACAGGTGGCCGGGAGTGTCTTCCCCGATCAGGTGGAGGGACGCATCGCGGCGGCTCCGTCGTCGTCCTCCACCATGCCGAGTCTCGTCGTGCGGATGCTGGAAAACCTGCGGGCGGCGGAGGGGACGCGCGTCCTCGAGATCGGCACGGGCACGGGCACGGGCTATTCGACCGCTCTGCTCTCCCATGTCGTCGGCGAGGGCAACGTCACCACGGTCGAGGTCGACGCGGAGGTGTCGGCGCGTGCCGGTATTGCTCTCGCGGGCGCCGGTTACTGGCCTGCGTGCGTGACCGGGGACGGGCTGGCGGGGTACGAGCAGGGCCGCCCTTACGACCGCGTGATTGCCACGTGCGGCGTCCGTACCGTGCCCGGCGAGTGGCTGGCGCAGACTCGGCCCGGGGGTGAGGTCCTGGTCACCGTCGGCGGATGGATGCAGGCATCCGAACTCGTACGGCTCACGGTCGCCGACGACGGCACGGCGACCGGCCCGGTGCTCGGCGGACACGTCTCCTTCATGCTGGCCCGTCCTCACCTTCCGCCGCCGCTCGGGGTCCTGCCGAACCTGGACGACGGCGATGAGCGGCCCACGGAGTTGGGGGCGGACGTACTGGACGACTGGACGGCGCGGTTCGTGGCGCAGTTCGCGGTGCCGGGGGCACAGCGGTTCGTATGGGAGCGGGCCGGGCGGACCGAGCATGTCGTGATCGACGTGGCCGCCGAGGCATGGGCGGTCGTCTTCCACGACGGCGCGCGGTGGTTGGTCCGGCAGGGCGGCGCGGAGCGCGTGTGGGACCGGATCACCGAGCGGGTCACGCGGTGGCGGTCGGACGGGCTTCCGGCGGCGGACCGCATGCGGTTGAGTGTCGGTCCGACGGGACAACGACTCACCTGGGCGTGACGCGAGCGGTCTGCGCCATTGCCTGGCGTGCGGTGCGGTCAGCTGATGCTGATCTCGTAGCGGAGCTGTTGGCGGTGGGCGGGCATGACCATCTGGTCGGCCTGGATGGGGTGGCCTTCGGCGTCCAGCGTGACCCTGTTGATCCGGAGTACCGGTTCGGACGGGCCCAGGTGGAGGGCCGCGCGTTCGTCGGCGTCGGGCATACGGGCGGTCACATCCTCCCGCACGCGTACGCCGACGTGCCCGAGCCCGGCGAGGAGACGACGAGGAGGAGGTCCGCGACGTCGTCCGGGGCGGGCACCTCTCCGGCGTGGGCGATGCGCTGGGTGCCCTTGCCTCCGCGTGCGGCGCCTCTTCCGCCCAGGCATCGGACTGGCTCCTGCTCCGCGGACGCAGGTACGGCATCGAGGTGCTGACCCACATGCTGTCGCTCACGCCTTGGACGACAGAGCCGTGGGCGGCGCGCGTACCCTCGCTGCCTAGGCCCTCGTCCGTTCACGGCCGTGTGGTCGCCCCCCGCTCGCGTTCGGCTACGGGCAGGTGGCCAGGATGATGGAGATTGCTGTGCAGGTTGTCGAGGCCGTGTCGTTGGTGGGGTTGGGGTCCGTGGGGGACGAAGCCGTGCGGTGGGCTGTGACCTTGACCGGGCCCAGGGTCAGCAGGTGCAGGGGGACTCGGAACGTCTTGGGGGCGGAGGCGTTCGCGGGGATGGGGGCGTAGGCGCACGTCACCGTCGTGCCGGACGTCGTGCATCCGGGGGAGAGGTTGGTGGCCCTCGCGCCCGTCGGGAGCTTCGCCGTCACGGTCGCCGATGTGACGGCCGCCGGGCCCGTGTTGTGGGCCGTGAGCGTGTAGGTGAGGTACGGGACCAGGAGGCTCAGGTGCGGTTGGGCCGTCAGGTTGACGTCGATGTCCGCCTGCGCGGCCGGGGGTGCGGCGGTGAAGCCGATGCCGTACGGGCCCGTGAAGCCGCTGATGGTGTCGATGATCGTGTTCGTCCCGGGGTCGATGACCGAGACGGTGTCGTCCGAGAGGTTGGCGGCGTAGACGGCGGCGCCCGACGGGTCCGCCGCGACCCTGACCGGGCCGTCGCCGACCGCGACGGTCGCCGTCACCGCACGGGTCGCCGTGTCGATCACCTTCACGTCACCGCTGCTGCGGTCCGCGACGTACGCTCGGCCGCCCGACGGGGCGAATGTGACACTGTTCGGGGAGCCCCCGACCGGGATCGTCGCACTCACCGTGTTCGTTGCCGTGTCCAGCACCGACACCGAGTCGGAGTTGTTGTTCGTCACGTAGGCCGAGGCCCCGGACGGGCTGACCGCCACGCCGGCCGGGGCGGCCCCCACCGGGACCGTCGCCGTCACCGTGTTCGTCGCCGTGTCCACCACCGACACCGAGTTGCCGTTGTTGTTCGTGACGTAGGCGGACGTCCCGGAAGGGCTGATCGCCACGCCGTTCGGGGCCTCTCCGACCTGCACCGTGGCGGTCACGGTATTCGTCGCCGTGTCGATGACCGAGACCGTCGTCCCACCGCTGTTCGCCACGTACGCGCGAGAACCGGAAGGGGTCACCGCCACGTTCAGGGGGTTGCTGCCGACGGGGACGGTCGCCGTAACCGCGTTGGTGTCCGTGTCGATCGCCGAGACGGTGGCCTCGTCGAAGTTGGTGACGTACGCCCGCTCGTCGGCCGGGGCGACCGCCACGCCCACCGGGCTGTTGCCGACGGTGATCGTGTCGGTGACGGCGTGCGTGCTCGTGTCGACCACCGAGACCGTGTCGCCGTGGAAGTTGGCCACGTACGCCGACGCTCCTGCCGCGGCCTGCGCGGGCGGCGCGGGGAGCGCCACCACGCCCGTCAGGGCGAGAGCGCCACCGGCGGCCAGCACGGCGAGCCGCCGCAAACGTCTGGCGGGTCCGGAGGGTGTAGGTGTCATGGACTTCCCCCTTCAGCGGATGCGCACGAGCGACGCCCGGCGACGTGACCGGAATCTTCTCGCCCCCTCAACCACTCAGGAGCGGGAAATCCACTGTTGTCCGAATGCGGTCAGAAGGTGTCCATACGGCGGCTTGACACCATGACCCCAGGTACCCCCAGAGACTCCCGACCCGTCAGATATGGTGCCTATCGCAACTTTTGCCTGGGTTTTGGGGAGCGATTCGGCCGTGCATCCTGTGAGTGTCATGGTCGTCGACGATGACAAGCTGCTGCGATACGGCCTCCAGCGCATCCTGGAGAGCTCCGGGAGCATCACCGTCCCCACGGTGTGCGACGGCGCCGACGCCCTGGAACAGGCGGCGCTCCACCGGCCCGACGTCGCGCTCGTCGACATCCAGATGCCGGACCTCGACGGCCTGAGCGTCCTGCGCGGCCTGCGCCGCCTCGAGGCCCCGCCCGTGGTGGCCATGCTGACGGGGTTCGGGACGGACGGGAACGTGGCCGACGCGCTGGCCGCGGGCGCCGCGGGGTTCTTCCTCAAGGACGCCGCGGCCCGGGAACTCGTACCGGGCGTGCTGCTGCTCGCCGCGGGCGGGAGCGCGCTGTCCGCGCGGGTCATGCGCTCACTGCGCGCGGTGCCGGACCCCTCGCGCCGGGCGGCCTCCCCCAGCGCCCCGCTGCCCGTCGCGCTGACCGGCCGTGAGCGCGACGTACTGGACCTGCTCGCCACCGGGATGACCAATGCCCAGATCGCCGAGCGGCTGCTCCTGAGCCGTTCCACGGTGAAGGACCACGTCAGCTCGGTGCTCGCCAAACTCGGCGCGAGCAACCGGATCCAGGCCGCGGTACTGGCGCGCTCGGCGGGCTGACGTGAGGTTCCGACTCCCGCCCCGGGCGGTGGACGCCGGGGTCGTCGCGGTGGCCGCGGCAGAGCTGGTGACCGTCCCCGACGGAGTCGGGCCCGCGGTCACGGCCTCCTACCTGCTGGCCGTGGCGGCACTCGCCGTACGCCGACGGTGGCCCCTGCCGGTCGCGCTCGCCACGATCCCCGCGGCCGCGAGCGGCTACCTGTGGCTGGCGCCGATGTTCGCCCTGGGGACCACCGCTGCCGCCCTGCCCGGCCGTGCCCTGACCTACGGCTGCGCCACGGCGATGTTCCTGGCGGCCGCCGCCCCCTCCTCCCACGCCGAGGCGCGCGCGTGGAGCGCCCACGAGTGGGCCACGGCCGCGCTGGGTCCCGCGCTGTTCAGCGTCGGCCCGACCGTGCTGGGCAGGCTGGCCCGCACCCGGCGCGAGCTGGCCGAACGTCTGGTGGAGCTGAACGCGGTCCGGGAGCAGGAGCGCGCGCAGGCGGCCGAGCGCGCCATCGTCGCCGAACGGGCGCGGGTGGCCCGGGAGATGCACGACGTGGTCTCGCACCAGGTGAACCTGATCGCCATGGAGGCGGGCGTGCTCGCGCTGACTTCGCGGGACGACGAGGCCCGCGGGGCCGGGGAACGTATCGGGGAGCTGAGCAGCAGGACGCTCGACGAACTCCGGGACATGCTGGGGGTCCTGCGCGCCCCGGCCCCGGGAGGGCGGGCGGTAGGGGACGGCCGGGCGCCGCACGGCCCAGGGCGGGCGCCGGGGCTCGCCGATTTGCCGGCCCTCGTGGCGGCCAGCGGCGTTTTGGTGCACACCGAGTACCTCTTGGCGATGTCACCGCCGCCGTCGCCGGAGACGGAGCTCGCCGTCTTCCGGACCGTGCAGGAGTGCCTGACCAACGCGGCCAAGCACGCGCCCGGCAGCCCCGTCGGCGTCGTCGTCTCCGGCGGTGCGGCAGTCGGCACGCTGACGGTCGAGGTCACCAACGGCCCGGCGAGCGGCGGCGCGTGGTCCGCGCCACCGGAGCGCGGCCGCCGCACGTCGCCCGGCCACGGTCTGACCGGCCTGCGGGAACGGGCGGCCCTCCTGGGAGGTTCGGTGCGCACGGGTCGCACGGCCGACGGCGGCTTCACCGTCCGGGCCGAACTCCCCTTCCTCGACCCGCCCTCGGCCCGCCGCCCACCCCCGCCACCCGGCGGAGCGCTGGATTCCCCCCGCCACCTGTCTGAATGAACCGGACCAAAAGCCGATGTAGCTGGAAAAGGGGACATAAGGCGCTTGGGTGTGCCCCTTTGGGGGCGATACGTTCATGCCGCCCCGCCCAAGGTCTGGACCAAGGTCGCGGGAGGGGGCGTTCACATCAGTCATCCGGTGGCCGTGACCAGGCGGCCGGATCAGCTGTGCCCAGGGGGGAGCCGGGCGAGACCAAGGTTTCGCAGGCCGGGCATCGCCACGACTTCGCCCCTTCGCGCACTGACACCCAAGGGAGCATGCACAGATGAACAAGCGTACGCGCATCGGCGCCGCGACCGTTTCCGGACTCGTGGCCCTGTCCGTCGGCGTCACGGGCGTGTCGCAGGCCTTCGCGACCGACGCCACGGACCGCGGGTCCGTCCGCGCAGAGCAGGTCACCGAGGCCCAGATCGACGAGCTCGCCCACTACCTGGAGGCTCTCGACAAGGGGGAACACCTCGACGCCGACGGCAAGTTCGACTACGAGGCCACCAAGGCGAAGTTCGGCGCCGAACTCGCCGACGCGCTGAGCGTCTACTTTCCGGACGGTGAGCTGGACACCCCGGAGGGCGTGCAGCGCTCCTACGCGTCGTGCCTGATGGCCGCGGTCGGCCTCGGCGGCGTGCAGGGCGTCGTGGACAAGGTCAAGCACCACATCGAGAAGAAGAACTGGCGCAAGGTCGCCGAGATCGGCCTGAAGGAGGCGGCCAAGCGCGGCATCAAGATCGCGGGCAAGGGCGGCGTCGCGGGGATGGCCACCGCACTTGCGGTGGCTGCCATCGGCTGCATCTGGGCCGCCCCGCAGAAGCCCGGCGCGCAGGAGGGTCCGGAGGGCTTCACGCCAGTCTCCTTCGCGGGCCGCGACGCGGCGTCCTTCGCGCCGGCCGCCTGATGGTGACCTGACGAGCTGAGCAGGGGGGCGGGGGTTGACGGGCGATCCGTCAGTCCTCGCCCCTGCCTCCCTTTTCGCCGCCGCCCTCCACGATGGCGCGCAGATCGGCCAGATAGGCAGTGAACCGCTCGCGCCCGGAGTCGGAGAGGCGGACGTGGGTGACGGGAACACGCTTGATCCGCAGCTTGGCCACCTCCACCATCCCCTCCTTCTCCAGGATCGCGATCTGCCGGGAGAGTTCGGGCGTCGTCAGGTGCAGGCTGTCGCGCAGTTCGGCGAACGCGACGTGCTGGACCCGGTTGAGCACCGCGATGATGGCCAGCCGGTTCGGGGAGTGGATGAGGTTGGCCAGGGCCTCCCGGGGCGGCCTCGCCGCCGTGTCGTCGGTCACTTCTCACCGCCTCCAGCGCAGGAGGAAGTAGACCGCGGCCGCGGCGGTGGGCAGCGCGGCCGAGATCAAGTGGCCGGTGAGGGAGTCGGACCCCTCGCCGAAGATCAGCTCGGCGCCCGGCATGCAGAGGAAGACGACTCCGCAGAACCGGACGGCCATCTCCACCTTGGTGTGGGGGCGCCGCCTGGCCGCCCCGTCATGGTGTCCGTTCCAGGTGAGCAGGAGCAGCGTGGCCGCGACGAACACGGCGGCGCCCGCCACGGGGGGCAGGTCGCTCTCCAGGCTGACGACAAGGCCCCCGTACAGCGCCACGAGCGTGATGACGCCGGTGACGCGTTCGCCGACGGACGCGGGACGCGAGAGGTCGGGGGCGGAGTTGATCACCGCCAGCTGGTCGGCGGGGTCGGTGCGGGGCTCGTCGTGCATCATGCCTGCAACTTTTCCATCTACTTGCACAAAGCGCAACTGGTTGGCGTGATGCCAGGCGCGGCCTCGCGGGGCGGCGGTTCACACCCTCCGCGAGGCCACGCTCAGGTCAGGATCAACGCGCCAGGCTCGCCGCCAGCCGTGCCGCCCGGCGGACCCGCGAGCCCGCCTTCGCGCCCGCCTTGCGGGCCAGGGGGCGTATGACCTTCGATGTGACGCCCACCGGGGTCCAGCGGAGCTGGAGGCGGCCCGAGGCGCGGCCCTCCGGTTCCACCGTGACCTCGTGGGGGAGTACGCCGCCGCGGTAGTCGACGCGGGCCCTGAGCGTGGGGAACGTGAGGGGCGCCAGGAGCAGGGCCGTGTTGCGGAGTTGGCCCGATGTCAGCTGGAGGACCGGGTGGCGCGTGCCCGCGAAGCCGTTGAGGGGGAGCGGGGCCGCCGCCAGGTCCAGGCGGACCGTGCCCTCGAAGACGCCGGGGCGGACCGGGTCCAGGCGGAACGGTGTCTTCATGCGGCGCCGGCCGGGGGCGAGCAGGAGCGTGGCCACCTGGGGGCCCACGGGGAGGCGCAGGCCCGGGTCATAGGTGCGGACCGACAGGACGACCGTGGCCGCGGGGCCCCGCTCCACGCGCGTGATCTCGTGGCGGAACTGCGCGCTCGCGAAGGGGCGGGAGTCCAGGCCCAGGTCCGTGACGTCGAGCTCCGTGCGGGAGGCCGCGGACTCGGGGACGTACGGGCCCCAGTAGACGTGGCCCGCGGAGTCCATCGTCGTTTCGCGGGGTGCGACTCCGTGGCCCAGACCTCGCGCCGCCAGTTGCGCCTCCGCCAGGCGGCCGTCCTGTACGAGTCGGAGGACGACCCGTTCGGCCCGGGGCAGCCGTGCGTACGCTCCGGGGGCCAGCTCCGCCAGGTACGGGTTCACGATCTCCGCGAAGCCCGTCAGCCACTCCTCGTCCCGGAAGGGCAGGTCACCCGCGTACATCCGGAAGTCGTGCTTCAGGAACTTGTAGTCCTTCGCCTCCCGCACGGCCTCGTGCCCGCTCGAGACCAGGAACGCGTCTATGAGGCGCTGGACGTGGATGCGGTCGCGTACGTTCGTCAGCTTGTGGCGCTGGTTCGAGATCGACGCGGACTCCGCCGCCTCGTAGGGCGCGATGTACCAGCGGTAGACGGGGTCGGGGATGACCGTGAACGCCTTCGCGAGGCAGTACGCCTGCGCCGAGAACAGCTGGTCCTCGTAGTGGATGCCCTCCGGGAAGCGGAGGTCGTTCCGGTCCAGGAAGGACTTCCGGTACATCTTGCTCGTCGACAGGTGCTCGAAGAACAGGGCCGGTTCCGCCTCGATGCCCTCGACCGTGCGCCGCTCGGCGACCAGGTGCGGCATCCACGTGGAGGTGCGGCCCGTGTCGACCCGTACCCGCTCCACCGCCCCCATCACGAAGTCCACGTCCCGTTCGTGATGGGCGGCGAGAAGCAACTCCACCGCCCGTTCCGGCAGTTCGTCGTCGCTGTCCAGGAACATCAGGAACGGGGCGCGCGCGATCTCGAGGGCACGGTTGCGGGGCGCGCTGCAACCGCCGCTGTTCTCGGGCAGGCGGAGGTAGCTGACGCGGTCGTCCTCCGCTGCCAACTGCCGTGCCACCTCAGGAGTGTTGTCCGTCGAGTGGTCGTCGCTGATGATGACCTCGATGTTCGCGTGCGTCTGGCGGCGCAGCGAGGCGACGGCGCGCGGGAGGCGTTCCGCGTCGTTGTAGACGATCACCGTCACGGTGACGTCGGGAGTCGTGACCGTCACGTCCGGAGTCGCGGGTATCGGGGTCATCGGGTCGTCGCCTCCTCGGGCGTCGGTGCCGGGGTGCGCTCGTCGACCGGGGTGACGGGCGGCAGGGACTCCTCGCTCTCGCCGAGGAAGACACGGCGTACGACCCGTTCGGCCGCGCGCCCGTCGTCGTACTCGCAGAAGCGGTGCCGGAACGCGCGCCGCGCCTTCGCGGCCGACTCGTCGCGCCACGCGTCGGAGGTGAGCAGCGCCGTCAGCTCCTCCTGCGTGCGCGCCACCTTGCCCGGCGCCTCCGCCATCAGGTCGAAGTACACGCCGCGCGTCGTCGCGTACGTCTCCCAGTCGTCGGCGTAGATGACGATCGGGCGGTCGAGGTTGGCGTAGTCGAACATGATCGACGAGTAGTCCGTGATCAGCGCGTCCGCCGCGAGCGCGAGCTCCTCCACGGGGTCGTACGACGACACGTCGATGACCCGGCCGCTCTTGCGCAGGCCGGCCAGCGGGGACGCGGCGCCGCCGTAGAAGTAGTGGCCGCGCACGAGCAGGACGGTGTCCTCGCCGAGGCGGTCGGCGAGGGTCGCGAGGTCGAGGCGCGGGGTCCAGGCCGCCTCGTAGTCGCGGTGGGTGGGCGCGTACAGGATCGCCCGCTTGCCCGGCGCGATGCCCAGCTTCTCGCGGATCGCGCGGATGTCGGCGGCGGTCGCGCTGTAGTACACGTCGTTGCGCGGATAGCCGTAGTCCAGCGAGGTGTAGTGCGAGGGGTAGGCGCGCTCCCACATCTCCGTGGAGTGGCGATTGGAGGAGACGCTGTAGTCCCAGCGGTCGACGCGGGCCAGCAGGTCGTGGAAGTTGAGTCCCTTCGCAGCGGCCGGGTAGTCGAGCTGGTCGAGGCCCATGCGCTTCAGGGGCGTGCCGTGGTGCGTCTGGAGGTGGACCGCGTCCGGGCGCTTCACGATCGCGTTGGGGAAGTTGGCGTTGTTCACCAGGTACTTGGCGCGCGCCATCACCTCCCAATAGCGGCGCGTGCCGGGCACGACGTGGTCGGTGCCGGGCGGCAGCAGCGGTACGTTCGCCGCCGAGACGACCCACACCGCGTGGATGCGCGGGGCGAGTTCGGCGAGCTTCGCGGCGACCGCGGCCGGGTTGCAGGCCACACCGCGGTCCCAGTACGCCGTGAACACGGCGAGGTTCGGGTCGACGGGCCGCTCCAGCGCCCTGCGGTAGCGCAGGTCGCGGACCTTCACGCCCACCTTGTGCTTGCGCGAGACGACCGCCGACCGCAGCTTGCGCCGCTGTTGGTTAGCCGTCTGGAACGTGCGGTACTTCGTGTACGCGTCCTCCTCGAGGAGGCGGCGCCGCACGCCCTCCAGGCCGCCGGGGTGCTGGTGCCCCTCGGGGCGCCAGGCGACGGCGGCCTTCGACGCGCGGTGGAAGAACTCCCTGCGGACCGGGTCCGGCAGCTGCTCGCGGGCCACGACGCGCAGACAGTCGCCGACCATCACGTCGTAGAGCGCGGCGCGCGGCGCGGTGGGCAGGCCGCGGTCGGCGGCGAGGCCCAGCAGTGACTCGTAGCGCCCGATGACGCCGAACCGTTCCTCGGGCGCTCCCTTCGGAAGGCTCTCGGCACGCAACTCCCGTACGTTCAGCGCCACTTGGTCGAGCGTCGCGACGCGGTCGGCGAGGAGCAGCGCGGCGTACGCGGCGAACGTCTCGTCGTCCACCGCCAGTTCGGCGCGGTGCGCACGCCAGAAGTCGGCGCGCAGCACGCGGTTGCCGAGCAGAGGGGTGACCTTCAGGAGGTTCGGGCAGTCCGCGAGCGGCAGGTCGCGGCGGCCCTGCTTGGCGAGGTGCTTGCCGTCGGGGCTCGGCATGCCCTGGTGCCGCCAGGTGGAGCGGACGTGGTCGACGCACAGGACGTCCACGCCGTCCGGCAGGTCCGCGGCGCGGTCGGCGACGGCACGCGGGGCGCCCGTCGGCACGCTGTCCTTGCTGTGCACGAAGTGCAGCCAGCGGCCGCCCGCCCGCTCGGCGCCCGCGGTGCGGGCATCGCCGTCGCCCGTGTCCTCGGGCAGCGGGACGACGGTGACGCCCGGCCGGTCCGCGGCGGCGGCCTGCGCGGAGGCGCCGACCGCGGCGACGATCACCTCGACGCCGGGCGACGCCTGCGCGGCGAGAGCGTCCAGACAGGCGCCGAGGTGACCCTGGACGTTGCGGCCGTGGACGACGACGCTCAGCTCGGGTCCTGCGCTCTCACCCTGCGCCGGTCCTGTCTCTCCACCCTGCTCGGGCACGGCGGTGCCCCCCTTCCGTGTGCTCATGCGGTGGTCGCCCCCCGGTGGGCGAGCATCCGGTCGACGACGCGGGCCGCGGCCCCGCCGTCGTCCAGGTCGCAGAACTCGGCGCGGAACGCGTCGTACGCGTCGGCGTACGGCGCACTCGTCGCGTCGAGGTCCTTCAGCGCGGCGATCAGCTCGTCGGAGGTGGGGACCAGCGGTCCCGGCGCGCGCTTCTCGAAGTCGAAGTAGAAGCCGCGCAGCCGGTCCCGGTAATGCTCCAGGTCGTACGTGAAGAACAGCATCGGACGCCCCGTCACCGCGAAGTCGAACATCACCGAGGAGTAGTCGGTGACGAGGACGTCGGCGATCAGGAGCAGATCCATGATGTCCGGGTAACTCGCGACGTCCCACACGAAACCGTCGCCCGCGCCCGGCACCGGCTCCACGATGTGCGCGTGCGGCCGGACGAGGAGGACGTGGTCGTCGCCCAGCTCGGCCCGCGCCTTCGCCAGGTCGACGCGCAGGTCGAGCAGGAAGCCCCCGCGGTGGCGCTGCTTGTCCTCGCGCCACGTCGGCGCGTACAGGACGACCTTCTTGCCCTCGGGCAGGCCGAGCGCGCGCCGCACCTTGTCGGCGCGCTTGGCCCGGTCGGGGGCGAGCAGCACGTCGTTGCGGGGGTAGCCGGCCTCCAGGAGCTCACCGCCCACGTCGCCGCCGAACCGGAACGCGCTGCGCATGATCGGGGTGCTGAACTTGTTCGGGGAGAGCAGCATCGTCCACTGGTGGCGCTCGCGGTCCAGGTCCTGGAGGTACTGGGTGCTCGCGAAGTGGTCGTTGTCGAAGTCGAACCCGATGCGCTTCAGCGGGGTGCCGTGCCAGGTCTGGACGATCTGCTGGCCCTCGCGCCGCTCCAGCCAGCGGGGGAAGTGCGTGTTGCCGACGATGTAGCGGGAACGGGCCATCGCCTCGTAGTACTCGGGGCTGTGCACGCGGACGGCCTTCGCGGTGGGCGGGACGTCGCACTGGCCGTCCTTGACGACCCACAGGTGGTCGACGGGCAGGGCGCGGCGGACCATCTCCTCGTGGATGGCGCGCGGCGAGTCGCCGTACATGCGGCCGCCGAAGACGTCGTACAGGACGGCCTCGCGCAGCGGCTCGTGGCGGGCGGCCGGGTAGGCCTCCGTGCGCAGGCGCGTCTGGCGGTGGCGGCTGCGTTCCTCGGGGCGCAGTTCGGAGTGGGCCATCAGGGCGAGCTGGTCGTACTGGCGGGCCTGCAGCTCGACGCGCTTGCCGTGCGCCTTCACCTCCAGGGGGAGGTCGCCGTGGACGGGCGGGGCGAGCTGGACGGCGGTGCGGGAGCCGTCCGGCTTCTGGACCGAGGGCCACCAGAATCCCGCTCGGAGCGGGGTCTCTCCTGCGTGGCGGTGGGTGGGGGCGGGTACGAAGCGCGCCTCGAACCGGCCGTCCTCCGCCTTCGCCGGGAACGTGTACTCGTGGCCCGACCAGGTCTGGCGGAGCACGAGCTCCAGGGCGTGCTCACCCCGCGCGGGGTAGCTGCCGGTGAGCTCGACGCTTCCGTCCGGGTGGACGGAGACGTGGTCGACCAGGGGCTGGACGGGCTGGTCGCAGAGCTGGAGGTAACCGCCGGGGCTGCGGCGGGCGTAGACGGTACGGGCGGTGTCCGCCTGCGCGAACTGGGCGCCCGAGAAGCCTTCCCTGTCGTCCAGGATGAGGGCGAGACGGGTCGTCTTGACCGGAGCCTCGGTCGCGTCACCCTGCACCGTGGGCTGTGCCCACCCGTGCCGCCCTGCGGCACGCCTGCCCACAGCGGAAGCGGCTGCGGCCTGGTCGTTTGCGGTCGTCGGGGTGATCTCCACCGACATGTCCCAGCGGGCTATCGAGCGTTCCGCCTGGGTGGGGCGGAGGCGTTCGTGGTTGACGCGGACGTCCGTCAGGGCCGCCGTGTCGAGGTGGGCCGTGAAGGGGACGCGGCCCTCGCGCGGGGCGCCGAGGTCCAGGGGGGCCGTCAGGATCGTGCCGGACTCGCGCATGCGCAGGCGCAGGCAGGCCGTGCCCTCGGGGGCCGTGCGCAGGATGCCGCGGACGACGAGGTGGGGGCCCTCCGCGCGGACCTCCAGGGCGCGCGCGTGCGCCGTCTCCACGCGGATCGCCAGCTCACCGTCCTGGATCTGCGGGGCCACCCGCACGTCCTCGGTCACCCAGTGCGCGGGCGGCGTCTGCCCGGACCCCGTGCCGGCCCCGTACAGCGGACCGCGCCGCGGCGTCGACCCCGTGCCGGCCACGGCGACCCGCACGTACCAGACGCCGTCCACCCACGTGCCGCGGTGCCGCAGCCGCGACGGGTTCACCAGCGCGCCGAAGCCCGCCCAGTCGGCGTGCCGGAACTCGGCTCCGGAGGCCACCGTCGCCTCCGGGTCGAGGTGGCTGCGCGCGGGCACCAGGACCGTGCGGCGGCTGCCCTTCTCCTTCAGGATGAGCGACTTCAGCGCCTTGCTCCGCGACTCGGCGCCGAGCTGGCGCGCGAACGCCCAGCCGGACAGCCACAGCTTGCCGTCGTGCCAGGCGGCCTCGTCGAGGCGGCTGCGCAGGCGCAGCTCCTGGTCGAGGCGGAGGACGGCGTCCGGGACGGGGGCGGCCGGGTCGAGGAAGGGATAGTCGGCCTTGGGGTGCAGCGTGCCGGAGACGGGGATCGAGCCGGGGTGCTCCTTCTCGAACTCCAGCAGGGCGATCAGCTCGTCCATGCGCCGGTGCACGGTCAGGTACAGCTTCAGCTTGTGCGGCACGTGCAGCGCGCGCACCGCGTCCTGCCCGATCTCGCGGACCAGGCGGCCCACGTGCTCCAGGAACGCTTCCTGGTAGGCGGCGTCCGAGCCGGGGAGCACCTTCCAGAAGAGGGGGATCTCCTCGGCGAGCGCGTTGTTGTCGTACACCTTCAGGTGCTCGGCGTACATCGGGTCGTCGCCGACGCGGGCGAGCATGAACTCGCGGACCATGCGGATCGACTTCACGCGGTCGACCAGGCCCTGCGGGTTGGTGCGGTTCTGCGTGATGGACCGTTCGCCGATCTCACGCTCGCGCCAGTTGTAGATCGGCTCGCTCAGGACGTCCACGGACTCGGCGAGGTAGTGCGCGGGGACGCTGACGGGCGCGTCCTCGTAGAGCATGGCTTCCGGGTACGCGAACGAGTGCCGTTCCCAGAAGGTGCGGCGGTAGACCTTGTTCCACGCGGTGCGGTCGGTGAGCAGCGGCCGGAACTTCGACACGTGGGTGCGGAGCCGGGTCGCGGCGAAGGGCACGCGGTGGACGGGCGACTGGACGTGGCCCGCGGAGCGGAACCGGGTC
The DNA here is from genome assembly GCF_056432085.1 of Streptomyces sp. NPDC045678. Taxonomy (NCBI): domain Bacteria; kingdom Bacillati; phylum Actinomycetota; class Actinomycetes; order Kitasatosporales; family Streptomycetaceae; genus Streptomyces; species Streptomyces sp. NPDC045678. The sequence goes on from NZ_JBWKJS010000001.1 coordinate 54,208, forward strand.
ACGTTGCCCGCCGCGAAGTCCGAGCCCGTCTCGTCGAGCGTCTCGATCAGCAGCGCGTACGCCGTGGCGGGCAGCGTGTCGTCGCTGTCCACGAACGCGAGGTACTCGCTGTCGGGGGACATCTCCCGTACGCCCGTGTTGCGCGCCGCCCCCAGGCCCTTGTTCTCCTGGGATATCAGGCGGAACCGCGGATCCGCCGCCGCGAAGGCCTCGGCGATGGCGGCGCTGCCGTCCGTCGACCCGTCGTCGACCATGATCACTTCGAAGTCCTGGAACGTCTGGGCGGCCAGGGACTCCAGGCACTCGTCGAGGTAGAGCTCGACGTTGTAGACGGGGACGACAACACTCAGCCGTGGCTGCACGCGTACTCCTTCTGTTGCTAAACGCTCCCATAGTGTAAGGATCTGCGTATTGATGCGACAAAAGGGATAGTCCTGTGCGGCTCGGCCGGGTACCTCTCCCGGTCAGCCCTTGCCGCCGCCCGTGAAGCTCTCGTACTCCTTCAGGACCTCCGCCGTCGGCCCGTCCATGCGCAGCTCACCGCGCTCCAGCCACAGCACGCGGTCGCAGGTGTCACGGATCGACTTGTTGTTGTGGCTGACCAGGAAGACCGTGCCCGCGCGCTTGCGCAGCTCGCGGATGCGGGACTCCGAGCGCTTCTGGAAGGAGCGGTCGCCGGTGGCGAGCGCCTCGTCGATGAGCAGGACGTCGTGGTCCTTGGCGGCCGCGATGGAGAACCGCAGGCGGGCGGCCATGCCGGAGGAGTACGTGCGCATCGGGAGCGTGATGAAGTCGCCCTTCTCGTTGATGCCGGAGAACTCGACGATGTCGTCGTAGCGCTCCCGGACCTGCTCGCGGCTCATGCCCATCGCGAGCCCGCCGAGGCGTACGTTGCGCTCGCCCGTCAGGTCGTTCATCATCGCCGCGTTCACGCCCAGGAGGGACGGCTGGCCGTGGGTGAAGATACGGCCGTGCTCGACGGGCAGGAGCCCCGCGACGGCCTTGAGCAGCGTCGACTTCCCGGAACCATTCGTGCCGATCAGGCCGATGGCCTCGCCCTTGTACGCGGTGAACGACACCTTCTTCACGGCGTGCACCTTGCGTACGCCGGCCCGTGCCTCGGTCTTCTTGCGGCCGCCGATGATCCGGTTGAGTGCGGCGGTGGCGGTGCCGCGGCCCGCGCCGGTGCCGTGCACGCGGTAGACGATGTCGACGGCGTCGACGATGACGGTGGGAGCTCGGTCCAGCTCCGGGGAGGTGTCAGCCACGGCCGTACGTCTCCTCTGCCTTCCAGAAGTAGATGAACCCGCCGACGCCGGCGAGCAGGGCCCAGCCCAGGGCCCAGGCCCACACGTGGTGCGGGAGCTGGTCGCGCTGGAAGCTGTCGATCAGCGCGAACCTCATGAGGTCGATGTACACGGCCGCCGGGTTGGATTCCAGGAGGACCTGCATGGCGTGCGGCAGACGCTGGTCCTTGAGGACAGCGTCGATGCTCCACATCACCCCGGACACGTACATCCAGGTCCGCAGCACGAACGGCATCAGCTGCGCGATGTCCGGCGTCCTGCTGCCGAGTCGCGCCATGACGAGCGCGAGGCCGGTGTTGAACGTGAACTGCAGCGCGAGGACCGGGACCACCAGGAGCCAGGAGGGGGTGGGCGGGACGCCGAAGCAGAGCAGGATCACGAAGAGCGCGCACATGGAGAACAGCAGCTGCTGGAGCTGTTGCAGGCAGTACGAGATCGGCAGTGAGGCGCGCGGGAAGTGCAGGGCGCGCACCAGGCCGAGGCTGCCGGAGATCGCGCGGGTCCCCGCCATCACGGACTGCTGGGTGAAGGTGAAGACGAAGACCCCGGTGACCAGGAACGGGACGTAGTCCTCCACGTCGCGCTTGGTGTTCATCAGCACGCCGAAGATGAAGTAGTAGACCGCCGCGTTCAGGAGCGGGGTCATCACCTGCCAGACCTGGCCGAGCTTGGCCTGGCTGTACTGGGCCGTCAGCTTGGCCGTCGCGAAGGCGGTGATGAAGTGACGGCGCTGCCACAGCTGGCGCACGTAGGCGGGCAGGGAGGGGCGGGCGCCGCTGACGGTCAGGCCGTGGAGGGCGGCGAGGTCGGCGGGGTCGGTGGGGGAGGGTGTCGGGTCGGCAGGGTGCGCCGCGCGGGACGGTGTGTCGAGGGCCTGGCTCACGTCCGTTGCTTTCGCTCGGGGAGGCTGGAGGCGTACGTCGGGACGGGCCCGTATCGTCGCAACGCCGAGAGTAGGACGTCGGCACGTCGGAACGCAACCGTATCGTCGTCACGCTTTATGCTGTCCGTATGACGACGAGCAGGCCACAGGGTGAACAACCGCGCCGCCGCGCCCCCGCCGGGGCCGCCGTGCTGCGCGAGGACGTGACCGAGGCGATCCGCGACGCGGTCTTCGGGGAACTGGCCTCCGTCGGCTACGCGCGCATGTCGATCGAGGGCATCGCGCGCCGTGCGGGCGTCGGCAAGACGGCGGTCTACCGCCGGTGGCGCTCGAAGCTGCACCTGGTGCTCGACCTGGTGTCGGCGATAGCGGTCCAGGGGCTCCCGGCACCGGACACCGGGTCGCTGGAGGGGGACCTGCGCCTGCTGTACGAGGTCACCTCGCGCGCCCTGCGCCACCCCGTCGCCTCGCAGATCATCCCCGACCTCCAGGCGGAGGCGGCCCGCAACCCCGAGATCGCGGAGGCGCTCCAGAAGGCGCTGCGCGAAGGCCAGTACGGCGTGGCCAGCGGCATTGTGCGGGCGGCGGTCGAGCGGGGCGAGCTGCGGGACGGGGTCGACGAGGAGCTGGCCCTCGACCTGGTGTCGGGGCCGCTCTACTGGCGTTCCGTGGTCGTGCGGGCCGATCTCCCCAAGGGCTACCTGGGGAGGCTCGCGGCGGCTACGGCGGCGGGGCTGCGGGCCTTGTGAGGGGGCGTCGGATCACACCCGCCGCGGACGCTGCCGCCCGCACCGCTTCAGAGGGCAGGCTCTAAACGGCGCGACGCCTGCGGGACGTGAGGGCCAGCGCGATGCCGGCCGCCAGGGCGATCAGTCCGGTGGGCACGCTGATGAGGGCTTGCCGGAGGCCGTCGGCGACGAAGAGGCCGGCGATGTTCGCGGCGAGCGCGAGGAGCAGGACGAGCCAGAGGGTGGTCTTCATGCGGGAAGGTCTTCCTTTGCCGGTCATAGAAGTTGATCTACGGACCAGTCTGCCCGGTGGCTCCCGTCCCGGCTTCCGGGTGCCTGCGGACCCAGCCCGCCCACGCCGACGCGATCATGTCGCGTACGTCGCGCTTCGCGGACCAGCCGAGTTCGGTGGCGATGCGGTCCGCGGAGGCGACCACGCGGGCCGGGTCGCCGGGGCGGCGGGGGGTGACCTCGGCGGGGGTGGTGTGGCCGGTGACCTCGTTGATGAGGGTCGTCATCTCGCGGACCGACACGCCCTCGCCGCGGCCGATGTTGAGGGTGAGATCCGTGCCGGGTGCGGCGGAGGTGAGTGCGCGGGCCGTGGCCACGTGGGCCTCGGCGATGTCGACGACGTGGATGTAGTCCCGTACGCACGTGCCGTCCGGCGTCGCGTAGTCCGCGCCGAAGATGCGCGGGGCCTCACCGGCGGTGAGCTTCTCGAAGACCATCGGGACCAGGTTGAAGACGCCCGTGTCGGCGAGGTCCGCCGAGGCCGCGCCCGCCACGTTGAAGTAGCGCAGGGACGCCGTCGTCAAGCCGTGCGCGCGGCCCACCGCGCGGACCAGCCACTCGCCCGCCAGCTTCGTCTCGCCGTACGGGCTCATCGGCAGGCACGGCGTGTCCTCGGTGACGAGGTCGACGTCGGGCATGCCGTAGACGGAGGCGGAGGACGAGAAGACGAAGTGGGCCACGTCGTCCGACGCGGTCACGGCCTCCAGGAGGACCCGCAGGCCCTCCACGTTCTCGTGGTAGTAGTGCAGCGGGCGTTCCACCGATTCGCCGACCTGCTTCTTGCCCGCCAAGTGCACGATGCCGGTGACCCCGTGCTCCGCGAACGTGCGGATCAGCCGGTCGCCGTCGAGGACCGAGCCGGTCACCAGCGGCACCCCGGCGGGGACGCGCTCGGCGATACCGGTGGACAGGTCGTCGTAGACCACGGCCCGCTCGCCCGCCTCCGTCATGGCGCGGACGACGTGCGCCCCGATGTATCCGGCGCCGCCGGTGATCAGCCAGGTCATGGTCGTCTTGTCCCGTCTTGTCGCGAGTGTGTGCGTGTGTGCGTGTGCGTGGAGTGCAGTGTCGCAGAGGCCCCGTTCGGCGCGTGTCAGCGGCCCGCGGCGCCCCGCACGGAGCGCACGACCCTGGTCAGGCGGCGTTTCGCGACCCCCGCGACGCCCCGCACGCCGGGGGCGAGCCGCACCGACAGGTTCCCCGCCTGCGTGGCGTACGGCTGGACGAGCAGGACCCCGCGCCGCCTGCTCGGCACCACCGTCCTGCGCAGCAGCCCGGGCCCGGCGACGGCGTGCGCGGTCGAGTCGCGCGCCGTGCCGTCCTCGAAGAGGAGCCGGAGCCGGAGGTCCCACACGGCGGTGTCCAGTGAGGCGAGGTCCAGGAGGAGCGTCGCGGTCCACGTCTCGCCGGGCCGCTCGGAGGCGAACGCCGCCGTCCTGCGCATCCCGGGCACCCCCGTCTGCCGGTGCACCAGCTCGACGTCGACCGTGGCGGGTCCCGCGTCCGCCACCCGCCCGTACAGCTCGTGCAGCCGCAGCGTCAGCCGTGACCCGCCGGCGGACGGGCGCAGCTCGCCGTCGACCGCGAGGGGCAGCAGCCGCACCGGCCGCACGAGCAGGTGCTCCAGGGTGACCTGGGGGAGGTCCGTGGCCCAGACGGGCGTGCCCGCGGCCGCCCTCGGGTACGGCGGCGCGAGGCGGGCCGGGCGGGCCGCGACCTGGTTGAGGCGGGGCAGGTCCCGGGGCTCCTCGGAGGCGAGGACCACGCGGGCGATGACCCGTCCCGGCGCGGGCGCCGCGTCGAGGTCGGCGGCGTCGAACGTCGCCAGGTACGCGCGCGTGAGGCCCCACCACTCGCGCCGGTACTCCTTGCCGCGCGCGGTGAGTTCCCGTGTGTACATGCGCAGGCTGTGGTCGACGAACTTGGCGCGGGCCGCCCGCGCGAGCCGCTTGCCGCCGGTGCCGTGCGCGTCCCGCAGGATCTCGACGGACTGGCGGTGTGCCTCTATGCGGGCTTCCCAGTTGGCGATGTCGGAGCGGTCCAGGGAGATCGACAGCTTGGCGGCGGCGCGGCGCACGTGCCAGACGTAGACCGTGTCGGGCACGAGGGTGATGCGCGGTGCGGCGGCCAGCACGCGCGCGGTGAAGACGAAGTCCTCGTAGACGAAGCGGCCTTCGGGGAAGCGGATGCCGTGCTCGCGCAGGAAGGCCGTGCGGTAGAGCTTGTTGACGCAGAGCGTGTCGTGGACGAGGCGCGGGCGGAGCTCGGGGCGTGCGACGAGCTGCGCCTTGCGGTAGATCTCCGGCTGCCAGGGCACCTCGCGCCCCGAGGGCAGCTCGCGGCGCACGCAGAGCCCCGAGGCGACCTCCGCGCCGTGCCTGCGCGCGGCGGCGAGCAGCGCGTCGACCGCGCCGGGCGGCAGTACGTCGTCGCTGTCGAGGAACATCAGGTACGGCGCCGCGGCGGCGTCGATCCCGTCGTTGCGGGGCGTGCCGCAGCCGCCGCTGTTGGTCTCCCTGCGGATCACACGCAGGCGCGGGTCGTCGGCCGCGAGCCCGGCCAGGATCTCCGCGCTGCCGTCCGTCGAACAGTCGTCGACGGCGATCACCTCGTGGACGGCGGGGCCCTGGGCGAGCGCGGAGCGCACGGCGTCCGCGAGGTGGGCCGCGTCGTTGTAGCCGATCACGACGACCGAGACGACGGAGACGTCGGCGCCGGACGGGTTCGTGACACGGGTGTTCTGGGCACTCGGGTGAGGCAGGATGCGGTCCACAGGGGAAATTTTAGGGGTTGCTGGCACTTATCCGATTAGAGGGGCATTCGTGGGCGTGGACCCGTCCCGATGCGCACCTCTCGGACCGCCCACCCGCGCGAGCACCTCGCCCGTACGCGGACTCCATCCCATGACCACGGCCTCGGACGGAACCCGCTGGTCACGGGAGAGCAGCAGCCACCGCACGTCGTAGCGGCGGACGATCGCCGAGCGCTCGGCGATCGTCGACCCGGGGTCGAGGTAGGTGCGCACGGCGGCCAGGCGCCGATTGCGCACGTCCTCGTCGAGCGAGGCGTCGGGCCAGGCGGGGGCGACGAGGTTGGCGCCGTAGCCGGGCACGGAGCGGGTGGGGTAGTAGCCGTTGGTCAGGACGACGTCGCCCCGGCGCATGTGGCCGACCGCCCACCCGTATCCCGGCCAGCGCGGCGGCTGGTCGAAGCCGATGGGGTCCAGGGCGCGCGGCACGACGGCGCCCGCCTGGATCTGGAAGAACCCGACGCACGCCCCGAGCGCCGCCGCCCCGGCGAGCGCGCCGCGCCGCCACCCCCAGGCGCGCGGCGCCGCGAGCTCGATGGCCAGCGCGAACTGCAGGGGGACCAGGGTCAGGCCGAGGATGCGGCCGTACGTGTAGTGGCCGCTGACCCAGCCGTACGCGACGACGGCGCAGTCCAGGGCGAACATCAGGACCAGGGGGTCCCTGCGGTCCCTGCGGAAGCGCAGCCACAGGGCGGGCAGGCCGAGCAGGGCGAGCCAGAAGCGCTGGGGCATCTCGGTGTACAGCTGGCGGTGGATCCAGTCGACGGACGCGTCACCGACGAGGGAGAAGACGCTGTAGTACGGCCAGACCGCGCCGATCACCGCGGCCGTCACGGCGGTTGCCGCCCAGCACCACGCCCGGCGTCCCACCGCACGCCCCGAAGCCGCGAACGCGACGACCCCGATCACCGCGCCCACCGACGAGATGGGGTGGACGAGCAGGATCAGGCCGCACAGCGCGCCGAGCCCCACGTACGGCCACCGGCCGCTCCGCACCTCGCGGGTCAGCGTGCCCGCCCACGCCCACGCCCAGAACGTCAGGCCGATCGCGAACGTCGACGGGTACCCGAGGTTCCCCGTCATCGACATCAGCCCCAGGTAGCCGCTCCACCACGCCATCCGGGTGCCCCAGAGCAGCACCATCGCGAACAACGCGAGGACCGGCGCCCACGGGCGGGGCGTCAGGACGCGGACGAAGCGGCCGATGCCGGTCAGCAGGACGAGGAGGTTCAGCGGCCCCGCGAGCTTCACGACCTGCCGGCCGGCGAGGCCGGTGACCTTCGCGAACAGGCCCTGCGCGACGGCGTACGGTGAGTAGTACGCGCTGCCCTCGCCCGGCAGGTCCGCCATCGGGTGCGCGGGGTGGAGGAGGTTCTCCTTCAGGCGCTCGACGACCGCCGCGTGCTGGCCGAAGTCGCAGCACATCGGGATCCGCCAGAACGCCAGCGACATCACCAGCCAGAACAGCCCGCCGAAGACCAGGTACGGGGTGGGGCGACGGCGTCCGCCGCCGCCGAGCGCCGTCGCGCCGTGGAAGGCCCGGCGCGTGAGCAGCGCCCCGCTCACCGCATGAGCCTCTCGGCCACGCGGGCCGCGGCCCGCCCGTCGTCCAGGTCGCAGTAGGCCTCACGGAACGCCGCGTAGGCCTCCGCGTGCCGGGACGTGATCGCGTCCAGGTCGCGCAGCGCCTCGACGAGCTCGTGGGTGGAGGCGAGCAGCGGGCCGGGGGCGCGCGTCTCGAAGTCGAGGTAGAAGCCGCGGACGGTGTCGCGGTAGTGCTCCAGGTCGTAGGCGTGGAACAGCATCGGCCGTCCGGTGTGCGCGAAGTCGAACATCAGCGAGGAGTAGTCCGTCACCAGGACGTCGGCGAGCAGCAGGAGTTCGGCGGCCCGCGGGTGCGCCGACACGTCGCGCACGAACGGGGCGCGGGCGCCCGGCAGCCGCCCCGACGTCAGCGGATGCTTGCGCACGAGCAGCACGTGGTCGTCGCCGAGTACGGACTCGGCGGCGCGGAAGTCGAGCGCGGGCTCGTAGCGGAACCGGCCGGGGGAGTAGGCGAGATGGTCCCGGTACGTCGGCGCGTACAGCACGATCCGCTTGTCCGGCGCGATGCCGAGCTCGTCGCGGACCCGCTCGGCGACCCTGTCGCGGTCCTCGGTGAACAGCACGTCGTTGCGGGGCGATCCCGCCTCCATGACCTCGCCCTCGTAGGCGAGGGCGCGGCCCAGGTGGGGGGTGGAGAAGCGATTCGGCGAGACGAGGACGTCCCACTGGCGGGACAGCTTCGGCAACGCGTCGAGGTGGCCGTGGTCGGCGTAGAGGGTGTCGGTCAGGTCGGTGCCGATGCGCTTGAGCGGGGCGCCGTTCCAGGTCTGTACGACGGTCTGGCCCTCGCGGCGCTCGAAGAAGTCGGGGAGGTGGCCCGCCGTGACGATGCGGCGGCAGCGGGCCAGCGCGTCGTACCAGTCGGCGCTGTGCTCCTCGACGCCCTTCGTGCCGGGCGGGACGTGGGTCTGCTGGTCGTGCGTGACCCACAGGTGCTCGACGCCGGCGCCGCGCCGCACCAGCTCCTCGTGGACGGCGCGCGGTGAGTCCCCGTCGAAGTACAGGACGGTGTCGAGCAGGGGGAGTTGGCGGCGGCTGGGGTAGTGGACGGTGCGGAGTCTGTGCCGCCGGTACGCGCCGCGCTCGGACCGCGAAAGCACGGACCCGGCCTCGACGAACAGCCGGTCGCCGAACCGCCGGTCGGCGGTGAACTCCCGCCCCTGGACGGTGTGGTGCAGGGGCAGCGTGGTGGAGGCGGAGGCGAGCAGCCGCACGGGAACGCCGTCCTCGGCCCGAGCGGACCCGTCCCCTCCGTCAGAGCCCCGCCCGCCCGCCGCGTCCCTCAGGAACGCGTACCACCGCCCCTCCCGCAGCACCCCTCCCCCCGGCGCGACCACCGCCCGGAACCGGTCGCCGTCCAGCTCCGTCGGTACGGTCAGTTCCTCGTCGCGGCCGCTGTGCCGCAGTACCAGCTCGGGCTCGTGCCAGCTGGCCGCGGTCACTGGGCCCTCCACGGTGAGCGTGCCGTCCGCGCCCCACGTGACGCGGTCCGCGACGGGCTGTCGGGTCAGCTCGACGACCAGGCGCCCCTGGTCGTTGGCGGTGGCGCAGAGTTCGCGGCCCGCGCGCGATGCGTACCGCCCCGGGGGCAGGTCGAGCGTGGCGGCCAGGGACTTCAGCGTGCCGTCGGGCAGGACGAGGTTGGCCTGCCAGCGGTCGCCGTGCGGCGGCTCGACCTCCTTGGGCGCGAGGTGCGGGGTGGGCGCCACGTCCTCCAGGTCGGCGAGCCGGACGCGGACCTCGAAGCGGTCGCCGGTGTGCCGGACGGGGTAGTCGAAGTCCGTCCTCGTGGCGGCGTGGGTGAGGCGCAGGGCGGTGGGCCGTGCGCGCCCCGGCAGGGTGCCGGACAGCACCACGTCGTCCCCGTCGAGCCGGTGGGCGTCCACGCGCGCCGCGTACTCCTGGATCCGCAGCACGAGGCGGCCCTTGCTGAACCCGAGGACGAGCCGCAGCCCGTCGTCGAGCTCGCGCACCACGGACTGCGCCGACGCGCCCTCCGCGGCCCGCAGCGCGGTTCTGCGCACCGTGCCGTGGCCCGCGACGACCAGGCCGAACAGCCAGTTGCCGGGCTGCCAGCGGCCGCCGGTCCGCAGCTGCTCGGGGTCGACCGTCATCTCGAAGCCGGACAGGTCGTAGCAGTGCAGGCGCTGCCGGGACTTCTCGGTGGCCTGCGGCGCGGCGATCGTCCGCGTCGGGACGCGGCGGAACCTCCCCTTGCTGTGCGCCGCCTTGAGGAGTCCGGCCTTCACGGAGTGCCCGGGCCGGGTCGCCTCCATGTTGCGCACGTACGCGTATCCGGTGATCCGCAGCTTTCCGCCGGCGTCCCACCGCGCCTCGGTCATCCGCGCCACGGTGGGCAGTTCGCCGCGTCCGATGCGTGCGACCTTCTCGGGCAGGGCGCCCACCCCGGGGTAGGCGGCGCGGCGGCGCACCTTCCCGCGTACGTGGAAGGCGGTGCCGTTGGCCCTCTCGAAGGCGAGGAGTTCGATGAGTTCCGCGGTGCGTGCCTCGCGGACGAGCTGCCATTTGACGCGCAGGTCGACGGGGAGCTCGGCGAGGACGGCCGGGTCGGCGCGGCGCAGGAACGCGGCGGTGTCGGTGAGGAACGCCGTGCGGTACTCGGGGCCGCCCATCGGCAGCCCTTCGAGGAAGTACACGAAGTCGTCGCGCAGGCAGGACGCGTCGTACGTCTTCTTCATCTCCGGCGCGTGCCGGGCGAGGAACCCGCTGACGTGGGCGCAGGCCGCGATCCGGTCGCGCACGCCCTTGACGTCGGTGCGGCGCCGGGTGATCGAGCCCTCGCGGACCCGCCAGTAGTAGACGTGGTCGCTGAGCACGTCCACGGATCCGGCGAGGAAGTGCGCCGGGATCATCACGGGGGTGTCCTCGTAGAGCTTGCCCTCGGGGAAGGTGAAGCGGTGCCGGTCCCAGAACGCGCGGCGGAACACCTTGTTCCAGGCGACGCGGTCCGAGAGCAGGTCCAGGTCGCGCCCGATGTGGGTGCGGGTGCGCGGCTCGGTTAGCCACTTGTACTGCCAGGCTTGCGAGCGGCCGCGTTCGTTGAGCCGCCACACGTTGCCGGTCGCGAAGTCGGAGCCGGTGGCGTCCAGGCTGGCGATCATCCGTCCGTACGCGTCGTGCGGCACGACGTCGTCGCTGTCGACGAAGGTCAGGAACTCGGCGGTGGGGGACGCCTTGCGCACACCGGTGTTGCGGGCGGCGCTCAGTCCGGCGTTGCGCTGGCGGACGTAGACGAAGCGGGGGTCCTTGGCGGCGTACTCGCGGGCGATGCGCGGGCTGCCGTCCGTCGAGCCGTCGTCGACGAGGATGCACTCCAGGCCGCCGCGCGCCTCGGGCCCGCCGTGCCCGCCGGGGCCGTCCATGGTCTGCCCGGCGATCGACTCCAGGCACTCCTCCAGAAACTCCTCGACGTTGTAGATGGGTACGACGACGCTGAGACGGGGCTGCACGCGAACCGGCCTTTCATGGGGACAGGGCATATATAGGCATATTCATCCCCTTTGCCCGTTCTCGGCTCCCCGGCGTCAATGTCTTCGCCCTCGTCCACCCCAACGAGTGACGTTCGGTCTTCGACAGGCGGTGTCCGGCTGGCTACGGTCGGTGTCCATGACGCGCTTCTCGGTAGTCGTCCCCGTCCACCGCGTCCAGGGCTACCTGCGCGCATGCCTGGACTCCGTGCTCACCCAGTCCTTCGCCGACCTCGAACTGATCGTCGTCGACGACGCGTCACCCGACGCCTGCGCCGCGATCGCCGGGGAGTATGCGGAGCGCGATCCGCGCGTGCAACTCGTCCGCCTCCCCGCACAGGCGGGCACGGGCCCCGCCCGCAACATCGGAGCAGACCGCGCCACCGGCGGCCACCTCCTCTTCCTCGACGGCGACGACCTGCTCCTGCCCGGCGCCCTGGAGGCCGTCGACGCGGCGCTCACGGCGGCCGGCGACCCGGACCTCGTCCTCTGCGCCCACGACCGCGTCGACTGGTGGGAGCACGTCCGCCCCGGCGGCGACGACCTCACCGGCGACCCCCTCGCCGCCACCCCCGCCGCCTGGAACCGCGTCTTCCGCCACGGCTTCTGGCAGGAGCGGCAACTCGCCTTCTCCACGGGCGCGTACGAGGACGTGGTGCCCGTCCGCACCGCGACCCTCCGCGCGGGCGAGCGCACCGCCGTCGTGGAACGGCCCTGCGTGCGCTGGCGCGAGCGGCGCGCGGGCAGCTTCTCCAAGACCCCGGGCCGGGCCCACTTCGCGCTGATCGGACGGTACGAGCAGCTGCTCGCCGCCGCCGGACCCGAGGACCGCGCCCGGCTCCTGCCGCACGCCGCCGCCCACCTGCTCGCCGTCCTCGACGACCCCGGGCGGATCAAGGAGAGCGACCGGCGCGACTTCTTCCGCGAGGCCGCGCGGCTCCACCAGCGGTACGCACCGGGCGGCACCGCACCCCGCACCCCCGAAGGCAAGGCCCTCGCCACCGCCTCGTTCGCCGCCTACGAAGGCCTCCGCAAGGCCGAGACGCGGCGGCTGCGCCTCACCCGGCAGCTGAAGCGGCAGAAGAAGAAGCTGCGGGCCCGCGCCATGCGCGCCGCCTACCGCGCCGACCTGCGCCGCCCCCTGGACCCGCACCTCGCGGTCTACGGCGCCTACTGGAACCGCGGCGTCTCCTGCAACCCGGCCGCCATCCACGCCAAGGCCCGCGAACTCGCCCCGCACGTCCGGGGCGTGTGGGTCGTCTCCAGCCGCAACAAGCACCGGGTGCCGCCCGGCGTCGAGTACGTCATCGAGGGCTCACGCCGCTACTGGCAGGCGATGGCCACGGCCACGTACCTCGTCAACAACTCCAGCTTCCCCGGCGGCTTCACCAAGCGCCCCGGCCAGGTCTACCTCCAGACCCACCACGGCACCCCCCTCAAGACGATGGGCCTGGACCAGCGCCGCTATCCGGCGGGCACGCACGGCATCAGCTTCCAGAAGGTCCTCGACCACACCGACCAGTGGGACTTCAGCCTCTCCTCCAACCCGCACTCCACCGAGATCTGGGAGCGCGTCTACCCCTCCGTGGCCTACCAGGCCCTGGAGGCCGGCTACCCCCGCAACGACGTGTACTTCACCGCGGGCGAGGACGAGGTGGCGCGCGTGCGGGCGCAGCTCGGGGTGGACGACGGGCGGACCGTGCTGCTGTACGCGCCCACCCACCGTGACTACCAGAAGGGCTTCCTGCCCCGCCTGGACCTGCGCCGCTTCGCCGACGCGCTCGGCCCGGAGTACGTCGTGCTCGTACGCGCCCACTACTTCTACGGCGGCGACGCGGGCCTTGAGTCCCACCCGCGGCTCGTCGACGTCACCGGGCACGCGCGCGTGGAGGAGCTCTGCCTGGCCGCCGACGCCCTCGTCACCGACTACTCGTCACTGATGTTCGACTACGCCTGCCTCGACCGCCCGATCGTGACGTACGCCCCCGACTGGCAGGCCTACCGCCTCGCCCGCGGCACCTACTTCGACCTGCTCTCCGGGCGCCCCGGCGAGACCCCCGGCGCCGTGGCCACCACCGAGGACGAGCTCGCCGCGCTCTTCACGGACGGCGGCTGGGACACCCCGGAGGCGGCGGCGTTGCGGACGGCGTTCCGGCGGCGCTTCTGCCCCTACGACGACGGACGCGCCGCCGAACGCGTGGTCCGGCGGCTGTTCCTGTCCGGCGCTCAGGAGCCGTCCCGCACCTCGTAGGGGGAGCGCACCGGGAAGTACGCCGTCAGGAACGAGCGGATGGCGAGCGCCATCTCCTCGTCCGCCACCCCGCCGTCGGGGGACTCCCCGATGCAGAACGCGGTCCGGTCGCGGTTCTGCAGGAGCCGCCCGAGCCGCGCGTGGTCGGCACGGTCCCCGATGTCCACGAAGTCGTACGAGATGCCGGCGGGCACCGCACGCCCGGTCAGGTACGCGTAGTGCTGGTGCAGCGAGGAGACCAGCGCGAGGTCGCCGCGGGAGCGGACACGGCTGCGGGCCGTGGCGGCCGTCTGCTCGGGGAAGCGCTCGGCGATCTCCTGGAGGATGCTGCGGCGCAACGCGTACGGCACGTGGAAGAAGGAGTGCGTCGTCGTCCTGCCGAACGCGGCGCGCAGCAGCTCGCGGTTGTTCTTCGCCGCCGCCAGGTAGCCCTCGTCGTCCGGTGCGACCGGCAGCGCGGGCACGGACGCCGACGACCAGAAGAAGCGGGCCAGGCCGTTGCTGAGGAAGAACGTGTCCGGGGTGGTGGGGCGGCCGAGGAACATGTCGTCGTTGAAGTAGAGGAAGTGCTCCGACAGGCCGTCGACGCGGTGCAGCTGTGACTCGATGGCGTGCGAGTTGAAGGTCGGCAGGCACTCCTCGGGATCGGCGAACAGGTCGCGGTGGTCGACGACGGTCAGGCCCGGGTGGTCGGCGTCGAGCCAGGGCGGGGTCTGGCCCGCCGTGACCAGGTACACGTGCCGGATCCACGGCGCGTACATCGCGATCGACCGCAGGCTGAACCGCAGCTCGTCCCGGTTGCGGAACCGGACCGCCCCGCCGTCGGCCGACGTGTCGCCCCCGCCGAGCGTCTCCTCGCGCCGGGCACGCCACTCGGGGTCGGAGTCGTCGACCCAGGTGTAGACGGCGTCGATGGGGAAGTCGACGTCCTTGATGAGGAGTTCGGTGAACACGTCCAGCGTCGGGTACGCGCGCCCCGCCACGTCCAGCGTCGCCGTGGCGGTCAGCGAGGGCAGCTCGGCGCCCGCGAGCGTCGCCCCGAAGGGCGACCGGAAGACACCCTCGGGCGTCCGCGGCCAGAACCCCACCGTGCAGGCGAGACCCGTGCCGTGCCGCAGCGACAGCGTGGTCGTGGTGACCGGCTTGAAGACCTTCAGGCCCGCGAGATCACCGATGGCGTCGAGACGTTCGGCGAGGACCGTGCCGGGCGCCGCGTCCCGCGGGTTGACCAGCTCGGCGTAGACCGGCTGCCCGCGCAGCGCCCCCGCCAGGGCCTTCAGCGCGCGGGGCCGGTCGTCGTCGGCGACGGCCAGCGTGTGGGCGGTCTCGCCCGGGGTGCGCACCACGACGTAGGGGACGTCCTGCGACTCCAGGGCGTCCGCGACGAGCCGCAGGTTCCACTCGGCCATCCGCGGGGCGAGGACGTCGTCGCGCCGCTCGGCGAGGCGGCCCACCGAGCGGATGACGCGGCCCGTCCCGTCCGCCGCGAGGATCTCGTCCTCGCGGGCGTGCTCGTCGGCGGCGGCCGCCGCGTCGAAGGTGTGCGGCGCCGTGGGCCGGAAGCCGCTGCCGCCGGACGCGACACCGAGCGCCACCCGGTCCGCGCGTCCGCGCAGCCGCCCGGGACGGTCACGGCCCGCGACGAGCCGCGTGTACAGCTCCTCCCAGCGCGCGGTGACGCCGGCCGAGGAGAACCGCGCGTACACGCCGTCGCGCGCAGCCTCCGCACAGCCGCGCCGCATCTCGTCGTCGCCCATCAACTCACCCATCGCGCGGGCGAGTTCGTCGACCGCGCCCGGCGGGACGAGCAGACCGTCGACGCGGTGCCTGACGATCTCGGCGGGCCCCGTCAGCACGTCGTACGCGACGACCGGCACCCCGGCGGCGAGCGCTTCGAGGAGGACCAGCGGGAACGCCTCGTTGTGCCCGGCCGTCATCAGGCTCAGGCCCGCCTTGGCCCACTCGGCCGCCATGTCCTGGCAGGGGCCGAGGAGTTCCACGCGGTCGTGCAGGCCGAACCCGTCGACGAGCCTGCGCAGGTGGCGTTCGCGGTGGCCGCTGCCGAAGATCCGCAGCGTCCACTCCGGGTGCGCCTCCGCGACCTGCGCGAACGCCCTGATGGCGTGGTCCACGCGCTTCTCGCCGGTCAGGCGCGCCGCCATGACGATGACCTTGCTCTCGCCGTCCGCGCGCGGCCTGAAGCCGTCGGGCACGGCGTTCGGGATGACGGCGAGCTCGGGGGCGGTGGCGCCGAGGGACTCCGCGAGCCAGTCACGGGTGCGGCCGGTGAGCGCGACGAGGGCGTCCAGACGCGGCGCGTGCAGCAGCAGCGGCTCGCCGGACGGGCCGCGCCGCTGGGTGGGCCGGTGCTCCTGGTGGACGGTGACGACCCGGGCGGGCACCAGCGCCACGGCGGCGGCGAGCAGCGCGGGCGTCGTGGTGACCAGCACGTCGGTGTCGAGCGAGCCGAGCGCGGCCGTCATCTCGATGTCCGAGAGCCGGTCGAAGGCGTCCTCCCAGGCGGGCTTGATCAGCTCGCTGGGCAGCGCGGCGAGCGTCCGGCACGCCGCGTCGTCCAAGTCGGTCTCCCGCACCGGGCGTTCGGGCGTGACGGTGCGGTCGACGAGATGGCGCACCGGCAGTTCGCGCGCCTCCGCGAAGAACGGCTCGGCGCGGGTGCGGAAGACGGAGACGACCTCGACCTCGACGCCGGGGCGCTCGGCGAGGTGCCGGGCCTGGGTGTACGTGGCGAGCTCGGTGCCGCCCATCTCGTCGCCCCAGCCCAGCAGATACGTGATCTTCATGAGGTCTCCTCCGCGAGGTCCCGCGGTGCGTCGGACTCCCGCACGGCGTCGGTGATGTCCCAGCACGTCACCGCGAACGCGCCGGTCCTGGTGAAGTGGGCGTGCGCCCGGACGAGCGAGCCGCCGGGCAGCGCGTGGACACGGAACGGAGTGGGGTAGGCGGCGGAGGGGTCCCGCACGTCGGTCAGCCACCGCCCGACGGGCAGCCGCCCCACGCGGAAGTCCCACACCCACTGCCCCGGCCCCGCCCCGGACATCGCCGCGAGCGGCACCCGCAGCGTGAACTCCGCGCCCTCCCACTCCACTTCGGCGGGCACGACCACCCCGTCCCGCCGCCGCACCGCCTCGGCCGCGCCGGGCAGACCCCCCGCGACAAGCCTCCCGTGCACCGTGATGCCGTCCCCCGACGGCACGAACCGCACCAGCTCCGCGCGCGGCCGCGACCGCGTCGCCTGGAGCACCGCCCGCCCGCTGCGGGCCCGCATGACCCGGACGAGGGTGCCGGTCCGCGGGTCGGGGGCGTGCGGGGCGGTCGGCGTCGCGGGCGGGGCGCCGCTGTCGGCGGGCGCGAGCCCGTACCGGCGTACGCGGCCGTCGTCACCCCGCGTCTCGACGGTCAGCCGCCACACGCCGTCCCGCATCCCGCGCAGGGTCGCCGTGGCGGTCAGGAGCGGGGTGGCGCCGGTGTGCGGTTCGTACGTGAGGGGGACGGCGATCCCGCGGGGCCCGCGGGTGATGAGGAGCCGGGCGCGGCCGGGCCCGTGGGGGGCGGCGAGCGCGACGTTGAGGGTGCGGCTGTCGCGGAGCGAGAGGTGCACGGGCGCCAGGAGCGGCCGGACCCGCCCGGCACCGCCGCGCACCCGGCCCGCGGCGGTCCGTTCCAGGCGGAAGCGGGTGCTTCGCGCGGTGGTGAGCAGCCGCCGGGCGAGGCGTGGCGGGGCGAACCGCTGGGCGGAGTGGTCCATTTCTCCACTGTGTACGACTTTGACCGCTTGTCGTCGCGGACGCCCCGGCCGCCGCACCAACTTGCACCATCCGGCGCTGCCCGGTGCCGCCCGGCGCCTTCGTCGAGGTCAGCGGCGGGCCTTGCGGACCGCCCTGGTCACCACCGGCGGCAGCAGGTCGACGGCGAGCCTGCGGACGGCGGACGGCCTGCGCGCGGGCGTGCCGGCCGCCCGGGCGCGGGGAGCGGGCAGGGCGGGCGCGGCCGTGGGGGCGGGCCTGGCGGGGCGCGCCGGGTGGCGGGAGGTGACCAGATCCGGCGCGGGGATCTTCGCCCGCGAGGCGCGCAGCACGTCGAGTCCCGCGATGCGCTGGATCTCCGGGGCGCAGTTCGGCATGGCGTGCAGCTCTTCGAGGAGCGCGTCCCGCAGCGGCGCCGGATCGCCCCAGGTTCCGTACAGCTTGTTGGAGGAGAGCATGACGGGGCGCAGACCGTGGCGGAACACGGCTTCCCACGTGGCGGCGGCGACGCCCGGCGTGTGTTCGGTGCGGTAGTCGTCGAGGACGAGGACGCCGTCCTCGCGCAGCGCGTTCCTCGCCGTGCGGATGTCGTCGCGCACGTCGTCGTACATGTGCGAGGCGTCGATGTGGACGAACCGGCACGAGGCGTCGTCGACGATCTCGGGCAGCACGTCGGTGCGGCCCTCGACCAGCTCGGGCAGCGTGTCGTGGAAGGCCGTGTAGTTGGCCTCGAAGGCGCGCAGGGTCAGGGACTTCTGGTAGAAGGCCTTGGTGGCCTCCTTGGTGTAGCCGTCGTCGGCCCCGAAGAGGTCGCAGACCGTCATCTTCTCCTCGGGCCGCAGGAACCGGCCCATGACGACCGTGCTCTTGCCGAGGTAGCAGCCCATCTCCAGGAGGTCGCCCGGCGGGGTGCCGGCCGCGCCTTCGCCGAGGAACCAGGCGAACAGCCGCTGGTCCAGGGGCCAGAACCAGCCGGGTACGTCCTCCAGGGTGGTGGGGCGCGGCAGTTCGCCGTCCGTGGTCGTCGTCATGTGGGGGCCTCCATCAGGGGTGCGGTCGGTCGGATCGGTCAGTGGCTCGGTCGGGTGGCTGTCTGTCCGGGCCGCAGGACGTCACCGCAACGGTCACGCCCGCTCTCGTACGCCGCGGGAACGGCACGGCCTGCCCACGCGCGCAGCGGCCCGAGACGCTCGGGGTGCCGCACCGCGTCGGCCCGCACCCAGTCGCCGCCGCCGTCGGCCGCGCGGTACAGCGGCAGATAGCCCTCCGCCGTCAGCCGGGGAGCCGTCATGCCGGCCTTGCGCGCCCAGACGCCGACGGCGTGGACGAAGGTGGGCCGCAACTCCCGGAAGGCGTACGTCCGCAGCCCCTCGGTGTCGCCCGCGGCCAGCGCGTCCGCGATCCGAGGCTCGGTGAGGCCCGCGAGGTCGTACACCGTCAGGTCGCTGGTGAGCAGCGTGCCGCCGAGGCTGGGCAGCAGGAGGGAGCCGTCCTCGACGCCGAGCCGGTCCGCGTACGTGTTGAAGACGACGCCGTCGCGGTTGACGACGAGACACATCGGCAGCGTCGGCGCGGCACGGAACGCGGCCGCGCTCTCGCGCTGTGCGGACCACGACAGGAGCAGCGTCGTGCTCAGCGCCACCGCGACGGCGGCGCGGGGGCGCGGCCCGCCGCGCTCGGCGAGACCCACGGCGGCCGCGGCGAGCGCCAGCGCGCCCAGCGGCCACACGGGGGTCGCGAACCGGTGCATCCCCATCCAGTCCGGTTCCAGGACGCCGTACGCGCACAGCGTCAGGGCCAGCGGCAGGACGACCGCCGCGAGCGCCGTGCGCGGCATGCCGCGCCGGGTCAGCGCGATGCCGACGAGCGCGGCGGCCACGAGCACCGCCGGCCAGCCCGCGAAGGTGAGGAGGTCGCCGGTGGTGTGCGTGAACAGCTCGGCGTCGGGCAGCTCCTGGGCCTTGGCGACCGCCGTGTTGGGGACGAGGCGTCCGAAGACGGCGAGGCGCCAGGCGAGGAACAGCGCGTAGGGCACGGCGAAGGCGCAGGTGGCGAGCGCCGCGGCCCGCACCCTCACCCGCAGGCGTGGCCACGGCTGCGCTCGCCGCGTCGTCAGCAGGAGCAGCAGCGGGTACACGCCCGCGAGCACCGCGCCGTCCGGCCTGGTCAGCGCGGCCATCAGGGCGAGCAGACCGGAGGCCACGGCGGGTCCGCCGCCCGGCAGGTTCCCCGCGGCGACCGCTCGTACGAGCACGGCCGCGAGGACCGTGGCGACACAGGCGTACAGCGGATTCTCCAGGCCGGAGAACACCCAGGCCACGAAGGAGACGTTGGCGCCGAGCAGCACTCCGGCGAGGGCCGTGACCAGCCAGGAACGGGCCACGAGGCGCCGGGCCGCGCAGGCGACGGCGGCCAGGATCCCGAGGGTGCAGAGCAGGCCGAGCGCCTTGGGGTAGAGGACCAGGTCCGGGACGCCGAACAGGGCCCGGTGGTCGAAGAGGCCGAGGCGGCGGCCCACGACGAGGAGCGCGAGCCAGGCGGGGTTGGAGTAGCCCTCGACGGGTGCGGCGCCCGCCTGTTGGACCGGCCCGAGCCCTTCGTCGACGCTGCGCGCGTACGCGAAGGTGATCGCCGCGTCGTCGACCACCCACCGGCCGAACCGCGACCCGTGCAGGGCGACGAGGGCGCCGCCTCCGACGACGGCCGCCGCGTCGGCCCACCAGGGGGAGGCGGCTCTCTTCGGGTCGCCGGCGTCGGTGCCGGTGCCGGTACCGGCACCTCGTGCCGTCTGCCCCGGGATCCCCACGGCAGGAGTCGTCGTACCGCTCATCGCGTGCTGTTCGAAAGGCTGGAGGCGGCGTCACGGAGGCGGCCCGGGTCCTGCTGGGGGATGGCGGGCGGCGGATACTCCCGGCCGAGCATGACGTGGGACACCACGCGGGCGGCCGCGTTGCCGTCGTCGTACTCGCAGAACCGCGCGCGGAACGCGTCGCGCAGGGCCGCGGACCGCTCGTCGCGCCACGTGCCGGAGGCGAACAGCTCCGCCAGCCGCGACGTGCTCGTGGTGACGTGTCCGGGGGGTGACGCGAGGAGGTCGAAGTAGGTGCCGCGGGTGACCTGGAAGACCTCCCAGTCGTCCGCGTGGACGACGATCGGGCGGTCCAGGCACGCGTAGTCGAACATCAGGGCCGAGTAGTCCGTCACCAGCGCGTCGGAGGCGAGCATCAGGTCCTCGACGGACGGCTCGTCGGTGACGTCGCGGAGCACGCCGCGCCGCTCCAGGTCGCGCAGTTGGAGGCCGCGGACGGCGGCGCGCGCGTACTGCGGGTGCAGCCGCACCAGGAGGGTGACCCCCGGGCCCGCCTCGCGGACCAGCCGCTCGAAGTCGAGGCGCGGCTCGTACCCCTTGCGGTGGTCGCGGGGCGTCGGCGCGTACAGGACCACGGTGCCGCCGTCGGGGATCCCGAGGCGCCGGCGCACCGCCACACCGCGCAGCGGGTCGCCCTTGACGAGGACGTCGTTGCGGGGCGCGCCGGTCGGCAGCGAGGTGAAGCGGCAGGGGTAGGCGCTCGCCCAGGCGCGTTCCGCGTGGCGGCCCGACACCAGGCTGTAGTCCCAGCGGTCCGCGCGCCACAGCTGGCCGCGGAGGTTCAGGCGGTGCGTCGCCGCGGGACGGCCGAGGAGGTCGACGCCCATGTGCTTGAGCGGGGTGCCCCGGTGGGTGTGCACATGGATCTGGCCCTCGCGCTTCACCAGGCCCGGCGCCCAGTTGACGTTGCTGACGAAGTACGTCGCCCGGCTCATCACCCGGTGGTAGGCCGGGGTGTCGGGCAGGACGAAGTCGACGCCCCGCGGCATCCGGTCGAGCACGTCGGGGTGCACCACCCACACCGCCCTGACGTGCGGCGCGACGAGCCCGGCCGCCTGGTGGACGGCGGCCGGGTCGCCGAGCAGGCCGCGGTGCGAGAACGCCGAGTACACGGCGAGGTCCGGGTCCAGCGGATGGGTGCGCTGCACGCGGGTGAGGGTCCTCTTCGCCCTCCTCGCGGCCTCCTTGCGCAGCCGCTGCTTCTTCTCCCGCGCGGCCGTGACGACCGACTGCGCCGCCGCCGCGGCCCGGAACACGGCGTACGGGCTGCCCGCCGCGAGCCGCCACTGCAGGCGGTAGGCGTCGTCGGGCGGGGTGAACCCGGCCGGCCTGTGGCGCCGGTGGAAGGCGACGATCATGCGGTAGAAGTCGCCGCGGTCCTCGGCGGGAACGCGCTCGGTGTTCGGCAGCGTCGACAGGAAGTGGTTGATCGTCCGCTCGAAGAGCAGCGGCCGGGCTGCGTCGAGTTCCGGGTGCGCGTCGAGGAACGCGAACAGCGCCTCGTACTGCGGAAAGATGTCGAAGTGCCTGCGCCCCGGGGTGCGGGTGATGGCGCCCTGCCTGCGCTGCCGGTACTCCACGCACACCCGGTCCAGACAGCCGACGCGGCGCGCGGAGACCAGGGCCTGGTACGTGACGGGGGCGTCCTCGTAGAGCCCTTTGCGGTACGTGAATCCGTGCCCGGTGAAGAAGTCGCGCCGGTACGCCTTGTTCCAGGCGACGAGGAACAGGTGCAGGTACCGCGGGCTGTCCAGGACGTCGAACGTGTCCGTGCCCGCGGAGGCGAGCAGGTCCGCCGTCATGCTCCGGCCGCCAGGACCCCACCAGTGCGTGCGGACGTGGTCGAAGACCAGCACGTCGGGGTCGGCGGTGACGCGGAGCCGCTCGTCGATCGCCGCGAGCGCGCCCGGCGTGTAGCTGTCGTCGCTGTCGAGGAACAGGAGGTAGTCGCCGGTGGCGTACGTGACCCCGGCGTTGCGCGCCCCGCCGAGACCGGCGTTCTCGGCCAGGTGGACCGCGCGGACCCGCGGGTCGGCCGCCGCGTACTCGTCGACGATGGCGCCGCAGTGGTCGGGCGAGCAGTCGTCGACCGCGATGACCTCGATGTCGGTGAACGACTGCGTCAGGACCGAATCGAGGCACGCGCGCAGGAAGCCCTGCACCTTGAAGACGGGGACGATGATGCTGAAACGAGGCACGGGATCTTCCTCCGGTCGGGACGGATGGGAGCTGCGGCCGGTGCTGGGGCCCGCGTTACGGCCTGCGCTGCGGCACGCGGGGCGCCGCCGGTGCCGGGACGCGGTCGCGCAGCGGAACGACCGGCGGCAGCTGCTCCACGGGCTCCCCGAGCAGCACCCGCCGCACTACCCGCTCGGCGGCGAGCCCGTCGTCCAGGTCGCAGAACCGCTCGCGGAACGCCGCCCGCAGCGCCCCCGCCCGCGGGCCGTCCCACGCGCCGGAGCGGAACGCCGCCGCCAGCTCGTCGGGGGTGCGGGCCACCACGCCCGGCGGCTCGGCGAGGAGGTCGAAGTACACGCCGCGCGTCTCGCGGTAGACGTCCCAGTCGTCGGCGTAGACCACGATCGGGCGGTCCAGATTGGCGTAGTCGAACATGATCGACGAGTAGTCCGTGACCAGGGCGTCCGAGGCCAGGCACACCTCCTCGGGGGAGCGGTGCTCCGTGACGTCGATCAGCTTCCCTGAGCGCACCACCTCCTCGAGTCCCGCCGACCCCTCGTACAGGTGGTGGGCGCGCAGCAGCACCACGAACTCCTCGCCGAGCGCGTCGCAGAACGCGGGCAGGTCGAGCTGGGCGGCGAAGTCCGTGCGGTAGTCGCGGTGGGTCGGCGCGTACAGCACGGCGATGCGGCCCTCGGGCACCCCGAGCCGCTCGCGGAGCGCGCTCACGTCGTCGGCGGAGGCGCGGTAGAAGGCGTCGTTGCGGGGATACCCGACGTCGAGGCTTTCGTACGCACCCGGGTACGCGCGCTCCCACACCTCCGTCGAGTGCCGGTTGGAGGACACGTTGAAGTCCCAGCGGTCCACGCGCCGCAACAGTTTGGCCAAGGGGCCCGCGGCCGCGGCTGTGGCGGGGAAGTCCGCCTGGTCCACGCCCATCCGCTTCAGCGGGGTGCCGTGCTGGGTCTGCACGTGCACCGTGCCGGGACGCTTCTTGACGGCCATCTCGAAGTTGACGTTGTTGAAGGTGTACTTGGCCCTCGCCATGACCTCCCAGTAGCGGCGGCTGCCGATCTCCACGCCCTCGACGCCCTCCGGGAGGCCCGCGGCCGCCCGCGCGTCGGAGACCAGGAACACCGTCCTGATGTGCGGGGCGAGCTCCCGCGCCCTGGCGTGGATCGCCGCCGGGTTGCAGGAGTAGCCGCGCCCCCAGTACGCGGAGAACACGGCGAGGCCTTCGTCGACGGGCTGCCGCAGGAAGGCGGCGTACGTGCCGCGGCCGGGCAGCCCGCGCTCCGCCCTCCCCCACACCTTCCGCAGCAGCGTGAGCGCCCCCGCCACCCGGGACTTGAGCCCGCGCAGCGCACAGAACGCGCCGTACGCCCCCGCCCCGAGCAGCCGGTGCTGCACCCCGAGGCTCCCCGCGGGCGGCCGGAACCCGGCCGGCCTGTGCAGCCGGTACAGCCGCGAGGCCTGCCGGAAGAAGCGCCGCCGCAGCCGCGCCGAGGGCAGCCGCGCGGGCGTGGACGCCGCCTTGAGCAGCTCGTGCGAGAACCTGCGGAAGACCCGCGCGACGACGGGCGCGGGCACGTCGAGCGCGACGGCGTCGGCCATCGCGTGCCCGAACCGGTCGAGCAGCTCCATGTGGTGGAGGCCGGGGGCGCGGTGCCGCGCACCCTGGCGGCGCAGCAGATGACGTACGCACACCCGGTCGAGCACGGCGATCCGCCCCGCTCGCAGGACGGTCTGCAGGCCCCACACCACGTCCGTGAACATGCCGGGCGTGAAGACGAGACCGTGCTCGGCCACGAAGGCGCGCCGGTGCGCGACGGAGAACGCGGGGACCAGCGGGTCGGGCAGCGCCGCGTGCTCCGCCACGGTGAACGTGCCCCCGGGAGCGCCCGCCCACAGCCGTTCGAGGACCGGGCCCTCACCGCCCTCGAACCAGTGCACGCGCTCGTGGTCGAAGAACAGCAGGTCCGGGTCGTCGCACGCGGCGAGCCGGGCGGCGAGCGCCGCGAGCGTGCCCGGGGTGAGGGTGTCGTCGCCGTCGAGGAAGAGCAGGTAGTCGCCGGCCGCCGCGTCCGCCCCCGCGTTCCGCGCCCCCGGCAGACCCGCGTCGGGCGGGGACTGGGTGCGCCGCACCCGTGGATCGCGCGCCGCGTGCTCGGCCGCGATCGCCGGACTCGGCCCCGCCCCCTCGTCGAGGGAGTCGACGACCGCGATCACCTCGAAGTCGGCGAAGGACTGGCCGAGCACGGAGGCGAGGCAGCCGGTGAGCCGCCCCGCCACGTCATGGGTGGGGACGATGATGCTGAAGCGCGGCAAGACGGCCTCTCTCGGTGGGGGTCCACAGGACTCGCATGACACGGCTCACAGGTGCGGGGACCGCTGGAGCCCCGAGAACGGCACCCGGTCCGGCCGCGGAGCACCCCCCGGCACCGGATGCCGGTCCGCCAGGGGCACCACGGACGGCAGCCCGCCCTGCTCGCCGAGCACCACGTGCCGCACCACGCGCTCCGCGGCGCGCCCGTCGTCGTACGCGCAGAACCGTTCGCGGAACGCCCGCCGCAGCTGCGCCGAGCGCGAGCCCGCCCAGTGGCCGGTGGCGAAGATGTCGGTCAGCTCGTCCTCGCTGCGCGCGACGGCGCCCGGCGGGAACGCCCGCACGTCGAAGTAGGTGCCGCGGGCCGCCTCGTAGGCCTCCCAGTCGTCGGCGTGCAGCACGATGGGCCGGTCGAGGTTGGCGTAGTCGAACATCAGGGACGAGTAGTCGGTGACCAGTGCGTCGGAGGCGAGGCAGAGCGACTCGACGCTCGGGTGGTCCGACACGTCGATGAGCCGCCCGGACGGCTGCTCGCCGCCGCGGGCGAGCGGCGCGTCGTAGAAGTGGTGCGCGCGGGTCAGGACCACGAACCGCGGGCCCAGCGCGCGCAGCATCTGCTCCAGGTCGAGGGCGCTCAGCTGGCTGCGGCGGTAGTCGCGGTGGGTCGGCGCGTACAGGACGGCGATCGCGCCGTGCGGGATGCCGAGGCACTCCCGCAGCCGGGCCACCTCGGCGGAAGTCGCCTTCTGGAAGCGGTCGTTGCGGGGATAGCCGTATTCGAGCGTCGTGTACCCGGCGGGGAACACCCGCTCCCACACGAGCGTCGAGTGCCGGTTCGACGACAGCACGTAGTCCCACTTGTCGACGTTCCGCAGCAGGGCGGCGAAGTCCGTGCCGCGCGCGGCCGCGGGGCGCTCCTGGAGGTCGAGGCCCATGTGCTTGAGGGGCGTGCCGTGCTGGGTCTGGACGAGGACCTGGGAGGGCCGCTTGACCAGTCTGCGGTCGAAGTTGACGTTGTTGACGAGGTACTTGGAGCGGGCGAGCGCCGTCCAGTACGCGGCCGACCCGGGCCGCAGCCTGCGCGTCGCCGACGGGATCGTGTGGTGGTGCCGGGGATGGGCGATCCACGCGGTGCTGATGCCCGGCACGAGCTCGCGCATCGCGGCTTCCAGGGCGCCCGGATTGCAGCCGTAGCCGCGTCCCCAGTACGAGGAGAAGACGGCGTGGCGGTCGCGCACGGGCAGCCGCAGCTGGACGCGGTAGTGCACCTGGAGCAGGGCGCCCTTCGTGCGGCGGACCGCGTACGAAGCGGACCGCCGGGCGCGGGACCGCAGCCGCAGCGCCGCCCACAGACTCCGGTACGTGCGGTGCGAGCCGAGCCGCACCAGGCCGTGCCGCAGCCGGGTGCGGGTGGGCACGGGGGCGCCCGGGGCGCGGTGGCGCCGGTAGTGGGAGCGGGCCCTGCGCAGGAACGTGGCCCGGGAGCCGCGCGGCAGCCTGCCCCGCTTGGTGAAGATCGTCGACAGGTGGTCGACCATGCGCCGGAACATTACGGGCCGCCACGCAGCGGACAGCTCGGGGTGCTCGTCGAGGAACGCGAAGACCCGGTCGTACTGGTCGAAGATGTCGAAGTGCTTGAGGCTCGTGGTGCCCAGGATGTTGCCCTGGCGGCGCTGGCGGTAGTGCACGCAGACCCGGTCGAGGGTGGCGAGGGTGCCCGCCGTCATCAGGAGCGGGTACGTCCAGGGCGTGTCCTCGTAGTAGCCGGGCGGGAAGGTGAAGCCCTCGCGCTCGATGAAGTCACGGCGGTGCGCCTTGTTCCAGGCGACCATGAGGACCTTGAGGAGGCCCGGCCGGTCGGCGAGCCGGAAGGGGGCGGCGCCCTCCTCGGTGAGGTGGGCGGCGAACTGGTTGCGGACGGCCTCGCCGGACCAGAAGGTGCGCGCGTAGTCGTAGATCAGGACGTCCGGCTCGCCGGTCTCCTTGATCCGGTCGGAGATCGCGTGCAGGGAGCCGGGGGTCAGGGTGTCGTCGCTGTCCAGGAAGATCAGGTAGTCGCCGGTGGCGTGCTCCATGCCGGCGTTGCGTGCCCTGCCGAGACCGACGTTCTCCTCGAGGTGGACGGCCCTCACGCGCGCGTCCCGGGCGGCGAACTCGTCGATGATCGCGCCGCACGCGTCCGGCGAGCAGTCGTCGACCGCGATCAGCTCCAGGTCGCTGAAGGACTGGGCGAGCACGGACTCCAGGCACTCGTGCAAGAACGCCTGCACCCGGTAGGCGGGGACGATGACACTGAACCGGGGCAAGGCACATCCATGGGTCGGCGCGGTCATACTGCCCTAAAACGCCTCAAGAGGTGATCGCGTTACACCGGCTGTGGCATCCGGGGGATGGACGCGAGGGGGCGGCCCGGTCAACCCGCCCGAGCCGCCCCGTCTGCTATCGCGTGCCGTGCTGACCTCGCGTGTCGCGCTGAACGTGCGTGTCGCGCCGCTACTTCACCGCGCCCGCCATCACCCCGGACACGAACTGCCGCTGGAACGCGAAGAAGACCGCCAGCGGGATCACCATCGAGATGAACGCGCCGGGTGCCAGGATCTGCACGTTGTCGCCGAAGAACCGCACCTGCTGCTGGAGCGCGACCGTGATCGGCGGCTTCTTGGAGTCGGCGAAGATCAGCGCGATCAGCATGTCGTTCCAGACCCACAGGAACTGGAAGATGCCGAGCGAGGCGATCGCGGGCGCCCCGAGCGGCATCACGACGCGCAGGAACAGCCGCAGCTCACCCGCGCCGTCGAGCCGCGCCGCCTCCAGGAGTTCGCGGGGGATCTCCGCGAAGAAGTTCCGCAGAAGGAAGATCGCGAACGGCAGGCCGAACGCCACATGGAAGGTGATCACGCCGATCGTGGTCTCGAAGATGCCGATCTTGCCGAACAGGTCGGCGATCGGCACGAGCGCCACCTGCACCGGGACGACCAGCAGCGCGACCACGCCGATGAACCACCAGTCGCGGCCCGGGAACTCCATCCACGCGAAGGCGTATCCGGCGAGCGAGCCGATGACCACCACGAGCAGCGTCGCGGGGACGGTGATCATGATGCTCGACAGGATCGAGTCGGTGATCGTCTCGTCCTTGAGGAGCGTCGTGTAGTTGTCGAAGGTCAGCTGCGAGGGTGCGCTGAACGCCTTCCACCAGCCGTTCTCGCTCATGTCCTCCGGCGTGCGGAACGAGCCGATGAGCAGGCCGATCGTCGGCACCAGCCAGAACAGCCCCACAAGGACCAGGAACACCCGCAGCGCGGTGCTGCCGAGCAGGGCCGCGATGCGCCCCCCGAGCGACTGCCTGGCCTTCACGATCTCGGTCTGAGCGGTCACCGTCGCGCCTCCCGCCTCATCCGCCGAATGTTGAACAGCATCACGGGGATCACGAGGAGGAAGAGCAGCATCGCGATGGCGCTGGCCACTCCGGAGTCCTTGTCCAGGAACGCCGAGTTGTACAGCTGGACCGCGAGCACGTTCGCCTCGTCCTTCGAGGAGCCCGGCGGGATCACGAAGACCAGGTCGAAGATCTTCAGTACGTTGATCATGAGCGTGACCAGGACCACCGCGAGGATCGGGGCGAGCAGCGGCACCGTCACCCTGCGGAACACCTGCCACTCGTTGGCGCCGTCCACCCGCGCCGCCTCCAGGAGCTCACGCGGCACGCTCGCCAGGCCCGCCGCGATCAGCACCATCGCGAACCCCGCCCACATCCACAGGTAGGACCCGATGATCGAGGGCGTGATCAGCGTGGGGCCCAGCCAGTCGACGCCGTTGTACGCCTCGCGGAAGTTGGACGCCGGATACCGCAGCTGTGCCCCGTCGGCCTCCTTCGGCAGCGCGAACGTGCCGTCGGCCGCCGCCTCGGTGGACGCCACCACCTCACCGTTCCTGACCGCCTCGATCTTGATGCCGGGGTAGCCGAACTCCGTGCTGTCGGGGGCGTTCGCCTTCCCGCGGCCCTTGCCGCGCGTGAAGTCCTGCCAGGCCGTGCCGGTGACCTGCCGCGGATCGGCCTGCGCGGGCCGCGCCGCCTTCGCGCCGTCCGGCATCTCCTCGGGCGGTACGCCGGTCAGCGGCAGCACCACGGGCGTGCCCGCCTTCACCGGTTCCTTGGTGATGAAGGCGCCGCCGCCCGCGTTCTTCAGCGGCGACGCGGTGCTCGGATGCGCCTGGGGGAACGCCGACGCCTCGGAGAACGTGTCGTGCACGCTCACCATCACGGCGTTGGCGACACCGCGGTCGGGGTCCGACTCGTACACGAGCCGGAAGATGATGCCCGCGGCCAGCATCGAGATCGCCATCGGCATGAAGATGACGAGCTTGAACGCCGTGCCCCAGCGCACCCGTTCGGTCAGGACCGCGAAGATCAGACCGAGGATCGTGGCGACCGTGGGCGCCACGACCACCCAGATCGCGTTGTTCTTGATGGCCGTGCGGATGCTGTCGTCCGTGAAGAGCGTCTTGTAGTTGCCGAACGCGGTGAAGTCGCCCGAGTCGTCGAAGAAGCTGCGGAAGAACGAGTACCCGATCGGGTACAGGACGAGCGCGCCGAGCAGCACCAGGGCGGGCAGCAGGAAGAGCACCGCCATGGCCTTGCGCGTGCCGGTCACGCTCTTGCGCGGGGTCGGAACCGGGGGCGGAGCCATCTCCGGCGCACCCCCGGCGTTCGCGGACGCCACCGCGTCAGTCCTTGTACGCCTTGGCCGCGGCGGTCTCCAGCGCCTTCTGCGTGCCCGCGACGTCCTTCGGGTTCTGCAGGAAGTCCTGCAGCGCCTTCCACTCGCCCTTGCCCGGCGTACCGCCGAAGGACTGCGGGGCCTGGTCGGACATGTCGAAGCGGATGTCGTCGCCCGCCGCGATCAGGTTCTTCGCGATGTTGCGCTGCACGTCGTTCGGGTACGCCGCCATGTCCAGGTTCTTGTTCGGCGAGATGAAGCCGCCCGCCTCGGCCCAGATCTTCGCCGCGTCCGGCGAGCCGAGGAACGTGAGGAGCGCCTGCGCGCCCTTGCTGTCCTTCAGCGCGACGGCGGCGTCACCGCCGACCACGGCCGGGGACTCGTCGCCGACCGCCGGGAAGGCGAACACCTTCGCGTCCGTCCCCACCTCGGCCTTCGTCTCCGAGATCGACAGCGAGACCATGTCGCCCTCGAAGACCATGCCCGCCTTGGGCTGGTCGCCGCCGGTGAAGGTCTGCTTCACGGAGACCGGGAACTCGGTCTGCAGCGCGCCCTTCGCGCCGCCCGCGACGAACCCCTTCTTGCCGAACATCTCGCCGAGCGTGGTCAGCGCCTCCTTGACGGACGGATCCGTCCACTTGATCTTGTGCTGGGCGAGTTGGTCGTACTTCTCCGGACCCGCCTGCGAGAGGTAGATGTTCTCGAACCAGTCGGTGAGGGTCCACGCGTCGGCGCCCGCGACCGATACCGGCGGCACCCCGGAGTCGTACACCGTCTGCGCGGTCTTCATGAAGTCGTCCCAGGTCTTGGGGACCTTGACGCCGGCGTTCTCGAAGACCGCGGTGTTGTACCAGACCAGCGACTTGTTGGCGGCCTTGAAGTAGACGCCGTACTGCTTGCCGTCGACCGCGCCGAGCTCCTGCCACCCCTTCGAGTAGTTCTTGTCGAGCTGCTTCTGCGCCTCGGCGCCGACCGGCTTGGCCCACTTGTTCGCCACGGCCTGCTCGATCGCGCCGACCTGCGGCAGCATCGCGACGTCCGGCGGCTGGCCGCCCGCCACCTTCGACTCCAGGAAGCTGATGATCGGGTCCTGGGCGGGTACGAAGGACACCTCCGCGCCCGTCCTCTTCTCGAACTCGTCGAGGACCTTCAGGAACACCTTGCGCTCCGCACCGCCCCAGACGGCGGCCACGGACACGTTCTCCCCGTCCAGCTCGGGCAGTCGCAGCGACGATCCGGTGTCGTCGTCCGTCCCCTTGTTCCCCTTCTCCCCGTCGTCGCTGTCGTCGCCGCCGCACGCGGCGACGGTGAACGCGAGCGCGCCCGCGACGACGGCCGAGGCGATTCTGGCGGTGGTACGCCGATGTAGCGGTGCCCTGCGTGTACGAAGAGTGCTGCGCATCACTGCCCCGTTCTCTTCCTGGCGAGTCCCGTGCGGTCTGGTCTACGCCCGCGCGGGGAGGGGCGGCAAGATGGCCTGCGCTGTCAACTCGCTGATCGTGATGGCGTTGTGACGTGGCGTCATGGGGTTTGGGGTGAGCTGCACGGACTGTCAGGTTCGGGGACGGGCGTGATGTCAGAGCAGGGACGGCACCTGGTCCGCGGAGACCGAGCGGGCCGCCCGCTCCAGCGCGCTGGCCAGCAGGGCCAGGTCGGTCGGTCCGTTGCCGAGCTCCCGCACCGGCCGCCGGGCCGGCGGATCGCCCATCCGTTCCCACTCCAGAGGCACCACCGTGGGCCGCAGCGTCGCCGTACGCGGAATGCGTCCCGTGACCCGGCCCGCCTGGAAGGCGGTGGCCCGGCCGTCCGGAGAGCGGAGCTCGCCCCGCCCGGGCGCGGGCTCCTCGGGACCGGACGAGACCGCGTCGAGGACCACACGGAGCGACGCGCGCTGCCCGAGCTCGGTCTCCAGGACCCGCTCACTGCGCCCGGTGGTCGCCACGAGATGCACGCCGAGGCGCTCACCGTCCCGCGCGACCGCCTCGAGTGCGCGGACGACGGAACCGGCCGCGGGCCGCCCGGGGGACCCGAGCGCGGGCGAGAGGAGCGCGTCGAAGTCGTCGACGAGGACGACGAGGCGGGGCAGCGGCGGCCCCGGATCCACCCGCTGCCGCGCCGAGGCGGGCCGCAGCCGCATCGTGGCGCTGGACGGCGGATCGAGGTCCCCGTCGAGCCCCTGCACGGGCACGGAGGCCGCGGACGGCACCGGGGAGGCGGCAGAGGAGACGGAAGACGAGGCCCCGGATGGGGAGGTCGTGGGGCGGGCGGCAGCGGGGGTGGCTTCGGAGCGTGAGGGGGTCGCGGGGGTGGCTCCCGCCGAGGGGGCGGCTCCCGGGCGGGCGGAGGTCGCGGAGGCGGCGTCGGAACGTGCGGAGGCCGAGGGGGCGGCTCCTGCCGAGGGGGCTCCTGGGCGTGTGGAGGTCGCGGAGGCGGCATCGGGACGCGCGGAGGTCGCGGGGGTGGCTCCTGGGCGTGCGGGGGCCGAGGGGGCGGCTCCTGCCGAGGGGGCTCCTGGGCGTGCGGAGGTTGCGGAAGCGGCTTCGGAGCGTGAGGGGTTCGCGGGGGTGGCTCCCGGGCGTGCGGAGGCCGCGGGGGTGGCTCCTGGGCGTGCGGAGGCCGCGGGGGTGGCTCCTGGGCGTGCGGGGGCCGAGGGGGCGGCTCCCGCCGAGGGCCCGGCTCCCGGGCGTGCGGAGGTTGCGGAAGCGGCTTCGGAGCGTGAGGGGTTCGCGGGGGTGGCTCCCGGGCGTGCGGAGGTCGCGGGGGTGGCTCCTGGGCGTGCGGGGGCCGAGGGGGCGGCTCCCGCCGAGGGCCCGGCTCCCGGGCGTGTGGAGGTCGCGGAGGCGGCGTCGGAACGCGTGGAGGTCGCGGCGGGGGCGGTGAAGGCCGCGGCGGCTCCGGGCGCGGACGACTGCGAGCGCTGCGTCACCATCCGCCCCGACACCTCCCGCTGCGTGTGCCACTCGGCGAACCCGAGCCTGCCGAGCAGCTCGGCCCGCCGCTTCAGCTCCGCGGCCAGGGACTGCGCGAACGCCCGCATCCGCACCGGGTCGTTGGCGACGAGGTGCGTGGTGACGTGCGGCAGGTCCGTACAGACACCGAGGCCCGTCCCCTGCCGTCCGGCGGCACCGCCCGTGCCGACACCGTCTCGCCCGTCGACGAGCACGATGCCCAGCCGGTCGGGACGCTCGGCGGCCGCCAGGGACGCGGCGACGGAACGCAGCAGTTCCGTACGGCCGCTGCCCGCCGGGCCCTCCGCGAGCAGGTGCGGGCCCTCGGCGCCGAGATCGGCGACGACCGGGCCGCGCGGACCCGCGCCGAGCACGGCGGCGGCGCGCCCGCCGAGAGCCTCGGGGTCGTCGGCCGCCGCCGCCCACCGCGCCATCAGCGAGGCGGGCGTGGCCCTGGCGAGCCCGAGCTCGTCGAGGAGCCGGGCCGACTGGGGCAGCGGCGCGGACACGCGCACGTGGCCCTCACCGGCCGTGCCGTCCGTGCGCAGGGGCGCGAGGGCCCGCGCGAACCGCTCGGCCCAGGCCGCCGACACGGCGTCCACGGCGGCGACGGTGCCGTGGCCCGCGGGCCGCCCGCCCGCCGTGC
The DNA here is from genome assembly GCF_056432085.1 of Streptomyces sp. NPDC045678. NCBI lineage: Bacteria > Bacillati > Actinomycetota > Actinomycetes > Kitasatosporales > Streptomycetaceae > Streptomyces > Streptomyces sp. NPDC045678. Next base: position 87,022 of record NZ_JBWKJS010000001.1, read on the forward strand.
GCATCAGCCGCAGCGCGGTCGCCACGTCACCGCTGAGCAGCGCGGCCGCACCGCACGCGCGGAAGGCGGGCGCCACCGAGCAGGCCGCCTCGTACGTGTCGAGGACCGGGGAGGCGGGCGACGCGGCGACCGTCTCGGCCAGGCACACCACGTGGATCCCGGCCTGCGCGCCCTCACCGGCGAGCCGGGCGGTGGACTCGCGCAGGGTCGCGGACCCGGGGTCGCCGTCGACGACGACGACCGTGCGGGCACCGGTCGGGGCCGCTCCCGCGCGTGCCGTGCCGCTGTCGGCGACGTGGTCGTCCAGGCGCCGGATCAGCTCGTCCGTGCGGGCCGCCGCCTGGTCGCGGTCGTAGGCGAGGAGGAGGCGGCAGTCCTGGCCGTGCGCGGGCCGCAGATGGGGGAGCCAGCCGAGCCACGCCCACTCGGCGGTGCGCTCGGCCGTCGGGCGCGCCCGGTCCGTGCTGATCAGCACGATCTCCAGGGAGTCGGGGGAGTGCAGCGCGGCGAGCTGCGCGACGACCGCCCTGGCCAGGCCGGTGAGCCGGTCCCGGGGCCCGGCGAGGCCCAGCGAGCCGGCCTCGCGCAGCCCGACCGTGACGGGGACGGCGGGCAGCAGCCCTTCGCGTCCGTCGGCGGCGGGCAGGGCGCGGTCGACCGTGCCGAGCCGCACCGCGAGCGCCTCGGGGTGGCCGGGGCCGCGCTCCCAGAGACGGGGGCCGGGGCCGAGCGCGGTGAGGAGCAGGGCGGCGGGATCGGGCCACGCCTCGGGGGTGCGGGCGGCCGCGGTTATGGCGAGGTCCTCCGGGGAGGGGCCCAGCGGTCCCGGCCCGCGGTCGCCCGCGTGCCCACCGTCCGCGTACGTCTCGTAGGGCCCGTCGTGCCCTTCGCGCCCTCCGTACTCCCCGTACTCCCCGTACTCCCCGTGCTCCTCGAACTCGTCGGGGCCGTCCGGGCCGTCGTACGGATCGTGGCCCTGGGCGCCGTCCCGGCCGCCCGTCAGCCGCCGCGCCCAGGCCGACAACCCGCCGCGCTTGCGCAGGCTGCGGGGAACGGTCGTCCCGCGCGGGGGGGTTCCGGTACGGGTCCGCTCGGTGTCGGGGGCGGTGCCCTGGTGCGGCACGACGGGAGTCTCGGCGCCGGTGCCGCCGGACGTGCCGTGCCCGACCGGCGCGGGCTGGGTTCCGTACGCCCCGTACGGGCTCTGCGTGCCGTGGGCATTCGCCGCGCCGTACGCCCCCTGGGGGCTCCGGGCGCCGTACGCGGACGGGGCACGGCCGGCGTCGTACGCACCCTCGCCGCCCCAGCCCGACGGGCCGTGGGCGTGGGGGCCCTGGTGGGCGGCGGAGCCGTGGGGTGCCGCCTCCATGAGGGTGGGCGGGGCCGTCCCGGCGGGCCGCACGCGCACGTGGCCCTCGCCGTCCGGCGCCGTCGCGAGCGCCGCGCCCGCGCCGGACCCGGGGCCGCCCACGCCGTCCGTCAGCCGGAGCGCGGACTCGCCGATGCGGAGCAGGGAGCCGGGGGAGAGCCGCACCGGGCGGTCGGTGACCTCCTTGCCGTCCACCGTCGTGCCGTTCGTCGAGCCCAGGTCCGTGACCGTGACCCGGCCGTCCGGGGTGAGCGTGACCGAGCAGTGCGTGCGGGAGACGTCCGGGTCGTCCAGCGGGACGTCCGCGGCCGCGGAGCGGCCGATCTGGATCCGGCCGCCGTGCAGGAGATGGACCCCGCCCGCGTCCGGACCCGCCACCACGTGCAACTGGGCGGCCGCACCCGCGAGTTCGGGCCCCGGCTCGGCGGGGGCGCCGAGGGAGAGCACGGCTCCGTCGATCAAGGGGGGCTCGCCGAGGGTGCAGCGCTGGGCGTCGAGGCGGTCCGGGCCCGCGTACAGCACGAGGGGGGCGTCGCTGCCCGCCACGGTCGTGGCCAGACCGGAGGCCACCGCGGCCAGCGCGGTCCCCGCGGGCGCGGTGACCAGGACGTCACAGGCACCCTGGGGCCCGGTCGCCGCCGTGGGGCGGTCTTGCTGCTCGGTCCGGCCGCTGCGCGGCCCGAGGACGGTCAGCCGGATCTGCATCGCCGTCAGCGGTCCCTTCTGCGCTGGGCGCCCGGCACGGGGACACGCGCTGTGATTCCCCCCACCGCACACGGGCACGTCGGCCAGTACTGGAGGCATCCTCGCACCTGTCACTGACAACACGCCCGGCGGCCACCTGTAAGTGATCTTGATTGGTCGGCTCTGCTCGGAAAAGTGCCTGCTTGGACCGTTGCGGTATCTCCAGGCGTTGTTGAGCGAAGATCGATCCGGCGGCCGGCCCGCAGGTCGATTCGGAACCACTCGGCGAGACCGATTCGGAACAGTCGACGAGGCCGATTCGGAACCACTCGGCAACCAATGGCCACGGGCGAGCGTCTTTCCACCGAACAACGATCCGGAATGCCCCGGAAAGAAAAAGGCCGGGCGGAATCGGACCGGCCAGTGCCATGTTCGACGGCATTACAGTGGGTCGGAACACCATCGGACAGCCCCCCGGACACGATCAGCGTCCGGTTCGGGACCAGCCAGACCAGCAGGGAGCGCATGACGTGCGGCCGGTAGGCAGCAAGTACCTGCTCGAGGAGCCGCTCGGGCGCGGCGCCACGGGCACCGTCTGGCGAGCCCGCCAGCGGGAGACCGCGGGCGCCGAGGCGGCCGTCCCGGGCCAGCCCGGCGAGACCGTCGCGATCAAGGTCCTCAAGGAAGAGCTCGCCAACGACGCGGACGTCGTGATGCGCTTCCTCAGAGAGCGGTCCGTCCTGCTCAGGCTGACGCACGAGAACATCGTCCGCACGCGCGACCTGGTCGTCGAGGGCGACCTGCTCGCCCTGGTCATGGACCTCGTCGACGGCCCGGACCTGCACCGCTACCTGCGCGAGAACGGCCCGTTCACGCCCGTCGCGGCGGCCCTGCTCACCGCCCAGATCGCCGACGCGCTCGCCGCGAGCCACGCCGACGGCGTCGTGCACCGCGACCTGAAGCCCGCGAACGTCCTCCTCAAGCAGGACAGCCAGGGCATGCACCCGATGCTCACCGACTTCGGCATCGCGCGCCTCGCGGACTCCCCGGGCCTGACCCGTACGCACGAGTTCGTCGGCACGCCCGCGTACGTCGCGCCGGAGTCCGCCGAGGGCCGCCCCCAGACCAGCGCCGTCGACATCTACGGCGCGGGCATCCTCCTGTACGAGCTCGTCACCGGGCGCCCGCCGTTCTCCGGCGGCTCCGCCCTCGAAGTCCTCCACCAGCACCTCAGCGCCGAGCCGCGCCGCCCCTCGACCGTCCCCGACCCGCTGTGGACGGTCATCGAGCGCTGCCTCGACAAGGACCCGGACCGCCGCCCGAGCGCCGAGAACCTCGCCCGCGGCCTGCGCGCCGTCGCCGAGGGCGTCGGCGTCCACTCCACCCCGGCGCAGATCGCCGCCGCGGAGGGCGTCGGCGCGCTGCTCATGCCGGACCCGTCGCCGGCCCACGTCCCGGAGACCCCGGGTGCGGCCGACCCGACGCAGGTGCTGCCGAACAACGCGGGATCGTACGACCCGAACGCCGCGACCAGCGTCATGCGGAGCACCGGCGGCCACGGATCCGGCTCGGGCGACGCCGACCCGACCTCCGTCCTGCCGAACAACCGCGGCGGCAACGCCGACCCCACCGCCGTCATGCCGCCGGTCCCGCCGAACGGCCCCGGCGCGGACCCGAACGACCCGCACCCCTGGCAGAGCCAGATGGCCGCGGCCCGCGACCGCAACGAGCAGACGCAGTACCAGGCGCACCTGGACCCCGAGCAGGACCCGCTGCGCCGCCGCCCCCAGCGTCAGGTCGCCCGCCCCCAGCAGCAACAGCCGCACCCGCAGCAGTACGCGCCGCAGCAGTACGCGCCGCAGCAGCCGCGCGGCCAGCGGCAGCAGCGCCAGCAGTACGCGCCCGCGCCCCAGCAGCAGTACCAGCCCCAGCCGCAGCAGTACGCCGCGCCGCCGCAGGCCGCGCCGCCCCAGCAGCCCGCACCGCGCCCCACCCGGGAGCCCCGCGAGCCGCGTCAGCCGAGGCAGCGCAGCGCCAACCCGATGAAGATCCCGGGTCTCGGCTGCCTCAAGGGCTGCCTCTTCACGATCGTCATCCTCTTCGTGGCGAGCTGGCTGGTCTGGGAGTTCAGCCCGCTCCAGGACTGGATCGGGACGACGAAGGGGTACTGGGAGCAGATGCGGGACTGGTACGACACGGTCAGCGGCTGGATGGGCAAGATCGGCGGCAACTAGCCGGATCCGCTGCCGAGGTTGGGGATTTGTCGACATCTGCAGAGTGATTTCTGCTCCCGGAGTGAAGGTTGGCGGCAAGGCCGCGTAGTTTTGTCGCCAACACGCATCCGTAGGAGCAGTCTTGACGCGCAAGATCGGCAGCCGGTACACCGCCCACCAGATCCTGGGCCGTGGCAGTGCCGGCACGGTGTGGCTCGGTGAGGGACCCGAAGGCCCCGTCGCCATCAAGCTGCTGCGCGAGGACCTGGCCTCCGACCAGGAACTCGTCGGCCGCTTCGTCCAGGAGCGCACGGCGCTGCTCAGCCTCGACCACGCGCGCGTGGTGGGCGTCCACGACCTGGTGGTCGACGGGAACGACCTGGCCCTGGTCATGGACCTCGTCCGCGGTACCGACCTGCGCACCCGGCTCGACCGCGAGCGCCGCATGGCGCCCGAGGCCGCCGTCGCCATCGTCGCGGACGTCGCCGACGGCCTCGCCGCCGCGCACGCCGCGGGCATCGTGCACCGCGACGTCAAGCCCGAGAACGTCCTCCTGGACATGCAGGGCCCTCTCGGCCCCGGCGGCTCCCACCCCGCCCTCCTCACCGACTTCGGCGTCGCCAAGCTGATCGACTCCCCGCGCCGCACCCGCGCGACGAAGATCATCGGCACGCCCGACTACCTCGCCCCCGAGATCATCGAGGGCCTCCCACCGCGCGCGGCCGTCGACATCTACGCGCTCGCCACGGTCCTGTACGAACTCCTCGCCGGCTTCACCCCGTTCGGTGGCGGGCACCCCGGGGCGGTCCTGCGGCGGCACGTCACCGAGACGGTCGTCCCGCTGCCCGGTATCCCCGAAGAGCTCTGGCAGCTCCTCGTCCAGTGCCTGGCCAAGGCGCCCGCGTCCCGGCTGCGCGCCTCCGAGCTGGCCTCGCGCCTGCGGGAGCTGCTGCCGCTGGTCGCGGGGATGCCGCCGCTGGACGTCGACGAACCCGACACGGAGGCCTCGCCGGCCGAGGAGGCGTACGAGGACGCGGCCCCGCCCGCGCCCCGCGAGACCGCCCCCCGACGGGGCGCCGTCCCCCTCGTCCCGGGCTCCGCCTCCGCCGACTCCAACCGCGACACGCACACGTCCATGCGCGTCCCCGGCCCCGACGAGCTGGCCGGCGGTGCCCGCGGCACGGCCCGCGCCCCCCGCGCCTCGGGCGCCGCCCGCCCCGGCTCCGCCAAGCACCGCACGTCCGCGCGGCGGCGGCGGATCACGCTGGGGGTGGCGGGAGCGGTACTGGTCGCGGCGGCGGGCATCGGCACGTGGGCCGCGACGAGCGGCGACGACGCGGACACGCCCCCCTCGGAGCCGAGCGACTCAGCGCCCCGGACCCCCTGACTCCGCCGCGGCCGCCTGCGGGCGGTGGGGACCACCCGCGCAGTTCCCCGCGCCCCTGGGTGGTCCACGTCCCCGGCCCCGGAGGCGCCCCGTAAGGGGCGCGGGGAACTGCGCGATCGGCCCATGGCGGCCCGCACGTGGGTACAGACAGGGAGGCCCCGCCCCGACCGCCCGCCCCGCAGGACCCGCCCCCGCTGCCGTACCCGTTACGCTGGAGTCGTGGCAGTCGTCGATGTATCCGAAGAGCTCAAGTCCCTCTCCTCGACCATGGAGTCGATCGAGGCCGTCCTGGACCTCGACAAGATGAGGGCCGATATCGCCGTGCTCGAGGAGCAGGCGGCCGCACCGTCCCTCTGGGACGACCCCGACGCGGCGCAGAAGATCACCAGCAAGCTGAGCCACCTCCAGGCGGAGGTCAGGAAGGCCGAAGCGCTCCGCGGTCGCATCGACGACCTCGGCGTGCTCTTCGAGATGGCCGAGGAGGAGGACGACCCGGACACCCGTGCCGAGGCGGAGTCCGAGCTCACGGCCGTCAAGAAGGCGCTGGACGAGATGGAGGTCAGGACCCTCCTCTCCGGGGAGTACGACGCGCGTGAGGCCGTCGTCACCATCCGCGCGGAGGCCGGCGGCGTCGACGCCTCCGACTTCGCGGAGAAGCTGCAGCGCATGTACCTGCGCTGGGCCGAGCGCCACGGCTACAAGACGGAGCTGTACGAGACGTCGTACGCGGAAGAGGCCGGCATCAAGTCGACCACCTTCGCCGTGAACGTCCCGTACGCCTACGGGACGCTCTCCGTCGAGCAGGGCACCCACCGCCTCGTGCGCATCTCGCCCTTCGACAACCAGGGCCGCCGCCAGACCTCCTTCGCCGGCGTCGAGATCCTCCCCGTGGTCGAGCAGACCGACCACATCGAGATCGACGAGAGCGAGCTGCGCGTCGACGTGTACCGCTCCTCGGGCCCCGGCGGCCAGGGCGTCAACACGACCGACTCCGCGGTCCGCCTGACCCACCTGCCGACCGGCATCGTCGTCTCCTGTCAGAACGAGCGCTCGCAGATCCAGAACAAGGCGACCGCGATGAACGTCCTCCAGGCGAAGCTCCTCGAGCGTCGCCGCCAGGAGGAGCAGGCGAAGATGAACGCCCTCAAGGGCGACGGCGGCAACTCCTGGGGCAACCAGATGCGTTCGTACGTCCTGCACCCGTACCAGATGGTGAAGGACCTGCGGACGGAGTTCGAGGTCGGCAACCCGGAGTCCGTTTTCAACGGCGAGATCGACGGTTTCCTGGAAGCCGGAATTCGCTGGCGCAAGCAGCAGGAGAAGTAAAAACCGCCCTGAGCGGCTTTATCGACAAGGCAACTGCTGCCCATTGGGCGGCAGTTGCCTCTTGCGTCACAGTCCCATCTCCGTATGGCGGTCAACTCCCCCAATTTCGGACATCGCGCGCGCAACGACCTTGACGCTGCTGTGAAAAGTGGAAAGGCTAGCGCGCGGCATGCGTATTTCCGGGGCGCGTGGGATCTGTGGGGGCTGATCGAATCGCCTCCCGGAGGACGCAGCCCCGGACGCTGCCTCACTGACGATTCAGCTACTGGGGGTAGCAGCCAGATGACAAAGAAGACGCGGATCCGTGTCGCGCGGATAGCCGCAGGCGCAGTGATCGCCGCGGGTGCCTCGCTGACCGCCGCGGGTGCCGCCTCGGCCCTCGACGTAGGCGTCGACCTCGGCGGTGTGAGCGCGGGCGCGCACGCGGACGAGAGCGGCGTCGGCGTGGACGTGGACGTTCCGGGCGCGGGCGAGGAGACCCCTCCGGACGACGACCCGACGATCCCCGGCCCCGAGGACCCGGAGGAGCCCACCGAGGAGCCCACCGAGCCCACCGAGGAGCCCACGGAGCCGACCGAGGACCCGGAGCCCACCGAGGACCCGACCGACCCCTCCGACCCGCCCACCTCGGACCCGACCGACCCGGGTGACGAGAACGGCAACGGCGGCGGCAACGGCAACGGCGGCGGCAACGGCGGCGGGGGCGGCAACGACACCAACCCCGACGGCGGCTCCAACCCCGTCGAGCAGGGCAAGGGCAAGGACAGCCTGACCGACACCGGCTCCAAGCCGGTCGAGCAGGGCGGCAACAACGCCCAGCCGGCGGCCGACAAGGGCGAGCTGGCCGAGACCGGCGCCACCGAGACGACGTTCCTGCTGATCGGCGCCGCGACGATGATCGCCGGCGGCATCGGCTTCCGCTTCCTGCCGCGCCTCGTCGGCAACCGCGGCGCCGCTGCCTGACCCGGGCGGTCGGTGCGGCGGTGACGTACGCCACGCACGATACGTACGTCACGCACGACACGTACGCATGAAGAAGGGCCCGGAGCTTCGATGAAGCTCCGGGCCCTTCCACGTGGCGCCGGTGCCGCCGACGCCGTGACTCTCTGTATGCCGGGCCTTACCGTCCTTCGGTCCTACGCGGACTGGTGCGCCAACAGCGCGACCGCCGCGATCAGCACCACGAGCAGCGCTATCAATGCCGCGGGGTTGAGCCCCGCGAAGGGGCCCTCCTGCTGCATGCGCTCGCGATTGGCCCGGCACACGGGGCAGCGGCCTTCACTCACGGGCGCTGCGCAGTTCGCGCATACCAACCGATCCAGGGTCATGCGCTTCTCCTCCCGCACAGTCTCAGCCTGCCCAACGCTAGGGGGAACCCAATCGTTCCCCCTACCACTGTGCCAGCTTCCACGGATTTCGGCGCGGCCCGCCCCTTCGTGACGGTTTCCGACGCCGCCAGGCGTGACAATTTGCGCAACTCAGGACGCCGACTGCGCTCGCGTACCGGGTTCGCGTATGGTCACGCTCACCTACCCCCGGCAACCCGTGGTGCATCCGTGATCCGATTCGACAACGTCTCCAAGGCCTACCCGAAGCAGTCCCGCCCCGCGCTCAGGGATGTCTCCCTCGAGATCGAGAAGGGCGAGTTCGTCTTCCTGGTGGGATCCTCCGGCTCCGGAAAGTCCACTTTCCTGCGTCTCGTCCTGCGTGAGGAGCGCACCAGCCACGGCCAGGTGCACGTCCTCGGCAAGGACCTCGCGCGCCTGTCCAACTGGAAGGTGCCGCACATGCGCCGCCAGCTGGGCACCGTGTTCCAGGACTTCCGGCTCCTGCCCAACAAGACCGTCGGCGAGAACGTCGCCTTCGCGCAGGAGGTCATCGGCAAGTCCCGCGGTGAGATCCGCAAGTCCGTGCCCCAGGTCCTCGATCTCGTGGGACTCGGCGGCAAGGAGGACCGGATGCCGGGCGAGCTCTCCGGTGGTGAGCAGCAACGCGTCGCGATCGCGCGCGCGTTCGTCAACCGCCCGAAGCTCCTCATCGCCGACGAGCCGACGGGCAACCTCGACCCGCAGACGTCCGTCGGCATCATGAAGTTGCTCGACCGGATCAACCGGACCGGCACCACCGTCGTGATGGCCACCCACGACCAGCAGATCGTGGACCAGATGCGCAAGCGGGTCATCGAGCTGGAGAAGGGCCGCCTCGTCCGCGACCAGTCGCGCGGCGTGTACGGCTACCAGCACTGACGGCTCAGCCCGCCCGAGCCGACGGCTCAGCCCGCCCGTTCCGTCTGATCCACCTGATCCACTGAAAGGCCGCCATGCGCGCCCAGTTCGTCCTGTCGGAGATCGGCGTCGGTCTCCGCCGAAATCTCACGATGACCTTCGCGGTCATCGTCTCCGTAGCGCTTTCGCTCGCCCTGTTCGGCGGTTCGCTGCTCATGCGTGACCAGGTGAGCACGATGAAGGGCTACTGGTACGACAAGGTCAACGTCTCGATCTTCCTGTGCAACAAGGCCGACGCCGAGCAGGACCCCAAGTGCGCCAAGGGCGCCGTCACGAACGAGCAGAAGGACCAGATCCTCGGCGATCTGAAGAAGATGCCCGTCGTGGACAAGGTGGTCCACGAGTCGGCGGACGAGGCGTACAAGCACTACAAGGAGCAGTTCGGCGACTCGCCGCTGTCCAGCTCGCTGACGCCGGACCAGATGCAGGAGTCGTTCCGCATCAAGCTGAAGGACCCGGAGAAGTACCAGGTGGTCGCGACCGCCTTCTCCGGGCGTGACGGCGTGCAGGCCGTGCAGGACCAGAAGGGCTATCTGGACAACCTCTTCGGGCTGCTGAACGGCATGAACTGGGCGGCCGTGGCGGTGATGGCGCTGATGCTCGTCGTCGCGCTGATGCTGATCGTCAACACCGTGCGCGTCTCGGCGTTCAGCCGCAGACGTGAAACCGGCATCATGCGGCTCGTCGGCGCGTCGAGCTTCTACATCCAGATGCCGTTCATCATGGAGGCCGCGGTCGCCGGTCTCATCGGTGGCGGCCTCGCCTGCGGCATGCTGCTGGTCGGCAGGTACTTCATGATCGACCACGGTCTCGAACTCTCCGAGAAGATCAACCTGATCAACTTCCTCGGCTGGGACGCGGTCCTCGCCAAGCTGCCGCTGGTGCTCGCCATCGGCCTTCTGATGCCCGCGCTGGCCGCGTTCTTCGCGTTGCGCAAGTACCTGAAGGTGTGACAAGAGCCCTCGGCGTGGCCGGGCGTCGTGCGGTTCAACCCACCGTACGGCGCCCTTCGTTGTCCTAGACTCACCGTCATGTCAGGCCTCGACCGGTTCGCCGAGCGGTTCTCCGGGCCCCGCCGCATCTGCCGCGGGGCGACCCTGACATTGGTCTTCGCGAGCGTCCTCGTCACCGGCGCGGCCACCGGCTCCTGGAGCGACGCGGCGGACGACGGCCGGAATGAGCCGTCTCCCGCGGTGCGTTCCGACGCCCTCGCGGCGCCGAGGGGCGACGCGGACACCGCCGACAAGGCCGCCGACGCAGCCGCGGAGGCGATGGCCGACGGCAAGTCCGGCAAGGACGCCGCCGAGGAGGCCGTCAGCCGCAGCGGGGACCGCTGGGGGTCGGTGTACTCGCCGGGCGAGTTCCAGGAGTTCGAGAAGGCGCTCGGCGGCGCGTACACGGGCGTCGGTCTCTGGGCCCGGCGCGCGGCCGACGGGCACATCGAGGTCTCCAAGGTCCAGGAGGACGGCCCCGCGGAGCGGGCCGGCATCCGTGAGGGGGACCGGCTGCGCTCCATCGACGGCAGGCGCGTCAAGGGCCGCCCCGTGACCGAGGTCCTCTCCCTGCTGCGCGGCGAACGCGTCGGCACACCGGTGGTCATCGGCCTGGAACGCGGCACGCGCGCGTGGAGCGAGAAGCTGCGCCGGGCCAGGCTCACCACGGACTCCGTCACGGTCACCGAGGCGTCCGACGGCGCCGTCGTGATCAAGGTCGACGCGTTCACGAAGGGCTCCGGAGAAGCGGTGCGGAGCGCGGTGCGCGAGGCCCCCGAGGGCGCCGGGATCCTGCTCGACCTGCGCGGGAACTCCGGAGGCCTGGTCTCGGAGGCGGTCAAGGCCACCTCCGCGCTCGTCGACGGCGGCCTCGTCGCGACGTACGACGTGCGCGGCGAGGAGAAGGCCCTCCACGCCGAGCGCGGCGGCGACACGGACCGGCCCGTGGTCGCCCTCGTCGACGGAGGCACGATGAGCGCGGCCGAGCTGCTCACCGGCGCCCTCCAGGACCGCGGCCGCGCCGTCGTGGTGGGCACGAGGACGTTCGGCAAGGGGTCGGTCCAGATGCCGCGCCGTCTGCCCGACGGCTCCGTCGCCGAGCTGACCGTCGGCCACTACCGCACCCCTTCGGGGAGGGCCGTCGACGGACAGGGCATCACCCCGGACCTGGAGGCCGAGGACGGGGCCGAGAAGCGGGCCGAGACAGTATTGACTGGCCTCGGACCCCCCTCGTAGTGCGAAAATGGCCGCACTATGGCGAAGGAAAAGGTAAAGCGCAAGGCCGCGAAGGCCGCTGAGAAGGCACCCGCCCGGAAGATGGTCGCGCAGAACAAGAAGGCGCGGCACGACTACCACATCCTGGACACGTACGAGTGCGGCCTCGTCCTGATGGGCACCGAGGTCAAGTCGCTGCGGCTGGGCCGTGCCTCCCTGGTGGACGGGTTCGTGCACATCGACCGCGGGGAGGCGTGGCTGCACAACATCCACGTCCCCGAGTACGTACAGGGCACCTGGACCAACCACTCCGCCACGCGGAAGCGCAAGCTCCTGCTGCACCGCGCGGAGATCGACAAGCTGGAGTCGAAGTCCCAGGAGACGGGTCACACGATCGTGCCCCTGGCCCTGTACTTCAAGGACAGCCGGGTCAAGGTCGAGATCGCGCTGGCCAAGGGCAAGAAGGAGTACGACAAGCGGCAGGCGCTCAAGGAGAAGCAGGACCTGCGCGAGACGAACCGCGCGATCGAGGCGGCCAAGCGGCGCCAGCGCGGCGCCTAGCCCGCGGCCGCCGCGACCCCGCGGGAATTGGCTGGCATCGTCGGGCGTTGGTCACGTACGATGGGTACCGCACCTCACCGCAGGTGCGTGGATGGTTTGAAAAATCAACATGGGGATGATCGGTTTCGACAGCGGATGTCGAAGCAGGGGAAGCGAGCCGAGGAAGCGGCAATGATCTCGTAAACCATATGTCGCAACCAATAATCGCCAATTCTAAGCGCGATTCCCAGTCCTTCGCCCTCGCTGCCTAATAAGCAGTGACTGAAGGACCCTAAAAGGGTGTCAGCCCGGGAGTGTTCCCGGCCCGGATCCTGGCATAATCTAGGGAACTAAACCATCGATCCCGGTCACGGGGTTCGATGGGAAATCAAACAGTGACTGGGCCTGTCGGAGACTTGTTCGCGAGATCTCCGGGGCCGAGAAAAGCGAAGCGAACTGCGCTCGGAGAAGCCCTCCTTTTGCACCGTTGGACGCGGGTTCGATTCCCGCCATCTCCACAATTCCCATGTGCGGCGAAAGCCCTCTGGCCGCTGGCCAGGGGGCTTTTTCCATGCCTTCGGCCGGAGTGGGGTCTGTTGCGGGGCGTCCGAGTCCGGGATGCTCCAGGGTCATGAGTAGACCCGTGAGACGCAACACCCGCATGCGCCACTGGATCTGGCCCGCCGTGCTCGCCGTCGCGGTGGCCGGGCTCTCCGCCGGAGCTCCGGCCGGCGCGGACTCCGACCGGTCGGGGCTGCCCGAAGCCATCGACACCATCCTGGGCGACCCGCGCATGGAGGGCGGTGTGGCCAGCGTCGTCGTCGCCGACTCCGCGTCCGGCGACGTCCTCTACCAGCACCGCTCCAGCGGCCGCCTGATGCCCGCCTCCAACACCAAGCTGCTCACCTCGGCCGCCGCCACGGAGCTCCTCGGCCCCGGCCACCGGTTCACCACGGACGTCCGCACCACCGCGCCGCGGCGCGGTTCCGAGCTCCGCGGCGACCTCTACCTGCGGGGCACCGGCGACCCCACGACCCTCGCCAAGGACTACGACCGACTCGCCGCGAAGATCGCCGACTCGGGGATCAAGCGGGTCTCCGGGCGGCTCGTCGCCGACGACACCCGCTTCGACAGCAAGCGCGTCGGCGACACCTGGGGCGGCGACGACGAGTCCTCGTACTACGCCGCGCAGATCAGCGCGCTGAGCGTCGCGCCCGACACCGACTACGACACCGGGACCGTCATCGTCGAGGTCGAGCCCGGAGCGCGGGCCGGGGCCAAGCCGCGCGTGCGCCTGACGCCGAAGACCGACTACGTAGACATCGATCTGCGCGCGACCACCGTCGCGGAGGGCGGCGCCGACACCGTCGCCGTGGAACGGCAGCACGGCAAGAACGTCATCACCGTCAGCGGCACCGTCCCGGTCGGCGGGGACACCACCAAGGAGTGGGTCACCGTCTGGGAGCCCACCAAGTACGCGGCCGCCGTCTTCCGCGACGCCCTCGCCGCGCACGGCGTGAAGGTGAACGGGCCGACCCGGGCCGGGATCGCCACCCCGAAGGAAGCCCGCAGGCTCGCCACGCACGACTCGATGCCGCTCAAGGACCTCCTGATCCCGTTCATGAAGCTGTCCAACAACATGCACGCGGAGAGCCTCACCAAGGCCATGGGCCACAAGGCGACCGGCAGGGCCGGGGGTTGGGACGACGGCATCGCGGCCATCGGCGGCTACCTGAAGACCGCGGGCGTCGACCCGGGGAAGATCCGCCAGGTCGACGGCTCCGGGCTCTCGCGCAAGGACAACGTCGCGGCCGAGCAGTACATCAAGCTGCTGCGTTCGGCGAAGAGCGAGCCGTGGTTCGCCGACTGGTACACATCCCTGCCGGTGGCCTGCGCACGGGACAAGTTCGTCGGCGGCACGCTGCGCACACGCATGTGCGGAACCCCCGCCGCCCTCAACGTGCGTGCCAAGACCGGGTCGTTGACGGGCGCGTCCGCGCTGTCCGGGTACGTCAAGGACAAGGACGGACGTGAGCTGGTCTTCAGCATCATCCTGAACAACTACCTGCCCTCCTCCGTGAAGGCCCTGGAGGACGCCATCGTGGTGACCCTCGCCTCCTCGACCGAGGACCGGGCCGTCCCGGTCACGCCGCGTTCGACACGTGCGGCGGAGCGGGACGGCGGCGACGGAGCCGAGCTCGAGTGCTCGTGGCGCAAGCCTGCGCGCTGCTGAGCAGCAGGGCACAGCAGGCGGCGGCGACCGGCACGCCGTAGCCCGCGGCGGTGCCCAGGCGCTCCACCGCCCAGCCGCCGCCCGCCGCGCCGCACGCGATGCCCCCGAGGAGGCCGGTCACGGCGAGGGTCATGCCCTCGTTCAACCGCGCCTCAGGGGTGCGGCGTTGCACCAGCGTCATGGCGGTGACCATCGTGGGCGCCGTCGCCATCCCCGCGCACAGCAGCGCTCCGGAGAGGACGATCAGCGAACCGGTCGACGCGACCGCGAGCAGGGGCAGCGTCAGCACGCCCGCCATCGCGGCGGCGCACAGGACATGGCGGCGGCCGAGGGACCCGCGCGGTTTCACGGCTCCGTGGACGAGCCCGGCCGCGCAGGAACCCGCGGCCTGGAGGGCGAGGACCACGCCCGCGGCCGCCTTGTGGCCCCGCTCGTCGGCGTAGGCGATCGTGACGACTTCGAGCGAGCCGAAGACGGCACCCGTGGCGAGGAAGCCGATCAGCAGAGCGGGCATCCCGCGCGCGCGGAGCAGCGATTTCGGCGCGGCGGACGTCTTCGTACGGTCCTGCGGCGGGGGCTCCGTCGCCCGCTGGGCGGCGAACACGAGAACACCGCCCACCAGCAGGCCCACACCGATCAGGGTGCCCGCCTGAGGGAAGAGCGTGCCGCACAAGAACGCGGCGAGGACGGGGCCGAGCATGAAGCAGAGCTCGTCGGCGGCCTGCTCGAAGGAGTTCGCGGTGTGCACGGCCTGTGCGTCACCCTTGAGCAGATGGGCCCAGCGGGCCCGTGACATGCCCCCGGTGTTGGGTGTCGTGGCGGTGGCCGCGTACGACGCGAACAGTGTCCAGTCGGGTGCTCCGTAGCGCACGCACAGCACCAGGGAGAGCGAGCCGAGCGCGGCGACGAGGGTGGCGGGCACCGCGACGCGTGCCTGGCCGTGGCGGTCGACGAGCCGCGCGGTCCAGGGCGCCACGACGGCGGTCGCGGCGAGGCCGGTCGCGGTGACGGCGCCGGCCAGCGCGTACGAACCGCGGGCTCCGGAGATCATGATGACGGCGCTCACGCTGAACATGCCCATGGGGAGCCGTGCGACGAGGTTGCCGAGGGTGAAGGCGGTGGTGCCGGGTATGGCGAAGAGGCGGGAGTACGGGTTGTGGGGCATGCGAACACCCTCACCGGAGCCGCCGGACGGGGTCCAACACCTTCTGGACGCCCATTCACGCACCACCGTTGTAAGTCCTCGTGACGGCTTGTAGGTTCCTGCGATGACCGCGGAACCAGACGTCGCGCACCGCCGTGATGTGGACCCCAGGCTGCTGCGTGCCTTCGTCGCCGTGGCGGAGGAGCTGCACTTCACCCGGGCGGCCGCCGTGCTGTACGTCGCGCAGCAGACGCTGAGCCGTGATGTGCGGCGCCTCGAAAGGGAGTTGGGGACCGAGCTCTTCTCGCGCACCACGCGGCAGGTCACGCTGACCGCAGACGGCGAGCGGCTGCTGCCGTACGCGCGGCGCGTCCTGGCGGCCCAGGACGACCTGGTCGCCGCGGCCGCGGGCGCGGCACGCCCGCTTCTCGTCGACCTGAACAGCCCCGGCCTGGCCTTCGGGCGGATCCTGGAGCGGGCCCGGGCGCTGGCGCCCGAGTGCGAGCTGATGGCCCGCTTCGAGAGCGGCCTCACCGGTTCCGCCGCTGAGATCGTCACCGGGCGGCTCGACGTGTCCTTCGGGCGGTACGCGGGGCTCGACCCGGCGGTGCGGGCCGGACTCGACCACCAGCCCGTGCGGTACGAACCGATGGCGGTGCTGCTGCCCGCCGGTCATCCGCTGGCGGAGCTCGACGAGGTGCCGCTGGAGGCGCTCGCGGGGGAGACCGTGTACGCGGGGGCGGGCAACCCCGGGACGACGGAGTGGACCGGCCTCGCGCGGCTGCTCTTCGAGGGGCGCGGCATCGACATCGCGCCACCCGCGCCCCTCGCCGTCGGGCCCGAGGAATTCGAACGAATCATGGCGAAGAATCGAAATCCGGTCCTCGCGGTAGTGGACTTTCCGGCCATGCCCGGGGCCGAGCTGCGGCCGCTCGTCGATCCCGTCCCGCTGTCCCCCGTATCACTGGTGTGGCGAAAAGGGCTGCCGCATCCGGGTATTGCCGCCTTGCGGGAGGCGGCAGCGTCTCTGGCCGCCGAGGAGGGATGGCTGGAGAGACCGGCAGATGGTTGGCTTCCCGCCACGGATGCACTCATCATGATGAGTCAGAACTGACTGAGAACCACGCCTGTCACTCCGGTGCGCTACATTCATGGCCCGAGTGCAGTGTGATAGTGGGGGCGCTCGGATCGGGTGGGGGCCCGGTCCGGCCGACGGGCATCCGGGGTCGTACGCGCACCCGAGTCAGTGATGTGGGGGGTTGTGCGTACGCATGGAAACTTGGCGAGAAGATGCCCTACCAGGACATACCCATGATCCGAACGAGGTCACCGTTCAGATCGACGGCCTGGGGCGGCAGCTTGCGGACCTGTCCGCGGAGCCCGGCCGCGGGGGCGCGGCCGAAGGGCCGGTCTTCGTCGACGAGACGGGCCGCCGGAGCCGCAGGTTCCGCCGCTTCGGGATGGTCGTCGGCGTCGTCTGCGCGGTCTACGCGGCGGTCATAGTCGGCACGCTGTTCTCCGGCAGCTCCAGTGCTCCCTGGCTGCCCATGCCGGAACCCAAGGCGGAGAAGCCGGCCAGAAAGGTGGACGCGCCGGGCGGTCCGGCGGCCCCCGTCGACCCGTCCGCCTCGTCCGGTTCGTCACCGTCGCCCGGCGCGTCGGACGGCACGGACTCGTCGGGCGGGCCTGACGACGACGGTGGCGGCGGGCCGGGCCCGTCCCGGACCGACGCGGGCGGGGCCGGCCCCGGCACGAACCCCGGCTCCGGCACGACCGGGGGCGGCGACCCCGCCCCCGGCACGGACCGGAGCGGCGACGACGAAGGCGCCGCGGTCGACCCGACCGCCGGCTCCGGCAACGTCGACCCCGCGCCGACCGGTCCGGTCGACCCGCCCGTCGATCCGCCCGCGCAGCCGTCGCAGCCCGCCGGGAGCGGTGGGAGCGGCGGCGGGAGCGGCAACGGTGGTGGTGCCGGTGGGGGTGGTGGCGGCAGCGCCGAAGTCCCCGTCGGATACACGCCTTCTGCCGAGCAGCCCTCCACGGAGGCCGTGGAGTCCTGACCGCCACCGAACCGTCGTGACGGCCACCCAACCCGTCCTGACGCTCGCCCTCCATCCGCCGTGACGGCCACCCAACCGTCCCGACGGTCGCCCCATCCGTCGTGGCGGTCACCCAACCCGTCCTGACGCTCGCCCTCCATCCGCCGTGACGGCCACCCAACCGTCTCGACGGTCGCCCCATCCGTCGTGGCGGTCACCCAACCGTCCTCACGGCCGCCCCAGTCGTAGCGACGGCCACCCCGCCCCTCCGAACGGATGCCGCGCCCGCACCCGCACCCGCACCCGCGCCGGCGCCGGCGTCCACACCCACCCCTCCCCGACCCTCACCACCCCCTGAACCAGCCAAGGCCGCGCCGTCCCTGTCCCTGATGAACACCGCGCGGCCCTGAACGAACCCGCTCCGTCCCACCGCCCCACATGGACACACCCCAAAATGTCCTGAGTGGGCACCAAGCCGTCCTCGGAGGACGCACTGCCATGAACGCCCGCACCACCCGAGGCCGCTCGGACCGCCCCCCGAGCAGCCACTCGCCAAGCCGGCGCGGCCGCGGCAAGCGCCGCGCCAAGCCACCCGCGAGTGCCTGGCGCCGCCGGCTGCCCATGCGTTACCTGCTGCCCTCGCTGCTGCTCCTCGCGCTGCTCGCGATGCTGATGCTGCGCGGGTACGTACACAGCGAGATACTCGCCGACCACCGCGTCAGACCGCCCGCGCCCACCGGCCACGTGCCGCAGAAGATCCTCGAGGGCGGCCCGGTCATCGACACCCGGAACGGGCGCGAGACCACGCTGGGCGTGCCCGACCACCGGCTCGTGCTGACCTTCGACGACGGCCCCGACCCGGAGTGGACCCCCAAGGTCCTCGACGTACTGAGGGAACACGACGCGCACGGCGTCTTCTTCGTCACCGGCACCATGGCCTCGCGCCATCCGGACCTGGTCCGGCGCATGGTGGACGAGGGCCACGAGGTCGGCCTGCACACGTTCAACCACCCCGACCTCTCCTACCAGTCCGCGCGCCGCATCGACTGGGAGCTCTCGCAGAACCAGCTCGCCCTCGCCGGCGCGGCGGGCATACGGACCTCGCTCTTCCGCCCGCCGTACTCGTCGTTCGCCGACGCGATGGACGACAAGTCGTACCCCGTGACGAAGGCGATAGGCAGCCGCGGTTACCTCACCGTCGTCAACAACACCGACAGCGAGGACTGGAAGCGCCCCGGCGTCGACGAGATCATCCGCCGGGCCACGCCCCAGGGCGGCAAGGGCGCCATCGTCCTCATGCACGACTCCGGCGGCGACCGCTCCCAGACCGTCGCCGCGCTCGACCGCTTCCTGCCCGACCTGCAGAAGCAGGGCTACAAGTTCGGCAACCTCACCGAGGCACTGAACGCCCCCAGCGCACACACCGAGGTCACCGGCGTAGAGCTGTGGAAGGGCAGGGCCTGGGTCTTCCTGGTCGGCGCCTCCGAGCAGATCACCGACGGCCTCGTCGTCGCCCTCGCCGTCATCGGCGTCCTCGTCTTCACCCGCTTCGGCCTGATGCTGCTGCTCTCCGCGGTGCACGCGCGCCGGGTGCGGAGACGGGACTTCCACTGGGGACCGCGGATCACCGAACCGGTCTCCGTCCTGGTCCCGGCGTACAACGAGGCGAAGTGCATCGAGGCGACGGTCCGTTCCCTGATGGCGAGCGACCACCCCATCGAGATCATCGTCATCGACGACGGCTCGTCGGACGGCACGGCCCGCATCGTGGAGGGCCTGCGCCTGCCGAACGTACGCGTGGTGCGGCAGCAGAACGCGGGCAAGCCCGCCGCCCTCAACCGGGGCATAGCCAACGCGCGCTTCGACATCATCGTGATGATGGACGGCGACACCGTCTTCGAGGCGTCCACCGTCCGCGAACTCGTGCAGCCCTTCGGCGACCCGCGCGTGGGCGCCGTCGCGGGCAACGCGAAGGTCGGCAACAGGGACTCGCTGATCGGCGCGTGGCAGCACATCGAGTACGTCATGGGCTTCAACCTCGACCGCCGTATGTACGACATGCTGCGCTGCATGCCGACCATCCCCGGAGCGGTCGGCGCGTTCCGGCGCTCCGCCCTGGAGCGGGTCGGCGGCATGAGCGACGACACGCTCGCCGAGGACACCGACATCACCATGGCGCTGCACCGCGACGGCTGGCGCGTCGTGTACGCGGAGAAGGCGCGCGCCTGGACCGAGGCCCCGGAATCGGTCCAGCAGCTCTGGTCGCAGCGCTACCGCTGGTCGTACGGCACGATGCAGGCGATCTGGAAGCACCGCCGCGCCGTCGTCGAGTCGGGCCCCTCGGGCCGCTTCGGCCGCGTGGGCCTGCCCCTGGTGTCCCTCTTCATGGTGCTCGCCCCACTCCTGGCGCCGCTCATCGACGTGTTCCTGCTGTACGGACTGGTCTTCGGCCCCACCGAGAAGACCGTCGTCGCGTGGCTGGGCGTGCTGGCGGTGCAGGCGGTCTGCGCGGCGTACGCGTTCCGTCTGGACCGCGAACGCATGACACACCTGATCTCGCTGCCCCTCCAGCAGATCCTCTACCGGCAGCTGATGTACGTGGTGCTGCTGCAGTCCTGGATAACCGCCCTCACCGGAGGCCGCCTGCGCTGGCAGAAGCTGCGGCGTACGGGAGTGCTCGAGGCGCCCGGGTCCATTCCGCGTCAGCGGACGGGCAGCCATGATCGGAGTCCCGTCGCATGAGTCACAGTTCCGGTTACGTACCTGAATACGCGCCTGAGCACGTACCTGAATACGCGCCTGAGCACGTACCTGAATACGCGCCTGAGCACGCGCCTGAGTACCCGCCGACAGCGCCCGCGCAGACACCGGTGCCGTCTCCGCGGACACCGGTCGCCGGGACCAGGAAAGCGGGCCGGGACCGCTACCTGGACCTGCTCCGCTCGCTCGCGCTCGTCCGCGTCGTCATCTACCACCTGTTCGGCTGGGCGTGGCTGACGATCGCGTTCCCCTCCATGGGCGTGATGTTCGCGCTCGCGGGCTCGCTGATGGCGCGCTCGCTGAAGCGTCCCGCGTGGGGTGTGATCAGGGGCCGCATCCGTCGCCTGCTCCCGCCCATGTGGGTGTTCAGCGCCGCGGTCCTCGTCCTCCTCTTCGCGGGCGGCTGGAACCTGAGCGAGGACCCGGACCACCCGGGCACCTGGGGCCTGGTGAGCATGCTCAACTACGTGTTCCCCGTGGGCGCCCCGCCCTTCCCCTGGAACCTGGGCGACAAGGCGGGCCTCCTCGAGGACACCTGGCCCGCGCAGGCCGCCGGTCCGCTCTGGTACATCCGCGCGTACCTGTGGTTCGTCATCGCCTCCCCGCTCCTGCTGTGGGCGTTCCGCAGGGCGCCGTGGGCGACGCTGCTCGCTCCGCTCGCCCTGACCGCGGTCATCGGCACGGGCCTGGTCACGATCCCCGGCGAGACGGGCAACGCCGTCACGGACTTCGCGCAGTACGGAAGTTGCTGGGTGCTCGGCTTCGCCCACCAGAACGGCACGCTGGCCCGCGTCCCGCGCTACCTCGCGGTGTCGGCCTCCGCCCTGATCATGGCCTTCGGCCTCTGGTGGGCCTCGGGCCACCTCGGCCCGGACGGCTGGGACCTGAACGACATCCCGCTGGCGCAGGCGGCGTGGTCGTTCGGCTTCGTGGTCATCCTGCTTCAGTACGCGCCCTCGTGGCAGGAGTTGCCGGGACGGCTGGCCAAGTGGGACAAGCTGGTCACCCTCTCCAACAACCGCGCGGTGACCATCTATCTCTGGCACAACTTCCTCATCATGGCGACGGTGCCGATCATCGACCAGGCGTACGACCTGCCGTTCATGGAGAACGAACAGTGGAGCTCGGCGCTCGACACGACGTACATGCTGTGGATGACCCTGTTGATCTGGCCGCTGATCGGCTTGATGGTGGTCGCGGTGGGCTGGGTGGAGGACCTGGCGGCGCGGCGGAGGCCGAGGCTGTGGCCGAACGGAGCGGGCGGCGGCTCCAGCAAGGCGGGCGGTCGACGGAGGGCGGGATCGCGCCGGTCTTCACAGTGACCACGCAATGACGTTGTGCGAACGTTACGTGGGGCGGTGCGCCCGCAATGGCTTGAAATGCCGCGGTAAATGCGGGCGTTCGGTACGGGTGAGGGGTCGTCGGCTGGCGTCTTGCCGGACGGCGTAATTCGCTGCGGTGAATGGTGGTCGCGTGAGGCGGTCGTGAGGCGGTCGCGGAATGCGGGGTGGTGAGGGCGTCGCCCACCGTTCCGTGCATCGCATTCGCGAACCCTCCCTCGGTGATGGGCCGTAACGATATCGACGCTGCGTGTAGCCGACTCCTAAGCTGGCGGCTCTTCCCCGCTGTACGCGCCGGACGACCGCATGCCGCGCGGCGGGCCCACCCTCTGCCAGGAGTTCCTTTGCTTTACAGGAAGACCGCGCTGCGCATCGCCGCGCCCGTCGCCGTGCTCGCCCTCGCCCTCACCGCCTGCGGCGGCGGTGACGACAAGAAGGCGGACGACAAGAAGGCGGACGCCCCCAAGTCGCAGAACAAGCCCGCGGAGCCGACCACCCTGAAGGCCGGCGAGACCACCACGGGCCAGGTCAAGGAGGACAAGGCCACCGTCACGTACGACGTCGCCGCGCAGAAGATCGACGTCGGCACGGCGGCCGAGACCAAGAAGCTGGTCTCGGACCCGAAGCAGGCGAAGGGCCTGGTCGTGGCGACCGCCCACATGAAGATCACGCACAAGGCCGGCGCCCCGCTCACGGACACGCCGGACGTGGCCGAGACGACGGAGATCTACGCGGACGGCACCCGCGGCGGCCTCCTCATCGGTGCCGCCGAGGACGCGCCGGGCTGCGAGGACGAGCTGGACCTCGAGGGCTGGAAGAAGGGCGAGACGCACGAACTGTGCGAGACGTACCTGATCCCCGAGGGCTCGAAGGACCTCGAGGTCCGCTGGTCGGCCAAGGAGGACGGCAAGCAGGTGACGTGGAAGGTACCGGGGAAGTAGCGGCGGCACGTACGTAACTGCCGTGTGCGGCGGGTACGTCGGCCGGTCGACGTCCGGGCATCGCGTTCAGCGGCGGTGCCCGGACGCGTGTGTTTGCGGGGTCAACGCGTGAAGGCGGGCGTCGTGATGGACCCGCCGTCGGCGCCCGTCAGCCCTCATGGATAGCTCGGTTCGCTCCAGAGAACCCTCGCCCCCCCCAGGAGCTGACCGGGACCCGCCGCCCACCAAGGACAGCGACAGGATCGCGGGTGCGGACACGGGCGGGGAGAAGTCGAAGTCGCCCTCTCCGAAGACGTCGGAGGACGGTGTCGGTGCGACGCAGGACGTGGTCGTACGGGAGATCCGGTCGGTCAACCGCTGACGGCGGGCTGATCACCGGCTCCGGCGCGGAGGCGGGAGACGGGGTTCAGTAGCCGACCGTGAAGCGGGTGCGGTGGTGGGCCGGGGACTCCGCTTCGTCCAGGAGCGCCACCGCCAGGTCCTCCATGGAGATGGACGAGCTGCCGTCCGCGTCCACCAGGAGTTCGTCCTTGCCGAGGCGGTACTCGCCCGTGCGGGTGCCCGGTTCGAAGAGGGCCGAGGGGCTGATGTACGTCCAGGCCACCCGTGTGTCCGCCGTGCGCAGCGCCTCGTACTGGGCGTTGGAAGCCTCCGCGATGTGGCGCCAGGTCGCGGGCACGTACCGCGGGTCGTCGACGGCGAGGCGCCCCTCCGTACCGGGGACCGTGAGGCTGCCCGCGCCGCCGATGACGATGAGGCGTACGTCGCCGGGCGTGCGGGCGAGGCCGGACAGGAGCGATCCGATGATCGCGGCGTGTTCGCGCTCGCGGCCCGGGGCGGGTCTCGTGGCGTTGACGACGACGTCCTGGCCGGCACTCACGTCGCAGACGTGGTCCGGGTTCTGGGCGTCGCCGGCGCGGTGCTCGGCGTCCGGGTGGAGCTCGGGGTGGCGGGACGGGTCGCGGACCACCGCGGTGACCTGGTGGCCGCGGGCAAGGGCCTCGGCGACGACGCGGCTTCCGGCGTTTCCGGCTGCTCCGAAGACGGTGATGCGCACGGGTGGCTCCTGAGGGAAGAGGGGGGTGTGCGGGTGCGGGTGCGGGCGTGGGTACGGGTGCGGGCGTGGTGCGCGGGTTACGCGCGGCGCGCCTGGCGGCGGCTCTGGCCGAGCACCACGCTGCCGACGACGAGGACCAGCCCGGCCACCTGCCACACGGTGAGCGTCTGCCCGAGGATCACCAGGCCTGCGAGTGTCGCGACGACCGGGTTGGCCAGGCCGAGGAAGGAGACGGAGGAGGCGGGGAGGCGTTCGATGCCGCGGAACCAGAGGGCGTACGCGAGGGCCGTGCCGATGATGCCGAGGTAGGTGTACCCGGCGATGTTGGCCCCGGTGAAGTGGTCCGGCAGGCCCTCGGCGGTGAGGGCGATGGGCGCCAGGATCAGTCCGCCCGCGGTCAGCTGCCATCCGGTGAGGGCGAGCAGGGATGTGCCTTCGGGCCTGCCCCACCGCTTGCTGAGCACCACGGCGAGTGCCATCAGTGTGGTCGCCGTCAGCATCGCCGCGATGCCGGCGAGGTCGACCGTGGCGCTGCCGCGCAGGACGAGGAGCGCGACGCCCGCGACGCCGACGAGGCCCGCGAACAGCGTACGGCGGGTGGGCCGCACCTTCAGTACGCCGATGCCGAAGCCCGCCACGAGCAGCGGCATGACCGCGCTGATCGTCGAGGCGACGCCGCCGGGCAGGTGGTAGGCGCCGAAGAAGAGGAGCGGGAAGAACGCGCCGAAGTTGAGGATGCCGAGGACGGCGGCCTTCCACCACCAGTCGCCGCGCGGCAGCCGCCGGGTCAGGGCGAGCAGGATGAGCCCGGCGGGCAGCGCGCGCAGGGCGGCGGCGAGCAACGGGCGGTCCGGGGGGAGGAGTTCGGTGGTGGTGACGTAGGTCGTGCCCCAGGTGGCGGGGCCGATGGCGGCGAGCGCGGCGAAGCCGGCGGCGGCCTTGGCGGAGGGGCGGGCCGTGGAGCGGTCCGCGGGGCGGTCCGCGGGGCGGGCCGAGGGCTGGGCGGCCGGGACGGGTGAGTTCTCTTCCACGGTCTGTTCCACGGTAGAAGCCTGCGTCGGGCGCGGTGTGTTGATGCTGGTGCTCTTGATCCTGGTATCGGACATGACGGTCCCCTCCTCATTCCCCTGAACGCTGTTATTCTCAACGTTGAGATAAATATGGACCCGGGGTCTGCGAACGTCAAGTATCTGAACGCTGAGATACTTGACGTTCGCTGAGCGGTGGCCGGCTGCCGGACCCTCGAGGTGCGGTGAAACCAGGGAGTGGAGACACGATGACCGACGACGGTGACGCCATCGACGAGCTGCGGAGCCAGTGGCGCCGCGAGCGTCCCGACCTGGACCTCGCGCAGCTGGACGCGATGGCCCTGGTCGGCCGCATCAAGCGGGCGGACCACCTGCTGAGCAAGGGTATGAAGCGGGTCTTCGCCGAGTACGGCCTGGAGTTCGCGGAGTTCGACGTCCTCGCCACGCTGCGCCGCGTCGGCGCCCCGCACGAACTCACCGCGGGCGGGCTCCTCAAGACCGCGATGGTGACGTCCGGCGCCATCACGAACCGCCTCGACAAACTCGAACGCAAGGGCCTGATCGAACGCCACCCGGACCCGAACGACCGCCGCGCCATCCGCGTCCGCCTCACCGACGCGGGCCGCGACCTGGTGGACCGCGCGGTGGTGGACCACATCGCGAACGAGGAACGGATGCTCACCGCCCTCTCCCAGGAGGAACGCACCGCCCTCGACGGGGCGTTGCGGCGCCTTCTCGTTTCGCTCGGGGATACGCACCTGGGGTGAGGGCGCTTCACCCCGCGCCGCGCCACTCCGCGCCACGCGAGCTGGCGCCCGAAGGCACGACGAAGGGGAACCTCCCCACCTGGGCCTGGCTGGACAAGGTGAAGTTCAAGAAGGTGTCCGTCACCGCGAGCATCCCGGGCTCCGGGCTCTCCGCGACGACGACAGCCGAACCCGTGTCCCTGTCGATCGACCCCGGGACGGAGGACGCCGAGACCTACCCCGCCTCCGGGGGCTGCCCCAATGAGGGCGGAAAGATCGGCGTGCCGCGCGCCAAGGGCACTCCCGCCGACACGGAACCGCCGTGCGGGGTGAAGTACCTGCGGTCCTCCGGCGACGGCTCGTACGACCTCAGGGCCACCGTCACCTGGAAGATCAGCTGGACCAGCACCACGGGCGAGGGCGGTGACCTGCCCGACGGGCGGTTCGGCGCCGACCAGCGGGTCGAGGTCGAGGAAGTGCAGTCCATCAACCGTTGAGTCGCCCCGCATCCCCCTCCTCACCGCCCCCCACCCCACCCCCGTGAGAGCAACGTTCCGTCGTGGTCATCGGGCGGTACAGGGGTGAAACGCGGGGTCCCTAGCTTCGGGGGCGTTGGCCGCTGGTCGCGGACTACCCCCTGGAGGCGTGAGATGTGGATCGAGCGGTGGGAGCCGGAGGACGAGAGGTTCTGGAAGGAGGAGGGCGGGGAGCGGGTCGCCCGGCGGAACCTCGCGTTCTCCGTGCTGTCCGAGCACGTCGGGTTCTCCGTGTGGAGCCTCTGGTCGGTGATGGTCCTGTTCATGGGGCCCGAGTACGGGATCGACGCCGCCGGGAAGTTCTTCCTCGTGTCGATGGCGACCCTCGTCGGCGCCGTCGTCCGCGTGCCCTACACCTTCGCCGTCGCCCGGTTCGGGGGACGCAACTGGACCGTCATCGCCGCGTCCCTGCTGCTCCTGCCCACCGTCGCCGCCTTCGTGGTGATGGAGCCGGGGACCTCGTACAGCACCTTCATGCTGTGTGCCCTGCTCACCGGTGTCGGCGGAGGCAACTTCGCCTCCAGCATGACCAACATCAACTCCTTCTTCCCGCTGCGCGAGAAGGGGTGGGCGCTCGGGCTCAACGCCGGGGGCGGCAACATCGGCGTGCCCGTCGTGCAGCTCGTGGGGCTCGCCGTCATCGGGGCCGGTGGCGGACCCCGTGTCGTGCTCGGGGTCTATCTGCCGTTCATTGTTCTCTCGGCGCTTTGCGCGTATTTCTTCATGGACAGCATTTCGTCCGTCCGCAATGACACCGGCGCCGTCAAGGCCGCCGTTCGTGATCCGCACACGTGGATCATGTCGTTCCTGTATGTGGGGACCTTCGGGTCGTTCATCGGGTACGGGTTCGCCTTCGGGCTCGTCCTGCAGACGCAGTTCGGGCGTACGCCGCTGGAGGCCGCGCAGCTCACCTTCATCGGGCCGCTGCTCGGCTCGCTCGTACGGCCCGTCGGCGGGCGGCTCGCCGACCGGTTCGGCGGAGCCCGCATCACCCTGTGGAACTTCCTCGGCATGGGCGCCGCCACCGGCGTCGTCGTCATCGCCTCCCTGCGCGAGTCCCTTCCCCTCTTCGTCGGTGCCTTCGTCGCGCTCTTCGTGCTGACGGGGCTCGGCAACGGATCCACGTACAAGATGATCCCCGGGATCTTCCAGGCGAAGGCCGAGGCCCGGGGGCTCACCGGTGAGGACGCCGCCGCTCAGGGGCGTCGGCTCTCCGGCGCGGCCATGGGGCTGATCGGTGCCGTCGGCGGCCTCGGCGGGCTCGGCATCAACCTCGCGCTGCGGCAGTCCTTCCGGACGGTGGGCTCCGGCACCGGCGCCTATCTCGCCTTCCTCGCCTTCTACGGCCTGTGCGCCGGCGTCACCTACTTCGTATACCTTCGGCGACCGGTCGCCCGCGCGGTCGCGACCGTCGACACTGGGGAGAAGCCGCAGCTCCGGTACGTCGACGTGTGACCCGCCACGTGACACGTCACGCTTAACACGGTGGACATCAGGGCGAACCCGGCGCGTCACGCGCCGTTGACAGGCTCGGTCGTCCGCCCACGCACACGAGGTACGTACCGACGAGCGGGACTGACAGGGCTGACGGAGCTGACGGAACTGACGGGACCGAGACGAGAGCAGCCTATGCACGCCACACCCAGGAACGACCCCTCCACGCCCAGCCCCCTCGCCGGGTTCACCGTCGGCGTCACCGCCGCCCGCCGCGCCGACGAGCTCGGCACGCTGCTCGAGCGGCGCGGCGCCACCGTCCTGCACGCGCCCGCCCTGCGCATCGTGCCGCTCGCCGACGACAGTGAACTGCTCGATGCCACGAAGCAGTTGATCGAGCAGGCCCCCGACGTCGTCGTCGCCACCACCGCCATCGGGTTTCGCGGGTGGATCGAGGCCGCCGACGGATGGGGATACGGGGAGGCGCTGCTCCGCTGTCTGCGCGGGGTCGAGCTGCTCGCCCGCGGACCGAAGGTCAAGGGGGCCGTACGTGCCGCCGGACTCACCGAGGAGTGGTCGCCGTCCTCCGAATCCATGGCGGAGGTCCTGGACCGGCTCCTCGGGGAGGGGGTCGACGGTCGGCGCGTCGCCCTCCAGCTGCACGGGGAGCCGCTGCCCGGGTTCGTCGAGGCGCTGCGGGCCGGCGGGGCGGAGGTCGTCATGGTGCCCGTCTACCGGTGGCTGCCCCCGGAGGACCTCACGCCCGTCGACCGGCTGCTCGACGCGACCGTCGGGCGCGGCGTCGACGCGCTGACGTTCACCAGCGCTCCCGCCGCCGCGTCCCTGCTCGCCCGCGCGGAGGAACGGGGCATGACCGCCGAGCTGCTCGCCGCCCTGCACCACGACGTCCTGTCCGCCTGCGTCGGGCCCGTCACCGCCCTGCCGCTGCAGTCCCGCGGCGTCGACACGGTGCAGCCGGAGCGGTTCCGGCTCGGACCGCTCGTCCAGGTGCTCTGCCGTGAACTGCCGAGCAGGGCAAGGGCGTTGACCGTCGCCGGGCACCGCCTGGAGATCCGCGGGCACGCCGTCCTCGTCGACGACGAACTGCGCGCCGTGCCGCCCGCCGGCATGGCCCTGCTCGCCGCCCTCGCCCGCCGCCCCGGCTGGGTCGTCGCCCGCGCCGAGCTGCTGCGCGCGCTGCCGGGCGCGGGGACGGACGAGCACGCGGTGGAGTCCGCGATGGCCCGTCTGCGTACGGCTCTCGGCGCGCCGAAGCTCATCCAGACCGTCGTGAAGCGCGGCTACCGGCTCGCCGTCGACCCGTCGTCGGGATCGAAATACGCGGGGTGAGGCTCCCGCGGCCGCCACGTCGGAGGCTCGCGTTCTGGGGGGAACCTGGTACGCCGGGTTCCGGACCCGCCCGGGGGAGTGCACTGTAGGGGTACGCGACGGCACTCACTCACCGGTAACCCCCAAGGCGGTGACACGCGCATGGCGTTGGGCACGGCCCCGGCTCCGTACGAGCTGCGATTCGACTCCGGGCGGAGCTGCCTGGACCTCTTGGCGACGAACCACCCCGTGGAACGGCTCGACTCCATGGCACGACTGCGCGCCTGGCTCGTCGGCACGGGCCTCGTACCGGCGGAAGCGTTACTGCACGGCGCCGGGCCGCAGTGGCTCGCCGCCTTCCACGAACTGCGCGACCACGCCGGTCAGTTGGTGCGCGGCGAGATCGAGGGGCGGCCCCTCGCCGCCGCGGCCGTGCTCGACCGCGTCAACGCGCTGGCCGCGGCGGCGCCCCCGGCCCCGTGCGCGGTACGCGCCGCCGACGGCACGCTCGTACGCGTCCTGCGCGGCGAACCCGGCTGCGCGGCGCTCGTCGCCGCGGTCGCCCGGGACGCCGTCGACCTCCTCACCGACCCGGTGGCCCGCGCGCTGCTCCGGCAGTGCGAGGGCGACAACTGCCCGATCGTGTACCTGGACACCTCCCGCGGGCGCCGGCGCCGCTGGTGCTCCAGCGAGGTGTGCGGCAACCGGGAACGGGTGGCCAGGCACCGCCGGCGGGCGGCGCTCGCCCGCCCCTGAGAGCACGGGCCTCCCGCGAACCGCCCCCAACGACCCCACCGCTCGCCCCCGTTGAACGCACGGTCCTCCACCTACGTACCTCAGTCGTAAGACCCGCCCGACCCGCCGAAAGCGCGGACACCGGAGGTACGCGTGCGCAAGGATTCCGCCGTGGCCGATGAGCGCCCGCAGCCGCACCGCCATCGACTCGGCCGGCCTCCGGGCCCGGACGAGGAGTTGATGCGCGCCCTCTACCAGGAGCACGCGGGGCCGCTGCTCGCCTACGTGCTCCGGCTGGTGGCGGGAGACCGGCAGCGTGCCGAGGACGTCGTGCAGGAGACGCTCATCCGCGCCTGGAAGAACGCCGGTCAGCTCAACAGGGCCACCGGTTCGGTACGCCCCTGGCTGGTGACGGTCGCCCGGCGCATCGTCATCGACGGTCACCGCAGCCGGCAGGCCCGGCCGCAGGAGGTCGATCCGTCGCCGCTGGAGGTCATCCCCGCGGAGGACGAGATCGACAGGGCACTGTGGCTGATGACGCTTTCCGACGCACTGGAGGACCTGACTCCCGCACATCGGGAGGTACTTGTGGAGACCTACTTCAAAGGGCGTACGGTCAACGAGGCGGCCGAGACGCTGGGCATACCCAGCGGGACGGTCCGTTCACGGGTCTTCTACGCGCTTCGCTCGATGAAGCTGGCGCTCGAGGAGCGGGGGGTGACGGCATGACCGAGTTCCACAGCCACCACGGCGCGCAGCAGGACGACGACCTCCACGAGACCGTCGGTGCCTACGCCCTGGGGATCCTGGACGACGCGGAGGCCACACGGTTCGAGGCGCACCTCGCCGGGTGCGGGTTCTGCCGACAGCAGCTGGACGAGCTCTCCGGCATGGAGCCGATGCTGGCCGCCCTCGCGGACTTCCCAGGACCGCGCGGCGTGCCCGCGATCGGCGAGCAGCTCGCCGCCCGGCCGAGCCCCCGCCTCGCCGAACGGCTCGTCGCGGAGGTGTCCGTCAAGCGGGAGCGCGGGCGCAGGCGCGGCCTGTTCCTGGTCGCGGCGGCGGTCGCGCTGATCGTCGGCGGCCCCCTCACCGTCCTCGCGGTGACCGGTGACGACGGCGGTACGAACGACGTGGCAGTCGAACCGCATCCCACCAGCCCCGCCGAGGACGCCTTCTTCCACCACATGGAGGAGAAGGCCCGGGCCACGGACCCGAAGACCAAGGTCAGCGCCACCGTCGGCACCGAGAAGAAGGCCTGGGGCACCCACGCCGTCCTGGAGCTGAGGAACGTCAAGGGGCCGCTGAAGTGCTCACTGATCGCCGTCGGCAAGGACGGCGAGAAGGAGACGGTCAGCAGCTGGTCGGTGCCCGAGTGGGGGTACGGCATCAAGGACAGCCCGAACAAATGGGCGCGCGGTCCGCTCTACGTCCACGGGGGCGCCGCCATGGACCGCAACGACATCGACCACTTCGAGGTGACCACGTTCGACGGCGACCGGCTGGTCAAGGTCGACGTCTGAGGCACGGCAGGTGCACTGCAAGTGCACAGGACGGGCCCCTTTCGCCTAAGGTGGACGGCTGCTCGGTACGGGCAGCAGCACGGTGTGAAAGGGGCCCCGGTGGCCGACGTCAACGCAGTAATGCCGTCAGGCACACGCGACCGCGAGATCAGCGTCGAACAGGAGCATCTCGACCAGGTCTACCGACGTCTCGAGGAGAAGATCCACGAGGCGGAGTTCCTGATGAACGACGCGGCCAAGCGCTCCCAGGTCGGTACGCCCGGCGCGCTCGCCGAACGCGACGCGCAGGTCTTCCGCGCCGGCGTCCATCTGAACCGGCTCAACAACGAATTCGAGGACTTCCTCTTCGGACGCATCGACCTGCTTCAGGGCAAGGACGGCAAGAAGGGGCCCGACGGCGCGTACACGGCGGTCGAGCCCGCGGAGGGCGCGGTCCGCGAGGACGAGAGCGGCAAGTACGCGGAGATCGCGGAGACGCTGCACATCGGCCGCATCGGCGTCCTCGACGCGGACTACTCCCCGCTGGTCATCGACTGGCGCGCGCCCGCCGCCGCGCCGTTCTACCGCTCCACCCCGGTCGACCCGGGCCGCGTCGTGCGCCGCCGCGTCATCCGCTCCAAGGGCCGCAAGGTCCTCGGCGTCGAGGACGACCTGATGCGCCCCGACATCACCGCACGCCTCGACGGCGAGGTGCTCCCCGTCATCGGCGACGGCGCCCTGATGGCCGCGCTCGGCCAGGCCCGCAGCCACTCCATGCGGGACATCGTGGCGTCGATCCAGGCCGAACAGGACATGGTGATCCGCGCGCCCGCCGCATCGGTGACGTACGTGGAGGGCGGCCCCGGCACCGGCAAGACCGCGGTGGCCCTGCACCGGGCCGCGTACCTCCTCTACCAGGACCGCCGCCGGTACGCGGGCGGCATCCTCATCGTCTCCCCGACCCCGCTCCTGGTCGCCTACACGGAGGGCGTGCTGCCCTCCCTCGGCGAGGAGGGGCAGGTCGCGATCCGCGCCGTTGGCTCACTGGTGGAGGGCGTGGAGGCCACCGAGTACGACAGCCCGGCGGTGGCACGGGCCAAGGGCTCGTCGCGGATGCTGAAGGTCCTGAGGAAGGCGGCTCGGGGGGCTCTGGAGGGGGCGACCACTAACCCTCCGGCCGCCGCCCCGCAGGACGGGCAGCTGTCCTTCGGGGACGACGAGCCCGCCGACCCCCGGCCCGCCGCCACCCCCACCCGCCTCCGCGTGGTCGCCTTCGGCCGCCGCCTCGAACTCGACGCCGAGCAGCTGAACCGCGTCCGCGGCAACGCCCTGAGCGGCACCGCTCCCGTCAACCTGCTGCGCCCCCGCGCCCGCAAGCTCCTCCTGGACGCCCTGTGGTCGCAGTCCGGCGCGGCGGGACGGCACACCGACCCCGAGCTCGCTGCCGAGCTCCGCTCGTCCTTCGACGACGACATCACGTCCGAGGACGACTTCATCCGGTTCCTGGACGCGTGGTGGCCCGAGCTCACCCCGCGCGGGGTGCTCACCGCGATGAGCGACGAGAAGCGGCTCGGGCGGTGGGCGCGCCGGATCCTCAACCCGGGCGAGGTCCGCAAGGTCGCCCGCTCGCTGCGGCGCGACGCCCTGTCCGTGCACGACGTGGCGCTCCTCGACGAGCTCCAGGCGATCCTCGGCACGCCGCACCGCCCCAAGAAGAAGCGCGAACTCGACCCCCTCGACCTGCTCACCGGGCTCGAGGAACTGATGCCGCGGCGCGAGGAGTCCCAGCGCGAGCGCGCCGAGCGGCTCGCCGCGGAACGTACCGAGTACGCGCACGTCATCGTCGACGAGGCGCAGGACCTCACCCCCATGCAGTGGCGGATGGTCGGCCGCCGCGGCCGGCACGCCACGTGGACCGTCGTCGGCGACCCCGCCCAGTCCTCGTGGTCGGACCCGGACGAGGCGGGCGAGGCCCGTGACGAGGCCCTGGGCACCCGCCCGCGCCGCCGTTTCGAGCTGACCGTCAACTACCGCAACCCCGCCGAGATCGCGGAGCTCGCCGCCAAGGTCCTGGCCCTGGCGATGCCGGGCTCGAAGTCCCCGTCGGCGGTCCGCTCCACCGGTGTGGAGCCCCGCTTCGCCGTCGTACGGGACAAGG
The DNA here is from genome assembly GCF_056432085.1 of Streptomyces sp. NPDC045678. Classification (NCBI taxonomy): domain Bacteria; kingdom Bacillati; phylum Actinomycetota; class Actinomycetes; order Kitasatosporales; family Streptomycetaceae; genus Streptomyces; species Streptomyces sp. NPDC045678. Next base: position 120,015 of record NZ_JBWKJS010000001.1, read on the forward strand.
ACCTCGGCGCCTCCGTGCGGGAGGAGGCGGCGCGGCTCCTGGAGCGGGTCGACGGGACGGTCGGTGTCGTCGTGGCGATGAACCGGCGCGAGCAGGCGGCGCGCTGGCTGAAGGGTCTCGGCGACCGTGTCGTGGCGCTCGGCAGCCTGGAGGCCAAGGGCCTGGAGTACGACGCGACGCTCGTCGTGTCGCCCGCGGAGATCGCGGACGAGTCCCCGGCGGGCCTGCGCGTCCTGTACGTGGCGCTGACCCGTGCGACGCAGCAGCTCACGGTCCTGTCGGGGGAGCGCGATGAGCCGGACGAGGACGGAGTGCCGGACCTGCTCAGGGATTGATCCGAGCGGGTTCTCGGGACGGGAATTGCCTTACGGGGTTCGTTTGTTACCTTGGATGTGGCACCGGCCCGATCCAAGCCCCCGGGCCCAACCATCGTCGCTACGAGCGACCACTTGCCGCGAGGCGAGCATGGCGGGTCGGTGTCATGAACGTACGGGAGAGGCCCACGTCACCACGTGACGTGGGCCTCTTTCCGTGTTCCCGAGGTTGCGGAGCCCTCTTCCGCGACGGGCCAACTTCTCGTATGGTGGAAACAAGTTTCCAAAAATGCAGCGCACTGGCCGGTGAACAAAACGTTCTCAATCCGGGGCGGCTACCACGTACTCGGCGGTAGGTGCGACCATCGGACGGCAAGAGCTACAAGGTGAAAGCAGAGGAAGTCGGCCATGGCAACGGCGCCCAGCGTCTCCTACTCGATGACGGTCCGGCTGGAGGTGCCCGCGAGCGGAACGGCGGTCTCCCAGCTCACCACGGCCGTCGAGTCTTCCGGGGGCTCGGTCACCGGCCTCGACGTCACGGCCTCCGGCCACGAGATGCTGCGGATCGACGTGACGATCGCGGCGTCCTCCACCACGCACGCCGACGAGATCGTCGAGCAGCTGCGCACCATCGAGGGTGTCACCCTCGGCAAGGTCTCCGACCGTACGTTCCTGATGCACCTCGGCGGCAAGATCGAGATGGCGTCGAAGCACCCCATCCGCAACCGTGACGACCTGTCCATGGTCTACACGCCGGGTGTCGCCCGCGTCTGCATGGCGATCGCGGAGAACCCCGAGGACGCGCGCCGCCTCACCATCAAGCGCAACTCCGTTGCGGTCGTAACGGACGGTTCGGCCGTCCTCGGCCTCGGCAACATCGGCCCGAAGGCCGCGCTGCCGGTCATGGAGGGCAAGGCGGCCCTCTTCAAGCGCTTCGCGGGCATCGACGCCTGGCCGCTCTGCCTGGACACCCAGGACACCGACGCCATCGTCGAGATCGTCAAGGCCATCGCCCCCGGCTTCGCGGGCATCAACCTGGAGGACATCTCCGCGCCCCGCTGCTTCGAGATCGAGGCCCGGCTGCGCGAGGCCCTCGACATCCCCGTCTTCCACGACGACCAGCACGGCACCGCCATCGTCGTCCTCGCCGCCCTCACCAACGCCCTGCGCGTGGTGGGCAAGGGCATGGGCGACGTGCGTGTGGTCATGTCGGGCGCCGGCGCGGCCGGCACGGCCATCCTCAAGCTGCTCCTCGCCGCCGGCGTCAAGAACGCCGTCGTGGCCGACATCCACGGCGTCGTGCACGCCGACCGCGAGGACCTGGTCTCCCACGACGCCGACTCGCCGCTGCGCTGGATCGCCGAGAACACCAACCCCGAGGGCCTCACCGGCACCCTCAAGGAGGCCGTCGTCGGCGCCGACGTCTTCATCGGCGTGTCGGCCCCGAACGTCCTGAACGGCGACGACGTCGCGGCCATGGCCGAAGGCGCCATCGTGTTCGCGCTCGCGAACCCGGACCCCGAGGTCGACCCCGCGATCGCCCGTCAGACGGCCGCGGTCGTGGCCACCGGACGTTCGGACTTCCCGAACCAGATCAACAACGTCCTGGTCTTCCCCGGTGTCTTCCGTGGTCTCCTCGACGCCCAGTCGCGCACCGTCAACACGGAGATGATGCTGGCCGCCGCGGGCGCCCTCGCGGACGTCGTCGCCGAGGACGAGCTGAACCGGAACTACATCATCCCCAGCGTCTTCAACGACAAGGTCGCGCCCGCCGTGGCCGACGCCGTGCGCACCGCGGCGAAGGCCGCGGGGGCCGCTGTGACAGGCGCCACGGCCTAGGGACACGGCGCGTCGCGGGACCCGGGCCCCACGGGCCCCCTCTAGGGTGGCTTGGCAGCAAGCCCTCCCGGCCCCCGGCATTTCAGGGGCGGCGGACGCTTTTCGTGTGACCCCCACGGGCACCGGATTGGCTTTCCCGCCGCAGGTGGGGGCAGGATGCGTAATCGGGCGCGAGGGTCTGACGTCAGACCCGGGTCCGGGGACTGTCCGAGGACCCTGGCAGCATCGTCTTCGCTGTGCCCATCATGCGGCTCTGCCGCGTGGCACGCCTCAACGGCAAAAGAACACGGGAGTACAAACATGAACCGCAGTGAGCTGGTGGCCGCGCTGGCCGACCGCGCAGAGGTGACCCGCAAGGACGCCGACGCCGTGCTGGCCGCGTTCGCCGAGACCGTCGGCGAGATCGTTGCCAAGGGCGACGAGAAGGTCACCATCCCCGGCTTCCTGACCTTCGAGCGCACCCACCGTGCCGCTCGCACCGCCCGCAACCCGCAGACCGGCGAGCCGATCAACATCCCGGCCGGTTACAGCGTCAAGGTTTCGGCCGGTTCCAAGCTGAAGGAAGCGGCGAAGGGCAAGTAGCCCCGAGCAGCTGAAAGGGGCGGCCACCCGTGCGGGTGGCCGCCCCTTTCGCGTGCCGTACTGCTTTCGACCTGCTTTCAACGGGCCCGGAGGCCCCTCTGCGGGCCTGTCAGCCCAGCGGTGCCTTGCCGGGCAGCTCGACCTTCGCACCGAGCTTCACGAGCTTCTCCATGAAGTTCTCGTAGCCGCGGTTGATCAGGTCGATGCCGTGGACGCGGGACGTGCCCTGCGCCGCCAGGGCGGCGATGAGGTACGAGAAGCCGCCGCGCAGGTCCGGGATGACCAGATCGGCGCCCTGGAGCTTCGTGGGGCCGCTGACCACCGCCGAGTGGAGGAAGTTCCGCTGGCCGAATCGGCAGTCGGAGCCGCCGAGGCACTCGCGGTATAGCTGGATGTGCGCGCCCATCTGGTTGAGCGCGGAGGTGAAGCCGAGCCGCGACTCGTAGACCGTCTCGTGGACGATCGACAGGCCCGCGGCCTGCGTCAGCGCCACGACGAGCGGCTGCTGCCAGTCGGTCTGGAAGCCGGGGTGCACGTCCGTCTCCAGGGCGATCGCGTTCAGCGAGCCGCCCGGGTGCCAGAAGCGGATGCCCTCGTCGTCGATCTCGAAGGCACCGCCCACCTTCCGGTAGGTGTTCAGGAACGTCATCATCGAGCGCTGCTGCGCGCCACGGACGTAGATGTTGCCCTCGGTCGCCAGCGCGGCGGACGCCCAGGAGGCGGCCTCCAGGCGGTCCGAGAGGGCGTGGTGGTTGTAGCCGCCGAGGCGGTCGACACCGGTGACCCGGATGGTCCGGTCGGTGTCCATGGCGATGATCGCGCCCATCTTCTGCAGGACGCAGATGAGGTCTTCGATCTCGGGTTCGACGGCGGCGTTCGAGAGCTCGGTGACGCCTTCCGCGAGGACGGCGGTGAGCAGGACCTGCTCGGTGGCGCCCACGGACGGGTACGGCAGACGGATCTTGGTGCCGCGCAGCCGCTGCGGGGCCTCCAGGTACTGGCCGCCCTCGCGCTTCTCGATGGTGGCGCCGAACTGGCGGAGCACCTCGAAGTGGAAGTCGATCGGCCGGCCGCCGATGTCACAGCCGCCGAGGCCGGGGATGAAGGCGTGCCCGAGGCGGTGCAGCAGGGGACCGCAGAAGAGGATCGGAATGCGCGACGACCCCGCGTGGGCGTCGATGTCGGCGACATTCGCGCTCTCCACGTGCGAGGGGTCCATGATGAGCTCGCCCGGCTCCTCACCGGGGCGGACCGTCACGCCGTGCAGCTGCAGCAGACCGCGCACGACGCGTACGTCGCGGATGTCTGGGACATTGCGCAGCCGGCTCGGGGCGCTGCCGAGCAGCGCGGCCACCATGGCCTTCGGCACGAGGTTCTTCGCGCCGCGGACACGGATCTCGCCCTCGAGCGGAGTGCCGCCGTGGACAAGCAGGACATCATCGGTGACGGTCATGAATCTCGCGTTCCGATTGAATGGACAGGGGGACCAAAGGGCCAAGCGTAATGGCCGTGTACCCCCCTTCCGTAAGGCCGAGGACGCACAAAGCACGTCATGAGTTCGTGACAACACGAACCGTGCGGAACCGGACACACCGGGTCACCGGCCGTTTCGCTGGTCGCGCCTGTCCCTTCCGGCCCTGAGCTGCGTTCACTCCGGTATGCGCATTGGCTCCCCGCGCGCGGCGAAGATGCGGGATCATGTGCTCCATGACCGAGGTGTCCTCGCTCACAGGCCGGCTGCTCGTGGCCACACCGGCCCTGGCGGACCCGAACTTCGACCGCGCGGTGGTGCTGCTCCTCGACCACGACGAGAAGGGCTCGCTCGGCGTGGTCCTGAACCGGCCCACGCCCGTGGACGTCGCCGACATCCTGGAGGGCTGGGGGCGGCTGGCCGGTGCGCCCGGAGTGGTCTTCCAGGGCGGGCCCGTCTCGCTGGACTCGGCGCTCGGGGTCGCGGTGATCCCCGGCGACGAGGGTGCGCCGCCCGGCCCCCGCAAGCGGGCGCCCGCTCCCCGTGACCCCGTCGGGTTCCGCCGCGTCCACGGCGCGATCGGCCTCGTCGACCTGGAGGCCCCGCCGGAACTCCTCGCTCCGGCCCTCGGCTCCCTCCGTATCTTCGCGGGCTATTCGGGGTGGGGTCCTGGGCAGCTGGAGAGCGAGCTGGAGGACGGTGCGTGGTACGTGGTCGAGTCCGAGCCGGGGGATGTCTCGTCGCCGGATCCTGAGCGGTTGTGGCGGGCGGTGCTGCGGCGCCAGCGCAGTGAGCTGGCGATGGTGGCTACCTATCCGGACGATGCGTCGCTGAACTGAGGGTGGTTTCGGTTCCGGTTCCGGGATCGGGTCCGGGGTCGGGGTCGGTTCCGGGCTCGGGTCCGGGTCGGGGTCGGTTCCGGAGCGCCTGTTGTTCGTCTGTGGGCGCGGGGCCGCGGGGGTATGTGCGTACTCGCCATCCCTGCGGCGCGCCTCGACATTCCCGGCCGTGGTGGTGTCCTCGGTGCTCCGTGCGCACATACCCCCACGTCCCCTCCCGTCTCATGCGCGGGTGCGGCCCGGTAGGGAGTGGCGTGCGGACATCCCCGCCGGCCTTCTCCACGCGCCCGCCTCCAGTGAGCTCGGGCCCCCAGTCCCCACCCGCCTGTCCCCGGCGAGCCGGGGGGGGCCGCCCCTACTCCCACTGGACGTCGCGGGGTAAACGGGTGGGCGGGTGGGGAGCTTCCGCCGCGAAGCGGCGGGGTTGGGGCTCCTACCCGCGCAGGGCGGTGCGGGGTGAACGGGTGCGTGGGTGGGGGTGGTGTTCCTGCGCGGGCAAGGCGGGCGGGGTGGTCTGGTGCAGGTAGCGCTCCGCCAGGGGGTGGGGGTCTTTGGCCGGGATTGCCAGGTGGACGGTGACCGGCGGGGCGTTCTTCAGGCGTACGTGGCGCAGGGCCGGGTGCGCGTGTCGGTGGGCCACCGGCTCCGGGGCGACGCCCACGCCGTGGCCCGCGGCGACCGCTTCCAGCCACTCGTCGAGGTTGTCCGCCGTGCAGGCGAGCCGGGGCCGGCGCTCCGGGGGCCACAGGTCCGGGCTCGTCGTGCCGGTCACCGTGTTCACGACCAGCGGCACGTCCGCGAGCTCCGCCCAGTCGACCACGCGCCGCCCCGCCAGCTCCGCCGCCCCGCGCGCGACGACGGCGACGCGCGGCTCCCGCAGCAGCACCCGCGTGCGGACCGCCGCGTCCGACGGGACGTCACCCCGTACGACCGCGACATCGCACGCGCCCGAGAGGAGTCCGGCGAGGGGTTCGTTGCGGCGCACGAGCCGCACGCCCGCACCCGTCGCCGCCTTGAAGGCGGGCACCAGCTCGGCGCAGGCCTGCGGCAGGAGTGAGGTGAATCCGAGCCGCAGGAGCGGAGGCTCGCCTGCCGCCGTGCGCAGCGTCCCGTCGAGTCGGGAGAGCAGCGGCGCCAGCTCGTCGCGCAGGCGGGCCCCGGCTTCGGTGAGGGCGACCCGGCGCGTGGTCCGCTCCAGGAGGCGGGTACCGAGCGCGTCCTCCAGTGCCCGCACGGTTCGTGTCAGTGCGGGCTGGCCGACGCGCAGGACCGCGGCGGCCTGCGTGAAGTTCAGCTCGTCGGCGACGGCGAGGAAACCTCGCAGGTGGCGCAGTTCGACGCCGGGCGGTACGTGATCCATGCCGCCCCAGCATAAATGGGCGACGCGCGCATTTCTCCCCGGATGCGGAGGCTGCCTACGTTTCCAGCCTTCTCGAGACAAGGGAGATGAACGCCGTGCGCAAGGTGTGGCTGTTGATGGTGGGGTCCTTCACGCTCGGGCTGGACGCCTACGTGATGGCGGGGCTCCTGCCGGTGGTCGCCGACGACCTGGGGACGACCGTCTCCCTCGCCGGGCAGATGGTCACCGTCTTCACCCTCGCCTACGCGGTGAGCGCCCCGCTCGTCGCCGGACTCCTCTCAGGGGTCCGCCCGCGCGTGCTGATCGTCGCCGCGCTCGCCGTCTTCGCGCTCGGCAACGGGCTCACCGCGCTCGCGCCCGGCCTCGCCGTGCTGCTCGTCTCCCGGGCCGTGGCGGGGGTCGGCGCCGGGGTCTACTCGGCGCTGTCCACCGCGGCCGCCGCCGCGCTCGCGGGGGAGGAGCGGCGCGGTCGGGCGCTCGCGCTGGTGATGGGCGGGATGAGTTCGGGCACGGTCCTCGGCGTGCCGCTGGGCGTGCTGCTCGCCGACCACACCTCGTGGCGGGCCACGATGTGGCTGGTGACGGGGCTCGGTGCGGTCGCGCTGGTCGGGCTCGGGGCGGGGCTCCCCGACCTTCCCGCCGCGCCTGCCGTCCCGGTGCGGGCGCGGCTCGCGGCGCTCACCGACCGCACGGTGCTGCCCGTCGTCGGCGTCTCGTTCCTGGGCGCCGTGGCGAGCCTCGGCCTCTACACCTACCTCGCCCCCGTGCTCGCCTCCTCGGGCGGCGTGGGCGACGGGGCGGTGGCGCCGTACCTGTGGGCGTGGGGGATCGGCGGAGTGCTCGGCAGCGTCGTCGCGGGACCGCTGGTGGACCGTACGGGCCGGGTGTACGTCCTGGTGACCGGAGTCGTCTCCACCCTGGTCGTCGCGATCGGCGTCCTGCCGCTGCTCGGCGCCGCCGCCTACCCCGCGCTCGTCGTCTGGGGCGCCGCGGGCTGGGCGTTCCAGGTCCCGCAGCAGCACCGCCTCCTCGCCCTGCGCGCCGAACGCGGCACGGTCGCCCTCGCCCTCAACAACTCCGCCCTCTACCTGGGCAGTGCGGTCGGCTCCGGAGCGGCCGGGCTCGCCCTCGCGGCGGGGCTCGTCCCCGGGCACCTGCCCTGGGCGGCGGCCGTGGTCGCCGGGGCGGGCCTGCTCCTGCACCTCCTGCACAGGGCCCCCGCCCACCCCGCCGCCGGGTCTCCCGACACGGCCGCTGCCGGGACGCGCCGCGCGTGAGTACCCTTGGCCGTTATGAGCACTCTTGAGCCCGAGCCCGAGCGCGGGGCAGGTACGGGGACCCTCGTTGAGCCGACACCTCAGGTGTCGCACGGTGACGGCGACCACGAGCGCTATGCGCACTACGTCCAGAAGGACAAGATCATGGCGAGCGCGCTGGACGGCACGCCCGTCGTAGCGCTCTGCGGCAAGGTGTGGGTCCCCGGCCGCGACCCGAAGAAGTACCCCGTCTGTCCCATGTGCAAGGAGATCTACGAGTCCATGGGTGCCGGTGGGGACAACGACAAGGGCGGCAAGGACGGCGGCAAGAAGTAGCACCTTCCGGCCTCTTCCGGCCACCGACAAGCACCCTTCGCCCGAGGGGCGTTGCGCCTGTCGCAACGCCCCTTTTGCGTTGTGCAATCGCGTGACAGCCTACGGCTTCATGACCTTTGAGCACCTCATACCGGCGCCCGCACGCGCCGAGGCCACGCAGAGCTCGTCCTTCGTCATCGACGCCGACACGACCCTCTGGGCAGGTCCCGGTACCGAGTCCACCGAGCGGTGGCTGCGGGCCGCGCTCGGCGCCGCGCTCGGTCTGCCCCTCCGCCCCGGTGCCGAAGGCGCCGCCAACTCCCTTGCCCTGCACGTCGACGACTCCCTGGAGCCCGAGGCGTACCGGCTCACCGTCGACGGCGACCGCGTCGAGATCCGCGGCGGCGCGGGCGCCGGTGTCTTCTGGGGTGCCCAGACGCTCCGTCAGCTCGTCGGCCCCGACGCCTTCCGGCGCGCGCGGCTGCGTCCCGGTGCCGAGTACGCCGTCCCCGGGGGCGTCATCGAGGACGCTCCCCGCTTCGGCTGGCGCGGCATGATGCTCGACGTGTCACGGCACTTCATGCCGAAGGACGGCGTCCTGCGCTACCTCGACCTGCTCGCCGCCCACAAGCTCAACGTCTTCCACTTCCACATCACGGACGACCAGGGCTGGCGCGTGGAGATCAAACGCCACCCGAAGCTCACCGAGGTCGGCGCCTGGCGCTCCCGCACCCGGTGGGGCCACCGCGCGTCGCCGCTCTGGCAGGAGCACCCGCACGGCGGCTACTACACGCAGGACGACATCCGCGAGATCGTCGCGTACGCGGACTCCCTGCACATCACCGTCGTCCCGGAGATCGACATCCCGGGCCACTCGCAGGCCGCGATCACCGCGTACCCGTATCTCGGCAACAGCGACGTCGTCGACACCGAGGCGATGACCGTCTGGGACTCCTGGGGCGTCAGCCCGAACGTCCTCGCCCCCACCGAAGAGGTCCTCCGCTTCTACGAAGGGGTCTTCGAGGAGATCCTCGACCTCTTCCCCTCCACCTTCGTGCACGTCGGCGGCGACGAGTGCCCCAAGGACCAGTGGAAGGCGTCGCCCACCGCGCAGGCCCGCATCAAGGAGCTCGGGGTCGGTGACGAGGACGGGCTCCAGAGCTGGTTCATCCGGCACTTCGACCGCTGGCTCGCCGACCGCGGACGCCGGCTCATCGGCTGGGACGAGATCCTGGAGGGCGGCCTCGCCGAGGGCGCCACCGTCTCCTCCTGGCGCGGCTACCGGGGCGGCATCGACGCGGCCAAGGCGGGCCACGACGTCGTCATGTGTCCCGAGCAGCAGGTGTACTTGAACTTCCGCGAGGACGGCGGCCCCGACGAGCCGATGCCCATCGCGTACGTCCGCACCCTGGAGGACGTCTACCGCTTCGAGCCCGTCCCCGCCGAGCTCACCGAGGAGGAGGCGGCCCACGTCATCGGTACCCAGGCCAACGTCTGGACCGAGGTGATGGAGCACCAGGGACGCGTCGACTACCAGGTGTTCCCGCGCCTCGCGGCCTTCAGCGAGGTGGCGTGGCGCCGGCTGCCGGCCCCGGCCGAACGTGACTTCGCCGACTTCGAGCAGCGAATGACCGCTCATTACGCGCGACTTGACGCCCTGGGCGTCGACTACCGTCCGCCGAGTGGTCCTCTCCCGCGACACCGGCGACCCGGTGTGCTCGGACGCCCGATCGAGGGGGCGCCCCCAAACGTGTGAGCAACGCCCCGGGGGCGTGCTCCCGGCGGCCCGCGCGGGCAGCGTGGACCGTCGGGACCGTCGGGACCGCCGGGAAAGCAGCCTGCGGGAAGGCGTGCGAAATCGCCACATCCGCCTGGTTCGCGGACGAATGCCTCCTAGCGGACCCCCGCGTCGGGGCCCGGGGAAGATGTGCCAGAGTTGCCACGTCCGGGTTGTGAGCACGTACCGTACGGCGGAACAGGCGTAACGGTGACACGTCGCGAAACGGCGAGCACTTCACATACGCGATGTACGTGGAGCACGCGGCCGGACATCGGGAAGGGGCAGCCGGTTTGACCACGCACGCACCGCAGGCGGCGCAGACACCGCAATCGGTGAAGCTGCCCGCCACGCTGGACGAGGCAGTGGCGGCGCTCGCCGCCATGCCCGCCGCCGTGCCCGTCGCCGGCGGCACGGACCTGATGTCCTCGGTCAATTCGGGGCAATTGCGGCCGGCCGCGCTCGTCGGCCTCGGCCGCATCAGCGAGATCCGCGGCTGGCAGTACCAGGACGGCCACGCCCTGCTCGGCGCCGGTCTCACCCACGCCCGCATGGGCCGCCCCGACTTCGCCGCGCTGATCCCCGCCCTGGCGGCCGCCGCGCGCGCCGCAGGGCCGCCCCAGATCCGCAACGCGGGCACCCTCGGCGGCAACATCGCGTCGGCCGCGCCGACCGGTGACGCGCTGCCCGTCCTCGCCGCGCTCGAAGCGGTGCTGATCATCGCGGGACCCGGCGGCGCCCGCCGCGAGATCCCCGTGTCGCACCTGCTCGCACGCATGGACATGCTCCGCCCCGGTGAACTCATCGGCTTCGTGCGCGTACCGCTCCTGCACGCCCCCCAGGTCTTCCTCAAGGCGACCGGACGCACGGGCCCGGGCCGGGCCACGGCCTCCGTCGCGCTGGTCCTCGACCCCGCGCGGCGCGGGGTGCGGTGCGCGGTCGGCGCCATCGCGCCGATGCCGCTGCGGCCGCTGGAGGCCGAGGAGTGGGTGGCCTCCCTGATCGACTGGGACGGCGAGCGGGGCAGCCTGGTCCCGGAGGCGGTCACCGCCTTCGGTGAGTACGTGGCCACCGCCTGCATCCCCGACCAACCCCCGGCGGCCGACGGCACGGAACAGCCGCTGGCCCCCGCGGTACTGCACCTGCGGCGCACCGTCGCCGCGCTGGCCCGACGAGCACTGGGGAGGGCGCTGTCGTGAGCGACGACCGGCACGAAGAGAACACGGCCGACGGAGGCGGCTGGCAGCCGCATCCGCAGGGGGAGTACGACTCCGACGCCACGGCGTTCGTGCAGCTCCCCGAAGGCATGCTGGACGTCCCGCTCGCCGCCCCCGGCCACGGCTACGTGCCGCCGCAGATAACGGTCAGCCCCACCGTCACCGGTGCCACCGACCCGGCCGCCACCGGCGCCTGGGTCATGCCGCCCGAGGTGACGGGCGCGGTGCGCTGGCCCGACGCGGGCACGGTGCAGGAACAGGCGCCCGTGCACGCGGACCCCCACGCGCACGCGGACCCGCACGCGCACGCGAACCCGCACGGGTACGACCCCCGGGCGACCGGCCAGTGGAGCTTCCCCGAGGCGGAGTCGCCCGCGGGGCAGCAGCCGACGTACGAGCAGGAGTACGAGCCGGCCTACGAGCAGGAGTACGCCCACCAGTACGGGCAGGAGCCCGCGGCTCCCCCCGCCGACGTCACCGGCCAGTGGTCGATCCCCGTCGCCAATGGTGATCTGCCGGACGAATCGGGCGAGTTCACGGCGTCCTCGCTCGCCGCACAGTGGGGCGGCGGCACGCCTCCCGCGACGCTGCCCGGCGGCGCGCCCGCGCCCTGGGCGACCGGGGCGGGGGCCGGTGCGCCGTGGGGCGCGCAGGCGCAGGAAATGCTGCACGAGTCTGCTCCGGCGCCGGTCTCGGAGCCGGTCACGGAGCCCGAGCCGCAGCCCGAGGCCGAGGCGGAACCGGAGAGCCGGTTCGAGAAGACGCAGCTGCTGCGCGCGATCAAGCTGCCGTCCCAGGAGCCCCCGGCCGCGGAACCCGAGCCCGAGCCCCAGTCGGCGCCGGAGCCGGAGCCCCAGCCGGAACCCGAGCCCGAGCTGGAGGCCGCGCCCGAGCCGGAGCCCGCTCCCGAGCCGGTCGAGGAACCGGCCGACGAGCCCGCCGAGGTCGTCGAGCCTGCCGAGGTCGTCGAGCCCGTCGCGCCCGTCGACGCAGCGCCGGAACCCGCACCGGAGCCGGACCCCGCCCCCGTCACCGCCCCCGAAACGGCCCCTGAAGACGCCGAGTCCGCGGGTGTTCCGGATGAAGCGGTCACCCCGGACGAATCGGTCACCCCGGACGAGACCTCCGCGCCCGCCGAGACCCCCGCACCCGCCGAAGCCCCCGACGTCACCCCTCTCCACGACGACCACCCCCTCGTCTCCTACGTCCTTCGTGTGAACGGCACCGACCGTCCCGTCACGGGCGCGTGGATCGGCGAGTCGCTGCTCTACGTCCTGCGTGAGCGCCTCGGGCTCGCCGGGGCCAAGGACGGGTGCTCGCAGGGCGAGTGCGGGGCCTGCAACGTCCAGGTCGACGGCCGCCTCGTCGCCTCCTGCCTCGTGCCCGCCGCGACCACCGCGGGCAGCGAGGTCCGCACCGTCGAGGGCCTCGCCGCCGACGGGCAGCCCTCCGACGTGCAGCGCGCGCTCGCCGCGTGCGGGGCCGTGCAGTGCGGCTTCTGCGTACCCGGCATGGCGATGACCGTGCACGACCTCCTCGAGGGCAACCCCGCCCCCACCGACCTGGAGGCCCGCCGCGCCCTGTGCGGCAACCTCTGCCGCTGCTCCGGCTACCGCGGTGTCCTCGACGCCGTGCGCGAGGTCGTCGCCGAGCGCGAGGCGTCCGCGCAGCACGAGCACGAGCAGGAGCACGACCAGCACGGTCACGCCGAAGCCCACATCCCGCACCAGGCAGGCCCCTACGGCCAGGACGGAGGCCACGCGTGAGCACCGAGACCACCACAGCGACCACGCCCGCCGCCGACCGCCCGGCGGCCGAGCAGCCGCCGCACGGCATCGGCGCGTCGCTGCCGTCCGCGGAGTCCCGGGTGAAGACCGAGGGCACCTTCCCCTACGCCGCCGACCTGTGGGCCGAGGGCCTGCTGTGGGCGGCGGTCCTGCGCTCCCCGCACGCGCACGCCCGCATCGTCTCCATCGACACCAGCCACGCCCTGGAGATGCCGGGCGTCCACGCGGTCGTCACGCACGAGGACGTGCCGGGCGAGCCGCTGCACGGCCGACGCACCCCGGACCGGCCGGTGTTCGCCTCCGATGTCGTACGCCACCACGGCGAGCCCATCGCCGCCGTGGCCGCCGACCACCCCGACACCGCGCGGATGGCCGCCGCGGCCGTCATCGTCGAGTACGAGGTGCTCGAACCGGTCACCGACCCGGAGAAGGCCTTCGAGGCCGAGCCGCTGCACCCCGACGGCAACCTCATCCGCCACATCCCGCTGCGGCACGGCGACCCGGAGGCGGCAGGCGAGCTCGTCGTCGAGGGCCTGTACCGCATCGGCCGGCAGGACCCGGCGCCGATCGGCGCGGAGGCCGGCCTCGCGGTGCCGCGGCCCGACGGGGGCGTGGAGCTGTACATCGCCTCGACCGACCCGCACGCCGACCGCGACCGGGCCGCCGCCTGCTTCGGCATCACCCCGGACCGCGTGAAGGTGGTCGTCACGGGTGTGCCGGGCGCGACCGCCGACCGCGAGGACGCGGGCTTCCAGCTTCCGCTCGGGCTCCTGGCGCTGCGCACCGGCTGCCCCGTCAAGCTCACCGCGACCCGCGAGGAGTCCTTCCTCAGCCACGCCCACCGCCACCCGACGCTCCTGCGCTACCGCCACCACGCGGACGCCGAGGGCCGTCTGGTGAAGGTGGAGGCGCAGATCCTGCTCGACGCGGGCGCGTACGCGGACACGTCGTCGGAGGCGCTGGCCGCGGCGGTCTCCTTCGCGTGCGGCCCGTACGTCGTGCCGAACGCGTTCATCGAGGGCTGGGCCGTCCGTACGAACAACCCGCCCTCCGGGCACGTGCGCGGCGAGGGCGCCCTTCAGGTGTGCGCCGCCTACGAAGCCCAGATGGACAAGATCGCCAAGAAGCTGGGCGTCGACCCCGCGGAGCTGCGGCTGCGCAACGCCATGGCGACCGGCGACATCCTGCCCACCGGCCAGACGGTGACGTGCCCCGCGCCGGTGGCCGAACTCCTCGCGGCCGTGCGGGACGCCCCGCTGCCCGAGCTGCCCAAGGACACCCCCGAGGACGAGTGGCTGCTGCCCGGCGGCCCGGAGGGCGCGGGCGAACCGGCTGCCGTCCGGCGCGGCGTCGGCTACGGCCTCGGCATGGTCCAGCTCCTCGGCGCCGAGGGCACGGACGAGGTCTCCACGGCCACGGTGAAGGTCCACGACGGCGGGGCGACGGTGATCTGCGCGGCCGTCGAGACCGGCCAGGGCTTCACCACGCTGGCCCGCCAGATCGTCCAGGAGACCCTGGGCATCGAGGACGTGCGGGTCGCTCCCGTCGACACGGACCAGCCGCCCGCCGGGCCGAGTTGCCGCGGCCGTCACACGTGGGTGTCGGGCGGGGCGGTGGAGCGTGCGGCGAAGATGGTCCGCACGCAGCTCCTCCAGCCGCTGGCCCACAAGTTCGGGATGTCGACCGAGCTGCTCCAGATCAACGACGGCAAGATCACCTCGTACGACGGCGTGCTCTCCACGACCGTCACGGAGGCCCTCGAGGGCAAGGAGCTCTGGGCCACGGCCCAGTGCCGTCCGCACCCGACGGAGCCGCTGGACGAGGCCGGGCAGGGCGACGCGTTCGTCGGCATGGCGTTCTGCGCGATCCGCGCGGTCGTGGACGTCGACATCGAGATCGGCGCGGTGCGGGTGGTGGAGCTGACGGTGGCGCAGGACGTGGGCCGCATCCTCAACCCGGCCCAGCTGAAGGCCCGCATCGAGGCGGGCGTCACGCAGGGCGTCGGCGCGGCACTCACGGAGAACCTCCGCACACCCCGCGGCCTGGTCCGCCACCCCGACCTGACGGGCTACGCCCTCCCGACCGCCCTGGACACCCCGGACATCCGCATCGTGAAGCTGGTGGAGGAGCGGGACGTCGTGGCCCCGTTCGGCGCGAAGGCGGCCAGCGCGGTCCCGGTGGTGACGTCCCCCGCGGCCGTCGCCTCGGCGGTCCGCGCGGCGACGGGCCGCCCGGTGAACCGCCTCCCGATCCGCCCGCAGGCGGCGGTCGCGACATGACGCCGCCCCCGGCCCTCGACGGTACGGGAGCGGTGGTGGTCGTCACCGGGATCATGGCGTCCGGCAAGTCGACGGTCGCGCAGGCGCTGGCCGAGCGGCTGCCGAAGGCCGCGCACGTGCGGGGTGACGCGTTCCGGCGGATGATCGTGTCCGGTGGGGTGCCGTACGAGGGTGTGCCGGGCGGCGAGGGCGAGGCGCAACTCCGGCTCCGTTACCGGCTCTCGGCGTCCAGCGCCGATGCCTACGCCGACGCCGGGTTCACCGCCGTCGTCCAGGACGTCATCCTGGGCGAGGAGTTGACGGCGTACGTGGACCTCCTTCGCACCCGCCCCGCGTACGTCGTCGTGCTGGCCCCGCGCCCCGAAGCGGTCGCGGCCCGCGAGGACGCCCGCGGCAAGACGGGGTACGGCGCGTGGACGGTCGGGGACCTGGACGCGATCCTGCGGGAGCGGACGCCGAAGGCCGGGCTCTGGCTGGACAGCGGCGAGTTGACCGTCGACGAGACCGTCGACGCCGTCCTGGCGAGGCTGGACGAAGCCCGGGTGAAGTGACTCCACCCGGACTCCGCGGGGCGCGCTACTTGCCGTAGTACGCGTGGTGCAGCGACACGGACGACTTGTTGCCGTCCTTGTCCGTGATCCTCGCGCGCAACGAGATGCCTTTGCCCTTCGCCGGGTTCTGCACGGAGACCCTGCCGTCCCGGACGGCGACCTTCCTCCAGCTCCGGCCGTCGTCGTACGAGACGTGCACGGCAAGGGACGTGAGATGCCCCGGACCCGCCGCCGCGCCCTGCACCGTCACCGGGACGGACTGGGTCGCGCCCGCCGGGGCACGGCTCGACAGGTCGAGCTTCGGGGCGAACCGGGCCGTGGAGACCGGCAGCTTCGTGCGGCCCGTCGTGTTCTTCGAGCGGAACGTCCAGGACGCCTCCACGCGCGACGACGCCGCGGCCACCTTCGGGTCACGCCGTACGGACGCGGTCAGCCGGTACTCGGCGTCGCCCGCCGGTACCGTGAACGTCTCGGCGCCGGTCACCGCGTCCTGGTTCTCCGCGATCTTCGTGCCGTTGCGGTACAGCGTCGACTTCTCGGCGGAGTACGCGCTCCAGCCCCGGTGTCCCTCGCCGTCGGCGACGACGGGGATGCGGCCGCCCAGCTTGTCGCCCTCGCGGAAGACGCCGTCGGTGGGGGTGTTCAGGGCCGGGCCGAAGGCGCCGACGTTGAACGTCCGCGTGTAGCTCCGGCCCGCCTCGAAGGTCGCGGGCGCCATCTCGTAGTAGCCCTCGAGAACCGGCTCGCCGTCCTCGTCCTCGTCGCCGTACTGGTCGAAGCCGATGCCCCACTTCGTGCCGCCGGTCGCGGTCACGTACGTCGTCGTGGTGCGCGGCAGCTTCGTCGGCTCGAAGATGTGCGAGATGCCCCCCGCCTCCGGCAGGTATCCGGCGACGGAGAGGGAGCCGGACCGCCCCGGGGCGGAGGCACCGGAACGGACCTTGACCGTGGCGAGGTCGGCACGCTTCAGGTGCCTGGTGTAACCCGTCGAGAGCTTCTTCACCATGCCGCCGACGAGCATGTCGTAGCGGGTGCCCGCACCCTTCGTCCAGGTGCCGAGCCACTGCTCGCTGAACCCTTCGGGGACCTCGGGGCCGAGGTGGGCGGTGCGCAGGCCCTTGAACGTCGCGTTGGTGGGGGAGGACTCGTACCCCTTGTAGAGGTAGCGCGGCTCGCCCGACACCGGCTTCGCGGCACGGTCGGGGACCGTGATGTCGACGGGCTTCGCCCTGCGGGCGTCGAGCGTCACCGTCATGTTCCTGTCGACGGTCAGACGGGGCCGGACGAGCCAGTCGGTGCCCTTGCCGGCGTCGTCCGGGTCGACGTGGACGGCCCAGTCGAGCAGGTAACTCCCCTTGGCGACACGTACCTTGGTGGTCCCGCCGCGCGGGAAGAGGTTGAGGCCCTTGTCCGCGCCGGTGATGGCCGACATCGACGAGTCGTGGTGCGAGGTCGGCCTGCCGTCGCGGCCGAGGGTCTTCAGCGTCACGTCGTACCGCTCGATCTCGCGCTCGACGGCGGCCGCGGTGCGCACGGACTGGCCGCCGCCCTCCGCCACGACGTACGCGGAGTACGAGCCGTCGACCGTGCCGCCCAGCTTGGAGTCGGCCGTCAGGTCGACGGAGGTGGTGCCGCCCGCGGGGACGGTGACCTTCTTCGCGCCGAGGGTGAAGAAGCCGGCCGGGGCGGGACGGCCCTTCGGGTCGGTGGCGGACACGGTCAGGTCGAGGGTGACCTCGTCCTTGCCGAGGTTCCGGTAGGTGACCTTCTTGGTGACCGGCTTGTCGTCGGTGTGCGGCCACTGCTGCGTGCCGAAGCTCACCGACACCGGGTCGGCGATCACGGTCTGCTTGATGGCCCTGTCGACGGCGATGCGTCCCGAACCCTGCTGGAACGCGGTGTAGTTGCCGCCCTTGGTGGAGGCGGCGAGCGCGCCCTTCAGCTCCGTGTACTTCCAGTCCGGGTGCTGCTGCTTGAGCAGGGCGGCGGCGCCCGCGGCGTGCGGGGTCGCCATCGACGTACCGGAGATCGTCAGATAGCCCTCGGGGTTCTGGCCGACCTCCTTCTCGATGACCGAGCCGGGTGCCGCGGCGGCCGTGATGTCCACGCCGGGCGCGGTCACGTCGGGCTTGATCGCGCCGTCACCGACCCGCGGGCCCTGGCTGGAGAAGTCCGCCAGCTTGTCGTTGTCGTCGACCGCGCCGACGGTGAGGGCGGCGTCCGCGCTGCCGGGGGAGTTCACCGACGTAGTGCCGCCGTCGTTGCCCGCCGAGACGGTGAAGAGGATGCCCTTGTCCTTGGAGAGCTTGTTGACCGCGGCTTCGAGCGGGTCGACGCCGGGGGTGTCGTAGCCGCCGAGGCTCAGGTTGACGACGTCGGCGCCCTCGGATGCCGCCCAGTCCATGCCGGCGATGATCCCGGAGTCGTCGCCCTCGCCGGTGTCGTCGAGGATCTTGCCGCTGAGCAGCTTGGCGCCGGGTGCGACGCCCTTGAACCTCCCGCCGGACTCGGCGCCCGTGCCGGCCGCGATGGAGGCGACGTGCGTGCCGTGGCCGAAGCGGTCCCTGGCGTCCGGCGCGGTGGAGAAGTTCTTCTCGGTGAGGATCTGCCCCTTGAGGTCGGGGTGCGCGGAGTCGACGCCGGAGTCGAGCACGGCGACCTTGACGCCCTTGCCGTCGTACCCGGCGGCCCACGCCTTGTCGGCGCCGATCTGCTTGACGCTCCTGTCGAGGGTGGCTTTGCGGGTGGCGTCGGGCCAGACGTGGCTGATGCCGTCCTTGCGGCTGGTGAGCGCCTTCCACAGGGCGGTGGCGTCCTGGGGCGGGGTGGTGAGGGCCTCGGCGTTCAGCGCGTGCAGGGTTCTGCGGACGGTGGTGTCTCCTGCGGCGCGGATGTCGGCTTTGGCGGCGGTGGCGGAGCGCCCTTCGTAGCCGACGATGAGCTTGAAGTTTCTCTTGGGCTTCAACTCGGCCGTGTCGAACAGCCGTTGGTCCAGCGTGCCGTCCGCGATCAGGCGTCGCGCGTCGGAGGGCAGGACGAGCGTGTGGCCGTTCGGCAGCCGTTGCGTCCGCACGGGTATGCGTTCGCGTCCCTTCGCGGGCCGGAAGCCGGTGACGCGCCCCGAGCGGTCGACGGTGACGCGGTCGCCGGTGAGGAGGGTGAGGTGACTCATCCGGTCGTGGACGGGGTCTGCCGCCGGGGCGCGGGTGGTGCGGGTGGTCGTCGGTGTGGCCGACGCGGGGCCGGTCGTGCCCGCTGCGAGGGCCATGGCGGCGGCCGCGGCGACGGTGGCCGCGCCCGCTCTTCTGGCGTGGTGGCGCAAGTCTTCCCCCTGGAGTCGTGGTCCGAGGTGCTGTCCGGCGAGTATGCAGAGCTGTGGGGCGCGTGCCGAACCCCGTTACACAACCGGGGAGTTGGGGTTACACGGCTGTGTGGTTCCCATGAGATTTTGAGAGATGGTTCACGGGAACCCGCCGTGCACCCCCCCCGGGAACGCGAGAGGGGTGGTCCTCTTGAGGACCACCCCTTCGGTCGGGCGAGAGGCCGTGGCGGGAATCGAACCCGCGTTACTGGATTTGCAGTCCAGCCCCTAAGCCACTCGGGCACACGGCCAAGTCGTCGACTGAACCCGTCGACCTGACTTCTCGAACGTAGCCGTGGTCCCGCCACCGCCTCAAGCGATCACGGGGTGCCGCAACGGGACTGCCATACGGCGTTCACGAAAGAGGCGCGCGGAGCGCTCGGGCAGTCGAAGGAACACCACGGCGCGTCACTGCGGCTGCCCGAGGCCAAGGGAGCGATTGCGGCGGCCATGCCGATGCTCACGGGCGAATTCACGAGCCGCGAACTGGAAGTCGTGGGCGGTCTCGGCGCGGGCGGCCTTGGTGCGGGCGACTGACGGCGCGCCGCGCTTTCCCCCCGGCGGCGGAGGCGGATCGCCACGCGGTACGACGTGCCCGCTCCGGAGCCCGCTCCTGGCGGCGGTGACCCGGTCGTACCACCCCCGTCAACTAGGCCAAGAACTGGCCTAGTTGCCTCCTAGTGTGGCGCCTGTCCGACGGAGCGGTACCAACGGAAGGCAGTCACCACCATGCCCCACACCGAGACCACGACCCTCGACCAGCCGGCCGTCACCGGCGAGCGTGCCGACCTGCTGGAGGCGCTGGCCCAGCACCGGACCATGGTGCGCCACACCGCCCGCGACCTCACCGACGAGCAGGCGGGGCTGCGGACCACCGTCAGTGAGTTGTGCCTGGGCGGCATCATCAAGCACGTCACCTCGGTCGAGCGGGTGTGGGTCGCCTTCATCGAGGAGGGTCTGCCCGCCCTGGGCAACGTCACCGACATGTCCGACGACGACTGGGCCCAGCGGGCCGACGAGTTCCGGATGCTGCCCGGCGAGACGCTGTCGGGCGTACTCGACGCGTACGCGCAAGTGGCCGCCCGCACCGACGAGGTGGTGCGCGCGCTGCCCGACCTCGACGTGTCCCACCCCCTCCCGGAGGCCCCGTGGTGGGAGCAGGGCGGCCGGTGGTCGGCCCGCCGGACCCTCCTGCACGTCATCGGCGAGACCGCGCAGCACGCGGGCCACGCCGACATCATCCGTGAATCCCTGGACGGCGCCCTCAGTATGGGCTGACCGTGCTCGTCAGGACCGCGCCGGCGACGACGTCGAGGAGGCGGTCGGCGCGTGGCGCGAGCGAGGGCTGATCACCGGCCCAGGCGACCATGGCCACCAGCGCGAACAGGTCGGCGCCGTCGATGTCGTCCCGCGCCGCGCCCGTTTCCTGGGCGCGGGTGAGCAGCCGTGCTCCGGCCGCGCGCAGGGTCACGCACGACGCGTGGAGCGCGGACTCGGGCTCCTCGATGGCGGCTGCCATCAGCACGGTCGCGCCCCGATACTCCGTCGTCCACGCGACGGCGTCACGCAGCCACGAGACGAGAGCCGCCCCGGGCGCATCCGACGTCTCCAGCGCGCACGCCTTCTCCGTCAGGTCGTCGAAGCCCGTGCGGAGCAGTGCGTCGAGCAGCGCCTCGCGCGTCGGGAAGTGCCGCAGCAGCGTGGCGAGCCCGACGTCGGCCCTGCGCGCGATGTCGCGCAGGGCCACGTCGACGCCCTGCTCGGCGATGGCGGTGCCCGCTACGGCGAGCAGATGGTCGCGGTTCTTTCTGGCGTCGGCCCGCATCCGTCCCTCTTGTTGACTATCCGGTTCAGTGGTCCATATATTCGGACCAGTGGTCCACTTATGTGGATCGCTGGTCCGGATGAGCGTATCCCGCGGCGTGAGCAGGAGAGAAGCGATGGCACCCCACACGATGAAGGCGATCAGGCTGCACGAGTTCGGCGGCCCCGAGGTTCTGCGCCACGAGGACGTGCCGGTTCCCGAACCGGGGCCGGGGGAGGTGCTCGTCCGCGTGCACGCCGTCGGGCTCAACCCTCCCGACTGGTACGCACGTGAGGGGATGCCCGACGTACCCCCCGAGCTCAAGCCCCCGATCCACCTCCCCCTCGTCCCGGGGACCGACGTCTCGGGAGTCGTGGAAGCTCTCGGTTCCGGCGTCGCCGCCGACCGTGTCTCGGCCGGGGACGAGGTGATCGGCCTGCTGCGCTTCCCGACGGCTCTCCAGGGCAGTGCGTACGCCGAGTACGTCACCGCTCCGGCGGCCGACCTCGCCCCCAAGCCGGCCACCGTCGACCACGCACACGCCGCAGGCCTCCCCATGTCCGGGCTGACGGCGTGGCAGTACCTGATCGAGCTCGGGCACGACCACCCCTCGCCGTTCCAGGAGGCCCGGCACCGCCCGGTCGCCCTCGACGGCGACACCACCGTCCTCGTCAATGGAGCCGCGGGCGGCGTGGGCCACATCGCCCTCCAGCTGGCCAAGTGGAAGGGCGCCCGAGTCATCGCCGTGGCCTCCGGCGCCCACGAGGCGTTCCTGCGCGACCTCGGCGCCGACGAGTTCATCGACTACACCAAGGAGCGGCCCGAGGACGTCGTCCGTGACGTCGACCTCGTCCTGGACACGGTCGGAGGCCCACGCAGCAGGCGCTTCCTGCGCACGCTCAAGCGCGGCGGCTCCCTCTTCCCGGTGTACTTCGGCGACTTCGACGACGCCGAGAACGCGGAGCTCGGCATCACGGTCACGCTCACCCAGGTCCGGTCGAGCGGCGCGCAACTCGCCGCACTCGCCCGCCTGGTCGACGCGGGCACGGTACGGGTCGCGCTCGACAGTACGTACCCGCTCGCGGACGCGCGGGCGGCGCACGAGCGGGCCGCCCGTGGGCACCTCCAGGGCAAGATCGCCCTCACGGTCGCGAGCTGAACTCCGACGCCTGCCCGACGAAGGCACCCAAGCGTGCCCGTTGGTCCGTAGCCCCAACTTTCGCCTGGACATAGGTTGTTCGAACGTATCGCCGCCTACGTGTCGGGTGTCGGCCTGCGAGATGAGGAGCCATGGGTTACGAGCGGGACAGTGGAAAATCGGGCCGGGCCGAGGAGAGGCGTCCATCGATTCATGCGCGAGCGCAGGGTGCCGGTCGGCCCGGGCCGGGGCTGATGGCTCTGCAGCGCAGCATGGGGAACAGAGCCGTGGTGGGGATGCTCGAGGGTTCCGGGCACTTAGGAAGCGGCTCCTTGTCGGTACAGCGTACGGACGAGGGGCTGACGCTCGGCGCCAACACCAGCGGGAAGTCGAGGGCCGCCGACCCGGCGTTCGAAGCGGAGGCCATGGCGTTCGAGCGCAAGCTCGCCGCCAAGGCCTCCTCGCACGCCTCCGCCAAGGGCGCCATGGCCGACATGGCGACGAAGGCCAAGGCGTACATCAGAAGCGGGGTGGGCGGCGCCTGGGATCACGCCGATCAGCGGCTGGCCGAGATCTTCAACACCGTCGGTCAGGAAGGCGTCGAGAAGTCGGGCTTCGTCGGTACCGCGGTCGCCGATGTGATGGCCGTCTTCGACCAGGGCACTCTGAGCGAGCAGTACACCCATATCGTGCGCTTCTTCACCGAGGTACTGGCCCGGGACCTCGCCGGCTCCGCGAAGCGGGAGGAGATCGACCAGCGCATGAAGGAGGCCGAGCTGAACATGCCCTTCCTGCTGGACCGCCGACGGGCGATGCTGCGGGCCGGCGGCACTCCGGAGAGCGTCGTCACCCGTGACATCGCGCCCGTTCCGCCGGGCTCGGCGGTGGAACACCAGGGGGACGCGCGAGTCCGGCGCAACGATGTGCTGAAGGCCCTGAACCCTGAAACGGAACCCGGCGAGACCGGGCGTACCGAGCACACGGTCGCGCAGACCGGCCTCGATTTCAGTGACCGGCAGGCGGCGATGCACACGAAGGACGACCCGAGCTGGAACGCGCAGCAGGATGCTCTGAAGTGGCTCGCCGGCGCCAAGGTCTGGATGATCAACGAGAAGAACACCTGGGTGGAGGCGCAGCGCAAGCTCAGTCTGCCGCTCGGCGGCGGCCCTTCCGGCACGACCAACACGATGATGAGTGCCGCCAAGGCGCTCAATGCGGACAAGTACGGCGCCCGGCTCGCGTCCATCGCGTTCCTCATCGGAGCGAGCCACCACACCCTCGTCGAGATCATGGCGGCGGCCGAGCCGTTCGGTTGTGAGTACGATCCGACGCAGGGGCTGTACCGGAACGTCAAACCCCTGACCGAGGACGAGCTGCGGTCCTGTGGCAAGGACGGCAGGTTCCCCGGGGAATCGCCGCTTGCTGGAACGTCGACGGGAACGGGAACGGGAACCGGGGCATGACGACATTCTGTGGTCCCTACCCCGAGTTGGTGGGCGCGCGCTTCTGGCTGCCGACGCAGCCGTTCGAGTTCGGCTGGGCGTCCCTCGTGGGCTGCAACGCGCTGCGCTGCACGAGCTGCGGTGAACCGGTGCGGTCGGAAGTGCTGCCCGACGGAGAGCACCGGCGCTACGCCTGCGGATGCCACCGGCGGGACACGGTCTGGAGCTACCGGATCGGCTCCGAATCGGACGACCTGTCCCCGGCGTTCACGGACTGGGTGTGCGGTGGGCACCCCGACTTCGGACTCCCCTCCGTCCTCGACGGGGTGGAGCTGAACGAGGCCACCGACTGGGACGCCCTGGTCGTCGAGGCGGCCCTGCGACCACCCTTCGACCCGCCCGGTGTCGAACTGCACGCCCGCTGGCTCACCCGGCTCCACCGTCTCCTCGGCGCCGAACGGACGGCACTGAGCCGGGCCGTGGCCGGCCTGCTGGACTCCGAGGACCCACACCTGGTGCGGACGGCCTACGACTTCTTCACCAACGAGCGGGACGCCGCCGGGGTCGAACTCCTGACGGACTCGGTGGCTCGGCGCCGGGAGTGGCTGGACAAGACGCCGGACCCGCGCCGTGCCTCGTCCACGCTGCTCAGCGGCGCGGCGCTGCTGCTGCACGAGAGGCTTCTGGTGGTGGACGACTCCGGCGCCCCCGTCGACGGGCCGGCTCTCACCCTGACCAAGGAACTCGCCCTCGCCGGTATCGGCCCCAGCGACACGCCGCTGACGTTCCGCGACTACGACCCGGACTGGCTCTGGGCCCATGGCGGCGCCCTGACCGCCGCGAACGCGGAGTGGGTCGAGACACTCGTCTACGCCACTACGTGGGCCTCTGCCGCGCGCCGGGAGAAGGTCCTCGCCGAGATGGCCGAGGTCGCCCCGGACGCGGTCCGCGCGTCCATCGAGCGGCAGCTCGAGCAGCCCGACTGACCTGACCTGACCTGGTCTGGTCTCGTCTGGTCTGGTCTGGTCTGGTCTCGTCTGGTCGTACGGTCCGCTGTCACCGGGCCTGTCCGCGTGGCCGCACCGGGGTGCTCGGTGTCTTCGATGGTTACCGGGGCCGCCCGGTTTTTAGCGGAGTGTGGCGGTTCCGGGCCGGCAGTAAAGGGCGCTCCCTGCGGTCGCGTCGGCTGCGCCGATTCCGCTGCGCTCCACCCTTGACTCCCGCCCCTGCACCGCACGTGAACCTTGACCCGGACGGCCAGGGGTGGGGGCGACGGGGCCGCTGGGATGGGTCATCACCTCTCGCTGCCGGGTGCGGCCCGGTCCAACGTGAGTCGTCCCCACGGTTCGGGGTGGGTCATCGGCTTTCGCTGCCGGGTGCGGACCGGTCCAACGTGGGCGGCCGCCACGGTTCGCGGCCCCGCCAGCCGCGCGGTCTCGCCGATCGGGTCATCGGCTCTCGGTGCCGGGTGCGGCCCGGTCCATCGTGGGTGGCCGTCGCCGTCCGGTGCGCGGCTTGGCTGCTGGGGCGATCCAGTCTCGCTGCCGGGTGCGGCCCGGTCCAACGTGAGTGGCCCTCACCGTCCGGGGGGCCATCGAGTTTCGGTGCCGGGTGCGGCCCGGTCCATCGTGGGTGGCCGTCGCCGTCCGGGGTGGGTCTTTGGTTCGCGTGGTCGGGTGCGGGCCGGTTCATCGCAAGCCACCGGCACGGTTGGGTGAGGGGGCGGGGGCGGCAGGCAGGACGGGGGCGCGGCGATCAGCACGGCCGAGCCCGTCACCGCGATCACCACGGCTGAGTCCGCGACCGGTCCCGCCTCCCCTCCGGCACCTACTTTCGGAAAGTTGTGAAGTGACCGGGCGCGCGCCCCCCCTCCCACCTCCCGTGCGCCGTCGCAGCCACCACCAATCTCGCGGATCTGGCGCGGCAAACCCGCATGCCGGGGGGCGCATTCGGCCTACCGAGGGGGCGCGCGGTGAGTCCATTCGCAACTTTCCGGAAGTAGGTGCCGGAGGGGGTGGCCCGAGCCGGCCGTCTCCTTCCCGCCCACCACCCCATCTCGCGCGTTCGACGGGGCAAGCCCGCATGCGAGGGGCGCGTGGGGCTTGGCAGGGGGGCGCGCGGTGAATGCGTTCGCAACTTTCCCAAAGTAGGTGCCGGGAGGGGGCGGCCCCGGCCGAGGGCAGCAACAGCACATCGACCATCGCTCCCGCCCACGTTGGACCGGTCCGCACTCGGCAGCGAGAGCGGGTGACCCACCCCGAACCGTGAGGACGACTCACGTTGAGACGGGCCGCACCCGGCAGCGCGAGCGGATGACCCGAGCAGCGAAGCCGCGCCCCGGACGGTGACGGCCGCCCACGTTAAACCGGTCCGCACCCGGCGACGAAAGGTGATGACCCATCCCAGCGGCCCCGTCGCCCCCACCCCTGGCCGTCCGGGTCAAGGTTCACGTGCGGTGCAGGGACGGGAGTCAAGGGTGGAGCGCAGCGGAATCGGCGCAGCCGACGCGACCGCAGGGAGCGCCCTTTACTGCCGGCCCGGAACCGCCACACTCCGCTAAAAACCGGGCGGCCCCGGTAACCATCGAAGACACCGGCCCACCGAAGTCGTGGTTACGGCTCGCGCGGCGCGTCGAGTTCCGCCCAGATCGTTTTGCAGGGAAGGAGCGGGAGCGGGCCCAGGTCCGTGCCCCAGCGGTCCGCGAGGGCCTCGATCAGGAGCAGGCCCCGCCCCGACTCCGCCTTCGAGGAGGGGCGACGAGGGTGCAGCGGCGGGCTGCGGTCCGCACGCGCGTCCGTCACTTCGATACGGAGTGTGTTCGTGGCAGTGACCGTCAACCCCAGCCGGAAGCTCCGGCCCGGCACGTGGCCGTGCAGCACGGCGTTGTTCGCCAGCTCGGCGACGACGTGCTCCGCGGCGTCGCTCGGGCGGCCCCAGCTGTGCAGTTGCTCCCTCGTCAGGAGCCGGGCCAGTCGCGCGCCTCTTCTCGTCGCCGAGAGAAGGATCGTGAACTGACGTACGGGTGTGGGGGTTTGGGCCCGGGTGGTTTCTTGGTTCACGTCACTCAGCGTGGCGGTGTGTGCGTAGCGTGGACAGGGCGGCGCGCTGTGCGTGCGGGGTCTGTCCGGACGTTGTCCCGGCTTGTCCCGGCTGTCCATGTAGGCGGCCGGGTACGTGTGCGCGTTGGTCGGGCGGTACGTCGGAGGTGGGTGCTGTGGAAGAACGTAACGACGGTGTGGACGAGCCGGGTTGGGACGTCGACCCGGAGGACGAGATCAGCTCCGTGGTCGAAATGGTCGGCCATCAACTGAGGCTGCGGAGGGAGGTGGCGGGGATGACGGTGGCCCAGTTCGCTGCGGCCATCGGGTACGGGGAGGACCTGGTCCGCAAGGTCGAGCGCGGGGCGCGCATCCCTCGCCCCGAGTACCTGGACAAGGTCGACGAGGCGGTGGGGGCGGGCGGCTTCGTCTCCGCGATGAAGAAGGAGATGCGAGAGGCCCGCTACCCGAAGAGAGCGCGGGACTTGGCGAAGTTGGAGGCGCAGGCGGTCGAGATCGGTCTGTACAGCAACCACAACATCCACGGCTTGTTGCAGACAGAGGAGCACATGCGCGCGCTGTTCGAGATGCGGCAACCTACCTTCCCGCCGGATGAAGTGGAGCGCGGAGTCACCGCCCGCACGGACAGGCAGGCGATCTTCGACCGTTCACCCGCGCCGGCTCTCAACTTCGTGCAGGAAGAGGCGACGTTGCGGCGCACCATCGGAGGGAGAATGGTGCTGCGGCGGCAGCTTGAGCATCTCCGCGAAGTAGCCCAGATGCGGTGTGTCACTTTCCAGGTGATGCCGCTCGACTGCGAGGGCCATGCCGGAATGGGCGGCCTGATCGAAGTGTTGAAGTTCCGCGATGGCACAGCGGTTGGGCGATCCGACGGAGCGTTCGGCGGGCATCCTGTCTCTGACCCGAAGCAGCTCAGGATCCTTGAGCTGCGCTATGGCATGATCCGGGCTCAGGCTCTCACGCCACGGGAGTCTCTGGCCTTCATCGAGCAAGTGCTGGGAGAGACATGATCGGCGACACCGAGCTGAAGTGGTTCAAGAGCAGCTACAGCGACAGCAACGAGTCCGGCGATTGTGTCGAGGTCGCCTTGGAGTGGCACAAGAGCAGCTACAGCAGCAGCAGTGAAACGGATGACTGCGTCGAGATAGCCACCACCCCTGACACCATCCACATCCGCGACTCCAAGACCCCCCACACCCCCCACCTCACCCTCACCCCCTCCACCTGGTCCGCCTTCCTCACGTACGCCGCCCAGGCCTCAGAGGCGTAAGACCAAGGGACCAGCAAGCCCCCACCCTGGGACAGGGGTAAAAGGTGCCCACGCCTCTTACCCTGGCGTGATGACTGACGACACCGGCGGCGTCCTGAGCAAGCCCTACCGAGCCCTGAGCATCGGCATCGTCTCCGTCGTGCTGCTCATCGCCTTCGAGGCGACGGCCGTAGGGACGGCGATGCCGATCGCAGCCCGGGAGCTCAACGGCGTGTCCCTGTACGCCTTCGCCTTCTCCGGGTACTTCACGACGAGCCTCTTCGGCATGGTGCTGAGCGGCCAGTGGGCGGACCGGCGAGGACCGCTCGGCCCGCTGGCAACAGGCATCGCCCTGTTCGCGGCGGGGCTGCTGCTGAGCGGCACCGCCGGGGGCATGTAGCTGTTCATCGCGGGGCGGGCCGTGCAGGGGCTCGGCGGCGGCCTGGTCATCGTCGGGCTGTACGTGATCGTCAGCCGGGCGTATCCCGAACACCTGCGGCCGTCGATCATGGCGGCGTTCGCGGCGAGTTGGGTCGTGCCGTCCGTGGTGGGTCCGCTGATCTCCGGGACGGTGACGGAACACCTCGGCTGGCGCTGGGTGTTCGTCGGCATCCCCGTCCTCGTGCTCGCGCCGCTCGCGCTCGCGCTGCCCGCGATACGGCGGACGGCGTCGGGGCCGGTGGACCCGGACGCGCCGGTCGCCGCGTTCGACCGGCGCCGCATCCGGCTGGCGCTCGGGATCTCGCTGGGCGCGGGGCTGCTCCAGTACGCGGGGCAGGACCTGCGGTGGCTGTCGCTGGTGCCCGCCGCGATCGGTGCGGCCGTCCTCGTGCCCGCAGTGCTCGGGCTGCTGCCCAAGGGGACGTACCGGGCAGCCCGCGGGCTGCCCTCCGTCGTGCTGCTGCGCGGCGTCGCGGCGGGGTCGTTCATCGCGGCCGAGTCCTTCGTACCGCTGATGCTCGTCACGCAGCGCGGGCTCAGCCCGACCATGGCCGGGCTCTCGCTCGCGGTGGGCGGGGCGACGTGGGCGCTCGGGTCGTACGTCCAGTCGCGGCCGCGGATGGAGCCGTACAGGGCGCGGCTCGTCGCGTCCGGGATGGTGCTCGTCGCGGCGTCCATCCTGGCCGCGCCGACCGTCCTCATCGAGGGCGTGCCGGTGTGGGTCGTCGGCGTCGCCTGGGGCTTCGGGTGTTTCGGTATGGGCATGGTGATCGCTTCGACGAGCGTGCTGCTGCTGCGGCTCTCCGCGCCCGCGGACGCGGGGTCGAACTCGGCGGCGCTCCAGATCTCGGACGGCCTCTCGAACGTGCTGCTGCTGGCCGCCGGGGGCGCGGCGTTCGCCGCGCTCGGCGGCGGGACGGTGGGAGCGGGCCATGGGGCGGGGGAGGCCACGGGCTCGCACCCGGCGGCGTTCGTCGCCGTCTTCGTGCCGATGGCGGTCGTCGCCCTGGCCGGGGCATGGGTGGCGACGCGGCTGCGGGGCCCGAAGGTGCCGGAAGAGAATCCGGTGGCGGTTCCGGCGGCGGACGAGACGGGGGTCGTGGTCACCGACGTGGTGACGGACGTACGCATGGACGTCCTGTCGGACACGACACCGGACACGGCGTCCGACGTACGGACGGATGCGCGGGCGGACGGCTAGGGGCCGGCCGATGGGTCGGGTGACGCTCCTTCGGGGAACTCGTTCCGTGGGACATGGGGCGGGGAGATCTTTCGGATGAGGAGTGGACTCGGCTGGAGCGGCACTTGCCGACGAATCATGGGCGGGGCGGACGCTGGCAGTGTCACCGTCGAGTGATCAACGGGATTCTTTTACGTCAACGGACCGGCCTCCCCCGGCGGGACCTGCCTCCCTGTTTCGGGAGCTGGAAGGCGGTTCACGACCGTCATCGCAGATGGTCGGCGGACGGCACGAGGGGGAGGATCCTGCGGGCCGTCCAGGCCGACGCCGATGCCGAGGCCGGATCGACTGGAGCGTGGTCAGCGTCGATTCCACGACGTGCCGCGCTCACAAGCAAGATTCACAGATCCGTGTGCCCCGGCAGGCTGGTGGATGACCGCGCGCCCGGCCCGGCCCTGCCGGGGACGATGGGGCGTACTCGTCACGACGCAACAGGCGTCACCTGCGCAGACGGCAGATCAAGCACACGATCCCCGCCTCAGCGCGTGCCATCGACGCCGCCCTGGATGAGTGTGGACATCGCGCCCATGGTCGCCCCTGTGACATCGCCGGTGACATACACGACCGCCGTGCGCGAGCCGTCCGCCGTGACACCGGCCCAGGCGTGGTAGCCGAGCAGTTCGCCGAAGTGGGAGAAGAAGCTGCCGCCGCCGGGGAGCGGCAGTTCGGCGAGGCCGAGGCCGTACCGCGCACCCTTGATGCCGATACCGGGCGCTGGGACGGTGGCGGTCATCTCGGCGAGCCGCGCCGGGGGAAGCAGTTCCCCGCCGAGCAGCGCGGCGTAGAAGACGCTGAGGTCGCGGACACTGCTGATGAGGGCGCCAGAGCCAACAGCCATGCTGGGGTTGAGCAGCGTGACGTCGAGCGGTGTCCCGGTGCCGAACGATGCCCAGCCGCGCGCGTGTGGGCCAGGGATGAACGGTGACTCACCGGGGGCGCTGGTGGCGTCGAGATCCAAGGGGCGGATGATCCGGTCGGTGATCTCCGCGGCCCAGCTCCGGCCGGTGATCCGCTCGATGATCATCGCGGTGAGCAGGTAGTTGGTGTTGGCGTACGACCACTTCTCGGGTGCCGTCCCGAGCCGCAACGCCGCGCCTGCCAGCTCCTCCGGCCTATAACTCCGCAGCCGCTCCGCCCGGTAGCCCTCTGCGCTGGTCAGCGCCGGGATCTTGGGGTCGAGCAGGCGGCTGGTGTGGCGCAACAGGTCGCGTACGGTGATGTCCCGCGCGACCTCCGGCAGCCAGTACCGTACGAGGGTATCCAGTTTCAGGTCGGCAAGCTGAAGTGCGACCACCGCCGTGAACGTCTTGGTGAGGCTCCCGACCCGGAACCGGCCTTCGCGCGGCGTCCCGGCGAACGCGTGGCGCCGGCCGTATGGCGACATCACCTCCGCGCCGACTCCCGCGACGCCGGTGGCCAGGATCGCGTTCACCTGCCGGCGGAGATCGCCGTTCGCCGTGGCGGCTGCGGGTGTGGCCGGGCCCCGGGAGGCGGGTGCTGCTGCTGACGCCGCCGTCGGCCCCCTGGTGAAGCCCACCAGGGCCGAGGCCGTGCCGACGGTCAGGACAGCCCGGCGTGAAACAGGTACGCGCATGGTGTTTCCCCCTCCGTTTCTTCTATCCCACCAACACTGGAGGCCCACGCCCATCCAGCTGTCCTCCCCTCGGCCCCCCCGGCTGGCCCCCGGTGAAGCCCGGGGGATGCCCACCGGGCCCGGTGGGTCTTGTCGCGCGTCGAGGGGGCCTTGCGGCCGGCTCGGTGTGGGGCCGGATGCGCGCGGTAGCGGCCACCATGTCCTCCAGCGCGATCCGTCGGACAGGCGCTAGGCGGGGCATACCAAGGGGTCCGGCGAGGCGCGATCTGGTGGGCCGCCCGCGGACGTGCAGGGGGACGTGCGTACCGGCACCCCGCGCCCCGCGCCCACGTGTGAGACCCGTCCCACCCACCCCCGGCACCGCCTCGTCCCCAGTGGAACGTCACCGCATCACCGGTAAGGTGGCCCGGTTGTCATACGTGCCGCCGACCCGCGAACCCGGAGACCGTGACTACCACCAGCGCCGCCGCCAACTCCTCCCACCACCTCTCTCCCGCCTTCCCCGGCCGCGCCCCCTGGGGTACCGCCAATAAGCTGCGAGCCTGGCAGCAGGGGGCGATGGACAGGTACCTCCAGGAGCAGCCGCGAGACTTCCTCGCCGTCGCCACCCCCGGCGCCGGCAAGACGACGTTCGCGCTCACGCTCGCGTCCTGGCTGCTGCACCACCACGTCGTCCAGCAGGTCACCGTCGTCGCGCCCACCGAGCACCTGAAGAAGCAGTGGGCCGAGGCCGCCGCCCGTATAGGCATCAAACTGGACCCCGAGTACAGCGCGGGACCGCTGAGCAAGGAGTACCACGGCGTCGCCGTGACGTACGCGGGCGTCGGCGTACGGCCGATGCTGCACCGCAACCGCTCCGAGCAGCGCAAGACGCTCGTGATCCTCGACGAGATCCACCACGCGGGAGACAGCAAGTCGTGGGGCGAGGCGTGCCTCGAGGCGTTCGAGCCCGCCACCCGACGCCTCGCGCTCACCGGTACGCCGTTCCGGTCCGACACCAACCCGATCCCCTTCGTCACGTACGAGGAGGGGAACGACGGCATCCGCCGCTCCGCCGCCGACTACACGTACGGCTACGGCAGCGCGCTCGGCGACGGCGTCGTGCGGCCCGTCATCTTCCTCTCGTACTCCGGCAACATGCGCTGGCGCACGAAGGCCGGTGACGAGATCGCCGCGCGGCTCGGCGAGCCGATGACCAAGGACGCCGTCAGCCAGGCCTGGCGCACCGCGCTCGACCCGCGCGGCGAGTGGATGCCGAACGTCCTCAAGGCCGCCGACAAGCGGCTGACCGAGGTCAGGAAGGCCATCCCCGACGCGGGCGGCCTCGTCATCGCCTCCGACCAGGACTCCG
This sequence comes from Streptomyces sp. NPDC045678, assembly GCF_056432085.1. NCBI lineage: Bacteria > Bacillati > Actinomycetota > Actinomycetes > Kitasatosporales > Streptomycetaceae > Streptomyces > Streptomyces sp. NPDC045678. The sequence goes on from NZ_JBWKJS010000001.1 coordinate 152,281, forward strand.
CGCGCGCGTACGCCAAGCTGATCCGCGAGATCACCGGGACCAAGGCCACCGTCGTCCTCTCCGACGACACCGGCGCGTCCAAGCGCATCGACGACTTCAGCGCCAGTACGGACCGGTGGATGGTCGCCGTCCGCATGGTGTCCGAAGGCGTCGACGTGCCGCGCCTCGCGGTGGGCGTGTACGCGACGACGATCTCGACGCCCCTCTTCTTCGCGCAGGCCGTCGGCCGTTTCGTACGGTCCAGGCGGCGCGGCGAGACCGCGTCCGTCTTCCTGCCCACCGTCCCCGACCTGCTCACCTTCGCCAACGAGATGGAGGTGGAGCGGGACCACGCCCTCGACAAGCCGAAGAAGGAGGGCGAGGACGACCCGTACGCCGAGTCCGAGAAGGAAATGGACGAGGCCAACAAGGAGCAGGACGAGGACACCGGGGAGCAGGAACAGTTCTCCTTCGAGGCCCTGGAGTCCGAGGCCGTCTTCGACCGCGTGCTGTTCGACGGCGCCGAGTTCGGCATGCAGGCGCACCCGGGCAGCGAGGAGGAGCAGGACTACCTCGGCATCCCGGGGCTCCTCGAACCCGATCAGGTGCAGATGCTGCTCCAGAAGCGGCAGGCCCGGCAGATCGCCCACAGCAAGAAGAAGCCGGACGACGAGGCCGACCTCCTTGAGCTGCCCGCCGAGCGGCGGCCCGTCGTCTCCCACAAGGAGCTCCTCGGGCTGCGCAAGCAGCTCAACACGATGGTCGGCGCGTACGTCCACCAGAGCGGGAAGCCGCACGGCGTGATCCACACCGAGCTGCGGCGCACGTGCGGCGGGCCGCCCAGCGCGGAGGCCACGGCGGGGCAGCTGCGGCAGCGCATCGAGAAGGTCCAGGAGTGGGCCACCCGCATGAAGTGACGCCCATACGACACGTCGTACGTTCCTGAAGTGACGTTCGGGTAAGGAGTCGGCGGTTCCGAGTGGGGAGGTCGTGTGCGGAGGTGGTGCGCGCGGCCTTCCGCGGGGCCACCGCGTAATGGGGCAATGGGGGGCGCTAGGGGCGCCCCCGTGCCCGGATTCTGGACGAAGTCTTCCGCTCAGCGGGACGGCCTCGCTAATGTCCCCGCAAAGCACACGCCCCGTGGCAGCGCCGCCGCGGAGCGCAGCCGGTGTTCCGACCGGCGGCCTCTGACGCGCGTCGCCCACGGGACCGGCGACGCAACCGCCGCGTAGGGGGGCCGCCGACCCTCACCTAAGGAGTGGGCGTCGTGACCGCGGAGACTTCCCAGACGCTCGACCGAGGACTGCGCGTCCTCAAGCTGCTGGCCGACACCGACCACGGCCTGACGGTCACCGAGCTCTCCAACAAGCTCGGCGTGAACCGCACGGTGGTCTACCGCCTGCTCGCCACGCTCGAACAGCACGCGCTCGTCCGCCGCGACCTGGGCGGCCGGGCCCGCGTCGGCCTCGGTGTGCTGCGGCTCGGCAGGCAGGTGCACCCGCTGGTGCGCGAGGCCGCGCTGCCGGCGCTGCGCTCGCTCGCGGAGGACATAGGAGCGACGGCCCACCTCACCCTCGTCGACGGCTCGGAGGCCCTCGCGGTCGCGGTGGTCGAGCCGACGTGGACGGACTACCACGTCGCGTACCGCACGGGTTTCCGTCATCCCCTGGACCGCGGAGCCGCGGGCCGCGCGATCCTGGCGGCCCGCCAGGGCCTGGTCACGGACCCCGGCTACGCGCTCACCCACGGCGAACTGGAAGCGGGCGCGAGCGGCGCGGCGGCGCCCCTGGTGGGCGTGACGGGCCTGGAGGGCAGCGTGGGTGTGGTCATGCTGGCGGACTCGGTGCCGGAGAGGGTGGGGCCGCGGGTGGTGGACGCGGCGCGGGAGGTGGCCGACGCGTTGCGCTGAGGCCGCGCGGGCGGGCGGTGCCACGGGGCTCGGTCGATCGCCGGCTTCGCCATTGCTCGTCCTCAAGCGCCGGGCGGGCTGGGGCTGTGTCCTCAAGCGCCGGGCGGGCTGGGGCTGTGTCCTTAGGCGCTGGGCGGGCTGGGGCTGTGTCCTTAGGCGCTGGGCGGGCTGGGGCTGTGTCCTTAGGCGCTGGGCGGGCCGGAACTGTGTCCTTAGGCGCCGGGCGGGCTGGAACTGTGTCCTTAGGCGCCGGGCGGGCCGGGACTGTGTCCTCAGGCGCTGGACGGGCTGAAATCTCGCCGACCGGCGGGTCACGTAGATTGATCCCGTGTTCTCTCGTCTCACGCGCCCCCAGGCCCTCGCCCTCTGCGCCCTGCCCGTCGTGGCTCTGCTCGCCGTCGCCGGGCTCGCGCCGTTGCCGTTCGCCGTGGCGCAGCCCGGGGGGACTGCCGACGTGCTCGGGAAGCACGAGGGGAAGCCCGTCCTGACGGTCAGCGGCGTGCCGACCCGGGAGACCCGTGGCCAGCTGCGGATGACCACCATCGTGGCCACCGGGCCGCAGATGGACGTGTATCTGGGCGACGTCATCGACGGGTGGTTCCGGAGCGATCGGGCCGTGATGCCCAAGGACTCCGTCTACCCCGTCGGCGACGACGTCGAGGAAGTCGAGAAGCACAACCTCGGCGACATGAAGAAGTCGCAGGACGCGGCGACGGACGCGGCGCTGAACTACCTCAAGGCGAACGGCGTCGACGACACCGACAAGGTGAAGGTCAAGGCCGACCTCGGCAAGATCGGCGGGCCGAGCGCGGGCCTGTTCCTCTCGCTCGGCATCATCGACAAGCTCGACGGCGACGGCAGCGGCGGCGACCTCACGGGCGGCCGCAAGATCGCGGGCACCGGCACGATCACGGCCGACGGCAAGGTCGGCCCGGTCGGCGGCGTCGCCCTCAAGACGCAGGCCGCGGGCCGCGACGGCGCGACCGTCTTCCTCGTCCCGAAGGACGAGTGCGAGGACGCTCAGGCGGAGCTGCCCAAGGGGCTGCGGCTCGTCCCCATCACGACGCTGAAGGGAACGGTCGACGCGCTGCGGGCGCTGGAAAAGGGCGGGAAGGTCCCGAGCTGCTGACCAGGCGCAACCCCAACTCTACGAGGCTCCAGCCCAGTTGAGTGCGGAGGTGGTGGCGCCGGGGCCTCCGGACCGGGGCGGCCCGGTGTAATTCCCCGGCTCGGCCGTGGTGCAGGATCAGATGGACGTCGGGGTTCATGGCTGGTGTCCCTCCTGTCGGGTGGGGAAGAGGTGCGTGTGCAGGCGCACCTGGGCCGCTCCTGGGGTGCTCGCGTCGACCTCCAGTCCGCGGTAGTGCTCGACGAGTTCGTGCATCTTCCGGTGCAGCTCAGCAGTGAGTTCGGGGGTGAGGCGGATGGTGTAGTCGCTCAGGTCCGCGCTCTCGGTCCACTCCTCCGGCCACTCGTTGAGCGTGCCGAGGTACGTGGAGAGCTCCTGCGTGTGGAACGTCGCGTGCTCGTGCAGGTAGAGATCGGCGGCTCCCCGCACCGCGGGGTCCGGGTCATGACGCAAGGCTTCGTCGAAGTGGGTGCCCTGATGGGTGGAGCGCCACCAGCGCTCCCTGCCCTTGCCGTGGTCCGGGTCGTCCTCCACGAAGCCGTGGGCCGCGAGCTGGCGCAGGTGATAGCTGGTCGACCCGCTGGACTCGCCCAGACGCTCGGCCAGTTGAGAAGCGGTCGACGGTCCGTCCAGCCGTAGCGACGACATCAGGCGCATACGGAGGGGATGGGCGAGTCCCCGCAGTGAACGGGCATCGAGGTGGTGGATCTTCCGGGGTTCCTGCTGTTCCGCCATACTCGGCAGCGTAGACATACAAAGACTCCGTTGCAACGGTTTCTTTGCAACGGAGTCTTTGTGGTCCGTGGCCGCTACTCCTTGACGAAGCCCTCCTCGATCAGCCAGTCCTTCGCCACCTCGTGCGGATCCTGGCCGTCCACGTCCACCTTGGAGTTCAGGTCCCGCGCCACCTTGTTGTTCAGCTTCTTCGTGATGGGGGCCAGGACCTCCGCCATCTCCGGGTGCTCCTTCAGCGACTTGCTGTTGATCTCCGGAGCCGCGTTGTAGTTGGGGAAGAAGTGCTTGTCGTCCTCCATCGTCGTCAGGTCCATCGCCTTGATGCGGCCGTCCGTCGTGAAGACTTCCCCGTACGTGCAGGACCCCTTAGACGCCTGCGTGTAGATGATCCCCGTGTCCATCTTCGTGATGTTGGAGGACGGGACCTTCATCCCGTACGCCTTCTGCATGCCCGGCAGTCCGTCCTCGCGCGACGCGAACTCGCTCTCCACGCAGAGCGTCACGGCCTTCGCGTCCGACTTCGACAGGGCCGCCACGTCCGAGAGCGTCTTCGTCCTGTACTTGGACGCGTTGCTCTCGTTCATCGCCAGGGCGTACGTATTGTTGAGCGTGGCCGGCTCCAGCCACGTCACGCCGTTCTTCAGGTCCGCGTCGCGCACCGCCTGCCACTGCTTGTGCGGGTCCGTGATCGGCTTGGTGTTGCCCTGGTAGGTGATCCACGCCGTGCCCGTGTACTCGTACATCGCGTCCGCGTCGCCGCCCTTCACGGCCTCGCGCGCGCCGATCGAGCCCTGGATGCCCGTACGGTCGAGCACGTCCGCGCCCGCCGCCTCGAACGCGATGCCCATGATCGCGCCCAGGATGAGCTGCTCGGTGAACTCCTTGGAGGTGACGGTCAGATCGACGCCCTTCAGGGGCAGGCCCTTGCCGACGGAGCCGGGCTTCACGTCGTCCACCAACGGGCTGCCGCTGGTGAGCCCGCAGGCGGCCAGCACCGCCCCGCCCAGGACGGCGATCGCGGTCGTACGCGCGGTGATCCTGAGGTTCCTCATGCGTCCACCTCCAGGCCCCTCGGGCGCAGCAGCAGTTCCGCCAGCGAGGCCAGCCAGTCCACGAGCAGCGCCAGCGCGATCGTCAGGATCGAGCCGAGCATGAGGACCGGCATGCGCTGGTTGGTCATGCCCGTCGTGATCAGGTCGCCGAGGCCGCCGCCCCCGCCGAACGTGGCGAGCGTCGCCGTGCCCACGTTGAGGACGAGCGCCGTGCGTACGCCCGCGAGGATCAGCGGTACGGCCAGGGGGAGTTCGACCTTCGACAGGACGCCGAGCGGTGACATGCCGATGCCGCGTGCCGCCTCGATCAGGGTGGGGTCGTTCGCCTTCAGGCCCGCGATCGTGTTGGAGAGGACCGGCAGGACGGCGTAGATGATGATGCCGATCAGCGCCGCCTTCTCGCCGATGCCCAGCCAGATCACCAGGAGCGCGAGGAGACCGATCGCGGGGGTCGCCTGGCCGATGTTGGCCAGCGCCATCGCCACCGGCGCGCCTTTGCGCAGCCTCCTGCGGGTCAGCAGGATGCCGAGCGGGATGGCGATGATGAGGACGAAGAAGGTGGAGATGGCGGTCAGTTGGATGTGCTGGCGGAGGCGGAGCCAGACGTTTCCGTTCGCCAGCGCGTTCTTGGAGATCGAGTCGAGGTCGGCCTGCTGGAACCACCACCACGTCGCGAGCAGGACCACCGCGAGCACGGCGGGCAGGAACGTCAGCTTCTGCCAGGTGACCCGGCGCGGCTGCTTCGCGCCAAGCACCGCGGGCGGCGCCTCGAGTTCGGCCTCTCCCTCGTCGCGGAAGGCGAGCCCCTTGACCTCGTGCTCACCCTCGGGCCGGGCCGTCTCCCGCTGCTTCGGCGTGGGCTCCGGGATCCGGGGCGTGCCCCCGGGGGTGCCGCTCACGCCTTCGCCTCCCCGCCGTAGCCCTCCTGCTCGTCGTGGGTCAGCCGGGCGCGCTGCTCCTCCAGCTCGTGCTGGTGCTCCACGGCTTCGAGGCGGTCCGCCTCCAGCATCTCGTGCACGGAGTTCATCAGCGTCTCCATGTCGACGACGCCCGTGTACTCGCCGCGCCGTCCCGTCACCGCGACGCGGCCCGCGTTGTCCGTGAGGACGGCCTCCAGCGCGTCGCGCAGGGTGGCGTCGCGGGTCACCGTGTCGTGGACGAGGGTGCCCGCGCGGGCCAGGGAACCCTTGGCGCGCATCAGGTCGCCGCGCCGCAGCCACTTGTAGGGGCGGCCGCGCTTGTCGAGCAGGAGGAGTTCGTTGGTGCTGCCGCCGCGCAGCTTGTCGAAGATGTCCTGGAGCGGGTCGTCGACGGTGACCGTCGGGATGTCGGCGATCTCCACGTCCCGTACGCGCGTGAGGTTGAGGCGCTTCAACGCCGCGCCCGCGCCCACGAAGCCCGAGACGAAGTCGTCCGCGGGGTTGGTGAGGATGGCTTCGGGGGTGTCGAACTGCGCGATGTGCGAGCGCTCCCGCAGGACGGCGATGCGGTCGCCGAGCTTGATGGCCTCGTCGAAGTCGTGCGTGACGAAGACGATCGTCTTGTGCAGCTCGTGCTGGAGCCGGATCAGCTCGTCCTGGAGGTGGTCGCGGGTGATCGGGTCGACCGCGCCGAACGGCTCGTCCATGAGCAGGACGGGCGGGTCGGCCGCCAGGGCCCGTGCCACGCCCACGCGTTGCTGCTGGCCGCCGGAGAGCTGGCGCGGATAGCGGTGGTGGAACTCGGCCGGGTCGAGCCCGACCAGGTCGAGCATCTCCTCCACCCGGGACTTGATCCTCGACTTGCCCCAGCCGACCATCTTCGGCACGAGCGCGATGTTCTGCGCGACGGTCATGTGCGGGAAGAGCCCGGAGGACTGGATCGCGTACCCGACCTTGCGGCGCAGCTTCACCGGGTCGATGTCGGTGACGTCCTCGCCGTTGATGCGGATGCGGCCGCCCGTCGGCTCGATCAGGCGGTTGATCATCTTCAGGGTCGTCGACTTACCGCAGCCGGAAGGGCCCACGAAGATGACGAGCTCGCCCGCCTTGATCTCCATGTTCACGCTGTCCACGGCGGGCTCGCTGCTGCCCGGGTAGCGCTTCGTGAGGTTCTCCAGCTCGATCGTCGCCCCGGAGGTGGTGGCGGTGGCCCGTCCGGCGCCCTCGGCCGTCGCGCCGTCGCCCGGCACGCTCTCGCTGGCGGTGGTCTCAGACACGGATCCCCCTCGGGATGGTCAGCCTGCCGATCAGGACGTACGCGGCATCGAAGAGCAGCGCGAGGACGACGATCCCGAGCGTGCCCGCGAGCACCTGGTTGAGCGCGTTCTTGCTGCCGAGCGAGCCGATGCCGCGGAAGATCTCGTTGCCGAGCCCCGGCCCGGACGCGTAGGCGGCGATGGCCGCGATGCCCATCAGCATCTGCGTGGAGACGCGGATGCCGGTCAGGATCGGCGGCCAGGCGATCGGCAGCTCCACCCGGAACAGACGGGCGAGGCGCGACATGCCGATGCCCTTGGCGGCGTCGATCAGCGACGGGTCGACGCCCCGCAGACCGACGATGGAGTTGCGCACGATCGGGAGCAGCCCGTACAGGGTCAGCGCGATGACGGTCGGCGCGACACCAAGCCCGACGATGGGGATCAGCAGACCGATCATGGCGAGCGACGGGACGGTGAGGATGGTGGACGTGGTGGTCGTGGCGAGATTCCCCGCCCATTCGCTGCGGTACGTGAGGACGCCGATCAGTACGCCGATCAGGGTGGCGACGACCATGCACTGGAAGACGGCGCTCGCGTGCTGAAACGCGTCCGTCAGCAGTTGCTGGTGGCGGTTGCCGAGGTAGTCCCAGAAATTCACTGAAGTGCTCACCTCGCCTTTCCGAAGGTACTCACAAGGTCAGTGACGCGTGGCGGTGACGTGACTCAGGGGTCTTCGGACGCCTGCTCCACCAGCGGGATGATCCGCAGCGGAACGGGGTTTTCCATGACGATCGCCGTGGAAGCCCGGACGATGCCATCAAAGCCCACGACCCGGTCGATCACACGTTGGAGATCCGCGTTCGACCGGGCCACGAGGCGGCAGAGCATATCGCCGTGACCGGTGATGGTGTGCAGTTCAAGGACTTCGGCGACGGTCGCCAAATGGGCGCGTACGTCGGCCCCCTGGCCCTGTTTGATCTCCAGCGTGGCGAAGGCCGTCACCGGGTAGCCGAGCGCCGCCGGATCCACCTCCGGGCCGAAGCCGCGGATGACTCCATTGGACTGAAGCCGGTCCATCCGCGCCTGCACCGTGCCGCGCGCCACGCCGAGCCTGCGGGACGCCTCAAGAACCCCGATACGCGGCTCCCGCGCCAGGAGCACGATGAGCCTGCCGTCCAGATGATCGATCGCCATGACGCCTCCAAGGTGGTCATGATGTACAGATAGCCCGCCCATCGTGGTCATCCGCTGGGCAGATTGACCACTGAAAACGCGAACTATTGCGCATCTTGTGGTTCGGCGGGAGCCTCACACCATGACTGAGACCACCACCCACACCACACCCGACACCGCGCGCGAGGCCGACCCCTTCCCGGTCAAGGGAATGGACGCGGTCGTCTTCGCCGTGGGCAACGCCAAGCAGGCGGCGCACTACTACTCCACGGCCTTCGGCATGAAGCTGGTCGCCTACTCCGGACCGGAGAACGGCAGCCGGGAGACGGCGAGTTACGTCCTCACGAACGGCGGTGCGCGCTTCGTCTTCACCTCCGTCATCAAGCCCTCCACGGACTGGGGCCACTTCCTCACCTCCCACGTGGCCGAGCACGGCGACGGCGTCGTCGACCTCGCCATCGAGGTGCCGGACGCCCGTGCCGCGTACGCCTACGCCGTCGAGCAGGGCGCACGGGGCATCACGGAGCCCTACGAGGTCAAGGACGAGAACGGCAAGGTCGTCCTCGCCGCCATCGCCACGTACGGCAAGACCCGCCACACCCTGGTTGAGCGCACCGACTACGACGGCCCGTATCTGCCCGGTTTCGTGGCCGCGAACCCGATCGTCGAGCCCCCGGCCAAGCGCACCTTCCAGGCGATCGACCACTGTGTCGGCAATGTCGAGCTCGGCAAGATGAACGAGTGGGTCGGCTTCTACAACAAGGTCATGGGCTTCACGAACATGAAGGAGTTCGTGGGCGACGACATCGCGACCGAGTACAGCGCGCTGATGTCGAAGGTGGTCGCGGACGGCACGCTCAAGGTCAAGTTCCCGATCAACGAGCCCGCCATCGCCAAGAAGAAGTCGCAGATCGACGAGTACCTGGAGTTCTACGGCGGCGCCGGCGTCCAGCACATCGCGCTCGCCACGAACGACATCGTGGAGACCGTCCGCACGATGCGCGCGGCGGGCGTCCAGTTCCTGGATACCCCCGACTCGTACTACGACACCCTCGGCGAGTGGGCCGGTGAGACCCGCGTCCCCGTCGAGACCCTCCGCGAGCTGAAGATCCTCGTCGACCGCGACGAGGACGGCTACCTGCTCCAGATCTTCACCAAGCCGGTCCAGGACCGCCCGACCGTCTTCTTCGAGATGATCGAGCGCCACGGCTCGATGGGCTTCGGCAAGGGCAACTTCAAGGCGCTCTTCGAGGCGATCGAGCGCGAGCAGGAGAAGCGCGGCAACCTGTAGGAACCGAGCCCCGCGGGCGCGCTACGTCCGCCACTCGTGGCCGGGCCTGAAGGCCACGTCGTACCGAGCGGGAACGCTCCCGAACCTGCCGGGTTCGGGGACCAACGGGCGGTGCGGCAGGCCGTGTTCGAGCGTAGGGGCGCCGAGGTTCTCGAAGAACCGCTCGAACGTGCCGCCGGGACCCGCCGCGACGCCCACGACCTGACTGTGGTGGCGCTCCATGCGGTAGGCGTGCACGCAGTTCTTGGGCACGAAACCGAAGTCGCCGGGGGTGAGCAGCTTCTCCAGCTGCTCGCCTTCGGTGTCCTCGACGAAGAGCCGTACGGCGCCCTGGGTGACGTAGAAGACCTCGTGCGTGTCGGCGTGCACGTGGGCCGGTATGAGGTCGCCCTTGGGGCCCTCGACGGTGAAGAAGTTGAAGGTGTTCTCGGTCTGCTCGCCGCCCGCGTAGACGGTGATCAGGTCCCCGAACAGGTGGGCGCGGTCGCCCTCGCCCTTCTCGATGAAGTAGGGCTTGCCCGGCTCCGGGGGGATCCGGGACGCCTTGCGGTAGCGGGTGGCGTACTCGATGGTCACGCGCGGACACTCCTCGCGGCTCGACGGCTGATGTCAGGTACCCTGACATTAATGACGAAGGAACCCGCCCGGCGCAACCTGCCCCAGCTCCTCGGCGAAGCCCGCCGCTGGTTCGAGGACGGGCTGCTCGCCGCCATGGACGCGGCCGGCGCCACGCCCGTGTCACCGACACAGGTCCAGCTCTTCGCCGTCCTCGACGAGGAGGGCACCACGGTCTCCGAGCTCGCGCGCCGCATGGGCGTCACCCGGCAGACCGCCCACCAGGCCGTCCACGGCCTCGTCGGCGCCGGGCTCCTGACACAGGCCCCCGACCCCGCGTCCGCCCGGCAGCGGCTCATCCGGCGCACCCCGGAGGGCGAACACGCGCACCGCGAGGCGGAAGCCGTCCTGGCACGGTTGGAGGACCTGCTCGCCGAGCGCATCGGCCGCGACACGGTCGACGCGCTGCGGGCCGCCCTCGAAGCGCCCTGGAACTAGCGCGCCGGGGTGGCCCGCGTCCAGGTGCTCGGAGTCCGGCGCTCGGGCTGCGTGCGGGGCTGGGTCCGCTGCCGCGCGCGCGGCGGGGTGCGGGCCGGCTGACGGCGGGGGGAGGGCTGGACGACCTGCGGCGCGGGGGCCGGGGCGTACACCTCTTCCGGGCCGCCCTCCGGGGGCTCGCCCAGCGCCTCCAGCGCACGCTTCGCCGCCGGTACCGCGAGCGGCGAGAAGTAGGGGTTGATGCGCAGCGCCTCGTTCAGGTGGCGGCGGGCCGCGCCGTAGTACTGCAACTCCCGCTCGATCGAGCCTCGATGGAAGGCGAAGAGGGCGCTGCGCGGGCCCTTGTCCATCGCCTTCGTCACGAGCTTCAGGCCCGCCTCGCCGTCCCCGGAACGGTGCAGCGCCCAGCCCAGCGCGTCCGCGGTCTCCGGACTGCCGTGCCGCTTGTACTCCGCGGTCAGCCGCGTCACCGCCGCGTCGGCGTCGCCGTGGTCCGCCTCGAAGAGGCCCAGGACGCGTTCGTTGTTGATGCCGCGGCCCCGTTCCTCCCGCACCAGGGTGCGCAGTGCGTCGTACTGGGCCCGCGCCGCCGGAAAGAGCCTCAGCGACTCGTACAACTCGCCCAGTTCCAGGGCGTACTCGGGCAGTGGGTGCTTCGTCAGCGCCGAGCGGTAGGCGAGCAGCGCCTCCGAGGAGCGGCCGAGCGCGGCGAGGGCGCGCCCCCGGCCCGCCAGCGACGGATGGTGCTCGGCGTCGGCGGCGAGCGCCGCGTCGTAGTGGCGCAGCGCCACGGTCGGCTCGCCCCGCTCCCACGCCAGCTCCGCCACCCGGTGCAGCGCCGCCGCCTTCGCCGCAGGTGCCACGGCGCGCGCCGCCGCGTCCGTGAGCGCCGCGTTCGCGTCCTCGCGCCAGCCGCGGTCGCGGTAGACCTGCCCGGACCGCGCGAGCACCGCGGACCCCGAACCCAGCTCCTGCAAGGACTCGAGGGCCCGGCCCACGCCCTTCGCGTCGCCGAGCCCGCTGTACGCGTCGATCAGCGCCGGATACGCCGTCCACCGCTTCGGCGCCTGCCGCACCGCGAGCTCGCCCCACTTGCGGGCCGAACGGAAGTCGTGGCGGGCGTTGGCGAGCGTGGCCAGGCCCGTCAGAGCCTCCGGGTTGCCCTCCGGCCGCGTCTTCAACGACGTGCGCAGCGCACGGTCCGCCTTCGGGAAGTCCGCGAAGTCCGCCGTCCGCACGCCCCGCGCCACATACGCCGAGCCGAGCACCGCCCACGACTGCTCGTCCCCCGGATGCGCCCGCACATGGGCCTCGCGCTCCCCGATGAGCGCCGCCAGATCCGGCAGCGCCGCCGGCGCCCCCGCCCCCACGGCCGCCATCGCCCGCCCGGCCGGGCCGAGCGCGGGCGGCTTCGCCTTCCCGCCACCGTCCGGAGGCAGCAGCACCAGCACACCGCCGAGCACCACGCTCCCCGCCACGGAGCCGATCAGCACACGCTTCACCGAAGGCCTCATGACGTCACTGTGCGCCACTGCCGTCCATACGAAGAGCACATCCCGGCCCATGGAACGGCGTCGCACACGGGTTCACACCGATGGCCCCGGGTGCGACGCTGTGATCATGAGCCGCACTCTCGTCGAACTCCTCCAGGACGGCCTGCCGGCCGAGGCGATCCTCACCGACCCGGACGTCACCTCCTCGTACGCCCACGACATGGCGAGCTTCTGCGAGGCGGGCGACCCGGCCGTCGTGGTCCTGCCCCGCACCGTCGAGCAGGTCCAGCACGTCATGCGCACCGCCACCGAGCTGCGCGTCCCCGTCGTCCCGCAGGGCGCCCGCACCGGCCTGTCCGGCGCCGCCAACGCCAGCGACGGGTGCATCGTCCTGTCCCTCGTCAAGATGGACCGCATCCTGGAGATCAGCCCCGTCGACCGCATCGCCGTCGTCGAGCCGGGCGTCGTCAACGCCACGCTGTCCCGCGCGGTCGGCGAACACGGCCTGTACTACCCGCCGGACCCCTCCAGCTGGGAGACCTGCACCATCGGCGGGAACATCGGCACCGCCTCCGGCGGCCTGTGCTGCGTGAAGTACGGAGTCACCGCCGAGTACGTCCTCGGGCTCGACGTCGTCCTCGCCGACGGGCGGCTCATGAGCACCGGACGCCGCACCGCCAAGGGCGTCGCCGGATACGACCTGACGCGGCTCTTCGTCGGCTCCGAGGGCAGCCTCGGCATCGTCGTCCGCGCCGTCCTCGCGCTCAAGCCCGCGCCGCCCCGACAACTGGTCCTCGCCGCGGAGTTCCCCTCGGCCGAGGCCGCCTGCGACGCCGTCTGCAGGATCATGGAGGACGGCCACGTCCCGTCCCTCCTCGAACTGATGGACCGTACGACGGTGAAGGCCGTCAACGCGCTGGCCAGGATGGGACTGCCCGAGACCACCGAGGCGCTCCTCCTCGCGGCCTTCGACACCCCGGACCCCGCCTCCGACCTCGCCGCCGTCGGCGCCCTCTGCGCGGCCGCGGGCGCCACCCAGGTCGTCCCCGCCGAGGACGCCGCCGAATCCGAACTGCTGCTCCAAGCGCGGCGGTTGTCCCTCACCGCACTCGAAGCCGTCAAGGGCAGCACGATGATCGACGACGTGTGCGTGCCGCGCTCCAGACTCGCCGAGATGCTCGTCGGCGTCGAGCGCATCGGCGAGAAGTACGGCCTCACCGTCGGGGTCTGCGCGCACGCGGGCGACGGCAACACCCACCCCACCGTCTGCTTCGACGCGACGGACCCCGACGAGGGCCGGCGCGCCCGCGAGTCCTTCGACGAGATCATGGCCCTCGGCCTCGAACTCGGCGGCACCATCACCGGCGAACACGGTGTCGGCGTCCTCAAGAAGGAGTGGCTGGCGCGCGAGATCGGCCCGGTGGGAGTGGAGATGCAGCAGGCCGTCAAGGCGGCCTTCGACCCGCACTCACTCCTCAACCCGGGCAAACTCTTCTGACCCGTACATGCAGCGGTCTCCGCGTTCGCCCCCGTGGCGGCGGAGCTCACTCACCGTCCTTGGACTCGTCCGAGGGCCACGGGTCGCGCAGCCACAGCTCGTCCACACGGCCACGGCCGGAGGCGGGCGCGAGCAGCTCGGCGAGGCCGTCGTCGATCCCGAGCTGCTCGGCCTCAGAGCCCGGAGGGACCACCCGCAGCGTCCGCTCCAGCCACGCGGACACGGCGGCGGCCGGCGCCTCCAGGAGCGCGTCGCCGTCCGGTGAACTCAGCGCCATCAGGACGACGCTGCGCCCCTCCACCTTCGTCGGCCAGACCCGCACGTCACCGTGGCCGCACGGCCTGAACACCCCCTCCACCAGGAGCTCCCGCGCGAACGTCCAGTTCACCGGGTGCTCGGAGCCGATGTGGAAGGCGATGTGGACGGCGTACGGATCGGCGGTGCGGTAGGTGAGGCGGGCCGGGACGGGGACGGCCCGTTCCGGCGACAGGACCAGTTTGAGCTCCAGCTCGCGTTCCACCACGGAGTGCATGTCGATGCCCTTCCTTCTCCTTGTAGCTCACGTAGGGGGCCCTGGGAGCGGACCCGTACGAGTGGAGAGCGCGAGATCGCCGGAGCATTACGCGGGTTCCGGAAAATTTCTCCGGACGACTTCGCGGAGGTGGCCGGGAGGGCGCGTGGGGGACGCGGGGGGATGTGTGGGGAGCGTGCCCGGAAAGTGGTCCGTAGGGCGGGACCCGCTCTACGGGACACGGAGGTCTGATAGATGTGGAGCCCCCAAAAGACCCCCGAGCAGATACGGGACGACGGACATGAGCGCCCCAACTCCGGCCCCAGGCGACGACCGGCCGCGCGAAGGCTACTACCCCGACCCGTCCATTCCCGGATATGTCCGGTACTGGAACGGCGCCGCCTGGGTGCCCGGTACGAGCCGTCCCGCGCCGTCCGACGGCGAGCCGCTGCCGCCTCCGCCCGGTGCGGGTGCGGGTGCCGCTCCGGCAGCCGGTGCTTCCGCCGCGGAGGAGACGGGGCCCGTCTTCTTCGACGAGGCGCCGCACGCGGCCCAGTCCGAGCAAGGGGACCCGGAGACCGGCCGGTTCGAGGCGGCGCGGCCCGGGGCGGACCCGGCCGGCGCGGCGGACCAGCACGGGGCGCGGCCCGAGCCCGCCTCCGCATGGCACGCCGACGCGGGCCGCCAGACCGGCCTCGGCGGGGAGCCGGACCACAAGGTCTCCTGGGGCGGTGCGCCCGGACGGCCCGACCCCCGGGTGCCGAATGACGCGGCGCGTCCGGCGGCCGCTGGGGAGGCCGCTCCCGAGCAGGCCCCGAAGCCCCCGCAGGCCCCTGCCGTACCCGAGCCGTCGCGCGACGACAGCAACCCCGGCACCGTCACGATCCGCGCGGTCAAGCCGGGTGCCGCGAAGCCGACGGCGGGCGAGGGCACGGTGACGTTCCGCCGCCCGACGGGGCCGGTGCAGCCCACCCCGTCGCCCGGCACCGACGGCACGATGTCGATCCGCGCGATCCGCCCCAAGTCGGGGCAGCGGGGCGGCCGGACCGCCGCGGCCGCGCAGCCCTCCGTACCGCAGCAAGGGGGAGCGCCTCCGCAGACACCGCAGGCACCGCAGGCACCGCAGACCCCGCAGGCTTCCCAGGCCTCGCAGGCTTCGCAGTCCGCTCAGGCTCCCCAGACCCCGCAGGTTCCCCAGGCCTCGCAGTCCGCTCAGGCTCCTCAGGTACCGCAGTCCGCTCAGGCCCCGCAGGCTCCGCAGGCGACCACCCCGCCCCAGACCCAGCAGCCGCAGCCGCAGCCCTCCGTTCCCCAGCAGGGCGGCGTCCCCACCCCCGTCACCTCGGGGCCCGGCGGCGGCTCGGCCTCCTGGGCCCAGCAGGTGCACCAGCTCGCGCAGAGCCCCGCCGCCCCCGCACAGCAGGGCGAGGGGCAGCCCGTCGTGCCGTGGAAGCCGGTCGCCGAGGACCCGTTCCTCGCGGTCGCCCGGGCGCAGGCCGCGGCCCGCCCCGCCGGGCTCGGCAGGCGCCTCGCCGCCCGGCTCATCGACACCGCCGTGCTCGCCGCCGTCACGGGCGCCGCGGCGCTGCCGCTCGGCACCAAGGCCGCCGACCACATCGACAGCAAGATCGACGCGGCGAAGCTCTCCGGCGAGAAGACGACGGTCTGGCTCCTCGACGGCACCACCGCGGGCTACTTCGGCCTGATCCTCGCCGTCCTGCTGCTCTTCGGCATCGTCTACGAAGCGCTCCCCACCGCCAAGTGGGGCCGCACCCTCGGCAAGAAGGTGTGCGGCATCGAGGTGCGGGACATCGAGGAGCACGAGGCGCCGACGTTCGGGGCGGCGCTGAAGCGCTGGCTGGTGTACAGCATCCCGGGCGTCCTGGTGATCGGCGTCGTCGGCGTGATGTGGTGCGTCTTCGACCGGCCGTGGCGCCAGTGCTGGCACGACAAGGCGGCGAACACCTTCGTCGCGGGGTGAGCGCGGGGCAAGTGGGGAGCGAACGCGGGGTGAGCGGGGCGGTGGCCGGGTAACCCGGTCGGCCGCTCGCCGGATGCGGAGCCCGGGCCGTCGCGGTCGACTCGGGCCATGAGCACCGAACCGCCGCAGTACCCGCCGCCGGACGACGACCCGTTCAAGAAGCAGCCCCCGCAGCAGCCGCCGCACCAGCCCCCGCAGGGCGGCGGATCCCCGTACGACACCCCGCCCCCGGGCGGCGGCTCGCCCTACGGCACCCCGCCCCCGCCCTATGGCGGCGACCCGTACGGCGGTGGACCCGGCGACCCGTACGGCGGTGGACCCGGCGGCCACGGCGGGCCGGACCCGCTCGCCGGGATGCCTCCGCTGGCCGACAGCGGCAAGCGGGTGCTCGCCCGCATCATCGACATGATTCTGGTGGGCATCGTCGTATACCTGTTGACGTGGCTGTTCGGCACGTCGGAGTACGACATCGACCCGGACAAGGTGAACACGGGCAAGTCGTTCGGCCAGTCACTGCTGGCCGCCGTGCTCTACATCGCGTACGACACCTATCTGATCTCCAAGACCGGGCAGACGCTCGGCAAGAAGTGGCTGGGCATGCGGGTCGCCAACCTCAACGACGGGGCCACGCCGACCGTGTCGACGGCGCTGGCCCGCGCGGCCGTTCTCTGGCTGCCGTTCGCGTTCTGCTGCGCCTGTATCTGGACGGCGATCTGTGGCGGCTGGAGCTTCTTCGACAAGCCCTACAAGCAGGGCCTGCACGACAAGGCGGCCAAGACCGTGGTGGTCAGCGCGTAGGTTCGCGCACGGAGTCGGCGAGCACGGAGTCGGCGAGCACGGCGTCGCGCTGCTCCGGGACGCGCTCGTCGGCGGACGAGATGGCCACCGGCACGGCACGGGCGGCGGGCGCGGCGGGCTGTTTGGGCAGCGGGACCGTCATGGCGACCAGTAAGCCGAGGCCGAGGGCGGCCAGGGCTATCACCGCGATGCCGACTCCCGAGGTGGTCTGGGAGAGCAGGAGCATCGCGAGGGTCGAGAAGACGACGGTCACCGAACCGTAGGTGATCTGTGCGGTGGTCGGACGTGGCATGGGCTGCGGCATGACGTGATCCGTCCTCGGCAGGGATCCCCCCACGGCTTGTGGCCATGGGGGCGGATGCGGATGTGTGAACGGCTGTTTACGAATCAAAGGGGCCTCAACGGCGACGACTTGGGATGTGCCGTCCCGCGCGGTAGCGCACCGTCGATTGACTCTATTCCGCTGCATGCCCGACGGGAACGGCCGGTAAGCGTGACCTAACCCACGGTGCCGGAGCACAGGGGGCGCACGGGTTCATGGCGTCCACCACGTGGACGGCGGGGCGCACCTGCTGCCCTTCGCCGCGGGACGGCGCTCCGTGTCCGGATACCGGTTCCGCGCGGCTGCATAGTGCACTTGGCCTGTCCAAGTCAAGGACTGTCTTTTCTTCTGCACATCCGGTCGAATGTCGTCACTTGTGACGCGTACATCGCGCGCGGACCTCCTCCGACCGGGAATTTCGGTCCGCCTATTCGCGCGGGGCGCAGGGGAGGACAGCATCAAGTGACAGTCAGAACACGGACGTTCAGAGCCACCGCGGTGGCCGTGGCGGTGGCCGCGGCCGCCGCGACGTTCTCAGCAGCGACGGCTTCGGCCGAGGACGGCGCCTCGGGCGGGGCCCCGGCCATCGACCGGCAGGACCCGTCGCGGCCGAAGGCGCACGTCGACCACGATCTGGACGGCCCCTTCAGCAAGCAGCAGGCGCAGCAGCGCAGGGCCGCCCTGCAGCAGGTCGTCGCGGGCGACGCCAAGGTCCAGAAGAAGGGCGGCTCCAAGGTCGTCAAGCTCGACGACAAGAAGTACGTCGAGCTGGGCCGGGAGAAGACCGACAAGATCTTCACGATCCTGGTGGAGTTCGGGGACAAGGTCGACGACACGACCATGTACGACCCGGACGGCCCCGAGGGCCCGGAGCAGCCGGTCAAGAAGTACGGCGGCAAGCCGGGACCGCTGCACAACAAGATAGCCAAGCCGGACCGTGCGAAGGACAACAGCACGGCCTGGCAGAAGGACTACAACCAGAAGCACTTCCAGGACCTTTACTTCGGCAAGGGCAAGGACGCCAAGGGCAAGGCGAAGCACTCGCTGAAGACCTACTACGAGAAGACCTCCTCCGGCCGTTACTCGGTCGACGGCGAGGTCTCCGACTGGGTCAAGGTCGAGAACAACGAGGCCCGCTACGGCTCGAACTACTGCGGCGACACCAACTGCCCGAACGTCTGGGACGCGGTCAAGGACGGCGTGACCGCCTGGGCCAAGGACCAGAAGGCGAAGGGCCGCACGGACGCGCAGATCAAGGCGGACCTGGCCAAGTACGACCAGTGGGACCGCTACGACTTCGACGGCGACGGCGACTTCAACGAGTCCGACGGCTACATCGACCACTTCCAGATCGTCCACGCGGGCGAGGACGAGTCGGCCGGCGGCGGCGCCGAGGGCAAGAACGCCCTGTGGGCGCACCGCTGGTACGCCTACGGCAACGACGCGGGCAACACCGGCCCCTCGAACAACAAGGCCGGCGGCACCCAGATCGGTGACACGGGCATCTGGGTCGGCGACTACACGATGCAGCCGGAGAACGGCGGCCTCGGCGTCTTCGCCCACGAGTACGGCCACGACCTGGGCCTGCCCGACCTGTACGACACCACGGGCAAGGGCGACAACTCGGTCGGCTTCTGGTCGCTGATGTCGGCCGGTTCCTGGCTCGGCACCGGCAAGGACGCCATCGGTGACCTGCCGGGCGACATGACCGCCTGGGACAAGTTCCAGCTGGGCTGGCTCGACTACGCCAAGGCGAAGGCCGCGACGACGTCCGAGCACAAGCTGGGCGTCTCCGAGTACAACACCCGGCACCGTCAGGCGCTCGTCGTCGACCTGCCGAAGAAGTCCGTCACCACCAAGGTCGTGAAGCCCGCCGAGGGTTCCAAGCAGTGGTGGAGCGACCAGGGCGACGACCTCAAGAACACCCTGACGCGGTCCGTCGACCTCACCGGCAAGACCAAGGCCGAGCTGTCGCTGCAGGGTTGGTGGGACATCGAGGCCAACTACGACTACCTCTACACCGAGGTGTCGACGGACGGCGGCGCCAACTGGAAGCCGGTGGACGGCACCGCGGACGGCAAGCCGATCACCCGTGACGCCGGCGACAAGCCCGCGTTGACCGGTGCCTCCGGCGCGTACAAGAAGCTGGTCTTCCCGCTCGACGCCTACGCGGGCAACAAGATCGACGTCCGCTTCCGCTACTCCACGGACGGCGGCGCGGGCGGCAAGGGCTTCGCGGCCGACGCGCTCGCGATCACCGCGGACGGCGCGAAGCTGTTCGAGGACGGCGCCGAGGGCGACGACAACGGCTGGGCGTCGAAGGGCTTCTCGCGCATCGGCGAGTCCTTCACGAAGAAGTACGACCAGTACTACCTCGCCGAGAATCGTCAGTACGTCTCGTACGACAAGACCCTCGAGGTCGGCCCGTACAACTTCGGTTCCAAGGTCCGCCCCGACTGGGTGGAGCACTACCCGTACCAGACCGGTCTGATGGTCTGGCAGTGGGACACCTCGCAGAAGGACAACAACACCAGCGCCCACCCGGGCGAGGGTCTGATCCTTCCGGTCGACGCGCACGCGAAGCCGCTGAAGTGGAAGGACGGCACGGTTCTGCGCAACAAGATCCAGCCGTTCGACGCGCCCTTCAGCAAGTTCGCCACCGACAAGGTCACGCTCCACAACGGTGACGTCGCGCTGAAGATCAAGTCCCAGAAGGGTGTCCCGGTCTTCGACGACCACAAGGGCACCTACTGGTACAAGGAGAACCCCACGGGAAGTGTCAAGGTCACTGACACCAACACTCAGATCAAGATCATCAAGCAGCCCAAGGACGGCTCGACGATCACGGTCCAGGTGGGTCCCTCTAAGAAGTAATTAGCGTTTTCGCAGGTCAAGCCATGATCGGCCGTCGCCCTCTAGCGGGCGGCGGCCGATCGTGTTTAGGTGCTCGCTGTGGTTCTCTTATTGACGCGACGTTTCACGGGGGTGTGACAGAGCATGTCCGCAGGTGGTTTCTGCAAGCTGCCCAACGGCAGCGTGGTGGTGGCGCTGACCCTGCCGAACCCGTCGCCGGCCGGCGGTACGGTCAGGATGATCGTGCACGCCGTGAACCGCGCCAGGGCCCTGACGCGGCTGCGGAACCTCGGCCTGCGGGCGGTCTACCTCCGGGGCAACGCGGAGCCGCCGACCCCGGACGAGGTGACGGCCGTCCTGCACCACCCGGACGGCCTCATATGGCGCACGGCGCCGGACATGGTCAACGAGCTGTGGCACCCGATCCGGGCGCTGCGCCGACAGGGCCGCGCTCCCCGCTCCAGCGGGTCGGGGGTGCCCTTCTGACGCCTCTCCGGCGTCCGCGGGTCCGCCGTGGCCGGTCGCGCAGTTCCCCGCGGCCCCTTGGGGGCGCCTCCGGTCGGGCGGCGAGCAGGACTACCCAGGGGCGCGGGGAACTGCGCGACCAGCCCCCACCGGGCCGACGGTCACACGACGGGCTTGCCCGTGAGTTCCACTCCCGCCGAGCGGAGAGCGGCCATCGCCGTCTCCGTCGTCGCCGCCGAGACCCCCGCCGTCAGGTCCAGCAGGACAGTCGTCCTGAACCCCTCACGCGCCGCGTCGACCGCCGTGGCGCGGACACAGTGGTCCGTGGCGATGCCCACCACGTCGACCTCCGTGATCTCCCGCTCGCGCAGCCACTCCGCCAGCGAGAGGCCGTTCTCGTCGACGCCCTCGAAACCGCTGTACGCCGCGGAGTGCGTCCCCTTGTCGAAGACCGCGTCGATCGCGCCGGAGGCGACCGCGGGCGCGAAGTTCGGGTGGAAGCCGACGCCCTCCGTGCCGGCCACGCAGTGCGGCGGCCAGGAGTCGACGTAGTCCGGGCGGTCCGAGAAGTGCGCGCCCGGATCGATGTGGCGGTCGCGGGTCGCCACCACGTGGCGGTACCCCGCCGGAGCCTGGCCGATCAGCTCGGTGATCGCGGCGGCCACGTCCGCGCCGCCGGCGACCGCGAGGCTGCCGCCTTCGCAGAAGTCGTTCTGCACGTCTACGACGATCAGTGCGCGGCGCATGGCGGGTGTCCTTCGGGTGGGGAGGGGGCTCGGCCGGATGAACCGAGCGTAGAGACTTCAACCACGTTGTGGGAGGGGGCCCCGCCGGGCCGGGCCGCCCCGCCCCGCGATGTCAGACGTATTCCGTCGGAATGACCGCTTCGCCCCGCGAGAGCTGGGTCGCCGAGAGCGGCAGGCCCGCGCGCGCCGCCGCGTGCCGGTCGCGGACCGCGTCGAGCGGCTCGCGGGAGAGGACCTCGCCGCCCTTGACCAGCTCGATCTGGAGCTGCCTGTCGGCGAGCTCCGCGGGCACGGCGCCCGTGCCGACGACCTCGGCCTCGGCCACCCCGTACCGGTCGGTCCGGCGAGCGGCCCACTTGCGGCCGCCCATGGACGACTTGGCGCCGAGGGACTTCTTGGCCACCGGCTCCAGGGGGGCCTTCGGGTCCGCCGAGTGCGCACGGGCCACCAGCTTGTAGACCATGGACGCGGTGGGGTGCCCGGAACCCGTGACGAGCTGCGTGCCCACGCCGTACGCGTCCACGGGCGCCGCCGCGAGCGAGGCGATGGCGTACTCGTCGAGGTCGGACGTCACGACGATCTTCGTCTCGGTCGCCCCGAGGTCGTCGAGCTGCTGGCGCACCCGGTGGGCGACGAGCAGCAGGTCCCCGGAGTCGATGCGCACCGCGCCGAGCTCGGGCCCCGCCACCTCGACGGCCATCCGGACGGCTTCGGTCACGTCGTAGGTGTCGACCAGCAGGGTCGTGCCGCGGCCGAGCGAGTCGACCTGGGCGCGGAAGGCGTCGCGCTCGTTGTCGTGCAGCAGGGTGAAGGCGTGGGCGCTGGTGCCGACGGTGGGGATGCCGTAGCGGAAGCCGGCCGCCAGGTCCGACGTGGTCGCGAAGCCGCCGACGTACGCGGCGCGGGACGCGGCGACGGCCGCCAGTTCGTGGGTGCGGCGGGCGCCCATCTCGATCAGCGGGCGGTCGCCGGCGGCCGAGGACATGCGGGAGGCGGCGGCCGCGATGGCCGAGTCGTGGTTGAGGATGGAGAGGATCACCGTCTCCAGGAGCACGCACTCCGCGAAGGAGCCCTCGACCCGCAGGATCGGCGAGCCGGGGAAGTAGACCTCGCCCTCGGGGTAGCCCCAGATGTCGCCGCTGAAGCGGTACCCGGAGAGCCATTCGAGGGTCGCCTCGTCGACGATGTTCCGCTCGCGCAGGAAACCGAGGACGCCTGCGTCGAAGCGGAAGTTCTCCACGGCGTCCAGGACCCGGCCGGTTCCGGCCACCACTCCGTAGCGCCGCCCCTCGGGGAGTCTGCGGGTGAAGACCTCGAAGACGGAGCGCCGGTCGCCGGTGCCGGCCCGCAGCGCGGCCTGCAGCATCGTCAGCTCGTACTGGTCCGTGAAGAGCGCTGTCGACGGAACATCCACCGGCAGGCCAAGGTCCGCTGTGTTCATGTGAAGGATGCTACCCCCAATCTCGTCACTCTGACGATTTCTGTGGACGCGCGGGAGGCCGTTTGTGCGAGGGCCCCTTCGGAGTGGCAGCATGGGGCAGGTGAGTACGGCTCCCGCAGAGATCACCCGCCCGGAATCGGACGAAGAGGCGCTCGTCGTCCCCGAGTCGGACGTCCCCTGGATCACCCTCGTGCACAACGACCCGGTCAATTTGATGAGTTACGTGACGTATGTGTTCCAGTCCTACTTCGGGTACTCGAAGGAGAAGGCCACGAAGCTGATGATGGACGTCCACCAGAAGGGCCGTGCGGTCGTCTCCACCGGCAGCCGCGAGGAGATGGAGCGTGACGTACAGGCCATGCACGGATACGGGCTGTGGGCCACTCTCCAGCAGGACCGCAAGTAGCGGACCCGAAGCAGCGGACCGGAAGTAGCGACGCATCTGATGCCAGGACAATTCGAAGCGATCCCGGGCGGCGGCGCCGCCGTCGCGCTCGACGAGGTCGAGATCTCGATCATCCGCTCCCTCGCCGTGCAGCTCCTGGAGCTGATCGGTCCGGGTCCCGGTGGCGAGGTCTCCGACGACCCGCTCGCGGAGCTCTTCGCCGACGGGCCGAGCGAGCCGCCCGCCGATCCGGTGATGCGGCGTCTGCTGCCCGACGCGTACGGCGGCCCGGGGAGCGAGAACGGCGCGAGCGACGCGGACGAGCTGCGGGCGTATTCGGCGGAATTCCGGCGCTTCACGGAGAACGACCTGCGGGCCAAGAAGCGTGACGACGCCCTGGCCGTCATCCGCTCGCTCGACTCGATGACGGCGTCGGACGAGGGCGGAGCTGTCCTGAAACTGTCGGTCGAGGAGTCCCAGCGGTGGCTGGCGGCCCTCAATGACCTCCGGCTCGCGATCGGCACGCGCCTCGAGGTGAGCGACGAGGACGACGCCGATCTGCTCTACCGGCTGCCGGACTCCGACCCCCGCAAGCCGATGGTGATGGCCTACCTCTGGCTCGGCGGACTGCAGGAGACGCTGGTCGGGACGTTGCTGGACTGATTCCGGGCAGAAGTTCATGCGGAATGCAGCAAAATTTGTTGTAGTGGACAGGTTTTGCGGGCCCGGAGCGCTGTTCGCTCAGCGGAGCCTCAAATCCGGATAACGATCCCGTCACGCCATTGCCCGCATTTGCTCTGTCAAGGGTTCTTTGTCCGCTTCTTCCTGTGGTCTGCGCCACAGGTGGCTCATTCCCTCACTGTTGCCACCGTGATAAATCTTCACGACCACTCGGTGACGCCACCCATGTCACCGAGGGCGCTTCAGCCGGCAGACCGCCGGTAGCACTCCATCCATATCCGGGGGGATCAGGACCTGATCCGCAGCCACAACGCAGATGAGCGGGCGCGGATCAGCATGGAGAAAGGCGTCACCATGACCTCAGTGCAGGTCGAAGAGCACCACGACGGGCACGACGGCAATGGGGTCGTGCACGGCTCGTCCGGCGAGGGCGAGGGATACCAGCGCGGGCTCGGAGCCCGGCAGATCCAGATGATCGCGATCGGCGGTGCCATCGGCACCGGCCTGTTCCTCGGCGCGGGCAAGGCCATCCACAAGGCCGGACCGAGCCTCATCCTGGCGTACGCCATCGCGGGCCTCGTCATCTTCTTCATCATGCGGGCGCTCGGCGAGCTCCTCATGTACCGGCCCGTGTCCGGCTCCTTCTCGGAGTACGCACGCGAGTTCATGGGCCCGTTCTTCGGATTCGTGACCGGCTGGACGTACTGGCTCTTCTGGGTCGTCACCGGCATCACCGAAGTCACCGCGGCCGCCCAGTACATGCAGTACTGGACCCACGACTCGTTCCCGCAATGGGCCTACGCGCTGGTCTTCACCGTCATCCTGTACGGCGCGAACCTCATCTCCGTGAAGCTCTTCGGCGAGCTCGAGTTCTGGTTCTCGATGGTCAAGGTCACCGCCATCATCGGCATGATCCTGATCTGCGTCGGCATCCTCACCATCGGCTTCTCCGACGCCGGTGACACCGCCACCGTGGCCCACCTCTGGAACCAGGGCGGCTTCTTCCCCAACGGCATCGGCTCCACGCTGATGACCCTGCAGATCGTGATGTTCGCCTTCCTCGCCGTCGAGCTGGTCGGCGTCACCGCGGGCGAGTCCAAGGATCCGAAGACCGTCCTGCCCAAGGCCATCAACACCGTGCCGTGGCGCATCGCCGTCTTCTACGTCGGCGCGCTCATCATGATCCTCTCGGTCGTCCCGTGGACCTCCTTCAAGCCCGGCGTCTCCCCGTTCGTCGCGGCCTTCGAGGAGATGGGCCTCGGCGTCGGCGCCGCGATCGTGAACTTCGTGGTCCTCACCGCCGCGCTCTCCTCCTGCAACTCCGGCATGTACTCCACCGGCCGCATGCTGCGCGACCTCGCGCTCAACGGCCAGGGCCCCAAGTTCTTCACCAAGCTCACGAAGAACGGCCTGCCGCTGATCGGCACCACGGCCTCCGCCGCGTTCATGCTGGTCGGCGTCTGGATCAACTACCAGTGGCCGGGCGAGGCGTTCAACTACGTCGTCTCCTTCGCGACCATCTCCGGCATGTGGGCCTGGATCATGATCCTGGCCTGCCAGATCCGCTACCGCCGCAAGGCCGACCGCGGCGAGCTGCCGCAGTCCACCTTCCGCGCCCCGGGCGCCCCGTACACCAGCTGGTTCGCCCTGCTCTTCATCGGCATGGTCATCGTGATGATGGGCATCGACAAGGACGCGCGGATCTCCCTGTACGCCGCCCCGGTCTGGGCCGCGATCCTGACCGTGTCGTACCTGGTGCTCAAGAGCCGCAACCCGCAGGCCGCGGCGTTCACCAAGCGGAAGGTCGGCGTGTCCGACTCCGTCGAGAAGGACTGACGACTCCGTCTCCCGGGACTGACCACTCCGTCTCCGAGGACCGGGGCTCCCCAAGGCCCCCGTCCAGCATTCGGGCCCGCGCGTACCACACTTCGGTACGCGCGGGCCCCTCTGCTTATCCTGACTGCCATGCTGACCATCACCCAGGCCCTCCACGACCAGATCGTCGCGCACGCGCGCCAGGACCACCCCGACGAGGCGTGCGGCGTGGTCGCGGGCCCGGAGGGCACCGGGCGCCCCGAGCGGTTCATCCCGATGCTGAACGCCGCCCGGTCGCCCACGTTCTACGAGTTCGACTCGGGTGACCTGCTCAAGCTCTACCGCGAGATGGACGACCGCGACGAGGAGCCGGTGATCGTCTACCACTCGCACACCGCGACCGAGGCGTACCCCTCGCGCACCGACATCACCTACGCCAACGAGCCCGACGCGCACTACGTCCTGGTCTCCACGGCGGACACCGACGACGCGGGCCCCTTCCAGTTCCGCTCCTACCGGATCGTGAACGGCGAGGTCACCGAAGAAGAGGTAAAGGTCGTCGAGGCATACTGAGCTTTACTCATGAGGGCGGCAGGACCCAGGAAGCCGGTGCGAACCCGGCACGGTCCCGCCACTGTGACCCCACCCCGACACCGGGGCCGGGGGAGTCAGGAACTGACCTGCCGCCCCTCTCCACGCAACGCGGGGGACGCGGAAATCCCCTGGAGGAGGCAGTTCAGCCATGTCCCGCCGTCACACCGGCATACGCGCGCTCGCCGCCGCGGCCCTGCTCGTCCCGCTCGCCGCGTGCTCCTCGTCCTCCTCGTCGGACGGGGGCGGTGACGGCAGGACCGCCGCCAAGGCCGCCGGATTCCCGTACACCGTCACCAACTGCGGTGTGAGGACGACGTACGACGCACCCCCGAAACGCGCCGTCACCATGAACCAGCACACCACCGAAGTGATGCTGGAACTCGGCCTCAAGGACCACCTCGCCGGCACGGCCTACCTCGACGACAAGGTCCTGCCCAAGTATGAGAAGGCGTACGACTCCGTGCCCGTCGTCGCCAAGGAGTACCCCTCCTACGAGAAGCTGCTCGCCGCCAACCCCGACTTCGTGTACGGCGGCTACGCGAGCGCCTTCCTCGCGGGCGACGGACGCAGCCGCGAGGCCCTCGCCAAGTCCGGCATCAAGAGCCGCCTCAACGTGGAGGGCTGCGCCAAGAAGCCCGTCTCCATGGACGACGTCTACCGCGAGGTCCGCGAGGTCGGCTCCACCTTCGGGGTGCGCGCCCGCGCCGACAAGTGGGTCAGCGGCGCACAGCGCGAACTCGCCGCCACCGCCGAGAAGGCCAAGGGCAAGAAGCCCCTCTCCGTCTTCGTCTACGACAGCGGCGACAAGACCGCGTTCACGGCGGGCGGCCGCGGCATCGGCAACGACATCATCAAGCGCGCGGGCGGCCGCAACGTCTTCGCCCACGTGGACAAGTCCTTCAGCGACGCGTCCTGGGAATCCGTCGTGAAGAACAAGCCCGAGACCATCCTCATCCTCGACTACGGCGCCACGACCGTCGCCCAGAAGAAGAAGCGCCTCCTCGACGACCCCGTCCTCCGGGACGTCCCCGCCATCAAGAACGAGCGGTTCGCCGTACTGCCCCTGTCGGACATGGTCACCGGGGTACGAGCACCCGAGGCGGTGAGGAAGCTGGCGGCGCAGCTGTGAAGCGGCTGCGCCACGCCACCGTCCTGACGACGCTCTGCGCCGCACTCGCCGTGGCCGTCATGGCGGGACTGGCCCTCGGATCCGTCCGCATCCCCACCGCCGACGTCCTGGAGATCCTCACGGGACGCGCGGACCCCTCCCCGTTCCGCACCATCGTGCTGGACGTACGACTCCCCAGAGTCATCCTCGGAGCCACCGTCGGAGCCGGCCTCGCCGTCATCGGCACCGTCCTCCAGGCCCTCGTCCGCAACCCCCTCGCCGACCCGTTCCTGCTCGGCGTCTCCTCGGGCGCCTCCGTCGGCGCGGTCTGCGCGATCGTCCTCGGCTCCGTGTTCGGCCTCGGCGCCGCCCTGTCGACCACCGTCACCATCCCGGCCGCATCCTTCGCGGGCGCCCTGATCTCCCTGATCCTCGTCTACGCCCTCGCACGCGGCGGGAGCGGCGGCTTCGCCACCGGCAGGCTGATCCTCGCCGGCGTCGCCGTCTCGTACATCCTGACCGCCCTGACCAGCCTCATCCTGGTCACCGCCGACAGCGCCGACCACCTCAAGGAGGTCCTGTACTGGACGCTCGGCGGCCTCGGCAGCGCCCGCTGGGACATGCTCGCCCTGCCCTGCGCCGCCCTCGTCATCGGCACGGCCCTCCTCATGTCGATGGCCCGCCCCCTCGACCTGCTCCTCGCGGGGGAGGAGGGCGCCACCGTCCTCGGCCTGGACGCCGCCCGCTTCCGCGTCGGCGTCTTCGTCCTCGCCTCGCTCCTCACCGGCGTCCTGGTCGCCTACAGCGGCGCCATCGGCTTCGTCGGCCTGATGGTCCCGCACGCCGCCCGCATGCTGGTCGGCGCCGCGCACCGCGCGCTGCTCCCGGTCGTCGCCCTGATGGGTGCCGTGTTCCTGGTCGCCGCCGACCTCGCCGCGCGCACCGTCGCCGCGCCGCAGGACATCCCCGTCGGCGTGCTCACCGCCCTCACCGGCGGCCCGTTCTTCCTGTGGCTGCTGAGGCGACGCAACGAAGGAGTACCGGCATGACCACGGCACCGCCCACCGGCGGACTGCGCACCGAAGGCCTCTCGTACGAGGTCGACGGCCGGCTCCTCGTCGACGCCGTCGACCTCACCGCCGACCCCGGCGAGACCGTCGCCGTCGTCGGCCCCAACGGCAGCGGCAAGACGACCCTGCTGCGCTGCGTGTACGGCACCCTGCGCCCCACCGGCGGCCGCGCCCTCCTCGACGGCGAGGACCTGCACACCATGACCCCCAAGGCCCGCGCCCGCCGCCTTGCCACCGTGCCGCAGGACGGGCAGGCGGCGTTCGAGCTCACCGTCCGGCAGGTCGTCGCCATGGGCCGCTCCCCGCACAAACGGTTCTGGGAGGCGGACACCGCCGCCGACGACGAACTCGTCACGACGGCGCTCGCCCGGGTCGGCATCGAGGAACTGGCCGACCGCACCTTCCCCTCCCTCTCCGGCGGCGAACGCCAGCGCGCCCTCGTCGCCCGCGCCCTCGTGCAACAGCCCACCCTCGTCGTCCTCGACGAACCCACCAACCACCTGGACATCCGCTACCAGCTGGAGATCCTCTCCTTCGTACGGAACCTCGGCACCACCAACCTCCTGGCCCTCCACGACCTCAACCTGGCCGCGTACTACTGCGACCGCCTCCACGTCCTCGACGGCGGCCGCCTCGTCGCCTCCGGAGCGCCCAAGGACGTCCTCACCGCCGAGCTGCTCGCCACCGTGTACGGCGTCACGGCCGAGGTCAGCACACATCCGCTGACCGGCGCCCCGACCGTCGTATATCTGCCGCCGCCCGCATCCTGAACGGAATCCGTCCACCAGCTGAGATCACATTCCGGGATCCGGACCGGGAATCGATACGATGACCGCATGGTTCCCCATGACGTGAGCGAAGAGACGCCGAGCGCACCCCTGCTGCTCGTGGCGCGGCTGCACGTCGACCTGTGCCGCCTCGCCAGCGCCATCTGTACCCGCTGAACCGGTCCACCGCGGTCCGACGGCACGGCCGCGGCCCGCGACGGCGCACCCGCGTACGCCCGGCGCACCACACCGCAAGCCCCGCGCCGCCGCGCGCCCACCACACGCACTTCTCGACTCCCGACAGGAGCCCTCAGCATGGCCATCGAGGTCCGCATCCCGACCATCCTCCGCACCTACACCGACGGCGCCAAGGCCGTCGAGGGCAGCGGTGACACCCTCGCCGAGCTCTTCACCGACCTCGACTCGCGGCACGCGGGCATCGCCGAGCGCATCGTCGACGACGGCAAGCTCCGCCGCTTCGTGAACGTGTACCTCAACGACGAGGACGTGCGCTTCCTCGACGGCATCTCCACCAAGCTCGCCGACGGCGACAGCGTCACGATCCTGCCGGCCGTCGCCGGCGGCATGGTCTAGGCCCGATCCCGGATGCCTCGCTACGACTCCCCGCTCGCCGCGGTCGGCAACACACCGCTCGTACGCCTGCCGCGGCTCAGCCCCTCGGACGACGTCCGCGTCTGGGCCAAGCTGGAGGACCGCAACCCCACCGGCTCCATCAAGGACCGGCCGGCCCTCCACATGGTCGAACAGGCCGAGAAGGACGGCCGGTTGACGCCCGGCTGCACGATCCTGGAGCCGACCTCGGGCAACACCGGCATCTCGCTCGCCATGGCGGCCAGGCTCAAGGGCTACCGCATCGTGTGCGTCATGCCGGAGAACACCTCGCAGGAGCGGCGCGACCTGCTCACCATGTGGGGCGCCGAGATCATCTCCTCGCCGGCCGCCGGCGGCTCCAACACCGCCGTCCGCGTCGCCAAGGAACTCGCCGCCGAGCACCCCGACTGGGTGATGCTCTACCAGTACGGCAACCCCGACAACGCGGGCGCCCACTACGCCACCACGGGCCCGGAGATCCTCACCGACCTCCCCTCGATCACCCACTTCGTGGCGGGCCTCGGCACCACCGGCACCCTCATGGGCGTCGGCCGCTACCTGCGCGAGCAGAAGCCCGACATCAAGATCGTCGCCGCCGAGCCGCGCTACGACGACCTCGTCTACGGCCTGCGCAACCTCGACGAGGGCTTCGTCCCCGAGCTGTACGACGCCTCCGTCCTCACCACCCGCTTCTCCGTCGGCTCCGCCGACGCCGTGACGCGCACCCGCGAACTCCTCCAGCAGGAAGGCATCTTCGCGGGTGTCTCCACGGGCGCCGCGCTGCACGCCGCGATCGGCGTCGGCAAGAAGGCCGTCAAGGCCGGCGAGACCGCCGACATCGTCTTCGTCGTCGCCGACGGCGGCTGGAAGTACCTGTCGACGGGCGTCTACACCGCCACGACGACCGAGGCGGCCATCGAAACCCTGCAGGGCCAGCTCTGGGCGTAGGGCTCCGGCCGCCCGGGGAACTGTTCAGCACCGGCTTCGCCGAGTTCGCCCTCGAACGCCGGACGGGCTGAAATGCCGCTGTCCGGGCTGGTCCTCCGGCCCGGACAGCGGCATTTCGGCGGCTCAGCCCGCCAGGTGCCGCACCTGATCCCACAGCACCGGATCCGCCACCCCCGCCCTGCGCCGGAAGTCATGCAGCGGCACGTCCCGCAACTCGTCCGTCTCCAGGAAGCTCGCCCGGCCCTCCGCATCGCCCACCGAACCCGGCGGCAGGGGAATCACCCCCGCACGCTCGTCGTGATACCTGCTGGTGATCTTCGCGACCCGGGCGCTCCGCCCACGCACCGACAGGACCAGACACGGCCGGTCCTTCCCGCCGGGACCGTCCTCGTACGGCACCCGCGCCCACCAGATCTCCGCCTCCCGCGGCGCCGGAAGCCGCCGCCGCGGGCCCCGCGGCGGCCGCGTCCCGCCCGCCGGACGGGAACTCCGCTTCCGCGGTCCGCGCCCCCAGCCGTCCACCACGGTGACGACGAGCGCGAGCACCACCACTGCGGCCAGCGCGAGCCACCACGACGTGTCCATACCCACGACCGTACCGGCGCGCATCCCGGACCGCCCGCCGCCCCACCCGACCCCAGAAGCCCCCCGAACCGGTGACAGTGCAGGTGAGTTCCCCCACAACGGCCCGCGACGGAGGAGCGACCGGCCCTTTTGCGCCTTACGCTCGACGCACCGCACACTCCCCCAGCTCTCCTGCCAGCGCGGAGGTTCCAGCTTCATGAAGCTCACCGTCGTCGGCTGCTCGGGGTCGTTTCCGTCCGCGGAATCGGCCTGCTCGAGCTACCTCGTCGAGGCCGACGGCTTCCGGTTGCTGCTCGACATGGGCAACGGCGCCCTCGGCGAGCTGCAGCGCCACATCGGTCTGTACGACCTCGACGCGATCTTCCTCAGCCACCTGCACGCCGATCACTGCATCGACATGTGCGCGTACTTCGTGGCCCGCTACTACCGCCACGAGGGCGGCCGCTGCGCCCCCATCCCGGTCTACGGCCCGGAGGGCACCGAACAGCGCCTCACCACCGCGTACGCGGACACGCCCTCCGCCTCCTCGATGAGCGAGGTCTTCGACTTCCACACGGTCAAGCCCGCCTCGTTCGACATCGGCCCCTTCTCGGTCCGCACCGAGAAGATGTGCCACCCCGTCGAGGCGTACGCCATCCGCGTCGAGCACGCCGGTAAGTCCCTCACGTACTCCGGGGACACCGGGCCCTGCTCCGCCCTGGACGAACTCGCCGCCGGAACCGACCTCTTCCTGTGCGAGGCCGCCTTCACGCACGGCAAGGAAAGCATCCCCGACCTGCACCTGAACGGCAGAGAAGCGGGGGAGTCCGCCCAACGGGCCGGTGCAGGAAGGTTGCTGCTCACCCACATCCCGCCGTGGACGGACCCCCAGGCCAACCTCGCCGACGCGCGCGCGGTCCACACGGGCCCCACGGCCCTCGCGGCGCCCGGCGCCACGTACGAGATCTAGACCGTACGCCGGTATCCGCGGCCGCCCAGCGCCATCCGGTTCCACGTGTGGCGGCGGCCGCGGATCGCCACCGAGTAGTCGTACATGACCTCCGGGTCGCACATCCCCGGCAGGAACGAGTCCCCGAAGTGGTGGGCGTCGATGCCCACCTCCTTCGCCGTCAGGGCGAGTTGCGGCACCACGTTCGCGTGCGAGCCCTCCTGACTGGTGCCGATCGCGCCCATCACCACCGCGCCCGCCTCCTGCACCGCCGCCACCGCCTCCGCGGCCAGCTCCCTGGTGACCCCCGGCAGCGTGCCCGGCAGCGGCAGCACCACACCGTCGGCACCCGCGTCCACCAGCGACGTCAGCCGCTCCACCGTCACCCGCTCCGGATGCCCCGCGTGGTGCATCTTGCCGCTCCACAGCGCCACGTCGTCCCCCAGCCCGGCACGCAGCTCCTCGGTGACCCGCGCGAGCCCCTCGTACGACCCGCCCGTGCCCGGGTTCGCCGTCAGACAGAGCATCGCCGCACCCATGTCGATGAGCCGCTTGGCGTACTCCGGCTTCGCGCGCCGGATCTCCGGGACGTCGCCCGGCTCCAGATTGATGCCGACCGGGCGGCCGATGTACGCGGCGAGGTCGGCGATCGAGTCGAAGGCGCCGAGCCCCGGCAGATCGAGGCGCTCGCCGTCCCAGGCGCGCTCGATGAGGTTCAGTACGACGATGTCGGCGCCGAAGGCCGCGACCAGCTCGGCGTTGTGCACCCCGGGCATGCCCGGCATCGGGATCAGGGCGGCACGGTCGGCGAACACCTCGGCGACCATGGTGCGGCCCTCCGCGGCGGCGACGGAAGCGGTCAGGGCGCGGCCGCGCAGGGCGGCGAGGCGCTCGCGGCCGAGGTCAAGGATGCGGGGAGTCTGCTGGGGGCTTCGCTGGTCGCTCATGCCTCGACCGTATGCCGCCGGACACGACGAAGCCCCTCGCCGTTGGTACCTGCGGCGAGGGGCTTACGTCACTCGGAAGCGGGCGGAGACTACTTGCCCTCGGCCTTCAGGAGCTCGGCGAGCTCCTCGTCGGACTCACGGCCCGGCGTCGGCAGGTTGAACTTGGTGATCGCGAAGCGGAAGACCACGTAGTAGACCGCCGCGAAGCAGAGGCCGACCAGGGCGAGGCCCCACGGGTTCTTCGCGATGCCGAGGTTCAGCAGGAAGTCGACCGCGCCGGCCGAGAAGCCGAAGCCGTCCTTCATGCCGAGCGCCCAGGTCAGCGCCATGGAGACACCGGTGAGCACCGCGTGGATCGCGTACAGGACCGGCGCGATGAACATGAAGGTGAACTCGATCGGCTCGGTCACACCGGTCACGAAGGCGGTGAGCGCGAGCGAGAACATCATGCCGCCGACGACCTTGCGGCGCTCGGGACGGGCGCAGTGCACGATCGCGAGGCAGGCGGCAGGCAGGGCGAACATCATGATCGGGAAGAAGCCGGTCATGAACTGGCCCGCGGACGGGTCGTGGTGCAGGAAGCGCGCGATGTCGCCGTGGTAGTCCACGCCGCCGTCGTTGTACGTGCCCGCCTGGAACCAGGGGAAGGAGTTCAGGAGGTGGTGCATGCCCACGGGGATCAGCGCGCGGTTGGCGACACCGAAGACACCGGCGCCGACGGCGCCCGAACCGACGAGCCACTCACTGAAGTTGTGGATGCCGGTGCCGAGGACCGGCCAGATCAGACCGAAGACGATGCCCGCGACCAGGCCCGCGAAGGCCGACAGGATCGGGACGAGACGGCGGCCGCCGAAGAAGCCCGCCCAGTCGGGCAGCTTGGTCCGGTAGAACTTCTGGTACAGCAGGGCGACGATGATGCCCATGACCACGCCGCCGAGCACACCGGCGTTGACCGGCGCCTCGTTCATGACGATCTTGCCGTCCACGACGGACGCGACCTTCGGCAGGTTCTTGTCCGTGAAGGTGGCGAGCACCTTCTGGAAGACCAGGTAGCCGGTCACGGCCGCGAGGGCCGTCGAACCGTCCGACTTCTTGGCGAAGCCGATCGCGATGCCGACGCAGAACAGCAGCGCCATGTTGTCGAGCAGGGCGCCACCGCCGGCGGCCATGTACTCCGCGAGCTTGTTGATGAAGGTCGGGAACGACTCTTTGCCGAGCATGTCGTTCTGACCGAAGCGGACGAGGAGGGCCGCGGCGGGCAGCACGGCGACCGGCAGCATGAGGCTGCGGCCGATGCGCTGCATGACGGCCATCACGCCTGCGCCCTTCTTCTTCTTGTCGGCCGCGGGGGCGGCGCCGGTCGTGGACACAACTTCCTCCAGTGGGCAAGGCGCCGCCTGGGGACATGGAAGTGGGGGACGGCGGCGTCTCCGGGGGACGCGGCGAGAAGGCCGCGTGGTCTACACCAATTAGTGGTGTAGACCTGTTGTAGCACGGTGAAGGTGACGTAAGGAACCCGCGATTCCTGTGGGGTCGGCCATATCCGGATATGACAGTCGAAAGACCCCCGGACCAGAGGTCCGAGGGCCTGACAGAGGGTACGAGAAGCGCGCCCCGGGCGACGAATTACGCCTTCGTCTGCTCCCGGTCCTCCGCCTCCGCCTCCTCCTCCGGTTCACGTCCCGGAGTGTGCAGATCGAACTTGACGATGACGAAGCGGAATAGCGCGTAGTACACGACGGCGAAGCACAGACCGATCGGAATGATCAACCACGGCTTGGTCGCCAGACTCCAGTTGATGACGTAGTCGATCAGCCCCGCGGAGAAGCTGAAACCGTCCTTCACGCCCAGCGCCCACGTCACCGCCATCGACACACCGGTCAGCACCGCGTGGATCGCGTACAACACCGGCGCGATGAACAGGAACGAGTACTCCAGCGGCTCGGTGATGCCCGTGACGAACGACGTCAGACCCACCGAGAGCATCAGACCGCCCACCACCTTGCGGCGCTCGGGGCGCGCGCAGTGCGTGATCGCGAGAGCCGCCGCGGGCAGCGCGAACATCATGATCGGGAAGAAACCCGAGGTGAACTGGCCCGCCGTCGGGTCACCCGCGAGGAACCGGTTGATGTCACCGTGCACGACCGTGCCGTCCGGCTTCGTGAAGTCACCGAACTGGAACCAGACGAACGTGTTCAGGAACTGGTGCATGCCCACCGTGAGCAGCGCGCGGTTGGCGACACCGAAGATGCCCGAACCCAGCCAGTCCAGATCCACCAGCCACTTGGAGAAGCTCGTCAGCGCGTCACCGATGGGCGGCCAGATCCAGACGCAGAGACCCGCGAAGACCAGACCCACGAACGCCATGATGATCGGCACGAGACGACGGCCGTTGAAGAAGCCGAGCCAGTCGACCAGCTTCACACGGTGGTAGCGCTGCCAGAACCAGGCGGCGAGCAACCCCATCACGATGCCGCCGAACACCCCCGGATTCTGGTACGCGGCCTGCGCCACCGTCCCGTCCTCCGCCACGCACACCCCGCTCCACATGCCCGCGCCGCCGAACGTGGTGTCCTTCGGGCAGTCGTCGGGGAACGCGCGCAGCACCGCGTAGTAGACGAGGAACCCGGTGACCGCCGCGAGCGCCGTGGAGCCGTCCGACTTCTTCGCCATGCCGATCGCGACACCGATGCAGAACAGCAGCGGCAGGCCGAGCGACGAGTCGAGCAGCGAACCGCCCGCCGCCGCGAAGACCTTGGCGACGTTCGTCCAGCCCAGGCCGTCGTCGCCGAAGACGTCGGGCTGCCCGAGCCGGTTCAGGATGCCGGCGGCGGGCAGGACCGCGATGGGCAGCTGAAGGCTGCGGCCCATCTTCTGCAGGCCCTGGAACAGGCCGTTCCACCACTTCTTCTGTGGCGCCGCTGCGGCAGTGGAACTCATCGGCGTCCCTCCCGGAACAAGCCAGGTTTGGCGGTCGTTGAAAACTGGTGTAGACCAGTTGCGGTACGTGTGGGAGCGCCGCCCGGCAGGGACCGGCACCTTGATCGTCATCATTGGGCACGACTGACGTAACCGCCCGCGAAGATGGTCCAACCGTGCGTTACCGTGGCAAAGCGGTCCCCCGGCCGCGAGAAACACAGGGAGAAACACATGGCCACCAAGGCTGAGAAGATCGTTGCCGGGCTCGGCGGCATCGACAACATCGAAGAGGTCGAGGGCTGCATCACGCGTCTGCGCACCGAGGTCAAGGACCCCGACCTCGTGAACGACGCCGCCCTGAAGGCCGCCGGCGCCCACGGAGTCGTCAAGATGGGCACCGCGATCCAGGTCGTCATCGGCACCGACGCGGACCCCATCGCCGCGGACATCGAAGACATGATGTGAGTTCCTGAACCCACCGCCGAGGGCCCCGTCCGGACAACCGGACGGGGCCCTCGCGCACACCCGCTCTGCGGCTAGGCTCCTCACATGTCTCGAATCGACGGCCGCACCCCCGAACAGCTCCGCCCCATCACCATCGAACGCGGCTGGAGCAAGCACGCCGAAGGCTCCGTCCTCATCTCCTTCGGCGACACCAAGGTCTTCTGCACCGCCTCCGTCACCGAAGGCGTACCGCGCTGGCGCAAGGGCAGCGGCGAAGGCTGGGTCACCGCCGAATACTCCATGCTGCCCCGCTCCACCAACACCCGCGGCGACCGCGAATCCGTCCGCGGCAAGATCGGCGGCCGCACCCACGAGATCAGCCGCCTCATCGGCCGCTCGCTCCGCGCCGTCATCGACTACAAGGCCCTCGGCGAGAACACGATCGTCCTCGACTGCGACGTCCTCCAGGCCGACGGCGGAACCCGCACCGCCGCCATCACCGGGGCGTACGTCGCACTCGCCGACGCCGTCGCCTGGGCCCAGGGCAAGAAGCTCATCAAGGCCGGCCGCAAGCCCCTCACCGACACCGTCTCCGCCGTCTCCGTCGGCATCGTCGGCGGCGTACCGCTCCTCGACCTCCGCTACGAGGAGGACGTGAAGGCCGACACCGACATGAACGTCGTCTGCACCGGCGACGGCCGCTTCGTCGAGGTCCAGGGCACCGCCGAGGCCGAGCCCTTCGACCGCAAGGAACTCAACGCGCTCCTCGACCTCGCCGTCGGCGGCTGCGAAGAGCTCGCCGCGTACCAGCGCGCGGCGCTGGAAGGCACGCGCTAGGGTCTGCGCCGGCCGCGGACTTGGTCCGCGTCGTCAAGCAGGCAACCAACAACCCCCTGCCGGGCGTTGTTATCAGTACGGACGCGCGGACGAAGCCGCGCGTCCGTACGCACCCTGGGGAGGGGACCCAACCATGGCCGCGCGCCACCGTCGCATCGCCACCGCCGTCGCCACGGCACTGATCGTCATCCCGGCCGGCGTCGGCCTCGTCGGCTGCGACGCCGTCTCGAAGGCACTCGACTGCGTCCAGACCGCCGACACGATCGCCGACAGCGTCACCGACCTGCAGCAGGCCGTCGAGAACGCGGGCGACGACCCCGCCGCGGCGGACCGGGCGCTCGACGACATCGGCAAGAACCTCGACAAGATCGGCGACAAGACCGACAACACGGACGTGAACAAGGCGGTCGAGGACCTGGAGAAGGCGGTCGACAACGTCCGCGATTCCGTCGACAAGGGCGACGCGACGCCGGACGTCAGCCCCGTCACGGACGCGGCGGGCGAACTGACGAAGGTCTGCACGCCGTAGGCGCGACCGCCGGGCGGCGATACTGACTCCATGACCCGCCTCATCCTCGCCACCCGCAACAACGGCAAGATCACTGAACTCAGGGCGATCCTCGCCGACGCAGGCCTCACGCACGACCTCGTCGGCGCGGACAGCTATCCCGAGATCCCCGACGTCAAGGAAACGGGCGTCACCTTCGCGGAGAACGCCCTCCTGAAGGCCCACGCCCTCGCCCGGGCAACGGGCCTCCCTGCCGTCGCCGACGACTCGGGCCTGTGCGTCGACGTCCTGAACGGCGCCCCCGGCATCTTCTCCGCCCGCTGGGCAGGCCGCCACGGCGACGACCGGGCCAACCTGGACCTGCTCCTGGCGCAGCTCTCCGACATCGCCCCGGAACACCGCGCGGCCCACTTCGCCTGTGCGGCGGCCCTGGCCCTCCCCGACGGCACGGAACGAGTCGTGGAGGGCCGCCTCCCGGGCACCCTCCGCACGACCCCCGCGGGCACGGGCGGCTTCGGCTACGACCCGATCCTCCAGCCGGAGGGCGAGACGCGCACGTGCGCGGAACTGACAGCGGCGGAGAAGAACGCGATCAGCCATCGGGGGGTGGCGTTCCGGGCGCTGGTGCCGGTGGTTCGGGAGTTGTTGGGCTGAGGCGCAACACGAGAAAGGGCACGGCGCGCGGCGCCGTGCCCTTTCTCGGTGTGTGGGCCCGGTGGGACTCGAACCCACGACACACCGGACCTAAACCGGCGCCCTCTAGGCCAGCTGGGGTACGGACCCGCCCGGCCACTCTACTGTGCCGGGCGTCGACGGTTCGAGAAGGTCCTGGTCTGGCTGTGGCAGGAAGGACACAGGTATCTGAGGTTCTCCCGGCGGTTGTCCAGACGATCGCCGTCGATGTGGTCGATCTCCAGCACGAGAGGCCTGTCCCGCCAGACCTCGCCCAGCCCGCACGCCCCGCACACACGAGGCGTCCCGACTTCGTCGAGGGCACGCCGCAGGAGTGCGGTGCTGGTCCGCCCCGCGGGCGGGTCGAGCCGGACTAGGATCTCCTCGGCGCTCCTCCGATTGGCCCCGGGCCGACCGACGTTGTGCCCCTGTCCGACGAAGTGGGTGGTCGACAGCCCGTAGGCCTCGATGCTGCGCAGCGCTTTCGTGCGGCCGGCGCCTCCCGCCGGAGAACAGCCCAGGGCCCGCATGACACCGGCCAGCCCACGAGATTCGGCGACGGCCCGTGCGAGATCCTCGCGAGGAAAGAGCGCGGCAGCGCCCTTCTCGGAGCGCTGGAGGAAGTGGCCGGTGTCGATCCCGAACTTCTCCAGCTTCTTCTTGACGTGCCCGTACGGGCCGTCCTCCGGGGGGATGCCCATGTGCAGGAACATCTCCCGAATGCTGCGGGAGCGCGCAGCGGCGTCCGCCAAGATCCCTTTGGAGTAGGAGCGAGCAGGCCGTTCGGGCAGAGGCTCGTCGCGGAAGTGCGCGGTGTCGATTCCGTAGTGCTGTAGGCGCCACCGCAGGTACCTGCGCGGACCTGCCCCCATCGGAGCCCCCAGCCGACGCATCAGGTCCACCAGACTGGTGCACGAGGGCGCCATGCGGGCCAGCGTCCGGTAGGGATACTTGACCCTGCTCACGTGATCCTCCGACGCCGGCCTCGGTAAGTGTCCGTCACCGCATGGCAGTTGGGGCAGAGGAGGCGAAGGTTGGCCGGGCGGTTGTCCCACCAGTCACCGTTGACGTGGTCGACCTCCAGCCGGAGCGGCAGGTCGTTCCATTCCGTACCGACCCCGCACTCGGCGCATTCCTCGGCTACGCCGGTACCCAGCAATGCCCGGCGGAGACGTGTGCCGGGGATGCGTCCGTCGTCCGGAGATCTCAGCGCCAGCACGGGGCCCAAGGCGCCTTTCGGTCTGCCCCGACGAGTCGTGAAGTGCGAGGTGTCGATTCCGAGACGGGTGACCCGGCGGCTGATGTGCGCGTGGTTGCCGCCGACGTTGCTGATCCCCAGGCGGCACACCACTTCCTTCATGGAGGTGGACTGCGCCACGGCCTCCCGGAGCCTCTCCTCGGTGTGGCGGACCCACTGCTGCGGGAAGTGCGAGGTGTCGATGCCCTCCTCGGTCATCTTCCGGCGCAGGTAGTGCCTGCTTCCGGTGGTGGGTTCCCCGCCGCACCACCGCACCGCCTCATCCCACGTAGCCGTCTCCCGCGCTGCCTCCTCCAGCAG
Source organism: Streptomyces sp. NPDC045678 (assembly GCF_056432085.1). Taxonomy (NCBI): domain Bacteria; kingdom Bacillati; phylum Actinomycetota; class Actinomycetes; order Kitasatosporales; family Streptomycetaceae; genus Streptomyces; species Streptomyces sp. NPDC045678. Next base: position 192,267 of record NZ_JBWKJS010000001.1, read on the forward strand.
TTCGCGGGTGTACCGAACCGTCATGCCGTCCTCCCCATCCGGCCACGCGTTCGCAGCCTCGTACGGCCTAACGAACCGAAAATCGGACTGTTACGCCCGATATGCGGAACGACCCGCCTCACTTGTGGGTGCAAGCGGGGCGGGCCGTTGTGGCAGGGGAGGGGGGGCGGTCAGAACTTGGGGGGTGTGGCCTGGGCCTCGACCATTTCTGCTGCTTCCTCCTTCGTTCCCACCGACGGGGGCGACCCCGACAGCGGCTTCTGGGCCGTTTCCTTCATGCACGCCACCGCGATCACACCCACCAGCGCCGCCGCCATCGAGTAGTACGCCGGGATCATGTCCGTGCCCGTGACGCTGATCAGGGACGTGATGACCAGGGGAGCCGTGCCGCCGAAGAGGGAGGCGGAGAGGTTGTAGCCGACGGACAGGGAGCCGTAGCGGACCGAGGTGGGGAAGAGGGCGGGCAGGGTCGCCGACATCGTGCCGAGGAGGCAGACCAGGGAGAGGCCGAGCAGGAGCATGCCCGCGGAGACCGCCACCAGGCTGCCCTGCTTGATGAGGAGGAACGCCGGGACCGAGAGGACCAGGAAGCTCAGCATGCCCGTCATCAGGAGCGGCTTGCGGCCGAAGCGGTCGGAGAGCTTGCCGACCTGGTTGATGATCAGCATCAGGACGACCATCGTGCCGATGAGGATCAGGAGGCCGTGCGAGTCGTCGTAGCCGAGCTCGTCCGAGAGGTACGTCGGCATGTACGAGAGGAGCATGTAGTCGGTGATGTTGTACGCGCCGACCAGGGCGATGCAGAGGATCAGCGTCGGCCAGTAGTCACGGAAGATCTTCGCCAGGTCGCCCTTGGCGGTGGTCTCCACCGTGGACGCGCCCTCGGACGCCGAGTGGAAGGACGCGTCCTCCATCTTCTGGAACGCGGGCGTCTCGTCCAGCTTCAGCCGCAGGTAGAGGCCGACCAGGCCCAGCGGGCCCGCGACGAGGAACGGGACGCGCCAGCCCCAGGACTCCATGGCGTCCGAGCCGAGGGACGCGTTGAGGATGAGGACCAGGCCCGCCGCGCCCGTGTAGCCGGCCAGCGTGCCCATCTCCAGGAAGCTGCCGAAGAACCCGCGGCGCTTGTCGGGCGCGTACTCGGCGATGAACGTCGACGCACCGCCGTACTCGCCGCCAGTCGAGAAGCCCTGGACGAGGCGGAAGAAGATCAGCAGGACGGGCGCCCAGAAGCCGATGGTCGCGTAGGACGGGATCAGGCCGATCGCGAGCGTGCCGATCGCCATCATGATCATGGTGAGCGCCAGGACCTTCTTGCGGCCCACCTTGTCGCCCATCGGGCCGAACACCATGCCGCCGATGGGGCGCACGAGGAAGGAGACCGCGAAGGTGGCGAAGGAAGAGATCAGCTGTGCCGTGTCGTTCCCGGAAGGGAAGAACACGTGGCCGATGGTGACGGCCAGGTAGCTGTAGATGCCGAAGTCGAACCATTCCATGGCGTTGCCGAGCGAGGCCGCTTTGACGGCCCGTTTGACGGCTGCCTCGTCCGTGACCGTGATGTCGGTACGGCGCAGGGGCGGGTTCTTGCGCCGCTTCACCGCCCGGAACAGGGTGCGGTGGCGCTTCATCGCCTCCGGGTCGGCCTCCGCCTCGAGCTCTTCTTGGGCCGCCATGGAGTGGTTCCTTTCGTTCTTCGTACAAGTCCCCGTGACATCACTTGCTCGAAGATGGCCGATGCAAACGAAAGCCCCCCGTGAGGGGGGCTTACATCACATCGAGAAGGGAACACGTGGGCCCGGCCCGGTGTCCGGCCCGGTGCCCAGGTCGGACACCCCGGCCCGACACCCCGATCAGACGCCCAGGTCCCTGATGATCTTCGCCACGTGTCCCGTCGCCTTCACGTTGTAGAACGCGTGCTCGACCTTGCCCTGCTCGTCGACCACCACGGTCGAGCGGATCACGCCCGTCACCGTCTTGCCGTACAGCTTCTTCTCGCCGAAGGCGCCGTACGCCGCCAGGGTCTCCTTGGAGGGGTCGCCGACCAGCGTGACCTTGAGGTTCTCCTGCTCGCGGAACTTCGCCAGCTTCTCCGGCTTGTCGGGGGAGACGCCGATGACGTCGTACCCGGCGGCGGCCAGCCCGTCGAGGTTGTCCGTGAAGTCGCAGGCCTGCTTGGTGCAGCCGGGGGTGAGGGCGGCGGGGTAGAAGTACACGATGACCTTGCGGCCCTTGTGGTCGGCCAGCGAGACGTCCTTGCCGTCGGCGTCGGGCAGGGTGAACGCGGGGGCGGTGTCGCCGGGCTGCAGTCGCTCGCTCATGGGCGTCTCCTCAGGGGGTGCTTCGCAAAGAGTGTGGTGACGGAGACGAGCGTAATAGGGGTGCCGCGGGGTGCGGCGCGCGCGAAGCTGACAGACTGTGGGGTACAGCGGTACAGCTCCATGTCATGACACGCTCCACACGTTCCACGTTCCACATTCCAGCTACGACCACGGAGGCAGCGCGGTGTCGGATGCCAGGACCCCTGCGCAGATCGAGGCGGACATCAAGCGCCGGCGCGACCAGCTCGCCGAGACCCTCGACGAGATCGGGGTGCGCGTCCACCCGAAGACGATCGTCGGCGACGCCAAGGCGAAGGTCGTCGCGGGCGTGGACAACTCGCTGGGCCGGGCGTACGTAGGGGCGAATCGCTTCGTCTCGGACGTGCGCGGACAGCTCGTCACGGAGGACGGTTCGCCGCGCATCGAGCGCATCGTGCCGGTCGCCCTGGTGGCCGTGGGCCTCGTGGGGCTTCTGGTGGTGAGTTCTCGGCGCCGCGGCGCCTGAGCGGCGCGGACATCGGTGCCTGAGCGGCGCGGACATCGGCGCCGAAGGCGTGAGTGCCGACCCGGGAGCCCACGGCGGCGGCCGGTGCAGGTAGGTTCTGGGGCGTGAGCGAGAAGACCCCCAGGACACCCCACGACGACAAGCTGCCCATTCGCATGCTGCACGACCGCGTGCTCGTGCGGCAGGACACCAGCGAGGGTGAGCGGCGCTCCGGCGGCGGCATCCTGATCCCCGCGACCGCTGCCGTGGGCAAGCGGCTCGCCTGGGCCGAGGTGGTCGCGGTCGGGCAGAACGTCCGGACGGTCGAGCCGGGCGACCGGGTTTTGTACGACCCGGAGGACCGTGCCGAGGTCGAGGTGCGGGGCGTGGCCTACGTACTGATGCGGGAGCGCGATCTGCACGCCGTGGCGGCCGACCGGTTCGAGGGGTCGGAGGACTCGACGGGGCTGTACCTGTAGCCGTCCGTCCGTTCAAAGTTTGCGAGGATCTGTGCGTAAGGGGCTGGTGACCATGGTCACCAGCCCCTTACGCATGCGTTTTGCTACCTTGGAAGGACCCCGACGAGACGCGCCGTACCGGGTTTCCGCAAAGACGACGCACCCCATCAGGTGACGCGTCACGCGATCGCGTCGCGTTTCTACTCGTCGGAGGTGCCGTCATGGCCTGGGTTCTGCTGATCGTCGCCGGACTGCTCGAAGTGGGCTGGTCGATCGGGATGAAGTACACGGACGGTTTCACGCGCCTGTGGCCCAGCGTGTTCACGGGTGTGGGCATCGTCGCCAGCATGATGCTGCTGTCGCAGGCCGCGAAGACGCTGCCGATCGGTACGGCCTACGGAGTGTGGGTCGGTATCGGCGCGGCCGGTGCGGCGGTGCTCGGCATGGTGATTCTGGGTGAGCCGGTCACCGCGGCCCGGATCTTCTTCGTCTGTCTGCTGCTGGTGGCCGTGGTCGGCCTGAAGGCGACCTCCGGCCACTAGGACTGGGACGTATCGGGGCCGGCGGGTACGGGGCCGTCCTTCCGACCCCCGTGGCGGGAGGACGGCCCCTGTCTTTTGTGGCGGCCGCCCCGGTCAGTACAGCTTGTTGACGGCCGTGGTCGTGGTCTTCTTGAAGGCGGCCACGGGCGCGTCCCCGAAGTCGCCCATCTGCCCCCACTGCACGACGGTGACGGTCCTGCCGTCCCGCCCGACCGACAGCAGAGCGATGTCGGTGGCGCCCCAGGACGTCTCGGTGTGCAGACCGCGGACGCGGGCGCCCTCCTCGACGGGCAGCTTGCCGTAGTCCCGGCCCTCGGCCTCGATGTCGGGCGAGGACTTCTCGATGCGGTCGGCGCAGGTGCGGACCAGGTCGTCGTAGTGCTTCGCCAGTGCCTTGGCCTGGGCGGCCGTGCCTGTCACGACGGTCAGCTGCACGGCGTTGGTCTCCAGGTCGGTCCGGAACTCCCGGTGCCGGTAGTCGTAGTCGAGCACGCCCTCCGTGCTCACGCAGGAGCCGAGCGCCTCCGGGAAGCCCTCGGTGACCGGGCCCGCGGTCCAGGAAGACGTCGGGTGCGGCGGCAGCTGGGACGCGGAGAGGAACGTGGGCGCGGCGGCCTTCGGCGCGGCGCCGGCGGCCGGTGCGGTGAGGACCGTGCCCGCCGCGAGGGCGGCGAGGGCGAGTGCGGTGCAAGCGCTTGTTCGGATGCGCAGGGACATGGGTGTTACCCCCCGTGGAGGAGTGCGTGGATGTGGGTGCCGCGGCGGGGCCGGCTGGTCGGCCCGGGCCCGGTCGGTGCGGCACCAAGAGCATCAGCTGTCACGGCGGCCCGGCGCAACGACCGACGGCCCGTCGAGCGGGGTGGAACCATCCCAGCCCTTCTGACGTGCAGGTACACGGGTGCCTGGGATACCGTCCCGGGCCGCGTGGGGGCGTACGAGGACGGGGGGCCCGTGTCGGCACAGGGCGACGGCGACGGCATCGATGAGGTGGCGGAGTTCGCGGCGCTGCTGCGGGGGCTGAAGGAGCGCACGGACCGGAGCTATGGCTCGCTGGCCCGCCGTCTGGGCATGAACACATCGACGCTGCACCGCTACTGCGCGGGTGACGCGGTGCCGCTCGGTTTCGCCCCCGTGGAGCGCTTCGCGGCGCTGTGCGGTGCGACCTCGGAGCAGCGCCTTGAACTGCACCGCCGCTGGCTTCTGGCGGTGGCGGCCCGCCGCCGGCCTCGTGCGACGGAGGCGAGCGAGGCGGCAGCGGGGACTGCCCAGGGGGACACCGCGGCGGAAGCGGGCGAGGCGGCGGCAGGCAGGACTGCCCAGGGGCGCGGGGAACTGCGTGACAAGCCCGCACCGGGCCGCGGGCCTGAGAGCGCGCCCGCCGCCACGGCGGCGGAAGCCGTGGACGACCCGGACACCACGGCTCCGGAGGCCGTGGACAACGTGCCCCCGCCCCCGCCCTCTCCCTGGTACCGCCGCAGACGTCTCGTCGTCGGGCTGGCCTCCGCCTGCGCCGTGCTCGCGACGCTCGGCGCCTATGCGCTGCTGCCGGACGCGCAGCGGGCGTCCGTCGACGGTCCTGACCGGGTCGCCGGGGCGCCGGAGAGGCGGGGCGCCTCGCCCGGCCCGAGCGGCACCCCCTCCTCCGAGTCGCCCACCGACTCCGCCACCCCGAAGAAGAAGTCGGCGGAGGAGAAGTCACCGGCGAAGAAGTCACCGGCGAAGAAGCCGAATCCCTCTCGCCCGTCCGGCGCGACGTCCGCCACGCCCCGCGGCGAAGACCCCGCAGGGTTGCCGCTCACCTGGACCGCCAACTCCCATGCCTGGAAGCTCGGCTGTGGTCACGACTACGTCATCGCGAAGCCGCCGAGCCAGGTCCCGCCTCCGCCCGCCCCGCAGGACGCGGCGCCCTGGGCGGCGACGCAGAAGGCGGTGCACGGCGGCGAGACGCTCGTGCAGCTGTCGGTGCAGGGGCGCAGCGACACGGCCGTCCTGCTGGAGGCGCTGCGCGTGCGCGTGGTCGGCCGTACGGCGCCGGTGAAGGGCACCGCGTACGCCATGCACCTGGGCTGTGGCGGCGCGGTCACTCCCCGGTCCTTCGCCGTGGACCTGGACAAGGACCGCCCCATCGCCCGCGCGGTCCCCGGGAACGACACGGGCACGCCGATCCCGGCCGTGCGCATGCCCTACCGCGTCTCGGCGAAGGACCCCGAGGTGCTGCTGGTCAACGCAGGGACCAGTTCGTGCGACTGCCGCTGGTACCTGGAGCTGGACTGGGGGAGCGTGCGCATCGACGACGACGGCCGCCCGTTCCGCACCAGCGCCATCAAGGGCCTGCCCCGGTACGGGTACGACACCATCGGGCGCCGGTGGGGGACCTACGGCTGAGGACGGGGCGCCGAAGCGTTCGGGTGGGCGTCAACCGTCCGTGAGGCCGCCGATCGCCCCTCCGTCGTCCGTCCCGCCGTCGGTCGCCCCGCCCGCCGGGTCGGTGCCGCCCGTCGGCCCGCCCTGGGCGCCACCGTCGGTGGGTCCGCCGTTGGCGCCGCCGTCGGTGGGTCCTCCGGTGTTCTGGCCGCCGGTCTCCTGCCCGCCCGTCTGGCCGCCGGTCTGACCGCCGTTCTGGCCGCCCGTCTGGCCACCCGTCTGGCCCCCGGGGTCCTGGCCGCCGGTGGTGGTGCCGCCGGTGTCCTGGTCACCGGTGGTGCCGCCGTCGGTCGTGCCGCCGGTGTCGGGGCCGCCGTCCGTCCCGCCGTCGGTGCCGGGCTCGTCGGTGCCGCCCGTCGTCGGGTCCGGGACCTCGGGCAGGTCGGCGCCCTGTTCGAGCTCCAGGTCGAAGTCCTTGACCGGCTTGCCCTCCAGGGCCGCCTTCGTGAACTGGGCCCAGACGCGCGCGGGGTAGGCGCCGCCGTTGATGCGGGTCTCGCCGAGCGCGCCGTACAGCGGGGTGTGGGCGCCGGTCTCCGGGTCCTGGCCCATGACGGCGACGACCGTCGCGAGCTCGGGGGTGTAGCCGGCGAACCAGGCCGCGGTGTCGTTCTCGGCCGTGCCGGTCTTGCCCGCGGCCGGGCGGCCCGCGCCCTGCGCCGCCGTGCCGGTGCCGCCCTGGACGACGCTCTGCAGGACCGACGTGGTGGTGTCGGCGGCCTCGCGGGTCACGGCCTGCGAGGTCTTCGGCTCCGGCAGCTCGATCTCGCTGCCGTCCTTGCTGATCTTCTCGACGAGGGTGTACGTGCCGTGCTTGCCGTGGTTGGCGAGCGTCGCGTACGCCTCGGTCATGTCGAGGACGCTCGCGGTGGAGGGGCCGAGCGCGATGGACGGGGACGCGGTCAGGTCGGGGGTGTTCTCGGGGACGCCGAGGGCGACGGCGGTGTCCTTGACCTTGTCGGAGCCGACGTCGACGGCCATCTGCGCGTACACCGAGTTCACGGACTTGTCGGTGGCGGTGCGGACGGTGATGTCGCCGTAGTCGATGTGGTCCTCGTTCTCCGGGGCGTACGTTCCGCCGCTCCAGCCCTGGACCGGCCGCTTGTTGGTGCCGTCGTACACCGCGTTCGGCGTGATGGGGCGGCCGTCCTGGGTGACCGAGCCGTTCTCCACGGCCGAGGTGAAGACGAACGGCTTGAACGTGGAGCCGACCTGGTAGTCGCGCCGTGTCGCGTTGTTGACGTACTGCTTGGTGTAGTCGATGCCCCCGTACATCGCGACGACCTTGCCGGTCGCCGGGTCGATGGAGGCGCCGCCCGCGCGGACGTTGCGGTCGACCTTGCGGGCGTCCTTGTCGACCTTCGACATCACCTGCTTGTCGACGGCCTCCTTGAAGGCGTCCATGCGGTCCTTCTGGAGGGTCGTGGTGATGCGGTAGCCGCCCTTGGCGAGGGTCTCCTCGTCGATGATCTTGTTGGCCGTCAGATAGTCCTCGACGGCCTTGACGACGTAGCCGCGCTGCCCGGACAGGCCCGCCGCGCCCTTGGCCTCGTCGGGCATCGGGAACTTCGCCTTCGCCCGGTCGGACTTGCCGAGCCAGCCCTCGGTGACCATGCCGTCCAGGACGTAGTTCCAGCGGCCCGCCGCGCGCGGCTTGTTCTCGGGGTGCGTGGCGACGTCGTAGGCGTTGGGGGAGTTGAGGAGCGTGGCGAGGTAGGCGCCCTGGGCGACGGAGAGGTCCTTGACGTTCTTCCCGTAGTACGCCTGGGCGGCCGCCTGCACGCCGTACGCGTTGCGGCCGAAGTAGCTGGTGTTCAGGTACCCCTCGAGGATGTCGTCCTTGCTCACCTCGCGGTCCAGCTTGATCGAGATGAAGAACTCCTTCACCTTGCGGGTGACCGTCTGCTCCTGCCCCAGGTAGTAGTTCTTCACGTACTGCTGGGTGATGGTGGAGCCGGACTGCTTGCCCTTGCCGGTGACGGTGTTCCAGGCCGCGCGGATCATGGCCTTGGGGTCGACCGCGGACTCGCCGTAGAAGTCGCGGTCCTCGGCGGCGAGCACGGCGCGCTGGACGTGGAGCGGGACCTCCTTGAGGGGCACCTTCTCGCGGTTGACCTCGCCGTCGCGGGCGATCTGGGTGCCGTCGGCGTAGAGGTAGACGTTGCTCTGCTTGGTGGCCGCGGAGTTCGCGGGCGGGATGTCGACCAGCATGTAGCCGGCCATGAAGCCGCCGACGCACAGCAGGATGATCAGGATGAAGCCGCCGAGGACCATGCGCCAGGTGGGGAAGATCCGCCGCCAGCCCTTGCGCTTGGGCCGCTTGGGCTTCTTGCTCTTCTTCCCGTCGGCGGACGCCCCGGCGGCAGCCCCTTCGGCCGCCTGGGGGGTCTCCGCCGTCGCCGCCGTCTCCGCGGTGTCAGCGGGCGTGTCCTGCGGCTCCCTCGATGCCCAGCGCGGGCGCCGGACAGGCCCCTGCTTGCCCTGCTGCTGCGGCTCGTCGCTCATGTCTTGCGGAACTCCCGGTTAGCGTCGTACATCCCGTACGCCTCGTAAACCTCACTGCAACCCCGTTGCCACCCCATTGGACACCGTTGCCACAGGCGTTCGTGACCAGGGACGCGCCACGCCCCGAAAATGCCTGGCACGGGCGCCCCCTATCGCACTAGGCTCCAGCGCTTTGGCCCATTCGGGACGAAGCCCACGGTGAAAGGGATGCTCGTGCGCGCAGGACGGTTCCGTTTGTACGCGGCCGTCACCGAGGGCAGCTTCCGCAGGTACGCCACGTATCGGATGGCGACCGCGGCAGGGGTCTTCACGAACACTGTCTTCGGTCTCATTCTCGCCTACACCTACCTGGCGCTCTGGGACGAACGGCCCGGTCTCGGCGGCTACGACCAGTCGCAGGCCCTCACCTATGTATGGCTCGGTCAGGCGTTGTTGACGGTGATGGCGCTGATGGGCGGCGGCTTCGAGGGCGAGCTGATCGAGCGGATCCGCACCGGCGACATCGCCGTCGACCTGTACCGGCCCGCCGATCTTCAGCTCTGGTGGCTGGCGGCCGACGTGGGCCGGGCGGCCTTCCAGCTCCTCGGACGCGGCATCGTCCCCCTGGTCTTCGGAGCGCTCGTCTTCGACCTGACCCTGCCTGCGGACGCGCTGGGCTGGCTGGCGTTCCTGGTGGCCGCCGTGCTCGGCGTGACCGTCAGCTTCGCGATCCGGTTCCTGGTGGCGCTCTCCGCCTTCTGGCTGATGGACGGCGCGGGCGTCACGCAGGTGGCGATGCTCGCGGGCACGTTCTTCTCCGGGATGCTGCTGCCGCTGAACGTCTTCCCCGGGGCCCTCGGCGAGTTCGCCCGCGCCCTGCCGTGGTCGGCGCTGCTCCAGATGCCCGCCGACGTGTTCCTCGGCGAACGCTCCGGGACGGCGCTGTTGCGGACGTACGCGTTCCAGCTCGGCTGGGCGGCGGCGCTGCTGACCCTCGGGCGGCTGTTGCAGGCCGTGGCGACGCGGCGGGTGGTGGTGCAGGGTGGCTGACGCCGACATGTCGCCGGTCCGGGAAGGGCTGCGCGCCTACCGCCTGATCTCCGCCATGTGGATCCGCTCCCTCATGGCCTACCGCGTCTCCTTCGCGCTGACCGCGCTCGGCAACTTCGCGGTGACCGCGTTCGACTTCGTGGCGATCCTGCTGATGTTCTCCCAGGTGGACCGGCTCGGCGGCTACTCGCTGGCCGAGATCGCGTTCCTGTACGGCGCGTCGTGCACCGCGTTCGGCCTCGCCGACCTCGCCCTCGGCTCCATGGACCGCCTCGGCAGACGGGTGCGGGACGGCACGCTCGACACGCTCCTGGTGCGGCCCGCCCCCGTGCTCGCGCAGGTCGCGGCCGACCGCTTCGGGCTGCACAGGATCGGCCGGCTCGCGCAGGGCACGCTCGTCCTCGCGTACGCCCTCGTGGTCCTGGACATCGACTGGACCCCGCTGAAGGTCCTGATGGTGCCGCTGATGCTGCTGTGCGGGGCGGGGATCTTCGCGGCGGTGTTCGTGGGCGGCGCCGCGTTCCAGTTCGTGGCGCAGGACGCGGCGGAGGTGCAGAACGCGTTCACGTACGGCGGCACGACGCTGCTCCAGTATCCGCCGACCGTCTTCGCGAAGGACCTGGTGCGCGGCGTCACGTTCGTACTGCCGCTGGCCTTCGTGAACTGGCTGCCCGCGCTGTACGTGCTCGGGCGCCCCTACCCGCTGGACCTGCCGTCGTGGGTGGCGTTCGCGCCGCCGTTGGTGGCCGCGGCCCTCCTCGCGCTCGCGGGCGTCGCCTGGCGCACGGGCCTCCGTTCGTACCGCAGCACAGGGAGCTGACTGACATGACGGGCATGACGGGCGCGACGGGTGACCCTCTCATCGAGCTGGAGGACGTGGAGAAGGTCTTCGACGTACGGAAGAAGACGGGCTTCCTGCGGCGCGAACGCCACGAGGTGCGGGCGGTGGACGGCATCTCGTTCACCGTCCCGCGCGGCGAGATGGTCGGGTACATCGGCCCGAACGGCGCGGGCAAGTCCACGACGATCAAAATGCTGACGGGCATCCTCACGCCGAGCGGCGGCCGGCTGCGCGTCGCCGGGATCGACCCCTCCCGCGAACGCACCCGCCTGGCCCGCCGCATCGGCGTGGTCTTCGGCCAGCGCACGACGCTCTGGTGGGACCTGCCGCTGATCGACTCGTACCGTCTGATGCACCGGATGTACCGCATCCCGGACGCCCGCTACGCCGAGAACCTCGACCGCTGCGTGGAACTCCTCGAACTCGGCGCGCTGTTGGACGTCCCCGTACGCCAACTCTCCCTGGGCCAGCGGATGCGCGGGGACATCGCGGCGGCGCTGCTGCACGACCCCGAGGTGCTGTACCTGGACGAGCCGACGATCGGCCTCGACGTGATCAGCAAGTCGAAGGTCCGCGGCTTCCTCAGCGACCTCAACAAGGAATCCCGGACGACGATCCTCCTCACGACCCACGACCTGACGGACATCGAGCAGCTCTGCAAGCGCGTGATGGTCATCGACCACGGGCGCCTGATGTACGACGGTGCGCTGTCGGGCCTGCACGAGGTGGGCGAGAGCGAGCGCACGCTCGTCGTCGACCTGGAACGCGAACTCCCGCCCATCGAGGCGGGGTCGGCGGCGAAAGTGGTGAAGGTGGAGGGCCCGCGCCAGTGGCTGGCGTTCCCGGCGTCGCAGTCGGCGGCCCCCCTCGTGGCGCGGATCGCCGACCGCTACCCCCTGGCGGACCTCTCCGTCAGGGAACCGGACATCGAGGCGGTCATCGCGAAGATGTACGCCGAGAAGCCGACCTCGTAGGCTGCGGAGTTATGAGTGACGACCACCGCGCCCCTGCCCGCCTGCCGGACCTGCGCGCCTCCGACGCCGACCGGGAACGGGTCGCCGAGCAGCTCCGGGACGCGGTGGCCGAGGGCCGCCTCGACATGACGGAGTTCGACGAGCGCCTGGACGCGACGTACAAGGCGCGGACGTACGGGGAGTTGGAGCCGCTCACTCGTGACCTCCCGTCGCACGAGGCGGTCTTCGCCAAGGCGGACCTGGTCAAACACGGTGCGAGCGCCGACCCCGTCGCGATCGACTGGTCCGAGCGCATGGTGGAGGGCGGCGAACCGACCTCCTCCCTCGGCTTCGCCTTCTGGAGCGGCTTCGGCCGCAAGGGCAGCTGGGTGGTGGGCCGTCGGTTCACCGCGTTCGCGATGTGGGGCGGCGGCGAGATCGACCTGCGCGAGGCGCGTTTCACGGACCGCGACGTCGAGATCCGCTGCTTCACGATCATGGGCGGCCTCCAGGTCGTCGTACCTCCCGACATGACGGTGGCGGTCCGCGGCTTCGGCATCATGGGCGGCTTCGACGACAAGGCCACGGGCGAGGGCACGCCCGGCTCCCCCCGGGTGGTCGTGAAGGGCTTCGCCCTGATGGGCGGCGTAGGCGTGGACAGAAAGATCCGCAGAGCGGAGAAGCTCCGCCAGCGAGAAGAACGCCGCCGGCAAAAGCTGGAGCGAAAGAAGAACACGACGGACTGACCCGCCCGAGGGGAACGTCTTCAGGGGCGCGGGGAACTGCGCGACACCTCGGGTGACGGGCACAGGACGTTGGGCCTGAGGTGTCGCCGTCCAGGGGCGCGGGGAACTGCGCGACCAGCCCCCACGGCCCGCGGCCGACGACCGGACAGCCCCCCCGGCGGGGAAGCGGAGGTCAGAGCTCGGCCGCGGCCGAGCCCTTGAGGTGCGAGAGGTTGAACGTCTCAGCCATCCGCCGGAACCCCGCATCGGAAGGATGCAGGTGATCCCCCGAGTCGTACCGCGCCCGCAGCTTCCGCGGATCGTACGGATCCCGCAACGCCCGGTCGAAGTCCACGAACTCGTCGAAGACCCGCCCCGACCGGATCTCCTCGTTCACGGCCTGCCGCACGCCCTCGAGTGCGGGCTCGTACCCCCGGTGCCCCCCGAACGGCATCAGCGTCGCACCGACGACCCGCAGCCCGCGCGTATGCGCCTGCCGCGTCAGCTCGCGCAGCCCCTCGACGATCCGGTCCGGATCGTTCTGGTGCGGGTTGCGCAGGATGTCGTTGACGCCGAGCGCGATGACGACGGCCTTGACCCCGGTCCGGTTCAGCACGTCCCGGTCGAACCGGGAGAGCCCGCTGGGATTGACCGCGGGGTTGCCGAGGCCGTCGGAGAGGATGCGGTTGCCGCTGATGCCCTGGTTCACGACGCCGTAGCGCGGCGCGCCCGACTCCTCGCGGAGCCGGTCCGCGAGGACGTCCGTCCAGCGCCGGTTCGCGCCCATCGTCGACGAGATGCCGTCGGTGATGGAGTCACCGAAGACGACGACGGTGCCGTCGGTCTCGTTGCTCAGGACGTCCACCGCGGAGAGGTAGCGCCAGTAGGGGCTCTGCTCCGTGTACGCGTCGCCGAGCTGGTCCTCGGTGCGGTCGCCCTCGGCGACGTAGCTGATCTGGCGGGCGTGCGGGTGGTAGGTGACGGGGCCCGACGGAGTCGGCGAGTACGTCGTGACGAGCAGATCCGCGTCGTGCGGCACCCGCAGCCGCGCCGCGTCGCTCATCACCTGCTGCCCGGGCGGGATCACCACCGACGTGTTGCCGTTGAAGGTGAGCCTGCGCAGCGTGCCGGCCGCGGCGGCGGGGTTGTTCGACGCGGAGGCAAGCGCGATCGAGGCGTGCGTGATGCTGAGCGGCGTCCTGCCGTACAGGTTGGTGAGGGTGATGCGGGCGCTGCTGCCGCCGACGCTCGTGTGCACGACGTTGCGGATGGAGCGGCCCGCGAACCCCTTCTGCTCCGTGCCCGGTTCGGACCCCGCGGGCGAGGCGGACCAGGAGCCGACCCAGATGCCGGAGGAGGCGGGTGCGGCGGAGTTGCGGGGACCGCTGGGGCCCGCGCTGATCGTGTCCTTCGAGCCGTCGTCGGTGCCTGCGACCCCGACGTATATGGCTGCGGAAATCACCACTATGACCGCGAGAACCGCGGCGAGAAGGGCATAACCGTGTCGCTTGGTCATGCGGGCTCTTTCTCCTCGGGCAGGGGGAGCCCCGAGGCTCCGGTGTGATCACCCCATGATGCGGCATGGGCCGTGAGGCGGCCGACACTGCCCCCCTCCGTCCAGTGAGACGCCGGGAACTTGTCGTTCGTTCCAGGAGTAGGTCAGGAAGGGGCGTAGGACACAGGGGATGGGGACAATCGGGACAGAGGGCAGGGCGCAGGACAGGGGAACAGTGCGGACGGCTACTAGGTGAACGGGCCAGGTGGAGTGAGTGGAACGCGCAAATGCGGAGGAACCGGCTGAGGTGCACGGCGAGGAGCATGCCCGCGGGGACGGCGCCGCAAGCCGGGCCCCAGGGGCAGGGGCGGACAGCGCTGCCGCGGTGCCGGAGGGGGGCTCCCCGAATGGCCTAAAGGCGGCGGTCCGAGAAGAACCCGGCACATCCAGCACGCCCGGCGCACCCGACGCGCCCGATGCGGCGCCCGGCACACCTGGCACACCTGGCGCACGCCTCGGCACACCCGGCGTACCCAGCACCGCCGGCACACCCGGCACCCCCGACACAGTCGGCACCCCCAGCACACCCCGAGCCCCCCGAACCCCTCGCGCCCCGGGTGGCCTCACCTACAGCCCCGCCGACGAGGAGAAGCGGCGCGGTGTCCGCCGTATGAAGATCACAGCGACGGGCCTGCTCGTCTTCGTCGCCGTCGTCTACGTACTGGCGAAGTGGGCGCAGCACTCCGGCGCGGGCCCCTGGGCGGGTTACGTGGCCGCGGCCGCCGAGGCGGGCATGGTCGGCGCGCTGGCCGACTGGTTCGCGGTGACCGCGCTCTTCCGCCACCCGCTCGGCCTGCCCATCCCGCACACGGCGATCATCCCGAACAAGAAGGACCAGCTGGGCGCCTCGCTGGGCGACTTCGTGGGGGAGAACTTCCTCTCCGCCGACGTCGTACGGGACCGTCTGCACGCCGTCGGCATCGCAGGCCGCCTCGGTGCCTGGCTCGCCGAGCCGGCGCACGCGGACCGCGTGACGGCCGAGCTCGCCACGGCCCTGCGCGGCGCCCTCACCGTTCTGCGCGACTCCGACGTGCAGGCCGTGGTCGGTGAGGCGATCACGCGCCGCGCGGACGCCCAGGAGATCGCCCCCGGCACGGGAAAGATGCTGGAGAAGGTCGTGGCGGACGGCGGCCACAAGCGGGTCGTGGACCTGGTCTGCGTACGGGCGCACGACTGGCTGGTGGAGCACGCCGACTCGGTGATGGACGCGGTGCAGGGCGGCGCGCCCGGCTGGACACCGCGGTTCGTCGACAAGCGGGTCGGCGAGCGGGTCTACAAGGAACTGCTCCGCTTCGTCACCGAGATGCGGGACATGCCGGGGCACCCGGCGCGGGGCGCCGTGGACCGTTTCCTCGCCGACTTCGCCGCGGACCTGCAGTCCGACTCGGACACGCGTGAGCGCGTGGAGCGGCTGAAGCGGGAGGTCCTCGGACGCGACGAGGTCCAGGACCTCATCGCCTCCGCCTGGTCGGCCGTGCGCGCGATGATCGTCGCCGCCGCCGAGGACGAGCGCAGCGAGCTGCGCCTGCGCGTGCGGGCCTCGCTGCTGTCGCTCGGCGCGCGGATGGCGAACGACGCACGCCTCCAGCAGAAGGTGGACGGCTGGGTGGAGGGCGCGGCGGTGTACGTGGTGACGACGTACCGGGACGAGATCACCTCGCTCATCAGCGACACGGTGGCGGGATGGGACGCCGAGCACACCTCGAAGAAGATCGAGGCGCACATCGGCCGTGACCTGCAGTTCATCCGCATCAACGGCACGGTGGTCGGCTCGCTGGCGGGTCTTGCGATCTATACGGTGTCGCGGCTGCTGGGGGCGTAGGGGGGGGTGCGGGCGCAGGGGGTGCGGGCGGCGTAAGCGCACTTCAGCGCGCGTGATCGGGGGTTCGCTGGGCACTCTGGAGGAGCCCCTCGGCGTAGAGGTGGCCGTCGTCCGGTGGTGCGGGGTGCTCGTGTCCCGCGTCCGGCGACGTGGCTGCAGCGGAAGGAGCCGCCCGCCATGACCGCGTCGTCCACGCCTCCCCAGCCCCCGCCGGGCCCGGCGACCTCCGAGAACACCGTCACCACGGCGGTCCCCGCACGCCTGGACCGGCTGCCCTGGTCCCGCTGGCACTGGATGATCGTGATCGGCCTCGGCACGGTCTGGATCCTGGACGGCCTGGAAGTCACCACCGTCGGCAACATCGCGAGCCGCCTCTCCGAGGAGGGCAGCGGCCTGGCGATCAGCTCGGCCCAGGTGACGGGCACAGCGGCAGCCCTCTATGTCGCGGGAGCCTGCGCGGGCGCCCTCTTCTTCGGCCGCATGACGGACAAGTTCGGCCGCAAGAAGCTCTTCATGGTCACCCTCGCCGTGTACCTCGCGGCCACCGCCCTCACGGCCCTCTCCTTCGACGCCTGGTGGTTCTTCCTCTTCCGCTTCCTGACGGGCTTCGGCATCGGCGGTGAGTACGCGGCCATCAACTCGGCGATCGACGAGCTGATCCCGTCCAAATACCGCGGCCGCGTCGACCTGATCATCAACGGCAGCTACTGGCTGGGTGCGATCGGCGGCTCGCTGCTCTCGGTCGTCATGCTCAACACGAGCATCTTCCCCAAGGACATCGGCTGGCGGCTCACCTTCGCCCTCGGCGTCGTACTCGGCCTGGTGATCCTGCTCGTACGCCGTCACGTCCCGGAGAGCCCGCGCTGGCAGTTCATCCACGGCCACGGGGAGGCGGCGGATCGGCTCGTCTCGTCGGTGGAACGGGAGATCGAGGAGGAGAAGGGTGAGCGTCTCCCGCCGCCCGCGGGCGAGATCACCATCCACCAGCGCAAGAGCATCGGCTTCGGTCTCATCGCGAGGACGGTCTTCCGCGAGTACCCCAAGCGCTCGGCGCTCGGCCTGGCCCTCTTCATCGGCCAGGCGTTCCTCTACAACGCGATCACCTTCGGTTTCGGCGCGATCCTGACCAAGTTCTTCGACGTCCCGTCCGGCAGCACGGGCTACTACTTCGCCGTCATCGCCGCCGGCAACTTCCTGGGCCCGCTCCTCCTCGGCAAGCTCTTCGACACGGTCGGCCGCCGGATCATGATCTCCTCGACGTACATCGTGTCGGGTGTTCTGCTCTTCGCCACGGCCTGGCTCTTCGGCCGGGGCTCGCTGACCGCGACGACGCTCACGGCCTGCTGGTGCGTGGTCCTGTTCTTCGCGTCGGCGGGCGCGAGCAGCGCGTACCTCACGGTCTCGGAGATCTTCCCGATGGAGACGCGCGCGATGGCCATCGCCTTCTTCTACGCGATCGGCACCGCGGCGGGCGGCATCAGCGGCCCCCTGATCTTCGCCGATCTGACGGAGTCGGGCGTGGTCGGCGACACGGTGCTGGCCTTCCAGATCGGCGCGGGCCTGATGTGCGCGGCGGGCCTGGTGGCGGCTGCGCTGGCGGTGAACGCGGAGCAGAGGTCGCTGGAGGACATCGCGAAGCCGTTGTCGGCGACGGAGTGATGGCGGAGCATTCACCGGATCATGACTACTTCTGCTCACCGCGTGGCGGTACTCGTACGGGACGGCGTGCTGCCGATGGAACTGGGCCTGGTGCACCAGTTGTTCGGCGCGGCGAGGGGACCGGTGGGGGAGCGGCTGTACGAGGTGCGGACGTGCGCGGTGCAGGGCCCCGGCCTCATCCGCACGGACGCGGACTTCCCGGTGGGTGCGCGGCACGGCCCGGAGGCGCTGGAGTGGGCGGACACGGTGCTGGTCCCGGCGTCGCACGAGGAGGACGAGTCGCTGGCCCCGGGCGGCCTGCCGGCCCCGCTGGCGCGGGCGCTGGACTCCGCGGCGCACGCGCGCCTCGCCTCGATCTGTACGGGGGCGTTCGTGCTGGCGGCCGCGGGCCTGCTGGACGGCCGCAGGGCGACGACGCACTGGCTCTCGACGGACCTGTTCGCCCGTACGTTCCCCTCGGTGACGGTGGACCCCGATGTCCTGTACGTGGACGAGGGCCGCATCCTGACATCGGCGGGGGAGGCGGCGGGAGTGGACCTGTGCCTGCACATGATCCGCGAGGACCACGGCGCGGCGGTGGCGGCGGACGTGGCACGGCGCACGGTGGTGCCGCCGCACAGGGAGGGCGGCCAGGCGCAGTACATCCAACGCCCGGTACCGGTCCGGGAGTCGACGTCGTCGACGAGCGCGGCGCGGGCGTGGGCGGAGGAGCACCTGTCCGACCCGCTGACGCTGGGAGAGCTGGCCGCCCGGGCCTCGATGAGCGTGCGCACGTTCAACCGCCGCTTCCGCGAGGAGACGGGCCTGACGCCGATGCAGTGGCTGACGCAGCGGAGGGTGGACCGCGCGCGGGAGTTGTTGGAGTCGACGGACCACACGGTGGACCGGGTGGCGACGGAGGCGGGCTTCGGGACGGCGGCGTCGCTGAGGCAGCACTTCGTGACGGGGGTGGGGGTGTCGCCGGGGGTGTACAGGGCGACGTTCAGGGGCGCGAGGTCCTAGGGGCCGTGCGTGGCCGGTGAGTCGTACCCTCGATCGTCCGCAGCCGTGGAGCAACAGGCCGGCGCTGTTGCCGTGGCGGCCGCGGGACGGGGCTGTCCGAGTGCGGGGATCAGCGCCAGTGGTTGTTGCTGGTGTGGTCGCCGGCGAGCCAGCGGGCGAGGTCGGCGTGTGCCGTGGCGCGCCGCTCGGCGTCGATCTTCTCCACATCGGGGTGGTCGACGGCGAATTCCAGGATGAGCCCGTTGGGGTCCGTGACGTACAGCGAGACGCAGAAGCCGTGGTCGAGCACGTGCGCGTTCGCGTCGGCGTGACCGGCGGACTCGACGCGCTTGAGTATGGCTTCCTGTGTCTCGGTCTCGACCTTGAAGGCGACGTGGCGCAGGGGCGTGACATTGAGGTCCGTCTTGAACTCCTCCTGGTCCTTGGGATCGGCGAACTGGAAGAAGGCGAGCGCGCTGCCGTCGGCCATGCCGTAGAGGGCGTGGCTGTAGGCGCGTTCGGCCCCGGCGAGCACGTCGCGCTCGGTCCAGGTGGCCACGAGGGGGAGGCCGATGACGTCCTCGTAGAAGTGCCGGTTGGCCTCCTGGTCGTCGGTGATCCATGCGTGGTGGTGGAGGCGGAGCGGCAGGGCCTGGCTCATGGGGGTCATCTCCCTTGGATGGCAGGGGTGTTGAACCGGAGACCGGACCGGTCTCCGTCGCTCCAATCAGCATGCCCTCTACACCAGTTGAATGTTAAAGGAAAATCGGCCATTGTTCAGGGCGCCGAAGTGTGGGCTTCTTGCTGGATGGCCCTGGTGGGGGATGCCGACTCGCTGTGCGGATGGCGGCCGAAAATGGTTGAACATTAACCAATATGGGTCGGCATCCTGCCGGAGCACGGCCTGTGGCCGGCCTCCAGTCGGGCGGCTGGACCGGTCGGGGCGCATGGGGTGGTCGGGCGGTCGGGGCGCATGGGGTGGGGGTGGGTAAGTACGGCGTGAGTGCCCGTACTCTGTCGCGCCCCCCACGCCACGGGGCACCGTCGCACACATGAACGCGACCGCGACCGCGAACGCGACCGCGAACACGACCGCGAACACGACCGCGAACACGACCGCGAACACGAACGCGAACACGAACGCGAACACGACCGCGATACTGACCCCGCTCCGGAAGACCGCGCCGCTGCCCCGGTACGCGACCCGCATCCTGGGCGCGGCCCTCGCCGCCGCGGCATATCTGGCGTGCCTGCCGTGGGACCTGCGCAACCGCGCGGAGACCCCGGGCGCGCTCAACGAGACGTCCCCCGTGACGACGACGGGCATCACGCTCCTGGCGGTCTCCCTCGTGGCCCTGGCGGCCTACTTCGGCATCAGGGACCGCGCGGCGTGGACGCTCTTGGTGGTGGCGGCCCCGCCGTCGACGCTGCTCTACGTCTCCTTCAACACGCACCCCACGCAGGACGCGCAGGTGTGGCCGCTGGCGTGGGCGGCGTTCATGCTGCTGTTCGGGGCGGGGGCGCTGGTGACGGCGATGGTGGCAAGGCGCGTGAAGGGCCGCCCGGAGGACGGCGACGCCCCGCGCTAGCCCTCCCTACCTCTGGCGGTCGGCGAGCACCCAGGAGGCGAGCCCGACGCCGCCGGCGACACCGAGGACGGCAGGCCAGGCGCCCACCTTCTTGGCGAGCGGATGCGACCCGGCGAACCCGGCGACGTACGCCGTGGTGAGCGCGGCGGCGGTCTTCGCCCCCGCGGCCTCCCGCCACTGCCGGGCGGCGACGACCCCCGCAGCGCCGAGCGCGACGCCGCCGAGGGGCCGCTTCTTGGTGGCCCGCGCGGTGGCGTAGCCCCCGACCAGCCCACTCACGGCCACGACTGCCGCGGGAATCCTCGCCATGATTGATCCACCTCTCGGTAATACGCCCAGTTTGTCTGTGTTGCCTATGTTGCCTACGTTGCCTATGGGCTGAGGCTAACGCGGAGCAATGGGCCACCGACCGGCACCCTCAGAGCTTCGGCTCGACGGGGCCGGGCTGCTCGGCGGCCCACTCGGCGAGAACCCCGACCGCGGCGGCCCGGACGTCCCCCTCGACGGGCACCTCGTCCAACAACCGCCGCTCCCCGTTCGGCAACGCGAGCTCCCGATAGAACTGCAGGTCCGGGTGCCCGTTGCGGGCGGCGTCGTGCCGGTCGGCGGCATAGACGAGACGACTGATCCCAGCCCAGTAACAGGCGGTGAGACACATGGGACAGGGCTCGCAACTGGAATACAGCGTGCCGCCCTCAACGAGAAACGTCCCGAGCCGCCGCCCCGCGTCCCGCAACGCCACGACTTCGGCATGAGCGGTCGGATCACAGTCCTCGACAACGCGATTGCTCCCAACCCCCACGACCTCCCCACCCACGACGACAACGGCCCCGAAGGGCTTCTTGGTACCGGGGCCGAGGGAGCGGCGGGACTGGGCGATGGCTTGCTCGAGGAACGCGCGGTCGTGGTCCTGCTCGGGGGCGTAGGGCAAGGGGGTCTCCTCCTCGTACGGCGTCATACGGCGTCGCGGCGTGCCGCCGATGGGGACAGGGTTGACGGCGGGGCCGGTCTCACACATGACGGTGCGGTACGAGGACCGAGAAACGCGTCAGCGCCACGTAGCGGCGACGAACCTGGCCCAGGCTGTGGAGGAGACCTGGAGGCGGGGGCCGTCGGCTCGCTTGGAGTCGCGTATGAGGACACCGCCGGGCGTGCCAGGGAGGAAGGCGGTCTCTACGCACTCGGTGGTGTTGCCGCCGCTGTAGGAGGACTTGAACCATGTGAGGGCCGAGGGAGGAAAGGGCGGCAAAACGGCAGGCATTACAACTCCTTGCGGACGCGTTGAATCATGGAGGAGGAGGCTTCCATGTCCAACGCTTGTGCGCGGAGGTAGTCGAACGCAAGCCGGTATCGCTCCAGTTCCTCGTCCTTCTCCAGGAAGAGCGACCCGGTGTGGAGGTCGACGTACACGACGTCGAGCGTCGGTTCGGTGCCGCCGATGATCACGAAGCTGCCAAGGGCCGCGCAGTGGGCCCCTTTGGAGAAGGGCAGAACCTGAAGCGTGATGCCAGGTGATTCGTTCGCTTCGAGGAGTCGGCCGAGCTGCTCCTTCATGGCCGCCGGAGAGCCGACGACGCGACGGATGACGGACTCGTCGAGAATCGCCCACAGCCGTGGGGGAGTAGGCCGGGTGAGGACCTCCTGCCGCTTCATGCGGATGTCCACGAGGCGTTCGATCTCGGCCGGGGCGAGGCGTACTTCGTTGGCTTGCTGGACCGCGGTGCTGTAGGCCCGGGTCTGCAACAGCCCGGGTACGTACACACACGAGAAGTGGTCTTCCCGGACTGCCTCGTCCTCCAGTGTGAGCAGCAGATTCATGCTTTCCGGAATCGAGTCGGTGAACGAACTCCACCACCCTTGCTGCTTGGCGTCCTTGGCCAGCGCCACGACTGCTCGCCGTTCGGCATCGGACGCCGCGTACTCGCGGCAGAGCGCGTCGACCACGAGCCACTTGACCGGCCCAGCCTGTGTCTCGTATCGGCTGACCGTCGCCTTGGACACCCCGACGAGGGTGCCGGCCTCTTCCAGAGTGAGCCCCTTGCGGGCGCGCAGCTTCCGCATCATGGCGCCGAGCTGACGCCGACGCGTGGTGGTTCGTAGCGACATGCGTCTCCTCCTGTCCGTCCCCCGAGGCCGGATTCCAACCCGCGCAGGCCGCGACCAGGCTAAGCGCCAACTCGGCTGACACCTCACCGAGTTCACTCGAAGGATGACGGTGAGAAGTTACACAGCGAGACTTCTCTGTGCCATGCTCGCAGCACTCACTACGCGGTGTAGTCGTACGGATACGGCAGGTGCAGCGCTGCGTGGCCTGCGAGGGAGCCCCCCATGTCCATGCACGAAGAGGGCGCACGTCGACTGCGCCGAGTCCTCCCCTTCGAAGCGACACCGAAGGAAGTCCCGCTCCTCCGCCTGGAGGTGAAGCGCAGCTTGGAGCAGTGGGGTGCGCTGAGCATCCTCGACGAGGCTGGGCTGGTCGCGACGGAACTGGCGACGAACGTCATCAAGCACGTGGGCGAGGGCGCGTCGGCGACGCTCGTGCTCGAGCCCCGCGGGGACCGCCTCCGCGTCGAGGTACACGACGGAAGCCGGGCCGTGCCGGCGCTGAGCGCTGTGTGCGGCGAGGCGGAATGCGGCCGTGGCCTCCACCTTCTCGCCTCCCTGAGCGAGGAGTGGGGCACCCTCGTTACGGCTGCGGGGAAGGCGGTGTGGTGCGAGATCTTGCTGACCGCTGCTCGACAGTGTGCCCGGGTCCAGCGTGCAGCGGCCGTACTGGACGAGTACTGCAAGCTGATCGGCCCAGACCCGATGATCAAGCCGGAGCGTGTGGTGTTGGAGGCGTTGGTCCCCGAGGCCATCGCTGACCTGCTGCACTGGCTCGCGGCACAGGGCGGGGATCCGGACGAGGTGCTGGGTCTGGCGCTGGCCCGCTACGAGTCGGCGGCAGAGGCGGCGTGAGGACTTTGGGATGCCGTATCGGCAATCAGGGCCCTCAGTGCGTCGGGAGTGCGCCAGGATTCTCCCCGGCGGTTCTTGTGGCACATGCGGTGGCAGTTTGCGCACAGGCAGGCAAGGTCGTCGAGCCTGGTGCTTCGGGGGCCGGATATGTGGAGGGGGGTGACGTGGTGCACCTCGATGTATCCCTCACCCAGCGCGCCGTAGGTGCGTACGAAATCGAAGTCGCAGACCTCGCAGCGCAGCGGACGGCCATTCTGCCGTGCCTGCTTGATCTTCAACTTGCGGAGTTTCGGGTCTCGCTCGCGGGCCAGTGCCTGACGGACGAGGAGCCGCCCCTCGATGGCGGTGGAACCGAAGTCGTCGATCTCATCGGGCTGGGGCGGGATGAGCTGCAGCCGCCCCGAGCCGATTCCATCTTCGATCGCCTGGGCGGCCTCCAGCATTTCGGCCTCTCGGTCGATGAAAGCCTTGATCATCAGGCGTGTCGGCTCCCCACAGCGGGTGCCTTTGCGGGTATAGGCGGGGTGGTTCGTGGCGAAGTCGCTGGTCTTGCGGCTGACGCTGTCCGGGGAGCGGAACTCGGGGAGGGCGAGGGCTTCGGGGGGATGGATCGGGAGCGACCGGAGCAACTCGGACAGTTCTTGTACCTCCGGATCTCCGGTTCGCAGCTCGCGCCAACCGTTTCTTACGACGCGTGCTCCGGCCAGTACCAGCTCATCCTCAGTCCACGCAGGGATCCGCATGGGCAATATCGTATGAGTGTTCGTCGTGACGGAGGGTGCGTTCAGCGAACTATGCAACGTGCTGCACACTTGGGTAGGTCTAGTTGTCAGTGGGGTCTGTCACCCTCTGTGATGGTGGTGCGCGCAGTGTGCCCGCCGCTGCGCATCGGTAAGGAGGGGGCATGACCCACATGAATGAGCTTGAGTACACCTCTGTGGAGATCTGTGCTGGAGCAGGTGGGCAGGCCATTGGTCTGCATCAGGCTGGGTTCAGACATCTTGCGCTGGTGGAGATCGACGCGCATGCGGCCAAGACTCTCAGTGAGAACATCATCAAGCACAAGGCATGGAACTGGGAGAGCCAGCACTGCGATGTCCTGTCGGCCGATGTCAAGGACTTCAGGCCCTCAGAGCACATGACGAAGAGCGGCCCGCTGCTCCAGGCCAATGGTCTTGACCTTCTTGCTGGCGGCGTTCCGTGCCCGCCGTTCTCGCACGCCGGCAAGCAACTCGGCAGAGACGATGAGCGTGACCTCTTCCCGCGCATGCTGGACCTGGTCAAGGAGCTCAACCCGCGTGCAGTGATGATCGAGAACGTTCGCGGGATCATGGACCCGAAGTTTGCTGACTACCGGGACTGGATCCTGGCCAGGCTCCAGGGTGGAGCGTACCTGGAGGAGAACGGCGAGCAGGCTCACGACCAGGGACTCGGTTACACCGTCTGCAAGTGGGGTGTCCTGGAGGCCAGCGACTTCGGCGTCCCTCAGCTCCGCCCGCGCGCCGTCCTCGTGGCCATCCGCGACGATGTGCTGAAGGACGTCAAGTACGAATGGCCGACGCCGACACACGAGGACCCGGTCAGTGTCGCCGTAAGCCTTCAGCCGACCATGTACGAGCGATACGAACGGTACTTCGAGGGGGAGTACGCGGAGAAAGCCCGGGCTGCGTACGACCGATGGTTGGACAAGGCCACAAAGCGTGATGCCGAGCTCAAGGGCAAGGGTGGTGGCATCGCACCCACTCTCGTCGGCGGATCAAAGAAGCACGGCGGGGCGGACCTGGGGCCCAGCCGGGCAAAGCTCGCCTGGAAGCAGCTCGGCGTCTCGGGAGTTGGCGTTGCCAATGACGCCGACAAGTGCAAGGAGAAGGGGACCGAAGAACGAGACCTCTTCAGGCCGGACGGTCCCATGCTCACGGTTGAGCAGGCTGCGATTATTCAGGGATTCCCACCGGGGTGGGATTTCACCGGCGGGAAGACCGCGCAGTACCGGCAGGTGGGAAATGCATTCCCGCCCCCCGTGGCGAAGGCGGTCGGGGAATCGATTCTGGACGTCCTGAGGGCTGCGCGTGAGCGCGACCGAAAGAAGAGATGATCAGCGGCCCTGGTCGTCATCCCCGCTGCGGTTGCGCCGCCTCTCGACCTCCGCGGTGATCAGTGCTGCGCAATCGCCGGCTGGCTCGTGCTCCCAGAAGCGGAGCACGAGCCAGCCTGCTTCGGTGAGGCGTTGGTCGGTATCCCGGTCGCGGGTCACGTTTCGGAGCACCTTGTCCGACCAGTAGCCGGAATTCGTCTTCGGTGGCACGTAGTGCTCAGGGCAGCCGTGCCAGTAGCACCCATCGATGAACACGGCGACCCGCGCCGGACGGAAGACCATGTCCGCGGTCCGGCGCAGGCCGGGAAGAGGCTTGGCGGCAACCCGGTAGCGCAATCCTTGCGCGTGTACGAGCTGGCGGATAAGCCTCTCGGGTTTCGTGTCCCGGCTCCGGATGGCCTGCATGTTCCGTCGGCGGGCGGCGGATGAGGCCCATGAACCCTCTGGGGGGACCCACGGCTCTTGTTCGGGCACAGTGAGCGGCGCACCTCCTAAGGCGGGTGGTCAGAACTCCGCCGCTTCAGTCTCAGCATTGGTGACTTTAGGAAGCTTAGGACCTGGCTCGTCAGGGTCGGAGGGCCGGGCTAGTACCCAGCTCTTGCCACCAAGATCAACGCGCGGGCGGTCCTCGTGCTGGGGTTTTGCTTCACACACGCGGAAACTAACGAACTGGCCTCTGCCCGGCACCTCGGCGCCGATCCGCTCGGCGATATCCCGGTGCTTTCCATAGGGACCGGCGATAAGAATTCCCTTCTCACGCAGGACCGTGCGAGCTCTTCCCTCACCTTCACGGAGTCGGGCCAGGTAATCGAGCTGTTGCGCTGCAGTGCGTACGGCACCACGGCCGATCTTCCTGTTCTGGACCTTCTCGAACAGTTGGATGACACGGGCTTGCCCCTGCCGATTACCCTGGAGAAGGATCTGGTCGCGTGTCTCGGCAGGAAGGTGTAGCAGCACGTTCTCGGGAAGGGGAGCGTTGTGCCAGAGCCAGAAGATTCTCTTCCGGTGCTCAGCCTTGACCGTCAGTTTCCGGTCTCTGTTCTTACCTAGGTTGAGGAACTGCTCCTGAATGCGCATGAGGCCCGCGGACCACTGGCTCCTGGTGTCGCTGGCCCATACGAGCAGGCATACATGGCCCACGGCCTCGGGTGGAATCATCCAGCCACCAAACTTCTGCGAGAACTTGCAGTCGACCTCGATTCCAGCGATCCGATAGTCCGTCGCATCGCCGTCCGCAAAATCGAACTCGCGGTGAAGGTTGATCTCCACCATGGAGCCTGCGTGTGTCTTCTCGGTCTGGCGCAGCTGCTCCCAGGCGTAGCGCCCCGTGGCCTCCCCGTTGAGCAGCTGATCGATGGTCTCTCGGAGGACCGCCGCGAAGCGCTTGCCCTCCGGATCAAGCTGACGGAGGCGATGGTGCACAGAGGCAAGCCCTTCGTCCTCCTCCAGGAGCGGGCGGGAGTGCACGTTGATGGCTGCGGAGGCATCGACCTCGATGGGGGGCAACAAAGCACCCTCTTCCGTGGGTTGACGATAGTTGGGTGCGATAAAGCTATCTGCCTCAACTGGCAGCACCGCCGCCCGACTGGGCGGCATCCCGGCTCGTAATCACTCGTGACGCTGGGAGGGGCAGATCACAGCGGGCAGCCGCAGGCTCGTCCCATAAAGCCCGCGGCGACCTGCTGGTGAGGCAATGGGGCCGCGTTCGTGTCAGGCCTCGAGTTGGGACTGAATTTCGTCACGAGCAGCGGCGGGTAGCCGTCGGTACGCGTTCCAGGCTCGCTCCAGGGGCGTGGAACCGCGTCGGCCTCGCTTCACCCAATGGGCCAAGCGGCGCTGCTCACTTGGGTCGAGAGCCTTGATATCTGCGAGAACCTCGTCAGCCTGGGCAGGGGGACCCTGAAAACCGGCGCGGCAACGCTTGCACTCGGTCAGCAACAGAGTCTCATGGCGGCCGTCCGGGAGGATCGTCTCGCGACGCGTAACGGACAGCACGGCGGTCTGGTTGGAGTCGTCGATGTACGGTTCGGCGCCAGCAATGCCGCACACCGTGCACATGAAGCCGTCACGCGCCATGACGGACTGCTTCTCCTTCGCGGAGATTGCCTTCTGAGGTGCAGCAGCTCGCCGTGCGGCTGGATCCCATACAGGCACTCCGGCTTTGACGAAGCGTTGGTCCTCTGCCAGCAGCGTCGCGTCCTCGGTATTCGTGAGGATGACCCAGCCGTAGTCACGTAGATCACGGAGACGACGGTCGGCTTGGGACACGCCGGGGAACGCGTTGCGGAGCTGCTCCTTGGTGAACGTCTCCCCTGCGCCGACCTCCTGGACCAGCCACAGAGCTCCTTTGATCATGGTGCCAGCCTTGAGCTCAGGGTCGTTCCAAGTGGGCATGGACACCTTCTGCTCCGTTCTCCGGGGGCTCGGAGCAACGATTGTGGATCATCGGCGAGCTCAGTGCGGGTGATTCCTGCCATGATGCAGGGAGAGGGGTGTCAGGAGACAGCGGGAGGATCTGGCTATGGCTACGAAGTTCGGCGTTCCGCCTGAGGGTGTGAGGGTTCGCTCCCTGGTGGAAGAGCGTCTGAAACAGGCCATGGCTGAGAACGGCGCCAAGATCAGTGTGGAGTGGCGGGGGGAGCAGAGGCACCTGCATGTCATTTCCATGCCGGTGGACATGCTCTACTTCAACCCGGACACCCACCGAATCCGTGCGCAGCGCACACTGAACCCGGAGCGCAACCGGGTTCTCGAGGAGGAGCCTTGGAGCGAGCCTGCGCAGCAGTACCTGCACGACCTGTTGCGTTGTAAGCCCTCGAATCCGAACCAGACGGACCCGGACTACAGCGCTCTGCAGGATGAACTCGATGACTTCGGCCAGAAAGAGCCGGGGATCATCAGCCCGGACGGGATCCTGGTTGACGGCAATACCCGTTGTGCCGCACTCAGAGACCTGGGCGTCAAGGACATCCGTGTCGGTATTCTGCCGCCGGACACCTCGCGGCGTGACATCAACAACGTTGAACTGGCCCTGCAGTTGCGCCGGGACAAGCGCCGCGAGTACTCATACATCAACCGCCTCATAGCCATCGAGGATGAGCTTGCGAGCGGTCGACGCGAGGAAGATGTCGCCCGAGACTTCAACATCAAGACCACAACGCTTCATCAGGACCGCTGGGTCTACCAGTTGATCCAGGAAGCGATAGACCGCAGCAGCACTGCTGACGGGGTGTGCCTGCGGCTGGTGGACTTTGAAGACCACCAGGAGAAGCTCCGGGAGCTGCACCGTGACTACAAGAAACTGTCCGCAACTGACCCTGACGCCTCTGAACAGTTGAAGGAGTCACGCTTGGCGATGGTGGTGCTGAACTACCCGAAGACGTCTGTGCGCCTTGCCGAAGCAGACTTTCACACACGCTATTTGAGCGATCGGCTCCCTGATGACCTGAGGCCGGCCGCTCAGCAGCCGACCGCCGTGCAGATTCCTGGGCTGCCCGGAGTCCAGGTCACTGACGCGACGGCGGCGGTGAAGACTACCCGCACGCTCACGGATACCCTCCTGCGGGCCAAGGCCGCTTCCCAGGCGGGGGACCTGCTGGGAGCCGCGGAGGTGACGTCGGCCGACAGGCTGATCAAGTCAGCGCGGAAGACCTTCGATGTCGCCGTCAAGATGGCTGGGCAGAACGCCCAGCTTCAGAAGCGCCAGGTGGCGGTCCCTGAAAGGCTCACAGACGCCGCCGACTACGTGAACCAATGTGCGGCGGAGTTCGCTGAAGCCAAATCTAAGAGGGCCCTGGATGAAGACGCTTTCGATGATGCACTGATCACCCTGCGAGCCAGCCTGGCCCGGCTTGCCAAGCAGGCCGGGCGGACGTTCAGCTCGCCGAGTGACGGTGTGGCATGGCTTCTCGACGCTACGCAGGAGCACTGATGCCACAGTCGAGCTCCGCGCCCAGCCTGGAGATTGGCTTTGGCGAGAGTGCGACCAGGGCTCGTCTGACAGCAGCGACTGACCACCATGACGACTTGCGTCGGCTGGCGTTGCGTTTTCGCAGTAGTGCGCAGCGGTCGTCAGGGACGTTGGAAGTCGAGATTGACGATCTGCTCACGAACCTGATTGCGCTGTCTACTTGGCCTCATCAGGGGAGTGTGCAGTGGGACCCGCAGCTGGCCACTCTGGCCACGGACTCCGCAATCGATGCACAGGCCGTTGCCGAACGTCTCGACCGGACGCCAGCTGACACCGCGGAGGAGCTGGACCCCAGTCAGGTCTATGACCTGCTGGGGGAAGAATGGATCGGCGACCTGACGTCATTCCAGCGCAGGGACATCGCCAAGCTGCTGTCGCTGCGCCATGGGGCGAACTTCTCAGTTCCCGGAGCCGGCAAAACCCGCGTTGGTCTCGCTGTCTTCCAGGCCCTCCGGCAGACGAAGGGGATCGAGCGGTTCCTGATCGTCGGGCCGAAGTCCTGCTACGAGTCATGGCAGTCTGAGAACCAGTATTGCTTCGCGGAACCGTTGCGCATGAGTGTCTTCTCGCGCGCGGCTGATCCTGCCACGGAAGCGTTCATCGTGAACTACGAGCGCCTCGACGGCGCAGTAGCTGAGCTCGGGCAGTGGCTTACAGCCAGGCCTTCATTGCTTCTGCTCGATGAGGCCCACAGGATGAAGCTAGGCGCTGAGGGTACCTACGGGGCGGCCTGTCTCGCTCTTGGGCCCCGCGCCCGTCACCGGTTGATCCTCACGGGCACTCCGGCGCCGAACGGTGTAAAGGATCTCGAGAACCTATTCGGCTTTGTCTGGCCCGGCCACGGGCGGCAGAAGGTGACCCAAGCCGTAGCCGGCGGCGATCTGGCGAAAGCCAGTCAGGTACTGCGGCCGCTCTTCGCCCGGACTACGAAGGGGGAACTCGGGCTGCCTCCGGTTACTACCAGTCTGAGGCTCGTGCCGATGCCGGCCTTGCACCGTGAGGTCTACGAGGCACTTATCGGCCGCTTTTCTGCCCGAGCTGCAGGGTCAGAGGGCGATTTCCAGGCTCTGGGGAAAACCATCGTGTACCTGTTGATGGCCGCAACGAGCCCTGCATTGCTCACTGTAGGAACGACTCGCTATGAACCGCTTGCGTACCAAGTTCCTCCCTTGAAGGCCCCTGAAGGTACTCCCTTGTTCGATCTGATGCGGGACCTGCCAAGCTATGAGATGTCGCCCAAATATCAGGAAGTTCTTGCGATCGTGGCGCGAAATGCAGCCCAGGGTCGAAAGACGCTTGTCTGGTCGACGTTCATTCGGAGTCTGAACACGTTGGATCGTATTCTCGGAGAGTTCTCACCCGCCATGGTCCATGGTGGCACCGAGGACCGCGACGCACAGATCGCACGGTTCCGGAACGACCCCGACTGCATGGTGCTGCTCTCGAACCCGGCCACACTTGGAGAAGGCATCAGTCTGCATCACCACTGCCACGACGCAGTCTATGTGGACCGGGACTTCGCCGCCGGACGCTTCCTCCAGAGTCTCGACCGCATTCACCGGCTCGGTCTCGACCCAGAGGCAGAGACCCGTATATCGGTTCTTGCTTCGGAGGCCACCATCGACGAAGTCGTTGACCAACGCCTCAGCGACAAGCTCCAGTTCATGGGAAGGATTCTCGATGACCCAGCTGTCCAGGAGCTGGCCGACCTCGATGAGGAGCCTCCTGTCGGCGGCGGGCTGGACCAGCGTGACCTTCAGGCTTTGATGGGCCACTTCCGTGCCCATACCTCCTGACCCGGTCCTCCGCGCGGCGGCCCGGTGGCTGAGGCACCTGTCGTCGTCCGGCGTCGCGCGATCCCGTTCGGTGTTCACTACCCACCCGGAGTACAGCGACATCACTCCAACACAGTACGAGGCGGCTTATAACTGGCTCAGGAAGAACGGGATGCTCGACGATGTGCGTAACCCGAGGCCTGTCCACGACCGTGTCTTCAGACTTGCTGTTTCGGAGAGTGGCCCTCCATGGTTCGCAGATGCCGATCTGCTGATCCGGGACCCTGGAGAGCTCCCCCAGGACGCTTTGATGGCCGCCAAAGCACTGGAGCTCACTGCCGACGAAGCTTTCGCTCATATCCAGTCTGTGTGGGGAAAGGTGGACACTGCACGCCGCGAGCAGATCGGACTGGCTGGCGAGCTGGCTCTTGTTGAGCTGCTTACAGCTGAGGTGCCTGCGCGGATAGAGCACGTTGCAGCGCATTCCGATGGGTATGGATATGACATCGCCGTGCACGCGAATAAGGCCTCAGCGCACATAGAAACCAAGGCCACGACGCGACGCGGTCGACTCACTCTGTACTTGTCACGGAACGAGTACGAGACGATGCGCCGGGACCCGGCGTGGCAACTCGTCGCGGTGCGCCTGACCGCTGACCTGGCGCTGATGTCCGTCGCAACCGTTCCAAAAGAGTGGATCGTTGCTCAGGTCCCCGCTGACCCGGGCCTGTGCGGGCGCTGGGAGTCCTGTCGGCTTGAAGTGCCTCCAGAGGTCCCGGAGAAGGGGATCCCGGCGCTCCTTCCGCTGTTCGCGGGTGCCGCCCCTGCAGAGATCGCTGGGACTGCTGCTGGCTGACGCTCGCGCGTGGTTCTGTGTACGTCCATTCGCGCGCAGAACCACGCGCGCAGCCTATGCGCTGTGTCGTCCGATATCTGTCAGGAGGAGCTCATCGAGGTCCCCCGACCACTGGCTCTCTTGCACCTCATGGTTACTAGCAGTGGGCTGGGCATCCTCGAACACCGCCTTCAGGGACGCACGCCATTGGTCAATGGTGCCGCGTACCCTGAACGGTCCGATGGGCAACGTCACGCCGTCCTCGTCGGTCTGCAACGGGGAAGATTCTCCGGCGATGGTGACGTCACTGTCGATCCCACTAGCCGCCGTGTCGAGAGCTGCCTCAAGTTCGGCGACGTGGATTTTTCCGGTCCACGACCGCTTATTGAGTACGGCTTGCGCCACGAGATCGGTGCCGTGGTCCGCGGTGTACGCGACGAGCGTGAGTGACCGTTGGACCTCCGGGCGGGGTCGCTCGTTGGTCTGCCCGGTCAGGAAGGCCGGCCGAAACTGATTAAGAAGCCCTGTGATGCGTCCAGCGAGCAGCATCCGGCGAGCGGCCAGAAACTGACTGTATCCGGATGCCTCAAGGACTCTTGGATCGGTGGGAATGGCGTGCGCGGTCAGATCGCTCGCGGCGACTTGCTGTATGTACGCAGCCGGGGAGCGCCTACCGATGATGTTCTTCGCAGTCCGTTCCGAGACGAAGACGATGTTCGCAAGTTCGTTGATATCTGCGGCCGAGTACTTGTTCTGGTGGCTTCGAAGCGTCTGTGCAGGGTGAATGTTGCTGTACTCGGGCTTGTCGGAACCTTCTGCGGTGGCAGAAATCGGGCCGCCATCCCACCAGTCGTGCGCGTCTGCATGAGCGGCTGCAAGGTAGCAGAAGAGGAAGTACGGGCTCGATTGGTTACGGCCGACGAGGTCGCGAGCCGTCACCACGAGACCGCTCCCGTCGATACCCACGTTGGCCAGCAACGAACGGACCGGATCTTCGGTGTCGAGCGCCTTCACGTCTCGAGTGAGGGAACTGTCTGTTGCTCCGCCGTAACGGTTACGTGCTGTGGCAGCCATGAACCAGTACAGCAGGCCGTCTTCTATCTCAGGGGCAATGCGCGCTCCCTTCGGTTCGCGGCCTAGAAAAACAATGAGCGGGTGCAAGGCACTGATCGACGGAATAAGCGCGGTAGTGGGGACGAGCAGTCGGTCCTTGAGTAGCGAGACGACCCGCTCCAGTCCTCGCCGCACTCGCTCCCACGCCTCCGCTACCGACTCACGGCTCGCGGTTGTCAGCCTTGAGACGGACGAGGTGCGCTTGCCGGATATGGACAAGCTGAGGGTGATCGCCTTGATGAGGAAGTTGACATCAATGGCTCGGTACCCGAGCTCGGCCCAATGAGCCGACTCCTCCTCCAACTGCCGTAGGAATCCGGGGGATCGGGCGGACAGCGTCGCCATGGCGAGGTCGGTGGTCTTGAGTGCCCGGCCTCCGCTGTTGACGCGGACGAAGATCTGCGTCACTTCTTCGTATTCGAACTCGTGAAGGACCTCCATGTGGAAGTCCCTCTCGGTGATTCTCTCAAGTGCCTTGAGCCGCTGCCTGATCTCGGCGTCGCTGATAGTGAGACCGGCTGACTGCAGCTCGCTGTACAGAGCGAAGGTGTCCGCGTCGGGCCGCACAACGTCGTAGACCCTGACCCACTTCTTGTTGCGGCGGGTGGCCGCACTCTGATTCTGGAATGCTTCCGTCTCGATGTTGAACACGATCTGCGCGTCAGCGTGGTCAGTGAGCACGCGGTACAGGGAGGTAAGACGCTGTTGGCCGTCGAGCAAGTACAGGGGCATCACACTCGGGAGCGGCTGGCTGGAGCCGATCGCCGCCGCGCGGGTCTCAGGGGGCTCGTCGGTCTTCCACAGCAGAAGTGATCCCGCTGGATAGCCTCGGTACAGGGACTCGACTAGCTTCGCTATTTGTGTGGCCTTCCAGACGTAACCGCGCTGGATCTCAGGGAGCATGATCTCCCCTGCGGAAATCTGCGCGATGAGGGTCTTGACGTCCCTGTTGGTGCGCTCTACTGCCATGCTGTGGTGTCTCCCCGGCCTTTGCCTCACGGGCCTGACTAGGTGCCCGCTGTTCACAGAGATGAGGTGCGACGCCCTGGCTCATGTGAATGTGCTGACAACGCCGTCCCAAGGGTCAGCGTATGCCCCCGGCATAGGGGAGTCTGAGGAAACCGTCGGTATGACTGATTTTCTGCTCGACAACGAAAGCTGTGTTGGGCGCTGGGCGGGTTCGTCGGACTGCTTGCGTAGCGGCGGTGGCTATTGATCGCCGCCGTCTGTGAAGGAAAGTCCCTACCGCAGACCGTGGCACCCCTCATAAGCCACCCCCGACCCACACCAACAATTCCCATCCCGCTCCGGCGGCCAAGCCACCGCCCGCCCCCGGGCCGCCAGCGTCGTCGCGTACTGGGGGAGGAGTGAGGGGTCCTCCGGGGAGGATGCCTCGGAGGCGGCGAAGGCCTCGTAGGAGGGGACCGTTCCCGTGACGATTCCCAGGTTCGGGGTGCCGGAGGCGGAGAGTTCGCGGAGGGAGGACTCTATGGTCGACAGGTGGGTCTCGTGGGACGGGTACTCCGAGGTCAGGGACGGGTACGCCGTCAGGAGTTCCGTCAGCTCCGGTGCGGGCCAGTGGAGTACCGCCACCGGGAAGGGGCGGGAGAGGGCCTCCCTGTAGGAGCCCAACTCCGCCTGGATTCGCGTGATCTCCGCGCGGAGTTCCGCCGGGTTCTCCGAACCCAGCGACCAGATCCGCTTCGGGTCGTGCAGTTCGTCCAGGGGGACCGGGGAGGACGAGACGTGGTCCGCCAGCGCGTCCCAGTCGTCGTGGTCCGCGCCCAGGAGGCGGCGTACGCGGTGGCGGCCGAAGAGGATGGGGTGCGTGGCGTACGGGGGCTCCGTCGTCGTCGCGGGGATCAGCAGCGTCGCCGCCTCCGTGAACGTCGCGTGCGCCTGCTCCAGCTCGTCGTGGGATTCGAGGGACTCCGCCACGATCACCCACGGTGCGGGCTCCCGCGGAGACGCCGCGCGGACGCCGTCGATGATCGCCCTCGCCTCCGCCTCGTGCCCGTACTCCCACAGGTTCGACGCCTTCAGGGCGCGGATGAGGAGCGGGGAGGACGGCGGGTGGGGGGCCGAGGGGGAGAGGAGGTTGTCGTAGAGCGTCGTCGCGCGGTCTCGGGCGCCGGCCAGTTCGAGGTGGGCCGCGGCCTGGAGGAGGAGCTGTTCGGCGTCCTCCGGGTACAGGTCGGCCGTGCGTTCCAGGCGCGCGGCTTCGGCGATGTGGTCGGCGTCGACGTCAGCGGCAGCAGCAGGCTTCTCGGGGCGCATACGGGACACGGTACTGCCGAGTGGGCCTTTGGCAGGAGGGTCGGTACCGTCCCTGCCCCCGGTCCGGCCATGGCGCGCCATGGATTCTTGCGGGCGCGGCGCCTATCCTCCGGGCGGCCGTCGGGCAGAGGAGGCGTCGTGCGTCGTCGTGCAGCGGTGGTGCCGGTCGTTCAGCAGGGGCGCCGCCCGGCCCCCCGCCCCCTCGGCGTGCGCGTGCTGTGGCACGGCGCCGAAGTCGCCGTCACCCTCGGGGCCGTGCTGCTCCTCCTCGTCGTCCATCAGCTGTGGTGGACCAACCGGGAGGCCCGCGCCGCCGCCGAGCGCAAGGTCGAGGCCCTTGAGGAGGAGTGGGGGCGGGGGGACGGAACCGGAAGGTCCGGGGGTGGGGGCGGGGGTGAGGGGGCCTCCCGTGCGGGGGGTCCGTCGGCAGGCGTTACGGAGGCGGACGGCTCCGGTGGGCGTGAACCCGGACGCGAACCCGGGCGTGAGCGAGGGCGTGACCACTCGCGTGAAACCGGCGTTGCCGGGACACCCCCGCCCCGCTGGGACCAGGCCTACGCCATCCTCCGCGTCCCGCGCATCGGCATCCGCGTCCCCGTCGCCGAGGGCGTCAGCAAAGGGGGTGTGCTCGACAAGGGGTACGTCGGGCACTATCCCCGTACCGCCCAGCCCGGCCAGGGCGGCAACTTCGCCCTCGCCGGGCACCGCAACACCCACGGCGAGCCCTTCCGCCACATCGACCGGCTGCGGGACGGGGACGAGGTGCGCGTCGAGACCAGGGAGGCCGTGTACACGTACGTCGTCGACAAGGCGTTGGCGCGGACCTCCGCCCACGACGGGGGCGTCATACGTGACGTGCCGCGCAGCGACGTGCGGAAGGAGTACGGGTACAGCCGGGCCGGGTACTACATCACGCTCACCACCTGTACCCCCGAGTACACCTCCACGTACCGGCTCGTCGTGTGGGGGAAGCTGCGGGCCATGCGGCCCAGGTAGTACGGACGCGGCCCAGGTAGTACGGACGTAGCCGTTAAGGTCGGGCCGTGATCGCTCGACGTCCCCATCTCCTCTGGCTGCTCGGCCCCTTCGTGCTGTATCTCGGCGCGCTGCCGTTCGCCAACCGCGTGCGGCCCGTCGTCCTCGGGCTGCCCTTTCTCTTCTTCTGGCTGCTGTGCGCGACCGTACTCACGCCGCTCTGCGTGTGGATGGCCCACAGAGGGGACCGCAAGAACAAGAAGGACAAGAAGACGGAGCGTGCTTCATGAGTGACGGAGCCGTCGCCACCACCGTCTTCGCCGTCTTCATGGTCGGCACCGTCGCCCTCGGCCTCGCCGCCGTCCGCGGGCGCGGCAAGCAGGGCGGGATCGCCGAGTGGTCCGTGGGCGGGCGCAGCCTCGGTGCCGTCTTCATCTGGGTGCTGATGGCGGGGGAGGGGTACACCAGCTTCAGTTACCTGGGGGCCGCTGGGTGGGGATACAACTACGGGGCGCCCGTTCTCTACGTCGTCGCCTACATGTCCTGCGGGTATGCGGTGGGGTACGTCGTCGGGCCCATGCTCTGGGCCTACGCCCGGCGGCACGGGCTCGTCAGCATCTCCGACATGGTCGCCCACCGGTACGGTCGGCCCTGGCTCGGTGCCGGAGTCGCGCTGCTCGTCACCGTCTTCCTGCTGCCGTACATCCAGTTGCAGATCACCGGCATGGGCGTGGTCGTGTCGACGATCTCGTACGGCGCCATCAGCCTCAACTGGGCCTACTTCATCGGCTTCGCCGTCACGACCGGGTTCGTGGTCGTCAGCGGGCTGCGCGGCAGCGCCTGGGTGTCCGTACTCAAGGACGTGCTGGTCGTCGGGACGCTCGCCTTCCTCGCCGTCTACGTACCCCAGCACTACTTCGACGGGTACGGGGCGTTCCTCGACCGGATCGTCGACGAGAAGAGTGACTGGCTGACGCTGCCGGGCAGCGGAGGCAGCGCCTACGGAGAGGCGTGGTTCGCGACGACGTCGCTGCTCAACGCGGTCACAGTCGTCATCTTTCCGACCACCGTCGCGGGGTACCTCGGTGCGCGCAGCGCGGACGGGCTGCGGCGCAACGCCATCTGGCTGCCCGCCTACAACGTGCTGCTCTTCGTTCCGATGCTGCTGGGCATGGCCGCGCTCTTCGTCGTGCCGGGGCTCGTCGGCGCCGAGTCCAATCTCGCCCTCTTCAAGCTCGTGGTCGACTCGCTGCCCGCGTGGGCCGTCGGCGTCATCGGTGTCGCGGCCGCGCTCTCCTCCATCGTGCCGATGGCCGTGTTCATGCTGGTCATCGGGACGATGTGGGGCAGCAGCGTGCTGTCGCTGCTGCCCCGCTGGCGCAGCCCGCAGCGGCAGAAGCTCGCCTCGCAGGCGGTGGTCGTCGTCGCGGGAGCCCTCGCGCTCGCGATGACGTACGGGGTGCCCAACACGCTCGTACGGCTCTCGCTCATCTCGTACGAAGGGATGGCGCAGCTCGTACCGATGCTGCTCCTGGGGCTTGTGTGGCGGAAGTTGAGCCTGGTGGGCGCGTTGAGCGGGCTGGCCGTGGGCGTCGGGATCGTGTGCGCGCTCGTCTTCAGCGACCACGACCCCGTCTTCGGGGTCAACGCGGGGATCGTCGCGCTCGCCGTGAATCTGGCGGTCGCGCTCGTGGTGTCGTACGTCGGGCCGGCCGAGCGGGAGGACGGGCGGCCGAACGAGGACGTCCTCGCGAGCGATCCGCTGGAGGAGATGGAGGACGTCAGTCCCGGCGCCGCTCCCGCAGCAGGAGCACCGTGACCGTCGCGAGCACCGCGAGGCCGGCCGAGACCGTCATCGCGAGGTTCGCGCCGTGCGCGAGATCGTCCGTCGAGGTCGACACCGCGATCATCAGGGCGACGCCCGCGGCCGAACCGACGTAGCGCGCCGTGTTGTTGGCGCCCGAGCCCATCGCGGCGCGTTCGGCCGGCACGGACTCGACCGAGAGCAGCGGGAGTGCCGCGTTCAGGAGGCCGCTGCCCGCGCCGGAGACGAGGAGGCCGGGCAGCAGCCGGGTCCAGGAGCCCGAAGAGGCCGCGCCCAGCATCGTCACGGCGGCGACGGCGTGCAGGGCGAAGCCGACGGCCAATTGGTGGCGGGCCGAGACCCGGCCCGCGAGCCGCCTGGCCTGCAGCGCCGCCACGAAGGACGTGCCCGACCAGATCACGAGCAGCCAGGCCGTGCTCATGACGGAGAGGCCCAGCGTGTGCTGGAGCAGCGTCGGCAGATAGCTGAACAGACCGATCACGGAGAACCCCGTGAACAGGGCGCCCGTCGTCGAGGCCAGGAACAGCGGGCGGCGCAGCAGGGCGAGGTCGAGCATCGGGGTCCGGACGCGGCGTTCCACCGCCACGAACGCGGCGAGCAGCACGGCGGCCCCGACCAGGAGCGCCGCCACGGGCGCGCGCAGCCAGCCGTCCCGCCCGAGGGTGAGCGCGGCCACCAGCGCCGTCAGGGCCAGGCCGAGGGTGGCCGCGCCCGCCAGGTCCGGGCGGCCGCGTTGCGCGGCGCGGGACTCGGTCAGCGCGCGCGGGGCCAGGGCGGCGACCGCGAGGGCGGCGGCGCCGAGGACGGCGTACGCCCAGCGCCAGCCGTCCGGGCCCGCTCCCGTCAGGGCCCCCGCGACCGGCGGGCCCGCCGCGATGCCGCCGCTCACGAACGCGCCCCAGACGCCGGTCGCCCTGATCCGCGCGGCGCCCGCGGGGAACGCGTGCACGAGCAGGCCGAGGCTGCTCGCGAGGATGGCCGCGCTCGCCGCGCCCTGGGCCAGGCGGGCCAGTGTGAACAGCCAGGTCGACCCGGCGAGCGCGGAGAGCACGGTGGTGATGCCGAGCGCGACCGTGCCGGAGAGGAAGATCCGCCGCCGGCCGTAGTCGTCGGCGAGGCTTCCCGCGACCAGGAGCACCGCTGCGAGGCCGAGCGGTGTGCCGTTGAGCAGCCAGGCCTGGGCGGAGAGCGGGGTGTGCAGGGCGGCGGCCGTGTCGGGGAGCGTGATCATCGGCGCCGTGTACGTCATGAGGGTCACGGCCGTGGCGGAGCTGGTGACGGCGAGGGTGGCGCGGGCGTGTGGGGTGCCGGACGGGGGCGTGGGGGCGTTCGGTGCGGGGGCGCCCGGTGCGGGGGTGGCCGGTGCCGGGGCGGCCGGTGCCGGAGTGGTCGGTGCCGGAGTGGTCGGCGCCGGGGCGGTGGAGGCGCGGTCGAGGCGGGGGGACATGGCGGAGCCCTTCGAGGTTCAGTCATTGAACTCGGTGAGTGCGACGACCGTAACATTCGGAGTTCGTTCACTGAACCTCGTACGGGAAAACGGTTAGAGTGGGGTCATGGCTCTCGGCAAGGACTACGCCGCGCAGGAGTGCGCGATGGCCCGCGCACTGGAGGTGGTCGGCGAGCGCTGGACGCTGCTCATCGTCCGTGACGCCCTCTACGGAGTGCGGCGGTACAACGACTTCCTCGTCCACCTCGGCATCCCGCGCGCCGTCCTCGCCGCCCGCCTGCAGGCGCTCGTCGCCGCGGGCGTCCTCGACAAACGGCCGTGTCCCGAGGCGCCGAGGCGGCACGAGTACGTGGTGACGGAGCGCGGCGAGGCCCTGTGGCCGGTGCTCCGCTCGCTCGGGGCATGGGGGCGCGACCACATCTCCGGCACCAAGCCGCCGCGTTACTTCCGGCACGCGGCGTGCGGCACCGAGCTGGGCGCCGGGGGCGACTGCCCCGCCTGTGGCGGCCTCGTCCCCGTCAGGGACGTCGAGATGGTGCCGGGGCCTGGACTCGACCCGGAACCCACCGATCCGGTCAGCCGGGCCCTCGCGGGGCCCCGCAGGCTCCTGCAGCCGGTCGAAGTCGATCCTGTATAACGGCAGTACGACAGCAGTACGACAACAGTGTGCGAGTGCCGGTACGAAGGACTCGCGCGAGTGCGACGAGGATGAGAGGGGGACGGCGATGCGCGACGTGATCCGCAGCCGGAAGAGCTGCTGGCGCGACTGCAAGACCGCCGCACGCCCCGCCCTGCTCCTGCTCTTCCTCCTCGTCGAAGTCGTCCTCGTCGACACCGGAAGCCTCGCCTCCGCCGTCGCGCTCGCCGCGACCGCCGCCGCGGGCTCCGCGCTCGCCGTCTGCTCCGTGATCGCCGCGCGCTGCGCACCCGCCGTGCCCCGCACCAGAGTGCGCACGGCCATCCGCGACCGCGAGATGCGTACGGCCTTCCTGCCGCAACGCGACCCCGACGCCCGGGGCCGCAGGCGCCCCCGAGCACCCGGCCGTCTCCTCCTGACGGCCGCGTAGGGGAACACGCTCAGCACACACCCAGCTTTCCTGGATCCCCTCGCGGGTCGTCATGCCGACGCGACGGCAGCCCTCGCTGACCGTCGCCCTCTCTCCCGGCACGACGAGACCCCAGGAGGGCTCCTCCATGTCCGCTTTCATGTCCCTGTTCGCCGAGCTGGTCGGGCACATCGCCGACCTGCTCGACCCGCTCTTCCACGCCTCCGCGACCGCCGCCGCGATCGTGCTCTTCACCGCCTGCGTACGGCTCCTCGTCCACCCGCTCTCGCGCGCCGCGGCCCGCGGGCAGAAGGCGCGCGCCAAGCTCAACCCGCAGATCGCGGAGTTGCGCAAGAAGCACGGCAAGAACCCCGAGAAGCTGCAGAAGGCCGTCCTCGAACTGCACCGCAAGGAGCAGGTGTCGCCGCTCTCCGGGTGCCTGCCCAGCCTCTTCCAGCTGCCGGCGTTCTTCCTGCTCTACCACCTCTTCTCCAGCTCCAGCATCGGCGGCGACGCCAACACGCTCCTCGACCACACCCTCTTCGCCGCGCCGCTCGGTGGCCGGTGGACGGACGCGCTGGCCGACGGCGGGGTCTTCGGCGCGCAGGGGCTCGTCTACGTCGGACTGTTCCTGCTCGTCGCGGCCGTCGCCACGTTCAACTACCGGCGCACCAGGGCGCAGATGGCGAACAACCCGCTGCCCCAGAGCGGTGACCAGCAGGTGCCCGGCATGGGCGCGATCGCGAAGGTGATGCCGCTGATGTCGTTCATGACTCTGTTCACGGTGGCCGTGGTGCCGCTGGCGGCCGCGCTGTACGTGGTGACCAGTACGACGTGGAGCGCGGTCGAACGAGCCGTGCTGTACCGGGACATGCCGGACACCGCGGGGGTTCTGGCTACCGCCGGGTAACGGTCCAGTACGTGAACGGGGTATTGCGGAGCGGACGGCGAGCTTGGACGATCGACCAAACCTCCGATGGCCGCAACCCATCGGCCGGGCTGCCGAAGGAATGGAGTCTGACCATGAAGCTGCTGCGAGTCGGTACGTCAGGCGCGGAGCGCCCCGCGCTCCTCGACGCCGAGGGAACCCTCAGGGACCTGTCGGGGGTGGTCGCCGACATCGACGGCAGCGTGCTCGCCGACGCGGCCGCGCTCGACCGGATCAGGGCCGCCGCCGACGCCGGTGACCTGCCCGCACTCGATGGGACAGGACTGCGCGTCGGCCCGCCGGTCGGGCGGGTGGGCAAGGTCGTGTGCATCGGCCTGAACTACTACGACCACGCCCGCGAGACGGGCGCCGAGCCGCCCGCCGAGCCCGTCGTCTTCTTCAAGGCGGCGGACACGGTGGTCGGCCCCGACGACACCGTCCTGGTGCCGCGCCGCTCCGTGAAGACGGACTGGGAGGTCGAGCTCGCCGTGGTCATCGGACGTACGGCGCGCTACCTGGAGTCGGCCGAGGAGGCACTCGCGCACGTCGCGGGGTACGCGGTGGCGCACGACGTGTCCGAGCGGGAGTTCCAGATCGAGCGGGGCGGCACCTGGGACAAGGGCAAGAACTGCGAGACGTTCAACCCGCTGGGCCCCTGGCTCGTCACCGCGGACGAGATCGCCGACCCGCAGGCCCTGTCCCTCAAGCTCTGGGTCAACGGCGAGCTGAAGCAGGACGGCACGACCGCCGACCAGATCTTCCCGGTCGCGGAAGTGGTGCGTTACGTAAGCCAGTTCATGACCCTCTACCCCGGCGACGTGATCAACACGGGGACGCCGGCGGGCGTGGCGATGGGCCGGCCGGAGCCGAAGCCGTACCTGCGGGCCGGTGACGTGGTGGAGCTGGAGATCGAGGGGCTGGGGCGGCAGCGGCAGGAGTTGAAGGACGCGTAGCCCGCCCCGAACGCGGTCCCCCGGCGTTCCCGGTTCAGCCGGGGGCGCCGGCGCGCCATGATGACGCCATGGGACTGACTCCGGCCGTAGCGGCACTCACCGGTACGGCGTTCGGCGCCCTGGCCACGTTCTCTAGCGCGTGGCTCATCCAGCGGGCCACGACCAGACGCGAGCACGAGAACCGCGTGTGGGACCGGCGTATGGCCGTCTACGACGAAGTCATGATCGCTGTCAGACGGATGGCGGACCTCAGGGAGACGGTCCGCCGAACCGGCACGTTCCCCGAGCGCCGCCCCGGCGAGACGGCCCCCGCCGACGACATGTCCCCGCTCCTCGCCCGCCTCGAGATCTACGGCAGCGACGCCCTACTCGCCGCCTGCAAGCGCGCCTTCGCGGCCCGGCGGCGATGGAAACTGGCCTGGGGGACGTGGCACACCCAGCAGGACAACAACCCGCGGATCAGCGACAACGACCCGTACTGGGTCGAGTTCAAAAAGACCGTGAAAAAATCAAGGAAAGCGGATCACTGTCTTCTCGCGCTGCTGCGGGCTGAGATTCATCCCGAGCGGATCTCGATGAGGCAGGAGTGGCTGAGGCAGCTGGCGCGGCTGAAGAGAATGAGGATGACCGAACCTCGGAGAGCACGCCGGATCTCACCCGACTGACACCGCATCTTTCGTCGGCTGAATATTCCCTTAGATGTGCCACGGGCCCATTCCCGGGCAACCAATTCTGGTTACCATGGCGTCTTCGGGCGAAATCGGGGGTTCGCTCAGGGTCCGGACGGGGGGCTGGCCCGTGGTGTACGACGAACATTTCATCGAGATCTTCCGCAGCGGCTGCCGCCAGGGTGCCGAATGCCGCCGAGGGGTCGACTGCGGGCAGGGCGAAGGGCTCGGGCAGGGCGACAGCTGCCGGCGCGGTTCGGGCGTGCGCCTCACTCGGGAGTTCGCCCTCACCGCCGCGCACTGCCTCAAGGACCGCGAGCTCAAGGGCCTCGACCCCGTCATGCTCCGGCTCTCCGACGGGAAGCAGGCCATGGGGAAGGTGCACGACCACGATCGCCGCTCGGACCTCGCGCTCCTGAACCTCACCTTCGACGAGGGCGAGGACGTCCGGCTCCCCAGGGTCTGCTTCGACGACGCCCGGCAGGGCGAGGAGTGGACGGCGACGCACCAGCCGCCCGACACCGACGACGTGCTGACCGGCAGCGTGGCCGACGTCTCGTACGAGTACGGGGACCCGGAGAAGGGCGTGAACATCTGTGCTCTGCGGCTCAACTGTCACGTGAGCATGGACGATTACACGAAGTTCGCCGGCAGCCCGGTGGAGCGCGACAACCCGTACCGCCCGACGGCGGTGCTGGGCCTCATCGTCAGGCGGCGCTCGGGCACGGTGGCGGACACGGTCTTCGCCGGCACGATCCGGGAGGCGGTCAGGCAGTTCGACCGGTTCCGGTTCCGGATCGAGGATCTGGCGAGGGACCAGTGGCCCCTCTCCGTCAGGCCGTACTCGGTGGAGGCGACCGAGACGGAACAGA
The DNA here is from genome assembly GCF_056432085.1 of Streptomyces sp. NPDC045678. Classification (NCBI taxonomy): domain Bacteria; kingdom Bacillati; phylum Actinomycetota; class Actinomycetes; order Kitasatosporales; family Streptomycetaceae; genus Streptomyces; species Streptomyces sp. NPDC045678. The sequence continues at coordinate 235,889 of NZ_JBWKJS010000001.1, forward strand.
AGCTGCGGATCAATGCCGCCGTGGCCGAGGCCCTGAAGAAGGCGGGGCAGGACTCCGTGGTGACAGTGCACTGGATGCGCCGCTGACCCAGCACACCGGCAAGGGGCCGGCGACCTCCCGGGAGGGACCATGACGACGACGCAGTACCTGGACGACGCCATAGCCGTCGCCGAAGAGATGCTCCTCGAAGAGATGTATGCGACGCCCCCAGGCCCACGCCCACGGGACAGGAGCCGCCTCGCGGCCTACGTGAAGCACGTCCGCAGGCCCGACCCCGGCGACACATACCAGCAGTTACGGGCCGAACAGCTCATTCACCTCGCCAAGCTTCTGAGCGCCCTCGGGATGAAGACCCTGTCCCTTTCCATGGCCGACATGACGCTGCGGCACATGGAGACCATGGAGGCGGACCGAGAGGTGTACGCGGCGTCCGTCTGGAACGAGTTGGGGGCGCTGCTCGCCGAACACGGCGAGCTCGAGCGGTCACGACTCGTCCTGTGCCGCGCGCTGAGCAGGGCCGAACGCGGCAGTCGCGTACCCGAGCGGGGCCGGATCCTGGCCAACCTGGGAGCCGTCAGCCTGCGCAGGGGAGACCTGGGAGACGCCGGGTTCTGGGCCGACAAGGCGCTGGAGGAGATGGAAACGTGGCCGGGCGACGATCCCGACGCACGCCTGACGGCGGACCTGGTGCGACTCGAGCTCGCCAGGGGTGCGGACGACCGCGACCCGGACCGCATCGGCGACACCCTGCGGAAGTTCGACCGGTCCGCGGAGCACTCCATCGCGCTCAAGGGCGGTGACCATCCGGCGGCCATCGCCGCGCGGCGCGCGCTGGCCACGGCGAAGTTCGAGGCGGCCGCGGCCACCCACGACGTGGAACTCAGCGAACGGCAGCTGAGCGAACTGGAGATCGTGCGGCTGAACGCGTCGGCGTTCCTCGGGGCGACCCACCGCGAGACGATCGTGGCCCAGGCGGCGCTCGCCGTCGCGGAGTTCGAGGCGGCGCGCGGCGGATCGGGCAGTCCGGCGCGGAGGCAGCGGGCGGTTTCGCTGCTCGAATCGGCCGAGGGGATGGCCGTGGAGTCCCTCGGCAGGGAGCATGCGCAGACCCTGGCGATACGTGAGGCGCTGGCGCATCTGCGGGCCGCGACGGTGCAGGCGGACGGTCTCCCGTACCGCATCGACCGCACCTACACGCCGCAGGAGAACGACATCCGCAACACCGCGAAGAAGAAGGCGATCGAAGCGGAGCGGAACGTGATCATGCTGACGGCGCACGCGGGTGCCTCTTATTTCCTGGCCGACTTGGACATTTTCTACTGGCAGATACATCGGGCCCTGGAGCGGGGCACTTACTTCCATGTGATTCTGAGCAGTCCCTGGAACAATCTCGCGATCTTCATGCAGCACGGGGCGGAATCGGAACCGGTGAGTCACCAGAACATCGTGGACCGGGTGCGGGCCAGCACGTATTACCAGGAGACGTTCCTGCCGGTGATCGAGTCGTACAAAGATCTACGCCGCCGATTCCCCGATCACATCGAACTGAAGCTGACCCCCACCGACATTTCGGGGTCGACGCTGCTCACCTCGGAGGCGGGCTTCTTCGAGCCGTACATCACCATGAATCCGCTGCAGCGCACCCGCAGGGGCCTGAGCGTCTTCGAGCACCAGTTCCTCAAGGACAGCAAGTACTACGAGGACAGCCTGGCGGCGTTCCGCACGCAATGGGAACTGACCAGCACCTGGGAGCAGTTCGGCATGCACGAGGAGAAGCACATGGAAAGGCTGCGCGCGCTGATGACGACGCAGTCCGACGACCAGTGGTGCAAGACCACGGAGTGAGGGACGTCAGGCGACCAGGGGCAGATGCAGGGCGCCGTCCCTGACGCTCATCAGAATGCCCTCCGACCCGACGAAGAGCGGCTCGGGCAGGCCGTCCAGGGGCCAGAACTGCCAGCGCAGGCAGCGGTCGGGTTCGCGCAGGCGGATGACACCCGCGTAGTCGAGGACTTCGACGCCGACCTGCATGTGGTGGTTGGCCGCCGGGTCGGGATCGGTGAGGCAGGCGACGCGCAGGTCGAGGGCGTCGATACCGGTCTCCTCGGCGAGCTCCCTGCGAGCGGCCTGTTGCAGGGTCTCGCCCAGTTCGAGGTGGCCGCCGGGCAGGCCCCAGGAGCCCGCGCCGAAGCAGTTGGTCCGCAGACCGAGCAGGATGTCGCCGGCCGCGCCACCCGCGCCCCTGCCGTCGCGGCGGACGATTGCCTGCACACCCACACGTACGTGCGCCGTCATCGGGAGCTCCTCACTGGTCCGGGTAGGTGCCGGCGAAGTTCTCGACGTTCCTGGCAGGAGTGATCAGTTCGGCGGGCCGGAGCATGTCGTCCGCCAGCTTTTCGAAAAGGTTCCCAATTCTGCGTTCCTCACCCTCCTCGACGACGACGATCCCGCAGTCCGGGTCGATGAAGAAGTAGCTCCCGGTACGGGTGGAGTTCCTGTACACCCGCAGGGGTACGTCGCGCTGCCGTGCGGCTTCCTCGCACGCGCTCACGACGTCCTCGAACTCCTCGTCGCCGAGGGCGAGCCAGTCCCTGTTGTCCGCGCCGTAGTTGGTCTCGGACATCTGGTAGACCTTCCAGACGTCCGGCAGGGACGCGTCCTCGATCAGGTCAAGGACCCGCGGGGCGCCCTCGACGTTGAGCCGGGTGACGACGGTGCCCAGCTTCACCCGGACGTGCTCGTGGTTCGTGCGCACCTCACCGAGCAGGTGGAGTACCCGGTCGCGGTGCGGCGCGGGGCTGCCGCTGCGGAGGAGACCGTGCTCCTTTGGATTCGCGGACTCCAGGGGCAGGGCGATCCAGGAGAGGTGGGGCAGAACGCGGTCCATGGCCTTCTGGGGTGCGAGGCCGTTGGTGCTGAGGACGACGCGGGGGGTGGGCCGCCCGTCGTCGAAGGGCTTGCGCAACGCCCCTACGAGGTCGGGAAGGTAGGGGAGCAGAGTCGGTTCACCACCGGAGATGACGACACCCTGCACCCCGCCGTCCCGCAGGACGTCGACCACGTTCCGAGCTGTGTCCCATGACATGGAAGGGACCTCGTGACGCGGTCCGAAACAGAAGGGGCAGCTGAGATTGCAGCGGCCGATGGGGCGTAGATCCACGAATGCGGGCAGCTGCATGCTACGGAATTAAGGACCCTATGGAGGCAGTAGAGAAATCCATAGGGCCGCTTTCAGTCGTTCCGGTGGTTTAGTTCACTCGATGCGCTGAACTAATGGCCGTTCAGGTTGCGAGAAACCCCTCCAGTGCCTCCACCACCAACGCATGGTCCTTCACCTGCGGCAGTCCCGACACCACCACCGCGCCGATCACCCCCGCGCCCTCGACCGCGAGGGGGAACGCGCCGCCGTGGGCCGCGTACGCGTCGGGGTCGAGGCGGGAGGCGTCCTCGAAGGTCGTGCCCTTGGCACGGAAGCGGGAGCCGACCAGGAGGGAGGAGCAGCCGTAGCGTTCCACGACGCGGCGTTTGCGGGTGATCCAGGCGTCGTTGTCCGGGGTCGAGCCGGGAAGTGCCGCGTGGAAGAGCTGCTGGCCGCCGCGGTGGATGTCGATCGCGACGGGGGCGTCGCGCTCGCGGGCCAACTCCACGAGGCGCGTGCCGAGGGCCCACGCGTCGTCGTACGTGAAGTGGGGCAGGACCAAGCGGCGTTCCTGGGCCTCCAGCTCGTCGATGGAGGGGGCGTTCGCGGGAGCGGGAGGAGTGCTCACAGCGTCACCGTCACACCGTCGCGGGCCGAGCGGCGCGCCGCTTCCAGGACGTCGAGGGCCGCGGTCGCCTCGTGCGCGGAGACGGGGTTCCCGCCCTCGCCGCGCAGAGCCGCGGCCACCGCCGCGTAGTACGCGGGGTAGTCGCCCGGCAGGGTCGGCGTGGGGCGGCCGCCGCCGGTCAGCGGGGACTCGCCGGAGCCGACCCGGCCCCACATCGACTCCGCCTCCACGCCCCACGGGGTCCCGGTGGCCGGTCGCTTGCCGTCGCGCAGGGCGGCCTCCTGCGGGTCGAGGCCGTACTTCACGTAGCCCGCCTCGGAGCCGAGGACGCGGAAGCGCGGGCCGAGCTGGGCCGTCGTCGCGCTGACGTACAGGTGCGAGCGGACGCCGTTCGCGTGGGTGACGGCGATGAACGTGTCGTCGTCGGCCTCCGCGCCGGGGCGGCGGACGTCCGACTCGGCGTACACGCTCACCGCGGGGCCGAACAGGACGAGGGCCTGGTCCACGACGTGGCTCCCCAGGTCGTAGAGGAGGCCGCCGATCTCCTCCGGGTCGCCGGACTCGCGCCAGCCGCCCTTCGGCCGCGGCCGCCACCGCTCGAAGCGGGACTCGAAGCGCCACACGTCGCCGAGCTCACCGTCGTCGAGCAGCTTGCGCAGCGTACGGAAGTCGTTGTCCCAGCGGCGGTTCTGGAAGACGGAGAGGAGCAGTCCGCGCTCGTCGGCGAGGGCGGCGAGCTCGCGCGCCTCGGCGGCCGTGCCGGCGATCGGCTTGTCCACGACGGCGGGCAGGCCGGCCTTGAGGGCGGCGGTCGCGAGGGAGACGTGGGTCTTGTTGGGGGAGGCGATGACGATCAGGTCGAGCTCGTCCGCCCGGCCCCACAGCTCGTCGGCGGAGGCCGCGCAGCGCAGGTCGTCGCCAAACTCGGCGCGGGCCTGTGCCTGCCGCTCGGGGTTCGACGTCACGACCGTGTCGAGGACGAGGCCCTCGGTGGCGGCGATCAGCGGGGCGTGGAAGACGGAGCCCGCGAGGCCGTATCCGACGAGGCCGACGCGGAGCGGGGAGCCCGGGGAGGGGCGCGTGGAGCCTGTACCAGTCATGCTCTCCACTTAAGCAACGGTGTTGCCAAAGTGCAAGCGGACGGGACAATGGGGGCGTGAAGTCGTACGTGCACAGCGAAAACATTCGCAGGGAGAACTCCGGCGTGAACCTGCCGGCGCTGCGCGGGCACAACGCGGCGCTCGTGCTCGATCTGCTGCGCGCCGCGGGCGAGACGGGCATCAGCCGTCTGGAGCTCGCCGAGCGCACGGGGCTCACGCCGCAGGCGGTCAGCAAGATCACGGCGCGGCTGCGGGCGGAGGGCCTCGCGGCGGAGGCGGGGCGCCGGGCGTCGACGGGCGGCAAGCCCCGCACGGTGCTGCGCCTCGTGCCCGGCGCGGGTCACGCGGTCGGCCTCCACCTGGACCGGGACGAGCTGACGGCCGTCCTCGTCGACCTGACCGGCACGGTCGTCGCCGAACGCCGCGCCCCGCTCGCCTTTGGCGCGGGGGCGCGGGCGGTGGTGGAGGTGGCGGCGGGGGAGGTGCGGGAGCTGCTGGACGCCGGTGGGGACGGGGGTGTGGTTGCGGTTTCCGGGGTCGGGGTCGCGCTGCCCGGGCCGCTCGACCACGCGGAGGGGGTGCTGCACCGGGTCACCGGGTTCCCGGAGTGGGACGGGTTCCCGTTGCGGGACGCGCTGTCGGAACGACTCGGGCTGCCGGTCACGGTCGACAAGGACACGAACGCCGCGGCGCTCGGCCTCGCTCTCGCGGGGGCCGCGGACTCCTTCGCTTACGTCCATCTGGGTACGGGGCTCGGTGCCGGTCTCGTGCTCGGCGGGGTCGTCCACCGTGGGGCGCGTACCGGAGCGGGGGAATTCGGGCACCAGGTGCTGCAGTTGGACGGGCCGCGCTGCGAGTGCGGGGACCGGGGGTGCGTCGAGGCGCTCTGCCTCGCCGCGGTCGCGCGGGGCGAGTTCGCGGAGGCGGCGCGGGTGCTCGGCACGGCTGCGGGCAACCTCGTCGGGCTGCTCGACATCGACCGTGTGCTGCTCGGGGGGCGGACGGTGTTCGCGGCGGAGGATCTCTTCGTACGTGGGGTGGGGGCGGTCGTCGCCGAACGCGTCCGGCGCGGGGGCGGGGGCGGGGCGGTCCCCGTTCCGGTACCGGTGAGTCTCGCCCCGGGAGGGGAGCGGGCGGTGGCGGAGGGCGCGGCCCAGCTCGTCCTCGCGCCCGTGTTCGGCCGCGCGGACGTGGCGTTCCCCGCCCGCCGCGGTGGCCGGGGCCCGGCGCAACCGGCTGAGCGGGGCATCTCGCCTGATTGAGGGGACTCCGGCGGGCCGATCGGGCCTATCGGGCGGTGGCGGGGCGGTCAGGGCGGGGCGGCGTGACAGGGTCTCAGCCCACGGCAACCAGCCTTCCGCCCCGCTCCGGCACCCGCTCAGCAAAGGTCCCGCATGCGCTTCCGCGATTCCTTCGTCCCCGTCGTCACCGCCACGGTCGTCGCCCTGGCGTCCGCCGCCGCTGCCGCGGTGCCCGACGTGGCCGCCGAGGGTGGGGCGAGGGGCAGCGGCGGGGCAGCCGTCCCCCGCGCCGCCGACCACCCCACCTGCACCTCCGCGGACGCCGTCGCGTTCCCCCTCGTGACCCGCATCCATCCGGGGCCCGGCGCCTACGAGCCCGACGGCGAGCCGCGGGAGTGGACGCTCGACCTCACCAATTCCACCGACGAGACGTGCGGGAACATCCACCCCATCCTCGTCCTCGTCGACCGCGAGCGGACGTTGAGGCCCCGGCACGTGCGGGTGGAGTTCGGCGACGGGACGCGGCAGCGGGACGTGCGCTTCCAGAAGACCGGGGTAGGGGAGAACATCGGCGTTTTCGGCGACGGCGACGGGTTTCCCGGGTTCACCGTCGGGCCCGGCCGTACCGTCACCGTCAAGGTCCGCCTCTCCTTCGCCCCCGACGCCGGGACCAACCACGTAGTGGCGTCCGCCGCGCTCGTCCAGCGCAGGGACGACGACGGCGACTGGGTCGGCGCCTCCAACGACTACCCCTTCGACATCACCCCCGAAGGCACGGTCGTCCCCTCGGCGGCCCCCTCCGCCGGGCGGCTCCAGGAGCTCGCCGAGACGGGGACCGGTACCCCGCTGGGCATGGGCATCACCGCGGGCGCCGCCCTCCTCGGCCTCGGCGCCCTCGCCGTGGGGGCACGGCGCCTGCGCGCCGGCAGGCGCTGAGCCGAGGTGCGTGCGTCGCCCCGGCGCCCCCGACTTCCCCACGCCCCAACTTCCCCGCCCCCAACTCCCCCCGCCACCCCGCGTTCACCCACCCGTTCACGTACGTCTGCGAACATCCCCGGGTGGAGAACTTCACCCCCGACCCCCCCGCCCACCTGCTCACGCAACTGCCCGGCGCGCCCATCCGCTCCGGCATTCCGGAGCACGGGCGCATCCCGAAGTACTACGCCGTGAAGGCCAGGATCGCGGGGCTCGTCGAGGAGTTGGGGGACGGGCAGCCGCTGCCCACGGAGCGCGATCTCGCCGAGCGGTACGAAGTGGCGCGGGAGACCGTGCGGCAGGCGTTGCGCGAACTGCTCCTGGAGGGGCGGCTCCGCAGGCAGGGGCGCGGCACCGTCGTGGCGGGCCCCAAGCTGGAGCAGCCGCTGTCGCTCGCGAGCTACACGGAAGGCGTGCGGAGGCAAGGGCGTACGCCCGGACGTCATCTCATCTCCCTCGACCGTTTCCCCTGCCCCGCCCCCCTCGCCGCCGAGATCGGCGCCGAACCCGGCGAGCCCGTCTGGCACATGGAGCGCGTGCTGCTCGCCGACGACGAGCGGGTCGGCCTGGAGAGCACCTACGTCGCCGTCGCCCGCGTACCCCGCCTCGACGTCGACTTCGAACCGGACTCCTCCTTCTACGCGTACCTGCGCGACCGCCTCGGCATCTCCTTCGGCGACGCCGACGAGAGGATCGAAACGGTCCTCGCGACCCCCCGTGAGGCTCTTCTCATCGGGACTCCGCCCGCGCTCCCCATGCTGCTGATCCACCGGCTCTCCCGGGACACGGAGAGCCGGCCGCTCGAACGCGTACGCACCCTCTACCGCGGGGACCGGTTCTCCTTCACCACCCGCCTCGGCTGAACCCTCCACACACCGAGCACAACGCTCATATTGTCACGGATGCATAACGGGTCTAGTCCAAGCTTGGGTGGGCGTTCACCGTCCCGTTGCCGGCCCGCCCCGCCCGGGTCACCGATCCCCAGCAGCGTTGCCGCCGTGAGAGTCATCGTCGTAGGAGCCGGCGTGGTGGGAACCATGCACGCCTGGCACGCACTGGACCGCGGCCACGAGGTCGTACAGATCGAGCGGGAGAGCGAGGCCCGGGGCGCGTCGCTGCGCAACTTCGGGCAGATATGGGTGAGCGGCCGGGCGGGTGGCGAAGAGCTCGACACCGCCCTGCGCGCCCGCGAACTGTGGGAGGGCATCGGCGCCCGCGTCCCGGGCCTCGGCTTCCGGGCCAACGGCTCCCTCACCCTCGTCCGCAACGACCGCGAGCACGCCGTCGCCGAGGCGGCCCTCGCCCGCCCGGACGCGGCCGCCCGCGGGTACAAGCTGCTCACCGCCGACGAGGCGCGGGCCCTCAACCCGGCCCTGCGCGGCGAGTTCAGCGGCGCCCTGTGGTGCGAGCGGGACGCGGCCGTCGAGCCCCGCACCGCCCAACTGAGGCTTCGGGAAGCGCTGTTGGCGTCACCCCGCTACACCTTCCTGCCCGGCCGCGAAGTCCGCGACGTCGTCGGCGAGAGCGCCGTGCGCGACGACCACGGCGACGTGCACAGCGGCGACGTCGTCGTCCTCGCCACCGGCGCCTGGCTCGGCGGACTCGTCCGGGAGCTCGCGGGGCCCGACCTGCCCGTGCGTCGCGTACGGCTGCAGATGATGCAGACCGAGCCCCTCGGTGAGCGGCTCACCACCTCCGTCGCCGACGCGGACAGCTTCCGCTACTACCCGGCGTACCGGTCGGACGCCCTCGACGCGCTCAACGCCGGGCAGGCGCAGACGCCGACCGCCGCCGCGCACAAGATGCAGCTGCTCATGGTGCAGCGCGAGGACGGCGGCCTGACCATCGGCGACACCCACGAGTACGAGCACCCCTTCGCCTTCGACACCGTCGAGGACCCCTACGACCACCTCACCGAGGTCGTCGAGGGCTTCCTCGGCCGCCCGCTGCCGAAGATCGGGCGGCGCTGGGCCGGGGTGTACGCGCAGTGCGTCGACACGAGCCGTGTCGTGCACCGGCAGCAGGTGCGCGACGGCGTGTGGCTGGTCACCGGGCCCGGCGGGCGCGGCATGACCTGCTCGCCCGCCATCGCCGAGCGGACCGCCGACGAACTGGGATGGTGAGAGAGTTGAAGGACACCACGGACGGCAGCCGCATCGGGCTCGTTGTGCTCGACATGGCCGGCACCACCGTCGCCGACGGAGGCCTCGTCGAGCAGGCCTTCGCCGCCGCCGCGCGCGAACTCGGCGTCGAACCCGACTCGGCCGACCACGCCGCGAAACTGGAGTACGTCCGCGCCACCATGGGCGAGTCCAAGATCTCCGTCTTCCGGCACCTGTTCGGCGAGGAGAAGCTCGCGCGGCAGGCGAACGTCGCCTTCGAGAAGGCGTACGGGATGCTCGTCGACGGCGGCCGCATCGCACCCGTCCCCGGGGCGCGCGAGGCCATCGAGGAGCTCGCGGACGACGGCCGCACCGTCGTCCTCACCACCGGGTTCGCCCGCGTCACCCAGGACGCCATCCTCGACGCGCTCGGGTGGCGGAACCTGGTCGGCCTCACCCTGTGCCCCGCCGACGCGGGCGGCCGCGGACGCCCCTACCCGGACATGGTGCTCGCCGCCTTCCTGCGGACCGGCGCCGTGGACGGCGTGCGGGACGTCGCCGTCGCGGGCGACACGGCCTACGACATGCTCAGCGGCGTACGCTCCGGCGCCTCCGTCGTCGCGGGCGTGCTCACCGGCGCCCACGACGGTGCCGCGCTGCGCGAGGCCGGTGCGACCCACGTGCTCGGCTCCGTCGCCGAACTGCCCGCCGTGCTCCGGGAAGTCGGCTGATGGGCAGCGGCATCCGCTTCGACGGGGTCTCCGTCGCGTACGGCGGGAACACCGTCCTCGACTCCCTCGACCTGACCGTGGAGCCCGGCGAGGTCATGGCCCTGCTCGGGCCCTCCGGCTCCGGCAAGACCACCGCGCTGCGGGCCGTCGCGGGGTTCGTACGGCCCGTGTCCGGGCGGGTCTTCCTCGGGGAGCGCGACGTCACGGACCTGCCGCCGCACCGGCGGGGCATCGGCATGGTCGTCCAGCAGTACGCGCTCTTTCCGCACCTGCGGGTCGAGGACAACGTGGCCTTCGGGCTGAAGGCGCAGAAGGTGGCGAAGGGAGAGATCCCCGGGCGGGTCGCCGAGGCGCTCGACACGACCGGCATGGCCGCGTACGCCAAGCGGTACCCGCGCGAGCTCTCCGGCGGCCAGCAGCAGCGCGTCGCCATCGCGCGGGCCCTCGCCATCCGGCCGGACGTCCTCCTGCTCGACGAGCCGCTGTCCGCGCTCGACGCGCAGCTGCGGTCGGGAATGCTGGGCGAACTCGCCCGGCTGCACCGCGAGTTGCCGGACGTGTCGATGCTGTACGTCACCCACGACCAGGTCGAGGCGCTCACCCTCGCCGACCGCATCGCCGTCATGGACCGGGCACGGCTTCGAGACTGCGGGACGCCCCAGGAGCTGTACCGGGCGCCGCGTACGGAGTTCACCGCGTCGTTCGTCGGCAACGCGAACCTCCTCGGGGTGACCGTGGGAGCGAACGGGGTGTTCCTCGGCGACGCCGAGCTGAAGGTCGACACGGGGGGCGTGGCCGCCGGGGTGACGGCCACGCTCTGCGTGCGGCCTCACCTGGTCGGCCTCGGGGAGGGGCCGAACGCCCTCACCGGGCGGGTCACCGAGGTCCAATGGCGGGGCGCCACGCATCGGTTGTACGTCGATGTCGCGGGCGAGCGGGTCAAGGCGGACCTCCGGGAACTCCGCGATCCGCCCGCTCCCGGGTCCTCGGTGACCCTGCACTTCGCGCCCGAGGACGCGGTGCTCCTTGCCGGAGGGGTGACCGATGAGTAGTCCCACTGAGCGCCACGGTTCGAATGCCCCGGCACCGGGGGCTGTGCCCGCCCGTTCCGCCCCGGCGGAACGCACGCCCACAGCGGTTGCGGCCAACACCGGGGCGGCGACGCCCCCAGCGGGTGCGACGTCCCGCACGCTGCCCGCCTTCGTCTGGGCCCTGCCCCCCGTCGCCCTCCTCGCCCTCTTCTTCCTCTACCCGCTCTTCCTCGTCGTCAAGGAGTCCGTGCGGCCCGACACCGGCGGGACCTCCCTCCAGCCCTACTCCGACGTCTTCGTCTCCGAGGCGTTCCGGGAGGCGCTCGGGACCACCGTGTGGCTGGCGGCCGGGGCCACCGTCGGGTGTCTCGTGCTCGGGTTCGCGCTCGCGCTGGTCATCGCCTTCGTGCCGTTCCCCGGCGGGAAGGCCGTCGCCAGGTTCATCGACGTCTTCCTCTCCTTCCCGTCCTTCCTGATCACGCTCGCCCTCCTCTTCGTCTACGGGACGAAGGGCATGGCCAACGGCGTGTGGACGGACGCGACCGGCGCCGCCGAGGGGCCGTTCCAGTTCCTGACCACGCCGTGGGGCGTGCTGCTCGCGGAGATCACGTACTTCACGTCCTTCGTGATGCGGCCCCTGCTCGCCGCGTTCTCACAGATCGACACCGCGCAGATCGAGGTCGCCTCCAGTCTCGGTGCCCGGCCCGGCCGCATCGTGCGCCGCGTCATCCTGCCCGAGGCGCTGCCCGCGCTCGCCGCCGGCGGCAGCCTCGTCCTCGTCATGTGCCTGAACGAGTTCGGGATCGTCCTCTTCACGGGGGCGAAAGGCGTCACGACGCTCCCGATGCTCGTGTACAGCAAGGCGATCCTCGAGTCGGACTACCCGGCGGCCTGCGTCGTCGCCGTCGTCAACATCGCGATTTCCGTGGGCCTCTACGGCCTGTACCGGGTGGTGAGCCGTCGTGTTGGTGCATAGCCGCAAGGGGAAGTGGGCCACCTGGGCACTCTTCTTCGTCCTGTTCCTCCCGCTGTTCGCGCTGCCCCTGCTCGTGATCCTCGTGGCGTCGTTCTCCGAGCACTGGTCCGGCGCCTTCCCGTCCGGGTTCACCGGCGAGCACTACGCGTCGGCGACGCGCGGCGAGTCACTGCGGGCCCTCACCACCAGCCTGGTCACCGCCGTCGCCGCCAGCCTGCTCGCGCTCGCCGTGGGATCCTGGGCCGCGCTCGCCGCCGCCTCCCTGAAGCGGGGCGGCAAGAGGTTCGTGGACGCCCTGTTCGTGCTGCCCGTCGCCGTGCCGTCCGTGGTCGTCGGGCTCGCCGTCCTCGTCGCGTTCTCCAAGCCGCCGATGATCCTCAACGGCACGCGGTGGATCGTGATCCTCGCCCACGCCCTCCTCGTCACGGCCTTCGCCCACCAGTCGGTCTCGGCCGCCGTCGCGCGCCTCGACCCGGCGTACGAACAGGCCGCCGCGTCGCTCGGCGCCCGGCCCTCGTACGTCCTGTGGAAGGTGAAACTGCCCCTCCTGCTGCCGTCCCTGAACGCGGCGGCGGGGCTCTGCTTCGCGCTGTCCATGGGGGAGTTGAGCGCCACGATGATGCTTTACCCGCCGGACTGGATGCCGCTGCCCGTGCGGATCTACGCCGCCACCGACCGTGGCTCCACCTTCACCGGCGCCGCCGTCGCGGTGGTCCTGATGGCGGCCACACTCCTCGTCCTCCTGGCCGTCTCCCGCATCCGGACCCGCGCCTCCTACCGCTGAACTCGCCGAACCCGCCCCGTCCCCCGGTTCTCCAAGGAGTACACAACGCCATGTCCCGCCTTACCCGCGCCCCGCACCTGCGCACGGTCGCCGCCGTCACCGGCAGCCTCGTCCTCGCCGGATCCCTCACCGCGTGCGGCGGCGGCTCCGCCGCCTCCGACGACAAGGTCGTCACCGTCTACAGCGCCGACGGCCTCAAGGGCGAGAACGGCGACGGCTGGTACGACCGGGTCTTCAAGGACTTCGAGAGGAAGACCGGCATCAAGGTCAACTACGTGGAGGGCGGCTCCGGGGAGATGGTGCAGCGCGCCGTCCGCGAGGAGTCCAACACGCAGGCCGACGTCCTCGTCACCCTGCCGCCGTTCATCCAGCAGGCCGACGAGCGAGGGTTGTTGCAGACGTACGAGCCCAAGGGTTCGGACCAGGTCGACGGGGCCGGCAAGGACGCCGACGGCAAGTGGACCTCGGTCGTCAACAACTACTTCGGGTTCATCTACAACAAGAAGGAACTGAGCGGGGGCAAGGCGCCCAAGACCTGGGAGGACCTCACCGACAGCTCGTACAAGAACAAGGTGCAGTACTCCACGCCAGGCGTCGCGGGCGACGGCACCGCCGTGCTCATCAAGGCGATGCACGACTTCGGCGGCAAGGAGCCGGCGATGGCGTACCTGAAGAAGCTGCAGAGCAACAACGTCGGTCCTTCCGCCTCCACCGGCAAGCTGGCGCCCAAGGTCGACAAGGGCGAGCTGCTCGCCGCCAACGGCGACGTCCAGATGAACTACGCGCAGTCCAAGGACATGCCGAACCTCGGCATCTGGTTCCCGGCGACCGCCAAGAGCCCGGACAGGCCCACCACCTTCGCGCTGCCCTACGCCGCCGGGCTCGTCAGCAAGGCCCCGCACAGCGCCAACGCCAAGAAGTTCCTCGACTTCCTGCTCGGCCAGGAGGCACAGCGGCAGGTCAGCGAGGTCGGCGGCGGGTTCCCCGCCCGCAAGGACATCAAGGCCACCGACGCCAACGCCATCGCCCTCGCCAAGATCATCGATGGCGTGGAGATCTTCGAGCCGGACTGGGCGGACGTCTCCGAGAACCTCCCGTCGTACGTGGAGGACTGGAAGTCGGCGACCGGCAGCTGACCGCTCACCGTCGCACCACCGCGCGCGCCGCCCCACCACCACGCTCTCCGGAGGACCACGTGTCGTCAGGTACCGGAATCACCCGCCGCTCGCTGCTCGTCTCCACCGCCGTCGCCGCCCTCGCCGCAGGGCCCCTCGCCGCCACCGCCAAGGCCGCGGCCACGACGTCCGGGGCGGGGGCGCGGCGACGCTCACGTACACGACGTACTACCGCCACGAGGCCCCGCAGAAGGGCGAGGTGCTCGTCTCCTACGACGGTGGCGCCCCGGTCGCCGTGCGGACGTACACGGCGGACACGCCCTCCGTCGTCGAGAACATCGCGCTCAAAGTCCCCGCGGGTGCCCGGAAAGCACAGGTTCGTTTCCGTTACAGCGGGGGCGACAACTGGTACTGGACGATCGACGGGGTCAAGATCAGTGCGGCTTGATTAGGCTGTGGGCGTCGGCACAGCGCTGTCCCGGCGCCCCAGCCACCCCGTACACCGCAGGAGTGCACCGCATGGCAGAGCGCAAGCCCATCGAATCGTGGCTCACCGACATGGACGGCGTGCTCATCCACGAGGGAGTGCCGATCCCCGGCGCCGACGCCTTCATCAAGAAGCTGCGCGAGTCGGGCAAGCCGTTCCTCGTCCTGACGAACAACTCCATCTACACCGCGCGCGACCTCCAGGCCCGGCTGACCCGCATGGGCCTCCAAGTGCCCGTCGAGAACATCTGGACGTCCGCGCTCGCCACCGCCAAGTTCCTCGACGACCAGCGCCCCGGCGGCACCGCGTACGTCATCGGGGAGGCCGGCCTGACCACCGCCCTGCACGACATCGGGTACGTCCTCACCGACCACGACCCCGACTACGTGGTCCTCGGCGAGACCCGCACGTATTCCTTCGAGGCCATGACCAAGGCCGTCCGCCTCATCAACGGCGGCGCCCGCTTCATCTGCACCAACCCCGACGAGACCGGCCCCTCCACCGAGGGCCCGCTGCCCGCCACCGGAGCCGTCGCCGCGCTGATCACCAAGGCGACCGGCAAGAACCCGTACTTCGCGGGCAAGCCCAACCCGCTGATGATGCGGACCGGCCTGAACGCGATCGGCGCGCACTCGGAGACCAGCGCGATGATCGGCGACCGCATGGACACGGACGTCCTCGCGGGCCTGGAAGCGGGCATGGAGACGTTCCTGGTGCTGACCGGCCTGACGTCCCGTGCGGACATCGACCGGCACCCGTTCCGCCCGTCGAACGTCGTCGACTCCATCGCTGACCTGGTCGAACGGATCTGATCCGCCCGTTTGCCGCGCATCGGGATGCGGAGTCGCCCCGCGCGGGTGAACCTCGTAGGTGGAGGTTCATCACGATGCGTATATGTTCCCTTGCCGTCCGTGGGGCGGGAGTGGCCGTCATCCTGGCGGCCGCCCTCCCCGCGGGCGCGGCCCAGGCCCACGAGAACGGGTCCGTACGGGCCACCGTCACCCCCGCGAGCACCGCGCCCGGCGCCACCGTGGAGGTGAGCGTGACGGGCTGCAGCGGCACCACAGGCACCGCGGGATCCGGGGCCTTCGAGGGGGACGCCGAGCTCACCGGCCGGGACGGCGACAAGTACGCGCTCAACGGCAGCGCCAGGATCAAGCACGGCGTCTCCGGTACGCACGACGTCACGGTCACCTGCGACGGCCACCCGCACCAGGGCGTCGGCACCGTCCGGATCGAGCGGCACAACCCCGAACCCGTCTCCCCGGTGCGGGCCGGTGGCGGCGGCACCGCGCAGCTGACCACCGGCGCGAGCGCGGAGGCCGCCGAAGCGGGACCCGGCACCCGGCACGCCGTGATCGGCCTGATCCTCGCGGGGGTCGCCGCCGTCGCGGTGGCCCTCCGCAGCGTCCGCCGGCGCCGCTCCGAGTGACGGGCGGAACGGCACCATGTCCGGCACCGGACGCGCCACCGGCCGGGGACGGCTCCTGACCGGAGTCGCCTGGGCGGTCCTCCTGGTCGGCCTCTGCCTCTGGGGCAGCGACATCACGGGCCTGCGCGGCGGCCTCTCCGCACCCGCCACGGGCGACGTGGCCGCCGTCGGCCGACCCCTCGGCATCGAACTGCCGCCCGCGCACGACCCGTTGCCGCCCGCGCGGCCCGAGCGCGTCGACGTGCCCGCGCTGAAGGTACGGGCCCCCGTGACGGCCCGCGGCCTGGACGGCGACGGCGCGATCGACCCGCCGCCCTTCGCGGAGTCCGGCACCGTCGGCTGGTACGGCGGCGGCACCCGCCCCGGCGCCCCCGGCGCCGCCCTCTTCGTCGGCCACGTCGACACGGAGACCGAGCGCGCCGTCTTCTACGACCTCAGCACCCTGCGCCCCGGCGAGAAGGTCGAGGTCGCCCGCACCGACGGCAGGACCGCCGAGTTCACGGTGGAGGACGTCCAGGTCGTCACCCGGGAACGCTTCGACGCGAAGGCGGCGTACGGCCCGCACGAGGACGGCCGCGCGGAGCTGCGCCTCATCACCTGCGGCGGCACCTTCGACAAGAACGCGCGCACCTACACCGCGAACGTGATCGTCTCCGCCTATCTCACCGGCGTGAGCGGCTCGTAGCCACGGGTGGCCCGTGCACGCATCCCGTACCCGGCCCGGTCGGCGGCCCGCTCCCCCCGGAGCCGCCGACCGGGCTGGTCCTCGACCGCGCGCGCACGAGCTGCGGGAGAAACCCGGCGCCGGCGCGGGAGGTACGGGGACCATTCCGAATTGCGGAACGGTCGACTAGGCCGGGGGCTTGGGCCGTGCAGTCGACTTTAGAACGAATGAGCTCGGGGGCCTAGAGGCGACGGCGACAGAATGACGCCAAGTCGCGCTTCACTCTCATTCCGTGATCGCCGCAGGTGGGGCGGCCTGCGTCAGGAAGGTGCGGACCTACCCCGGCGGAGCTCTTTCTCGTCGATCTTCCCCCTGATCACCTGGGTGGCCACATGGTCGATGACCTGCTGTTCTCTGCGTGCGTAACCCCGCAGCACCTCGAATGCCTCGTCCATGCCGGTGTGCCAGCGCTCGGCGAGCACACCTTTGGCTTGTTCCACGTGAATACGGCTGTCCAGCGCCGTCTGAAGCTGTTCCGAGAGCACGCGGTACGCGGAGTGGGTGCGATGGTTGTGGAGGCCCGTGGCCGCGGCATCGGCCAGAGTCTGCGCGATCCGCAGCCCTAGTTCGGACGGCACCCCGTCCTCGGGTCCGCCCGGTTCGCCCTCCTCGCCGGCCGCCGCCTCGAAGTCGGCCGCCGCCACGAAGACGTTGAGCACGCCGAGTACCGTGCCGCCCCGCCGGATCGGCACCGCGTACGTCTCCTCGACGCCGTACGCGCTCGCCCGCTCGGCGAAGTGCGGCCAGCGGGCCCCGGCGCCGTCGGGGCAGATCGGCGTCGGCGGCACCGGCTGCCCGGTGGCGAAGCTCTCCACGCACGGGCCGCCGCGGTACTGGATCTCCAGCAGCCCCCGCACCGCCGCCCGTTGGCGTCCGCAGGGGACGATGCGGACCGCGTCGTCCCCGCCGGTGTACATCACGCCGACGCCCCGGGCGCCGACCAGCTCCGCACAACGGTCCGCGAGCCACTCCAGATAGCGCTCGAGGTCGAAGTCCTCGGTCAGGGTGTCCGCGGTACGCACCAGGACGTCCGCAAGCCGCAGTTCGCTGTCGCGGTCCCGCATGTCCTCATGTACCTCCCCTCCCCGCAGACTGCGACTACCCATATGGGGCAGGCTGTAACAGCTCTCCTACAGCTCTCTGCGCGGGCCGGGCGGACCTCGTGGGCAGGGAAGACGTGTGTCAGGATTGGGAAACGGACAGTGCACCCGAGGGGGAGTGGATGTACCGCAAAGGCACCGGTCGCGGGCACGGTTTCGCGGCCAGGGGGATGCGGACGGGAGCGGCGCTCGCGGGGGCCGCGATCGTCCTCGCCGGGTGCTCCTCCGGCGGTGACTCGGAGGACGACACGTCGAGTCCGCCGGTCAAGCAGCAGCCCAAGGGCAAGGACCCGTACTGGGTCAACCCGGACGGGAACGCGGCCAAGCAGGTCGCCTCGTACGCCGAGGACGGCAAGAAGGACGAGGCCGCGCAGATCCGGAAGATCGCCGAGCAGCCGGTCGCCGAGTGGATCGTCCCGGAGAACGCGGAGGACCAGGCGCGCGGGTTCACCGAGGCGGCGGAGAAGGCCGACCGGGACGCGCTGCTCGTCCTCTACAACATCCCGCACCGCGACTGCGGCCAGTACTCGGGCGGCGGCGCGGCCGACGGCAACGCGTACCGCGCGTTCGTCGACCAGGTCGCCAAGGGCATCGGCGACCGCCACGCCACGGTGATCCTGGAGCCCGACGCGGTCCTCCACATGGTCGACAACTGCACGCCGGAGCAGTTCCACGAGGAGCGGTACGACCTCCTCAAGGGCGCCATCGGCAAGCTCAAGTCCCTGAAGAACACGAAGGTGTACCTGGACGCGGGCAACGCGGGCTGGAAGAACCCCGACTCGCTCTGGGAGCCCCTGAAGTGGTCGGGCGTCGAGCAGGCCGACGGCTTCTCGGTGAACGTCTCCAACTTCCAGACCACCGAGGTCAGCACGGAGTTCGGCAAGAAGCTGTCGGCGAAGATCGGCAACAAACCGTTCGTCATCGACACGGCGCGCAACGGCAACGGGCCGTACACCAAGGGCAAGGACCCCTGGTGCAACCCGCCCGGCCGGGCGCTCGGCGAGACGCCCACGACGAAGACGCGTGATCCCCTCGTCGACGCGTACCTCTGGGTCAAGCGGCCCGGTGAGTCCGACGGCACGTGCCGCGGCGGTCCCAAGGCCGGCGAGTGGTGGCCCGAATACGCGTTGGGCCTCGCGAGGAACGCCCCTTAAGGGGCGCGGGGAACTGCGCGCTCAGCCCACGAAAAGCCGCAGTCGCGTCTGCTCAGTGACTCAGCAGACGCGACTGCGGCTTTGTTGTGGTTGCTCGCGCAGTTCCCCGCGCCCCTGGGTCACGGCACGTGGACCCACTGCGCTTTGCTGGGGGTGCCCTGGTCGTCCGTCACGAACAGCATGTACCAGCCGGACTCGACCATGCTGCGGTTCTTCGGGACCGTCACCGTGACGTCGCCCGCGGACTTCTTCAGGCCGAGCGCGATCGACGTCTGGTCGATGTCCGTGACGTGCGTCGACGCGCTCGGCTTGATGAGGCGGGCCGTCTTGATGGACGAGGCGTGCTTCGTGGGGAACGTCCCCGACCCGCCCCGCCTGATCGTCTCGGGGCCCTTGCCGAGCGACGGCTGCGACCCGTGGTACAGGTACGGCGGTGTGTAGATCTCGATGCGCTGCTCGAACACGCCCGGCTTCGTGTTGGCCTTGTCGGCGTAGAGCGAGTCGGAGCCGAAGAACATCACGCGGCCGTCGGGCAGCAGGATCGAACCGGAGTGGTAGTTGCGCCCCACCTCGGGGTCGGCCACCCGCTTCATCTCACCGGTCTTCGCGTCGTAGATCCGCGCCTGGTGGATGTTGGAGTCGCCGCGCCCGCGGTAGTCCTCGGAGCCGCCGGAGATCAGCACCGTGTCGTCGGGCAGCGTCGAGATCTGCGGGTAGCGCGTGCCCTTCTCCAGGGAGGGCCCGTCGACGAACTTCGGGTCGTCCGCCTTGAGGTCGACGATCCGTGTCTTCTCGCTGGACTCCTTGGACTCGCCGACACCGCCGCCGCCGACCACCATGTACTTCTGGTCCTGGGCGGGCGGCAGCTCGACCGTGCCGGACGTCTCCATCAGCTTCGGGTCGCTCAGGCCGGGGATGCCCCGCCACTTGTTGGTCTCCAGGTCCCAGACGCCGGGCTTGCGGCCGACGTCGTCCGGGCCGTACCCCGCGTTGGAACCGGAGTAGAACAGCTTGCCGTCGGCCATCTGGAAGATCGCCGGGTAGGTCGGGAACTGGCGGATGCCCTTGGTGTACGTCCACTTCTTGGTCTTCGGGTCGTACACCTCGTTCTTGCCCGGGACCAGCTGGCCGATCTCGTCGAGGCCCGAGGTAGAGAGGATCTTGCCGTCGGTGAGCGTGGTCAGCGTGGGGTACCAGCGCGCCTCGTTCATCGGGTCGACCTTGATGTACCGCTCGGCGACCGGGTCGAACTCGAAGGTGTCCTTGATCCCCTGGAAGTCCTTCTTGTCCAGGGCGAGCTTCTCCGCCATGCCGTAGACGTTGCGGGTGTCGGCGCCCTTCAGGCCCTGGATGCGGTAGTTGTCCTGGGTTCCCGTCTCGTGCTCCGCCCCGCTCTTCTGCGCCTCCACGTAGACCCGGCCGAGGCCCGGCTCCGTGCGCACGAACGCGCCGGTCTGCTTGTCGAAGACCTTCTTCGCCTTCTCGACCAGGATGTTGTCCTGGGAGACGAACGTCTTGCCGTTCTTCTTGCCGGTGAACTTCGTCCCCGCGGGGATCGTCTTCGGCTCGTCGGGGTCCTCGTTGTGGACGACCATCAGGCCGCCGGCCTTGGTGATGTCGCCCTTCAGCTTCTCGTAGCGCTGCGTGCCGCCCGCGATCAGCAGGTTGCCGTTGCCCAGCTGGGTGTGGCCCGTGCAGAACAGGTCGGTGGGCGTCGGGATCTTCTTGATGGTGTTCTTGACCGGGTCCCACAGCCGGGTGTCGAACTTCTTCTTGTCGAAGTTCTTCTGGTTGTTGCCGGACCCGGCGACCAGGAGGACCTTGCCCGTGTGCAGAAGTGCCGCGTGGATGGTGTTCTGGCGGTACTCCTCCGGGAAGTCGACGACCTCCCAGTGGCCGTTGTCCGCCTTGTACTCCGACTTGTTGATCTTGTAGTCGTGGTACTTCTCGGAGCCCACGCGCCACAGCCACGGGCCGTTCATCCCCGCCAGCGCGAGGACGACCGCCGCGCCTATCGCGATGCGGCGGGCGCGACGGCGGCTGGAACGGTCTTTCATTTCTTACGTCCCCCAAGGGAAATCTGCATGGTCTGGTCGGGCGCGGCCCAGCTGGGCTTCTGCTGCGAGGCGTGCGGCGCACCGTGCGGCGCGGGCGGGCCGGCGTGCGGCAGCGGCGCCGTGGCGTCCCGCTGGTGCGGGACGTTCGCGTCCGGCGCGGGCGGCGGAGGCTTCTTCTTGTCCTGCCGCATGCCCCAGCGCCACGCGAAGATCGGCGCGGCCGTGATCAGCAGGGCGAACGTGGCCCAGGTGATCATCGCGGGGTGGGAGTGCCCGTACACGAAGGAGGCGGCCATCGAGGCGCCGAAGACCAGGATGAAGAACAGGTGGATCCGGAAGGTCCCGAACAGGGTGTCGGGGCTCGCCGAGTCGCCCTTGGGGGTCACCACGAACTTGCTCTTGCGGCGCAGGGCCGCGTCCATCAGGGAGCGTGCGTAGACCGGCGCGGAGAGCGCCGACATCACCATGCCCGCCACACCGCCGGAGCCCTCGGGCTCGTGCGGGGAGACGTTGTGCCTGCGGTTCCAGATGTACAGGCCGATCTGCAGCGCAGAGGCGTTGCCGTACAGCATCAGCCAGATGGTCGGGTCGATGTTCACGCCGGACGCGCCCAGACCCAGGAACAGCGCACAGCTCAGCGCCGCGAGGATCCAGTTCATGGCGGACATCGGGTAGAAGATGACCATCATCGTGTAGTTGAAGAGACGGCCAGGGGGCAGCGAGAACGGTGCCTTCCAGAACTGCTTGAGGATCGTCTCGTACGTTCCGCGGGACCAGCGGAGCTGCTGGGTGAAGAAGTCCGTCCAGGCGTTGGGGCCCTCGCCGACCGCGAGCACGTCCGGGGTGTAGACCGACTTCCACTTCTTGCCGGTCGCCGGGTTGGTCGCCCGGTGGATCTCGAACCCGGTCGCCATGTCCTCGGTGATCGAGTCGTACAGGCCGCCGATCTGCTTCAGGGCCTTGATGCGCACCGCGTTGGAGGTGCCGACGAACATCGGGGCGCCGTACGCGTTGCCCGCGCGCTGGATCAGCGCGTGGAAGAGGAACTGCTGCGACTCGGCGGCCTTGGTGACGAAGTTGTCGTAGTTGCCGTAGACCTGCGGGCCGATGACAAAGCCGAC
Organism: Streptomyces sp. NPDC045678; assembly: GCF_056432085.1. Classification (NCBI taxonomy): domain Bacteria; kingdom Bacillati; phylum Actinomycetota; class Actinomycetes; order Kitasatosporales; family Streptomycetaceae; genus Streptomyces; species Streptomyces sp. NPDC045678. Next base: position 257,786 of record NZ_JBWKJS010000001.1, read on the forward strand.
GTTCTCGTCCCGGAAGAAGCCGAGCATCCGCTCCAGGTAGTTCGGCATCGGGACGTGGTCGGTGTCGACCGAGGCGAAGTAGTCGTAGTCGTCGCCGTGGGCGTCGAGCCAGGCGTTGTAGTTGCCGTGCTTGGTCTTGGCGCGGTGCGGGCCCTTCGCCATGTTCCACTTCGCGACGCCCTTGCGGGAGAAGTGGTGCACGCCGAGGCGTCGGCAGACCTCCTTGACCTCCGGGTCGTCACCCTCGTCGAGGAGCCATACGTGCATCAGACCGCGGTGCCGGATCCTGACCGCGGCCTCCAGCGTCTTCGTCACCATCTCGATCGGCTCCTTGCCGGGCACGAACGAGGTGAGGAAGGCGACTCTGGTGCCCGTCTCGGGCACCACGGGTATCGGGTCGCGGGCGACGAGCGTGGCGTGCGCGTTGGAGAGCACGTTCATGCAGCGGAAGAACTCGATCAGGCCGATCGATATGAGCATGACGACGTCGAGGACCGGCAGCCAGTCGTTGGCGACGTAGTCCCGCTCCGTCCAGTGCTCGGGCTGGAGCAGCCAGCCGAGCAGCACCAGGGAGAGCAGCGGGGCCGCGCCCAGCATCAGCGCGGCCCGTATCTTGTGCGGCTCCTGGGAGAGCAGCGAGCGGTACTTCACCTTGTAGGGCTTGCTCGGGTCGGGCTGCGTCAGCGGGCCCGCGAGCCGGCTGTAGTGCTCGTAGTCGTACCGCGGCAGGGTCTTCTTGATTCTTCGGAACCCACCCGTCCTGTGCGAAACCGCCCTGAGCTGGGTCGTCTCTGACGGGTCGTTCTGCCGCGCGCCCGTCGGCGTCGACGTCATGAGTCATCCCCCCGCACGCGGTCCCCCGCGTGTTCGTAGGTCGTTCCGTCCGCTCCGGTGCCCGTGGACCCTCGCGAACGCATCAGCGGCAGGCCACCTTCTCCTAAGACATGGAAAGGCGACCTTCCGGTTGCATGATGCCCCCCTCGACATCGCTTCACGAACGGGACCCCCGTCCCTGTCCCGCCGCGGCCGTCTCGGGCCCCCAACTGCCCCGTATCGCCCGCCTCGTGAGAGCCGATGGCTCCAGGACAGGGTTCTACGCCTTACGGCATGATCGCAAGAGCGATACAAGGGGTTTACCGGTCATACGAGCGATTTGAGGCGTCTGTTGGGACTGGTGAGCCCAAACGGGTTCGAATATTACCGAAGTGCTCGCGTATGGCCTGCTCAGCCCGGAGAGCGTCGCCAGAGCGTACCGCCTCCAGGATCTCGCGGTGCTGACGGCAGGTGACCTCGGGATCCGGTGGTACGTCCACGAGATCCGTCCGGACTCGGTGGAAAGCGTCCCAAAACGCCTCCAGAACCTCGCCCAGGAGCAGGTTTCCGAGGCCGCGGTACAGCGTGGCGTGAAACGCACGGTCGGTCTCGGCCCGCACCTCGCCCTCCGGGGACGCCGCCTCGGCCTCCATCCGGGCCACGAGCGCGTCGAGTTCGGCCAGGTCGGCGTCGGGGACGCGGCCCGCCAGACGCGCGATGAGCCCGGTCTCCACGGCCTCCCGCAGCTCCAGGAGCTGGAGCAGGCTGTCCTCGCCGCGGTAGTGGCCCGCGACCGTGCGGAAGGCGAGGCCCTCGATCATCGGTGCGACCGACATCGGACCGACATACGTCCCGAAACCGTGCCGGATCTCCACGATCCCCATCGCCTGGAGCGCCTTCAGGGCCTCCCGTACGGAGTTCCTGCTGACCCCCAGGCGCTCCATCAGCTCGGGCTCGGTCGGCAGCGAGGCCCCGGAGGGCAGCCTCGAATCGATGATCAGCTTCTTGATCCGCTCCTGGATGTCTCGCGCCATGGCGACACGGTAGCGGTACGCGCACGGCAGCCGGCCCCCGTGCGGGAACGACGAAGGCCCTCCGTGTGAACGGAGGGCCTTCGCTGTCTGTGCGCCGCCAGGGACTCGAACCCCGGACCCGCTGATTAAGAGTCAGCTGCTCTAACCAACTGAGCTAGCGGCGCCTGCTGACCCGGAGAACTCTACCGGATGTCCGGGGGTGCTCCGAACCACCCGGCGGCCGGTCGCCCGCCCCGGGAGGCGCGAGAGGGGAAGGCGGCAGGGGCCCATCCATCATTCGGGCCGTCAACATGCGGTATCCCGGGACAGTTGAGAAACTGACGGACGTGCAGATGCGCGAACATTCTTTTCCGGGGTGTGAGGGGAGTCGCATGGAGGCCGCTCCGGCATTCGAGGAATTCACCCCCGAGAGCGACTGCGAATGTCCCGGCTGTATTCGCTGGCGGCGCACGGCCCCGCACGCTCTCCCGGTCCGCCTCGGCGGCCACCCCGCGGCGCACGGCGCGCGCCGCGCCCTCGTCCTCGCCGCGGCCGCGGGCACCGTGCTCGGCGGCCAGACGCTGCCCGTGGCGGCATCCGCCGAGGTGGGGGGCCACCTGGCGGATCCCGGTGCGGGTCGGGGCGCGGTCCCCGCCGACGACGGGCCCGGCACCCCGCAGGGCGGCAAGACCCCGCTGCACGGCCGTCCGGCCACCGCGGCCCCGGGCCCGCCGGGCACCGCCGCCGTCCGGGCGACCACCCGGGCGGAGATCATCGACCGGGCGAAGAAGTGGGTCGCGGCGAAGGTGCCGTACCGCATGGACGCGTACTGGTCGGACGGCTACCGGCAAGACTGCTCGGGCTTTGTCTCGATGGCCTGGAACCTGGGCGGAAACGAATGGACGGGCAGTCTCGACACGTATGCGGTGCGCATTTCCAAGGACCAGCTTCAGCCCGGCGACATTCTTCTGTTCCACAATCCGGCGGATCCCGACAAGGGATCGCACGTGACTCTTTTCGGCGGCTGGACGGACTACACGCACTCGCGCTATTTCGCCTACGAACAGGCACGCCCGCACGCCAGGAAACAACCCACGCCCTATGCCTACTGGACCAACGGGAACCGCTATCTGGCCTACCGCTACAAGGGCGTGGGCGGCGGCACCCCGGGCGGCCCGGGCCCGGTGGACCCCGCCGCGGCCCGGTACCCGGGCGCGGGGTCCTTCGGTCCCGGGGCGAACAACACGTACGTGACGCGGCTCGGCAAGGCGCTGGTCGCCCGGGGCGGCAAGCGGTTCTACCGGTCGGGCCCGGGGCCGCGCTGGAGCGACGCGGACCGCGGGGCGACGCGGGCGTTCCAGCTGGCGCAGGGCTGGCGGGGCAAGGGCGCGGACGGTCTGCCGGGGCCGACGACGTGGACGTACCTGATGAAGGGGGAGGGCCGGGACATCCCGAAGGCGGGCGTCGGCGGCGGCGCGGGCGCTCCGGCCTACCCGGGCCGCGACGTCTTCCGCCCCGGCCGCTCCCACCCGGCGATCGAGCGGCTCGGCAGACAGCTGGTGAAGAAGGGCTTCGGCAGGCACTACGTACGGGGCCCGGGGCCGGCCTGGAGCGAGAGCGACCGGCGCAACGTGGAGGCGTTCCAACGGGCCCAGGGCTGGCGCGGCGCGGCGGCCGACGGCCGCCCGGGGCCCGAGACGTGGCGGCGGTTGTTCCGGTGAGGGGGCGACTGGCCGAGTGGGAGGCGCGGCCGTTCCGGCGGGCGGCGCGGTCATGCCATGGGGCGGGGCCGATGGCTTCGGCGGGCGATCCGGGTCCGGTGGTGGGTGGTCTGGGTCTGCCGGTGGGTGATTCGGGTCTGCCGGTGGATGGTCTGGGTCCGGTGGTGGGTGGGGCGAGTCTGTCGGCGGGTGATCTGGGTCCGGTGGTGGGTGGTCCGGGTCCGGTGGTGGGTGGGGTGGGTCTGCCGGTGGGTGGTCCGGGGTCGGTGGTGGGCGGGGCGGGTCTGCCGGTGGGTGATCTGGGTCCGGTGGTGGGTGGGGCGAGTCTGCCGGTGGGTGATTCGGGTCTGCCGGTGGATGGTCTGGGTCCGGTGGTGGGTGGGGCGAGTCTGTCGGCGGGTGATCTGGGTCCGGCGGTGGGTGGTCCGGGTCCGGTGGTGGGTGGTCCGGGTCCGGTGGTGGGTGGGGTGGGGGCGGTGGGGGAGTGGTGTGCGCACGTACGAGATCGAGGTCCGAACGAGTCGGAGGCACGGATGAGTGCGACGGCAGCTTCACAGCCCCAGTCCCCGCAGTCCGACGGGGCGCCCGAGTCCGGCGCGCGCCCGCCGCGGGTGATCCAGAGCGAGGCGACCACCGAGATCCCCGTGCACCTCCTCTTCCGGGACGACCCGGACGACGCGGCCGACGCGACGGGCGTTCCGCTCGCGCCCGCCGTGGTGCGGCGCAGGCAGGGGTCCGGGGAGCAGCCGCGGGTGACGCGGCGGAGCACGCCGTACGTGACCGCGCCGGTCGCCCGGCCCGTGCCCGACGTCGACCCGGCCCTCGTGGCGCGGCGGGCGCGGGTCCTGCCGGGTCTCGCCGGGGTGCTCGGCGGGTGCGCGGGCGTCGCCGGGTGCGCGCTCTCGCTGTGGTGGGCGGGCGTGCTGCCGGAGCCCGCGCTGCGGGTGACGGGACTGCCCTGGTACGAGGGGGCCGGGCTCGGTGCCGCGCAGTGGGCGTCGCTCGCCGGGGCGGGGACGCTCGGCCTCTTCGGGTTCGGCGGTCTGGCGCGCGGGCGGGTCGGGCGGGCCTGGGTGCTCACCCTCTTCGGCCGCTACCGGGGCACGGTCCGCCGCACCGGCCTCATGTGGGTCAACCCGCTGCTGCTGCGCCGCCGTGTCGACGTACGGCTGCGGCACTGGCGGAGCGAGCCGATGCCGGCCGTGGACCGCGGCGGCGTCGCCCTGCGCGTCGTGCTCCTCGTGGTGTGGCGGGTCAAGGATCCGGCGCGGGCGACGCTCGCGGTCGAGGACCATCAGGAGTACCTGCGGGAGTGCGTGGAGGCGACCACGGCACGCGTCCTGTCACGGCTGCCCGCCGACGCCTTCCACGAGGACGGCCCGACCCTGCGCGACGCTGACGCCGTCGGTGCCGCGCTGACCCGGGCGCTCGCCGCGGACGCGGAGGCGGTGGGCGTCGAGATCTTCTCGGCGCAGCCGAGCCGTATCGAGTACGCCCCCGAGGTCGCGGCCGTGATGCAGCGCCGCCGGGTCGCCGCCCTCGACGCGCGGCACCGCGACACCGTCCTGACGTCGGTGGTCGACTCGGTCGAGGACACGGTGACGCGGCTGACCAACCGGGGGCTCGTGGAGCTTGACGACTACGAGCGCAAGGCTTTGGTGAAGGACCTGACGGTGGCGTTCTATACGGGCCATGGAGAACACCGATGACGTGGAGAGCACCGAGGGTGCGGAGGGCGCGGGCGGGGCGAGCGGGCTCGCGGACCTCGCCGCCGACGCCCGGCGGCTGACGGACGGCGTCCCGCGCGCCGTCCTCGGCATCGCCGGCCCGCCGGGCACCGGCAAGTCGACGCTCGCGCGGGCCCTGGTCGACCGGATCGGCGAGGGCGCCGCGTATCTGCCGCTGGACGGGTTCCACCTCTCCAACGGCCAGCTGGCGCGGCTCGGCCTCACCGCCCGCAAGGGCTCGGAGCCGAGTTTCGACGTGGCGGGGTACGTCGCGCTGCTGCGCCGCGTGCTCGACGATCCGGGTCACGACATCTACGTACCGGATTACGACCGCACGCTGAACGAACCGATCGCGGCCCGGCACCTCGTCCCTCCGGGCGCCCGTCTCGTGGTCACCGAGGGGAACTACCTCGCCTGCGATCTGCCCGGCTGGCGGGAGGCGCGGGCGCTGATGGGGGAGTGCTGGTACCTGGATTCACCTGGAGAGGTACGTCAACAGCGCCTGCTGGCGCGGCAGTTGGCGGGCGGGCGGACGCCGGAGGAGGCCGCGGCGTGGCTCGCCACGAACGACGGGCCCAACGGTGAACTCGTGGAGACCTCGCGACGGCGATGCGGACGGATCCTCTCCACGATTGGTATGGACATGTTCAACTAACGGCAATAACCTCGGGCTTGGTCTAGACCGCAGTGCGCGCACGTCTCACGGAACCCCCCTCGTTCGGCAGGAGCGGCACATGCGAAACAAGAAGATGTACGCGGCCATGGTCGGCCTCGGCACGGTCGGCGCGTTCGCGCTCTCCGCCGGTGGCGCGAGCAGCCACGGCTACACGGACCTGCCGGCCAGCCGGCAGATCAACTGCGCGAAAGGCGTGGTGACCAACTGCGGCTCCATCCAGTGGGAGCCACAGAGCGTCGAGGGCCTCAAGGGCTTCCCCGCGGCGGGCCCCGCCGACGGCAAGATCTGTTCGGCGGGCGTCGCCGGCTTCGACCAGCTCAACTCGCCCAAGGCGCCGAACGGCGGGGCCTGGCCGACGACGAAGGTGAGCGGCGGCCAGAACTACACGTTCCGCTGGCAGTTCACCGCGCGCCACCGCACCACGGACTTCAAGTACTACATCACCAAGCAGGGCTGGGACGACAGCAAGGCGGTGACCAGGTCCGCCCTGGAGACCACACCGTTCCTCAACGTCCCGTACAACAGCCAGCAGCCGCCCGCGACCCTCTCGCACAGCGGCACGATCCCCGGCGGCCGCAGCGGGCACCATGTGATCGTCGCCGTCTGGACGGTCGCGGACACGGCGAACGCGTTCTACGCCTGCTCGGACGTCCAATTCTGACCCTGAGCAGCGCTTTCGACATTCTGAGCAATGCTTGAGGAACTTCCCCTCACCCCACGGGTAGGTTCTGCGCACGCCGTGCCGACCTCACGGCGTGCGCAGAGCCGCACGCACGCATCGCGCGCGGCGGCCGGAACCGACCTCGGGGGATCCTCATGGAGTTCATGTTCTACGTCGTACCCGGAATCATCGCCGCGGGAGTACTGCTCATGGCGGCGCAGGTGGTCAGGCGCTCCACCCAGGTGAGCCGGGCCTGGAACAGCGGGCTGACGGCGGAGGCGCGCTGCCTGCGCACGTACACGACGACCAGCGGCCACGGCGACAGCGACACCATCTCCACGACGCTGCACCACGTCTACGAATTCCTCACCCGCGAAGGCCGCTCCGTCCGCTTCGAGGAGGAGGACGGCCCGGCGACGACCCTCGAGGGCGACATCGTCACCGTGCACTACACGGCCGAGCGCCCCGAAGCCGCGACCGCCCACGAGCCGCGTCCCTTCGCGATGGCGGCGGGCACGGTGGCGATGCTCTGCTTCCTCGGCCTGATGCTGGCGTTCTGTGTCTTCTTCATGACGACCGTGCACTCTTTCTTCGAGGACGACATGTTCAGCAACATGCCGTGACGCTCCACTTCTGACGGGGCGTCAATTATGGTGCGCGCCCATGGAGTCCACCGGAGCAACGGTCGCGGAACTCGTACAGGCGCGGTGGGGCGACCACCGCACCGGCCTGCGTCACGCGGGCGGTGAACTGACCCACCACCAGATGGCGGCGGGCGCGGCGGCCAGAGCCGCGCTCCTCGCCGACCTGCTGCCGCGGCACGCCGCACCGCACATCGGTGTCCTGCTCGACAACACCCCGGAATATCCGCTCTGGCTGAGCGCGGCCGCCGTCGCGGGCGCGGCCGTCGCGGGCATCAACCCCACCCGGCGCGGCCCGGAACTGGCCCGCGACATCCTCCACACCGACTGCGCGGTCCTCGTGACGGAACGCGCCCACCTGCACCTGCTCGACGGCCTCGAACTCCCCGGCGTACGCCTCCTGGTGACGGACACCGACGCCTACACCCACCTCCTCGCCCCCTACGCCGACGCCACCCCCGAGATCGCCCCCACCGTGCGCCCCGACAGCCGCATGCTGCTCTACTTCACGTCCGGCTCGACCGGCGCCCCCAAAGCGGCGATCTGCAGCCAGGGCAGGCTCGCCGCGGCCGGCCGGTCCCTGGTCGCCCACTTCGGCGTGCGCGCCGAGGACACCCACTACATCTGCATGCCCATGTTCCACGGCAACGCGGTGATCGCCGACTGGGCCCCCGCGCTGGCCGCGGGCGCGGGCGTGGCACTGCGGTCCCGCTTCTCCGCGTCCCGGTTCCTCACCGACGTCAGGGAGTTCGGAGCCACGTACTTCACCTACGTGGGCCGCGCGGTCCAGTACCTCCTCGCCACCCCCGAGCGGCCCGACGACCGCGAGAACCCCCTGCGGGTCGGCTTCGGCACCGAGGCGGGAGCGGTGGACGCGGCACGCTTCGAGAAGCGGTTCGGGGTGCGGCTCGTCGAGGGGTACGGCTCCTCCGAGGGCGGCGCGGCCATCCAGCGCACCCCGGGCACACCCCGGGGCGCGATCGGCAGGGCGGCCCCCGGCGACGACCTCGCGGTCGTGGACCCGGACACGCGCAGGGAGTGCGAGACGGCCCGCTTCAGCGAGTCCGGCCGCCTCCTGAACGGCGAGACGGCCATCGGGGAACTGGTGAACCGCGGCCCGAACCCCTTCGAGGGGTACTGGCGCAACGACGCGGCCCAGGCGGAACGCCAACGGGACGGCTGGTACTGGACAGGAGACCTCTTCTACCGCGACGACGGCGGCTACCTCTACTTCGCGGGACGCACGGACGACCGGCTGCGGGTGGACAGCGAGAACCTGGCGGCGGCGATGATCGAGAACATCCTCGCGCGGTACGAGGGAGCGGCGGCCGTCGCGGTGTACGCGGTGCCGGACCCGGTCGCGGGCGACCAGGTGATGGCGGCACTCGCCCCACCCGCCGACACCCCCTTCGACCCCCTCGCCTTCGCCGAATTCCTCGTCGCCCAGCCCGACTTGGGAACCAAGATGACGCCCCGCTTCGTGCGGGTGGTCCCGCACATGCCGGTGACGGCGACGAACAAGGTCGCACGCGGTGAGCTGCGCCGCGAGGGCTTCCGCTGCGCCGACCCCGTCTGGTGGCGCCCGCCCGGCGCGGCCGTGTACGCACCCCTGGCACCCGCGGACGTGGAGACCCTGCTGGGCCTCTACAGGGCCCAGGGCCGCGACGCCCTCCTGACGTGACCGCTCTCCTGACCGATTACGATCCACGTCCATGAGCGCGCCAGAACAGACCGAGCCGCAGGACCACCTCCACGACGAGAACACGCCCCAGGAGGGCCCCACCCCCGCCGCCCGCGCCCGGCGCGCCCGCATCGCCGCGGCCTCGCTGCTCATGGCCGCCGCCGCGGTGGTCCTCGCCCTGCGCCTGGCCAGCCGCTCGTCCGTCCTCGTCGTCGGCGTCTACGGCCTGCTGCTCATCCTGTGCGGCGGAGTGATCGGACTGAGCCGCCGCGGCCGCACCCGGCTCGGCACGTGGCTGCTGGCCGCGGGGCTCGCGGCGGCGCTGGTCATGGACGGGTTCGTCCTGTCGTGACCCCCGGGCGGGCATTCCCGCTCAGGACTCCAGATACCGCAGCACCGCGAGCACCCGGCGGCTGTACCCCGTCGTCCGGTGCAGGCCCAGCTTGTCGAAGATCGCGTTGAGGTTCTTCTCGACCGCGCTCAGGGAGATGTGCAGCTTCTCGCCGATGGCCGCGTTGGTGTGACCCTCGGCCAGCGCCTCGAGGACCGTGCGCTCCCTCGGGGTGAGGCGGGTCAGCGGGTCGACGTGGGTGGTGCGGATGAGCAACTGCCGTACGACTTCCGGGTCGATGGCGGCGCCCCCGGCGTGCACCCGCTCCAGCGCGTCCAGGAACTCCTCGACCTGGGCGACCCGGTCCTTGAGGAGGTAGCCGACCCGTTCGGCGCTCGACGTCAGCAGCTGGGCCGCGTAGTTGCGCTCCACGTACTGGGAGAGGACGACCACGCCGATCTCCGGGCGGAGTTCACGGATGCGCACCGCCGCGCGCAGGCCCTCGTCGGTGTGGTCGGGCGGCATCCGGATGTCGGTGACGACAACGTCGGGAGCGTGCGCCTCGACCTCGCGCAGCAGCGCGTCGGCGTCGCCCACGGCGGCGAGGACCTCGTGGCCCTCCTCGGCGAGCAGCCGGACCAGGCCCTCCCGCAGCAGGGTCGAGTCCTCGGCGAGGATTACGCGCACGGCAGCTCCGCGGTGATCGTGGTGGGGCCCCCGAGGGGGCTGTCGACACGCAGGGTGCCGTCGAGCGCGGCGACCCGGCTGCCCAGGCCGGTGAGCCCGCTGCCGGCCGGGTCCGCGCCGCCGACGCCGGTGTCGCGGACGAGGACGGAGAGCGTCGTGCCCCGCTGCCGTACGCGTACGGAGATCTCGTCGGCCGACGCGTGCTTGGCGGCGTTGGTCACCGCCTCCGACACGACGAAGTAGGCGGCCGTCTCGACGGCGGACGGCAGCGGGTCCGGTACGTCGTACTCCATGCGCACCGGGACCGCGCACCGCTCCGACACCCCGCCGAGCGCCTCGCGCAGCCCCAGGCTGTCGAGTGCGGTGGGGTAGACCCGCCAGGCCACCTCGCGCAGCTCGGTGAGGACCTCCTGCGCTTCCTTGTGGGCCTGTTCGAGCAGGGCGTCGGCCCGCTCCGGGGTGCGGCCGCGACGGGCCCGGCCGAGCAGCATGGCGAGGGCGACGAGCCGCTGCTGGACGCCGTCGTGCAGATCGCGCTCGACCCGGCGCCGCTCCACGTCGACCGCGTGCACGACCGCGGCACGGCTGGTCGCCAGTTCGTCGATGCGGCGCTGGAGGAGTTCCCGTTCGGAGGGGCCGAAGCACTCGCGGGCCAGCCGGGCGTCCTGCTCGGTCAGCGCGCGCAGCCCCTGCACGGCGAGGAAGAGCAGGGTGCCGCCGAGCACGACCTGGCTGAGCACGTCCACCCAGGTCATCGAGGACCGGGTGAGTCCGACCGCGAAGATGCCCGCGAGGACGGCACCGAAGTCGACGAGGCCGACCACGACGGCGCAGAGCAGTCCGGAGTACGTGCGGGCGGCGAGGTAGCGCAGGACCTGCCGGTCGTCGGCGCGGTGTTCGGGAAACACGTCGTGGAAGAAGAGGGACCGGCGCCCGCGCTCCAGCGCGGTGAGCCTGCGGGCGCCCGCCGCCAGCAGGGCATGGGCGCGGACGCGGGTGCGCGGCCAGAGCAGGAAGGCGCCGAGGAGGGCCCCGGCGACGACGAAGTACAGCAGCCCGAGCAGCGCGGTCAGGCACCCCACGAGCACCCCTGCGACCCGCATGAGCAACGGCGCGGCTACGGGTTCCTTCACATCGGCCGACACTAGCCGAGCCCTAGGAGGTGCGCCGGTGGCGGGCCTCGGTGGCGGACCGCGGCCGCTTCCGCGAGCGCACGCGCACCGCCACGTACACGGCGACGGCCCCGACGGCCAGGACCAGGACGGCCTTGGACACCAGCCCCACGTACGTCTCGACCGCGTCCCACCGGTCGCCGAGCCAGTAGCCCGCGAGGACGAGCACCGAGTTCCAGACCAGGCTGCCCAGCGTGGTCAGGGCGAGGAAGACCGGCAGCCGCATGCGTTCCACACCGGCCGGCACGGAGATCAGGCTGCGGAAGATCGGCACCATCCGGCCCAGCAGGACGGCCTTGGTGCCGTGCTTGGCGAACCACGCCTCGGTGCGTTCCAGGTCCGAGGTCTTTACCAGCGGCAGCTTGGCCCACAGGGCGTGCATGCGCTCGCGTCCGAAGAGCACGCCGATCCAGTACAGGACGGCGGCTCCGACCACCGAACCGAGCGTGGTCCAGAACAGCGCGGAGGCGAGGCTGATCACTCCCTGTCCCGCGGCGAAGCCGGTCAGCGGCAGGATCACCTCGCTGGGCAGCGGCGGGAACAGGTTCTCCAGGGCGATGGCGAGTCCCGCGCCGGGAGCGCCCATGGTGTCCACGAGGTCGGCGGCCCAGCCCGCGATGCCGCCGGCCGGCTCCTGGGGGAGGGCGAGAGTCATGAGGTCCATGGCAGCAACGCTAGAAATCGCAGGTCACCGGCGGTATGGGGGATGCCGTCGGATCGGGGTGCGGTTTCCCGCACCTGGTCGGGAGCACCCCCTGGGACCAGGTACTATTAATGAGTCAGCAGGCGCCGCTAGCTCAGTTGGTTAGAGCAGCTGACTCTTAATCAGCGGGTCCGGGGTTCGAGTCCCTGGCGGCGCACTTGCGAATGCCGAAAGGGCGTTCCCGGTCTCCGGGGACGCCCTTTCGGCGTACCGGCCCCCTGGGCGTCAGATCGCGAGCGAGAGCAGCACCGGCGCCGCCCCGCGGTTGAGCGTGTCCGCCGCCTCCCGCAGCCGGTGGGCGTGCTCGATCGGCAGGGACAGGGCGAGGCAGCCGACGGTGGAGCCCGCCGTGATGGGGACGGCCGCGCAGACCGTGCCGACCGCGTACTCCTGGAGGTCGAGGACCGGGACCGTGGCGGGCTGCGACGCGAGACGGTTGAGCAGGACCCGCTCGTTCGTGATCGTCCGGGAGGTGAGGCGGGCCATCTTGTGGCGGGAGAGGTGGTCCCTGCGGCCGTTCACGTCGAGCTGGGTGAGCAGGCTCTTGCCGACCGCGCTGGCGTGCGCGGAGGAGCGGAAGTCGACCCATTCGTTGACCGCGGGGGTGCGGGGGCCCGCCGCGAAGTCGGTGACGCGGACCTCGCCGTCCACGTACCGGCTGATGTAGACGGCGGCGCCGATGGAGTCGCGCAGCCCGTCCAGGGTGCGCTGGAGCTTCTCGCGCAGCGCCTCCGCGTGGTCGCGGGTCGAGCCGAGCCGGCTGAGGGTCTCGCCCGTGACGTACGCCCCCGGGGTGCCGTCGTCCGTGAGCTGTTCGACGTATCCCTCGCTGGTCAGCATGCGCAGCAGGGGTGTCAGCCGGTCGAGGGGCAGTCCGGTGTCGCGGGCGATGCGGGCGGCGGTCACTCCCGTGTCGTGCCGGGCGACGGTCTCCAGGACCCGCAGGGCGCTCTGGACGGAGCGGTGCGGCGTGATCGCCTCGTGCTGCAACGCCACGGCTTCCCCCTGCGTGGAACGGTTCCGGACAGTCGGGCTCGGTTCCACGATAGCTGTCAAGTGGCGTATTCGGAGAGTCGGTTGGGGACATAAGTGGCGCGTTCCGTACCTGTCAGCAGGAACGCGCCACTCCGGCATATGCCCAGGTCATGACCCGGGCCGTGTGTCCTTCCCAGCCGTTACAGCACCGCGCTCAGGAATTCACGGGTGCGCTCGTGCTCCGGCTCCGTGAAGATCTTCTCCGGGGTGCCGGACTCGATGACGCGGCCCGAGTCGAACATGAGGACCTGGTCCGAGATGTCCCGGGCGAAGTTCATCTCGTGCGTCACGCACAGCATCGTGATGTCCGTGGTGTGCGCGATGTCGCGGAGCACGTCCAGGACGCCCGCCACCAGCTCCGGGTCGAGCGCGGACGTCACCTCGTCGAGCAGCAGCACCTGCGGGCGCATCGCCAGGGCCCGCGCGATGGCGACGCGCTGCTGCTGGCCGCCGGAGAGCTGCGTCGGGTACGCGTCGCAGCGGTCCCCGAGCCCGACCAGGTCGAGCAGTTCGCGGGCCCGCACCTCGGCCTCGTCCTTGGAGAGCCCGAGGACGGAGACGGGTGCCTCGGTGATGTTGCGCAGCACCTTCATGTTCGGGAAGAGGTTGAACTGCTGGAACACCATGCCGATGTTCTTGCGGACCTCGCGGACGTGCTTCTCGCCCGCGGGGACGAGCTTGCCGTTCTTCTCCTCGTGGGTGAGGTAGTTGCCGCCCACCTTGATCGTGCCCTGCTCCGGCTTCACCAGCGTCATCAGGAGCCGCAGGATCGTGGTCTTGCCGGAGCCGGAGGGCCCGATCAGCGTCACGTGCTTGCCGGAGGCGACGGAGAAGTCCAGCTCGTCGAGGACGACGTTCGAGCCGTACCGCTTGACGACCTTGTCGAAGCGGATCAGCTCGCTGCCGTCGACGGCCGGGTTCGGGATTTCCTGGGAAGTGCTGCTGTCAGCGGACAAGGCGACGCTCCAAAACTCGCAGAAGAAGAGAGGCCGGATAGGCGATGACGATGAAGGCGACACCGACCACGCTGATCGCCTCGAAGGTGAAGGTCGTCTGGCTGTAGTTCTGGGCCTGGCCCAGCATGTCGAGCGCGCCGATGGCGGCCATCTGCGGCGACTCCTTCAGCATGACGATCACGTAGTTGCCGAGTGCGGGGATCACCCTGCGCACCGCCTGCGGCAGGATCACGGACGTCCAGGTGCGCCGCTTGGAGAGGCTGAGCGCGGTCGCCGCCTCCCACTGACCGGCCGGCACACCCTCGATGCCCGCCCGGTAGACCTCCGAGGTGTACGTCGAGTAGTGCAGCCCGAGCCCGACGATGCCCGTGGTGAGTGGGGACATCGAGGGCCCCCACTCCGGCACCACGTAGAACAGGAAGAACAGCTGCACCAGGAGCGGGGTGTTCCGGATGAACTCCGTGACCACCGTGACCGGCCAGCGGATCCACTTCTTCTCCGAGCGCTGCGCGACCGCCCAGACCAGACCGAGGGAGAAGGCGATCAGGGTGCCGAAGAACAGCGCCTTGAGCGTGAGCTCCACACCGTCCCAGAAGAGCGGCATGAACTCGTCGACGTGATCCCAGTTCCAGTTCACTTGGCACCCCCCGTGCCCGAGACGACGTCGATCGACGACTTGGAGCGCAACCCGCCGAACAGGCTCGTCTTCTCCGGCGTCTGCCCCACCCGTTTCTTGGCGTGCCGCTCCAGGAGCCGCATGCCGCGCGTGAGGACGAACGCGAAGACGAAGTACAGGGCGAGCAGCAGCGTGTAGATCGGCGCGCTCTCGTTCTTGACCAGCCGCAGCAGGTCACCGGCGAACGTCATGTCGGCCACCGCGATGAGGGACACCAGCGAGGTGCCCTTCAGCAGCTCGATGAGCAGGTTGTTGAACGGCGGGATCATCTCCGGCCAGGCCTGCGGCAGTTCGATGCGGCGCAGCCGCTGCATCGGGGTGAAGTTCAGGGCGATGCCCGCCTCGCGCTGCGCGGGCGGCACCGCGGCGAGCGCGCCGCGCACGATCTCCGACGCGTACGCGCCGTACGTGATGCCGAGCGCGACGACGCCCGCGAACATCGGCTGGAAGCTGATGTTGAACAGCGGCGGCACGGTGAACGCGATCCAGAACATGAAGACCAGCGACGACGTGCTGCGGAAGATCTCGAAGTAGGCCCCGGCGAGGAAGCGGACGATCCAGAGCCGCGACGTGCGCAGCACACCGATCGGGAACGCGATCACGAAGGCGAGCGCCGCGCTGAGGAACGTGACCTGGACGGTGATCCAGATGCCGGGCAGGAACCAGTTCCCGAAGAACTCCGACGACATCATGACGAGACGCCCTTCGCCGGGGGACACAGCTTCGCGACGGTCAGCTCCGTCATCTCGGCCTCGGTGAAGCCGAACGGCTTGACGATCCGCAGCAGTTCGCCGCTCTCCTTGAGCTTGTGCAGCTCCTTGTTGAAGGCGTCCCGCAGGTTCTTCTCGGAGAGCCTGAAGGCGAAGCCGCCCGCTCCGTAGGCGGGCTTGCCGTCGACGACGGGCTGGAAGGGCTTCGTCGCCTCCACCCGCGCGTTGTTCCTGATCACCGTGCGCACGGTGACGTTCGTCCCGGCGAACGCGTCGACCCGCCCCTGGGCCACGGCGTCCATGCCCGCGACCTGGTCGGGCAGGACGAGCACGGACTTCACGCCCGCCGCCTTGGCGTAGTCGATCTCGGCGTAGGCCGTGCCGCTCGCCAGCTTCAAGCCCTTCTTGGCGATGTCCTCGTACCCCTTGATGCCGTGGGGGTTGCCCTTCTTCACGATGAAGGAGTCGAGCATGAGGTAGTCGGGGTCGGAGAAGAGGACCTGTTCGCACCGTGTCGGGTTGATGTACATGCCCGCCGAGACGACATCGAACTGCCGGGCCTGCGTGAGGCCGGGTATCAGCGCGCCGAACTTCGTGGGCACCGCCTTGACCTTGGGTACGCCGAGGCGGGGGAAGATGACCTTGGCGATGGCCGGCGCCTCGCCCGTGACCTCGCCGTTCTCGTCGATGTATCCGAACGGGACCTCGCCCGCGACACCGATCCTGACCGTGCCGCTGTCGCGCAGGCGGTCCAGCAGATCGCCCCCCTCAACCTTCCCCTCGTCGGGTACGCGGCTGCACGCCGACGCCCCGAGAACTCCCAGAGCCGCCCCGCCCGCTCCGGTGAGCAGCGCGCGGCGGCGCACTGCTCTGCCTGTGAATCCCTCGTTGTTCCCAAGTGGTGGAGCCATGGGCGCGCGGCTACCCGACTCCAAGCGAGTTATGCCGACGAATTCCGGCCCCTGATGCAATCGTTGTGCCCTTGACCCAGGGAGGAGCATGGGACACATGGCAGAGCGATTCATCGAAGTCTCCCTCGCCGAGCGAGGGGTTCAGTGCACGGCGAAACTGCTCGACGACCGGGCTCCGGTGACCTGCGCGGCGGTGTGGGAGGCACTGCCGCTCGGCTCGGACGTCTACCACGCGAAGTATGCGCGCAATGAGATCTACGCCCTCTTTCCGGCATTCGCGGACCGCGAGCCGCCCCTGGAGAATCCGACCGTCACGCCCATCCCGGGAGATCTCTGTTATTTCTCCTTCTCCGGTACGGAACTGGGCACCCAGGCGTACGGCTACGAAGCGGAGGCCGACGTGAAGGCGGGCACCACCGTCGTCGACCTCGCCCTCTTCTACGAACGGAACAACCTGCTCCTCAACGGTGACGTCGGCTGGGTGCCCGGCATCGTCTGGGGCCAGATCGTCGAAGGCCTCGACCGGATGGCCGAGGCCTGCAACGACCTGTGGCGCGCGGGCGCACAGGGCGAGACGCTGAACTTCCGCAGGCAGGAATAGAGCCGTCCGGCGATTGAGGACTGGTGGTCCGGGGGCGGAGCCCCCGGCACCTAGGCCGAGGCAGGCGGCGCGACGCCGCCCGCCCCGGCCTCGTACAAGGCGTGCGCCGCACGGAGCACCACCGCGTCCGCGTGGCGCGCGCCGACGAGCTGCACCCCGATGGGCAGACCGTCGTCGTCCACCCCGCAGGGCACCGTCGCCGCGGGCTGCTGCGTGAGGTTGAAGGGGTACGTGAACGGGGTCCACCCGGTCCAGCGCCGGTGCCCCGACCCCTTCGGCACCTCGACGCCCGCCTCGAACGCCGTGATCGGCAGCGTCGGCGTGACCAGCAGGTCGTACGTCGAGTGGAAGCGGCCCATGCGGCGCCCGAGGGCCATGCGGACGTCGACGGCCGCGAGGTAGTCCAGCGCGCTGTACCGCGCGCCCTGCCCGCAGACCTCCCGCAGCCCCGGGTCCAGCAACTCCCGCTGCGCGGGCGCCAGATGCTGCACGACGCGCGCCGCCCCGCTGAACCACAGGGTGTGGAAGGCCTCCACCGGGTCGGAGAAGTCGGGGTCGGCCTCCTCGACGTACGCGCCCTGCGCCGCGAGCGCCTCCACCGCCCGGCGCACCGCCGCCGCGACGGCGGGACGCACGGCGACCTGCCCGCCGAGGGAGGGGGAGTAGGCGACGCGAAGACCGTGCACGCCCCCGTCAAGGCCCGCCCTGAAACTCCCCGCCACGGGCCCCAGCTGGGACCAGTCGCGGTCGTCGGGGCCCGAGATCACCTCCATCATCAGCGCCGCGTCCGCCGCGTCCCGGGTCATCGGCCCGACGTGCGCGAGCGTCCCGAACGGGCTCGCGGGATACAGCGGCACCCGGCCGTACGTCGGCTTCAGTCCGAAGATCCCGCAGAACGCGGCGGGAATCCGCACCGAGCCGCCGCCGTCCGTGCCGAGCGACAGCGGGGCCGCGCCGAGCGCCACGGCGGCCGCGCTGCCCCCGCTGGAGCCGCCCGACGTACGGGACGGATCGTGCGGGTTGCGGGTGATGCCGCTCTGCGGACCGTCCGTCACGCCCTTCCACCCGAACTCCGGCGTCGTCGTCCGGCCGATGAACACCGCGCCGTGCTCGCGCAGCCGGGCCACCGAGGGCGCGTCCTCGTTCCACTTGCCCTCCGGCCGCACCGTCAGCGAGCCGCGCAGCGCCGGCTCGCCGCGCTGGAGGAGCAGATCCTTCACCGACACCGGGACCCCGTCCACGAGACCCTGCGGCGCGCCCCGCCGCCACCGCTCCGCACTGGCCTCGGCCTGCGCCAACGCCGAGTCCGCCGTGATCCGCACGAAGGCGTTCACCTGCGGCCCGCTCTCCTCGGCCCGGCGCAGGGCCGCCCGGGTCGCGTCGACCGGACTGAATTCGCCCTTGCGATAGCCATCGACGAGTTGTACGGCCGTGAGATCCGCGAGCTCGGTCATGCAGGCTCCTCAGCAGACGGAGGGTGAGGGAACGGGAGGTGATCAATGACCTGGGACATACCCACGTTCCTTGTCCACGACGTTCGTCAGCGGCCGGTCCGCCGCCCACGCCTGGAACAGCTCGACGAACTGCGCGCCGAGCGCGTCCCGCCAGCCGACCGTGTCGCCGCTCATGTGCGGGGAGACGAGCAGGCCGGGCGTCGTCCACAGGGGGCTGTCCGCGGGCAGCGGCTCGTTCTCGAACACGTCGAGGGCCGCACCCGCGATCCACCGCTTGGACAGCGCCTCGACCAGGTCGTCCTCGACGACGAGGGGCCCGCGCCCGATGTTGATGAACCGCGCCGACGGCTGCATGAACCCAAAGCGCCGCGCGTCGAACATGCCGCGCGTGTCGTCCGTGAGCGGCGCCGCGCACACCACCCAGTCGGCCCTGGCCATCAGCCGGTCGAGCTCGTCCGTGCCGTGCACCCCGGGGCGTGCCGTGCGGCCCACCAGGGCCGTGAGGATGCCGAGCCCCTTCAGCGTGCGCACGATGGCCCGCCCGATGGGCCCCGAACCGATGACGCACGCGCGCGTGCCCGCGATCCGCTGGGTCTCGCGGTGGTGCCAGGAGCGTTCGCGCTGGAGCTCCAGGGTGCGCGGCAGATCCTTGGCCATGGCGAGGACCAGGGCGGCCACGTACTCGGCGATGGGCTGGTCGAAGACGCCTCGTGCGTTCGTCACCACGGTGTCGGACGCCGCGAGTTCGGGGCACATCAGATGGTCGACGCCCGCGCTCGCGGTGTGCACCCAGCGGGGCCGCGGACCCTCACCCGGCCAGGCGCGGCGCACCGCGTCCGAGGTGAAGTCCCACACCAACAGGGCGTCCGCCAAGGGCAGTTGCCCGGCCAGCGTGGCCTCGTCGGCGTGCAGGATCCGGGCCTGCCCGGCCAGGCTGCCGAGGCGCGGCGGCGGGGTCGGTGGCTCGGCGTCAAGGACGAGGACGGTCGTTTCGGAAACCGACGGGACACCGTTTCGCAATGAGATTCCGCTTCCCTGTTCAGAGGTACGGTCGCGCCGCGTCGACAAGTCGGCTCAACCGTCTGAGATGTGCGGATTGACCACGCTCGCACCCGAACCTACCTTCGTCAACAGAGGCACTGCTGTACCGGCTGTCCAAGAACCAGTACTCTCCGTGCAGCCGATCGCACACGCTGTGTGGTACGCCCGCGCGGCCATCCCCGTCCCGACGTCCCGGCGCGTCGCCGGCATCGCTCGTCCCCGGCCCCCGGCCGGTCCCTGAACACACGCACGACCTTGGGGACTGCTCATGGACGTCTCTTTCCTCGGCGGACCACACCCTCAGCGCGGTGTAGGTGTCGTCGCCCCTTTCGACTTCGTCCTCGACCGCGAACTGTGGCGCTGGATCCCGGACGAGGTCTCCCTCCATCTGACCCGGACGCCGTACGTGCCCGTGGAGGTCAGCCTCGACCTCGCCCGCCTGGTCAGCGAGCACGAGACCCTCGCCGAGGCGGTCCGCGCGCTGACCGCCGCCGAGCCCGAAGTCCTCGCGTACGCCTGTACGTCGGGCAGTTTCGTCGGCGGCACGCCGGGTGAACGCGCGATGTGCGAGGCCATGACCCGCGAGGGCGCGGTCGCCTCGGTGACCACGTCCGGCGCGCTCCTGGAAGCCCTCGACGAACTGGGCGCGCGGCGCATCGCGCTCGTCACGCCCTACACGTGGTCGGTCACGCAGTCCCTGGAGGAGTACCTGTCCGAGGCGGGGGTGTCCGTCACGGGCCGCGCCTACCTCGGCCTCACCCGGCACATCTGGAAGGTGCCCTACCGGGACGTGGCCGACATGGCGCGCCGCGCGGTACTCGGCAGCGACGGGGGCGTGGACTGCCTCTTCATCAGCTGCACGAACCTCCCGACGTACGACGTCATTCCGCAACTGGAAGCGGAACTGCGGATGCCGGTGATCTCCGCGAACCAGGTGACGATGTGGTCCGCACTGCGTCGGCTGGGTACCCGTGCGGTAGGGCCCTATCAGGCACTGATCGATCCGACGGCGAGGCCGGGCGCGAGTCCGCTGAACCCGCCGGCTCCGCCCCAGGGCCTGCCCGAAGTACCACCCGCAGAAGGAGGAGGCTGGACGTGACGGCACTCGGATTTCTCTACCCGGGGCACTCGGCAGAGGACGACTATCCCCGCATGGAGCAGATGCTCGGCAGCGACATCCGGCTGCAGGTCGTCCACACGGACATCGGCGAGGACGCGCACCGCGTCGACGCGCTGCTCGAGATGGGCTCGGCCGACCGGCTCGCCGCGGGCGTCGAGGAGCTGCGGCTCTCCGGCGCGGAGGCGGTCGTGTGGGCCTGCACCAGCGGCAGCTTCGTCTTCGGCTGGGAGGGCGCGCACGACCAGGTCCGCAGGCTGGCCATGGCGGCCGGGCTGCCCGCCTCGTCGACGTCGTTCGCCTTCGCCCATGCCGCGCGCGAGGTGGGGGCCACCCGAGTCGCGGTCGCGGCGACGTATCCGGAGGACGTGGCCGGGCACTTCTCCGCCTTCCTGAAGGACGGCGGCGTGGAGGTCGTGGCGGCCAGGGGGAGCGGCATCATCACGGCGGCGGAGGTGGGCACGTGGGGCCGCGACGAGGTGTTCGCGCTGGCCCGCGCGGGCGACCACCCGGACGCCGAGGCGCTGCTCCTGCCGGACACGGCGCTGCACACGGCGGCGTTCGTCCGCGACCTGGAGGCGGAGGTCGGCAAGCCGGTCCTGACGGCGAACCAGGTCACCGTCTGGGAGGCACTGCGGCTGGCCGAGCGCAGGGTGAACGCGCCGGCGCTCGGCGCCCTGTTCACGAAGGAGCCGCTGGTCCAGGCGCCGGTCACGGGCTGAGGAGTCACCGGCTGAGGAGTCACGGGCTGAGGATCAGTCTCACCACCGTTAACGTCTGGACCGATCCGGAGACGTAGTAGAGGACGATGGCGCCGTTGACCGTGGCTTCCCTGCGGTCGGGGTCGTCCCGTACGGGTGTGGAGCCGTGGCCGTACGGATCCCGGCCGATGGTGCGGGACAGGGCGGCGCGGAACGCGTCGGCGTCGCCCATCTTGGCGAGGGTGTCGTCGGCGGGCGGCGCGTAGGTGACGCGGTGCGACTTGCGGTGGCGGGGGCTCACGACGTGGACCGCCGTTCGGCCTCGTCGGAGGCGAGCCGGGCGAGGCGGGCCTCGGCTTCGGGATCGGGTACGGCCTCCAGCATCCAGTGCCGCATCACCGCGTGGATCTCGTCGACGCCCGCCGCGTTGATGGCCCGGTCGAACTCCGTGCGCCGGTGCGCGGGCAGGGCGGCGCGGATGTCGGGGAGGGTGTTGGGCACCTCGACCTCGACTCCGTCGACGAGGGTCTTCAGGGGATCAGCCATGGCCAGCACGGTAGCCGTGCGGGGGCGGCGACGCGCCCACGTGTCCATGCGAAGGTGCGACGAGGTCCCGGGGGGAATAAAACGGAGTGACCCTCCTGTTCTGGTTCTCCGTAGCTACGCGCGCTACGCGAGCAGCCGAAACGTACGCAGTGCAGGAGGACCCCAAGTGACAGTGGACCCGACCGAGGACGGCATCCGCGGCGAGCGGCACGGCACCGCCCCCGTGCCCCTGTCCGTGCTCGACCTCGTCACCGTCGGCGCGGGGCGCACCGCCACCGACGCGCTGCGCACCAGCGTCGACATCGCCAAGCTGGCCGAGGCCCGCGGGTACCACCGCTACTGGGTCGCCGAGCACCACTCCATGCCGGGCGTCGCCTCCTCGTCCCCGGCCGTGATCCTCGCCCACCTGGCCGCCCACACCGACCGCATCCGGCTCGGCTCGGGCGGCGTCATGCTGCCCAACCACGCACCACTCGTCATCGCCGAACAGTTCGGCACCCTGGAGGCGATGGCCCCCGGCCGCGTCGACCTGGGCCTCGGCCGCGCGCCCGGCACGGACGGCGCCACCGCCGCCGCCCTGCGCCGCACCGCCGGCCTGAACGAGGGCGCGGACGAGTTCCCCCAGCAGCTCGCCGAGCTCACCCGCTTCCTGGACGACGACTTCCCCGACGGCCACCCCTATAGCCGCATCCACGCCGTCCCCGGCCCCGTCCAGGCGACCTCGCCCGGCGGCGTCCAGTCCCCGCACCGCCCGCCGGTCTGGCTGCTCGGCTCCTCCGGCTTCAGCGCCCGCCTCGCCGGCACCCTCGGCCTGCCGTTCGCCTTCGCGCACCACTTCTCCGCGCAGAACACGATCCCGGCGCTCGACCTCTACCGCGAGTCGTTCAGGCCCTCCGCGCTCCTCGACGCCCCGTACGCCGTCATCGGCGTCTCGGCCCTCGCGACCGACGACGAGAAGGAGGCCCGCCGCCAGGTCATGGCCGCAGCCCTGAACATGGTCCGCCTGCGCACCGGCCGCCCCGGCCTGGTCCCCACCCCCGAGGAGGCGGAGGCGCACCACTTCACGGAGATGGAGCGGGACTTCATCACGTCCTGGAACTCCAACGTCGTCCACGGCACCCCCGACCAGGTCCGCACGGGCCTGGACGACCTGGCCAAGCGCACGGGCGCCGACGAACTCATGCTCACGGCCAACGCGCACAGCGGCGAGGCCCGCCTGCGCAGTTACGACCTGATCGCGAGCGCCTACGGACTGCCGGAGGCGTAGCGGCGCGCCTCAGGCGGCCCCCTCCAGCAGTCCTCAGGCGGCCCCCTCCAGCAGTAGGGAGATACGATCCGCCGCGACCGGGCGGGAGTAGAGCCAGCCCTGGCCCGTGTCGCAGCCGATGCGGCGCAGGCGGGTGGCCTGGGCGGCCGTCTCGACGCATTCGGCCGTCACCGTCAGGCCGAGCCGGTGGGCGAGCTGGATCATCGCCTCGACGATGACCTCGTCGGCGGGGTTGGTGTGTTCCTCGCCCTCCTCGTACTGGAATCCCCGTACGAAGGAGCCGTCCAGCTTGAGGACGGAGACGGGGAGGCGGCTGAGGTAGGCCAGGTTCGAGTAGCCCGTGCCGAAGTCGTCGATGGCGATCCGCACGCCCATGTCGCTGAGCGCCTGCAGCGCCTGGAGCGGGCGGCCCGCCGAGCCCATCACGGCCGACTCGGTGAGCTCCAGCTGGAGGAGGCGGGCCGGGAGGCCGGTCTCGGCGAGGATCTCCGCGACGTCCGCGACCAGGTCCGAGTCCCAGACCTGGCGCACCGCCACGTTGACGCTGACGAACACGGGCTCCCGCTCCGGGTGCTCCAACTGCCAGCGGCGGGCCTGGAGGCAGGAGCTCCGCAGCACCCACCGGCCCAGCTGCACGATCGAACCGTCCTCCTCGGCCAGTCCGATGAACCGATTCGGCGTCAGGAGACCGAACTGCGGGTGCCGCCACCGGACGAGCGCCTCGACGCCGTGCAGGCCCTCGTCGTCGAGCCCCACCAACGGCTGGTACTCCAGGACGAACTCGCCGCGCTCGACCGCGGGACGCAGTGAGCTGGACAGCGCCTGCCGGGTCATGCGGTGGGCGTTGCGCTCGGGGTCGAACAGCGTCCAGCGGGCCTTGCCGTCCGTCTTCGCCCAGTACAGCGTCGTGTCGGCGGCCTGCATGAGGCCCGTCGTCGTGGTGCCCGCGGCGCGCCGCTCCACGACGCCGATGGACGCGGAGACGGAGAGCCGCTGCCCGGACAGGTCGAACGGTTCCTGCAACGCCTTCAGCGTCGTATCGGCGAGCTCGGCCAGCTGGTCCGTGCCGGTCGAGTCCTCGACGAGCAGCGCGAACTCGTCGCCGCCGAGCCGCGCGACCAGCGGCGCCGACGCCCTGCCGTACCCGGCCCGG
This sequence comes from Streptomyces sp. NPDC045678, assembly GCF_056432085.1. Taxonomy (NCBI): domain Bacteria; kingdom Bacillati; phylum Actinomycetota; class Actinomycetes; order Kitasatosporales; family Streptomycetaceae; genus Streptomyces; species Streptomyces sp. NPDC045678. Next base: position 281,780 of record NZ_JBWKJS010000001.1, read on the forward strand.
TCGGCGCAGCGCGTGAGCCGCTCCGCGACGGCGGCGAGCAGCCGGTCGCCGACCCGGTGGCCGAGGGTGTCGTTGACCGCCTTGAACCCGTCGAGGTCGAGGTAGCAGAGCCCGATGCGGCCGGTGCTCGTGTCGTCGTACGTCCCCGCCTCGAGCGCCGTCGCGAGGCGCTCGAAGAACAGGTTGCGGTTGGGCAGCCGCGTCACCGGGTCGTGCATCTGTACGTGGCGCAGCCGGGCCTGCAGCTCGCGGCGCGCGCTGATGTCGGAGGCGGCGAGCAGGACCGCCCCGCCCGCGCCCCGGTCGACGGGCTCCGGCATCGGCGAGACCGTGATCTGCACCCACAGGGAGTGCCCGTCGGGGTGCTTCAGGCGCCGCGTGCAGCGCAGCTTGGCCTGCCGGCCGCGCAGCACCTCGCGGTACGCGTGCCAGGTGCGGGCGTCGGAGGCGAGATCGATCAGGTCGGCGGCGACGCACCCCGTGAGCGCGCCGGGGGCCGTCCCGAAGAGGGCGGCCAGTGCGTCGTTGGCGCTGATGACGAGGCCCTCGGCGTCGACGACCGCGAGAGCCAGGGGCGCGGCCGCGAAGGCGCCGCGGTAGTCGGACGCGTCGCGGTGGTCCGACGCGTCGCGGTGGTCCGACGCGTCGCGGTGGTCCGACGCGTCGGTTCGGCGACGCTCCGTCACGTCGGTACGGGTTCGGTCGGGCGCCGTGACCGTGGAGGCGGGTCCTTCGGACGTTCCGTTCACCGCTTGCTCCCGCAGTGCAGTTTGTTGCCGAACAGGTCTCGTCGGGCGGCGGGCAGGTGGCGGGCGGCGGTGGGGAGACCGGGCCCGCGCAGGAAAGTGTGCCGATCATAGAGGCTGGCCAGAGGCCCGTTCCAGCCGTATCACCGGTCCGGGCGGGGCGCATCGCCCTCGGCAGATCGTTTCTGCTCGGCCCTGAACTGCTTCCGTTGCGACCCGATCGCTTGTGACGTTCCGTGAGCGGTCGGGGTGTCGCGCCCTTGTTCCGTCCTCACTCGGAAGGGCCAGACAAACAGGGCGAAGTTCAACAGATCATCACAAGGTGGGTGGGGTGTCCCGCATTCCGCACCCGGAGGTCGACGTGCCGCGTCAGCTCCCCTCTTGGGGACTCACCCGTGGAGGGGAGAATTCCCGCCTGCGCAGCACCACCGCCCTCCTCACCTCGCTGACCGCCCTGGCCGCCACCTCACTGGTCGCGGGCCCCGCGATCGCCGAGTCCGGCGCGGGACCGTGCGCCCTGCGCCGCACCACCGCGCACCACTCGGAAGGCCTCGACACCTGGAACACCGCCTACCCGCGCCCGGCGAGGACCCTGAACGCCGTCATGGTGTTCCTGTCCTTCCCCGACTCCCCGCCGCGGACCACCCCCGGCGAACTGGCCGCCGACCACTTCCCCGCCACCAGCCAGTTCTTCGAGCGCGCCTCGTACGGCAAGTTCGCGCTGCGCCCCCACCCGCACCGCGCGTGGGTCGAGATGCCGCACGACTCCCTCTCGTACGCCATACGGCGCGACTGGAACCCCAAGCTCCGCGCCGCCTACCTGCGCGACGCGGTCGCCGCCGCCGACCCGCACGTGGACTTCTCCCGGTACGACGTCGTGTACTTCGTCGCCGATCCGGACGCGCCCGGCGTCGACTCGGACGCCACGAAGGTGGTCAACTTCGACCGGCCGATGCGGGCCGACGGCACGGACATCCGGCGCATCGTGACCGTCTTCGAGCGGCACCCGCCGGACCGCAACGTCCTGGCCCACGAGACGGGCCACGTCTTCGACCTCCCCGACCTCTACCACCGCCCCACCGACGGCAAGGGCGACTGGGACACCTACGTCGGCGACTGGGACGTCATGGGCAGCCAGTTCGGGCTCGCCCCCGATCTCTTCGGCTGGCACAAGTGGAAGCTGGGCTGGCTGGAGCCGCGGCAGGTGCGGTGCGTGGGCGCGGGGACGGAACGGCTCACCCTGGAACCGCTGGCGGCCCCCCTCGCGTCGGGCGCCCTCGGCGGCACCCGGCTCGCCGTGGTCCGTACGGGCCGGGACTCCGTGCTCGCCCTGGAGGCGCGCGGCGCCGTGGGCAACGACCGTGCCACGTGCACGGAGGGCGTCCTCGTCTACGAGGTGCGGAACGGGGCGGCGTCGGGCAGCGGCCCCGTCGAGGTCGTCGACGCCCATCCGGAGACCGAGTCCTGCTGGGGCGACTCGGTGTATCCGCAGCTGGCGGACGCGCCGGTGCGGGTGGGGGAGAGCTTCACGGTGCCGGACCGCGACGTGCGGGTCGAGGTGGCCGGGCGGACGGCGTCGGGGGCGTGGACGGTGCAGGTGACGACAGGGTGAGCGGTGCGCGGGGCCTTGTGCGGCATACGCGAGAAGCCCCTCGCTTCCGCGAGGGGCTTCTCACCGTCTGTGCGCCGCCAGGGACTCGAACCCCGGACCCGCTGATTAAGAGTCAGCTGCTCTAACCAACTGAGCTAGCGGCGCCTGCTGACGTCGTAGACCTTAGCACTCTGATCGCCGCCAGGAAAAATCGATATGCGCTCGGCGGACGAGGTCGCGGAGCGGGCCGCGCGGACGCAGGCCCAGAGGATGACCTCGGGTCCCGGGAGCCAGGGGTGCCGGGTGCCGGGGGCGACCAGCCACCGGGACGTCGGGCGGTCGCCGGGTGCGGGGGCGGTGAGCGGGGGCACGGTGACCGCGTCGCCCGTGCCGTGACAGAGCACCGGCGGGACCTCCACGCCTCCGCCCCACTCCTCCCACTCCAGGAGGGAGGGCAGGCGCTGCGCGGTGCCGGGGGCGGCGAAGAGCAGGACGCGGCCGCGGTGCGCGGCGACGGGACCCGAGCCGGGGCCCTCCTCCCATAACCGGTCGAGCATCCGCCGGCCGAAGACGGCCGGGACGCTGACCACGTCGAACGCGGAGCCGCAGGGGAGGACGGCGGGGGCGTCGGGCCTGCTGCGCCAGTGGCTGAGGGCGCTCCGGGGATACGTTTCCGCGGAGGCGAGCCAGGCGGCTCCCTCGGCGGTGACGTCGTCGCAGGAGTCGTGGGCGGGCCCGGTGGGGGCCGGGGCGCAGGCGGCGGGGGACGAGGCGATGTGGAGGGATGTACTGCTCATGGCAGGTACGTCTACCGGTAGTGAGGGTTCCATTTCTGAGGGTTACCGGAAACCGGGACAGCGGCGGGTGAAGTCGGGTACCTTGCCCCCTTGGCATATGCCAGTCGGCCGCTCCGTTTCGGGGCGCTACGGGTGCTCGGCGCCGCCCCGCAGCAGGTCCCGGCCGAACTCGACCATCTTCTTCGCGTAGTCCTCGGTCCACTCCGCGCGCTCCGCGATCAGCGCGGGCGTCAGGCGGTCGAAGCGGCGGGGATCGGCGAGCTGGGCGGCCGCGATGGCCTGGAACTCGACGGACCGGTCCGTGGCGGCGCGGAACGCGTGCGTCAGCTCGGTGGCGCGGTCGAGCAGCTCGCGCGGGTCCTCTATCGACTCCAGGTCGAAGAAGTGCTCCGGGTCCGCGCCGGCCTCCGCGGGTTCGAAGAGCAGCGGCGCGGGTCGCATGCGCTGCTCGGTCCGGGGCCGCTCGGGCTCCGCCATGGTTGTTCCTCCTCGTACGTGCGCGCCGTCCGTCCGGCCTTTCGGCCGTCTCCCATTCTCCCTTGCCGCACAAGTGGGCGGTGGGCGTCGCCCCCGAAGACCCCCACCGCCCTCAACGGGGGCGCCAGGCCACCCGGTGCTCGGACAGGCGGGCCAGGACCGCGTGGTTCGCCTCCCAGCCGTCGGGGAACTTGACCGTGACGCCCAGCTGGACCGGCTCCGTCGACGGGTGGTCGTCGAGGAGTGCGCCGACGCCCGCGCGGCAGACCACGATGCAGGCGTGCCGGTGGCGGGAGGCCAGGACGCAGAGGCGGCCCGTCTCCAGATGGAACGCCGTCGCGTCGGGGCGGCCCGAGAGCGGGTGCAGGACGACCGTCACGTCGTACTCACGCCCCTGGAGGCGGTTGGCCGTGTCCACCGTGACGTCCGGGACGCCCAGGTCCGCGAGTGCCGCCCGGACCGCCGCCGCCTGGTCGCGGTGGGCCGTGCCGACCGCGATCCGGTCCGCGGTGAGGGGGGTGGGGTCCGGGCCCCGCTCCGACGTGGCGGCACCGCCCCGGTCCAGGAGCCGGCGGACGACCTGCGCCAGCGCACGGACCGCCTCCGGATCCGTGCGCGGCGTGTTCCGCGCGGGCAGCTCCAGCAGGCCCCAGCCCGCCTCCGCCGCCTCGTCGATCACCCGGTCGGGCCCCGAACCGTCCGACCCCACCGCGAAGCTCAAGGTCCGGTCCCCGTGATCCGTGCCGCTGCGGAACGGCGTGTACGGGTAGAACGCGTCCGAGACCAGGGGCGCCGCCGACGCGGGCAGCCGCCAGGACACCGGCAGGCGGTGCTGCGGCAGGTCGGGGTTGTGGGCGAGGAGCGTCGCCACGGCGGAGGCCGACGGGTCGTACGAAAGACCCGCCCATTGCTCCGCGCCGACGATCGAGAACGGGTCCAACTGCCCGGGGTCGCCCACGAACAGCGCCCGTTCGAAGAGCCCCGCCACGGCGAGCAGCGCGTCCGACCGCATTTGGTACGCCTCGTCGACGATCGCGTGCCCCCACGGCGCGTCGAGCTGGTCGACCTTGACGTGCGCCCACTTCGCGGCCGTGGAGATGACGACGTCAAGACCGGCGAGGTCGCCCGCCTTCGTCGACTTGCGGACGTTCGCCAGGTCGTCGAGCGCCTTGTCGTACGGATCGGGGTCGCTGCTGTGCAGCCGGCCGACGGGCAGCTCGGGGTCCTTCTCGGCGAGCCGCAGGACGAGGTCGTCGACCTGCGCGTTCGTCTGCGCGATGACCATCAGCGGGCGGCCCGCCGCGGCCAGTTCGCGGGCCGCGCGGACCACGAGCGTCGACTTGCCCGCGCCGGGCGGCGAGTCGACCACGACGCCGCGGTGCGTGCCGTGCAGCGTGTCGTGGAGGATCGCCTCCGTGGCGCGCGCGGCCTCGGCGCCGGGGTCGAAGGAGGCGCCCGCGGGCGGGGCGAGCTGCATCACAGGGTGTCCTCCGCGGTCACGGGGTCGGGGCTCTCTGCGGTGGCCGAGGGCGGCCCGCCGTGCGTCCACGGCGTCTCCTCGGGGTCGGGCAGCTTCGGGCCGCCGCGCTGCTCGTGCTCGAAGAGCGTCCAGCAGATCCGGTCACCCTTGCCGGGCACGGAACCCGGCTCGGGCTCCTTGCCGCGGCCCATCTTGTCGGTGATCCGCAGCACGACGGAGTCCTCGCCGCCCTCGCCCTCGCTCGCGTACGCCACGAACTCCGCGGTCTGCGGCTTGCCGCCCAGCGCGCGGTACACCTTCGTGCGCTCGCCGAGGTGCGGGTGGTCGTCCGTGCGGACGGTGACGAGCGGGCGGGGCCGCGGACTCTTCGCCTCGCTGTACGCCATGACGACCTCCGTCACCTCGCCGACGAAGGCCTCTCCCGCGAGGCGGCGGCCCGCCATCACCAGGGGGTCGTCCAGGGCCTCCTGGGCGTCCAGACGGGCCTGCTCGCGCTCGCGCGTGGCCAGCTTGTTGGCCGCGGTGACCGCGTCGTCGACGCGCGGCTGCGGCGGCTCGCCGGCCGTGACGCGGTCGCGGTGGGCGGTGAACGACCAGCGGTCGCGGGTCCACCGGTCGGCGGCGTGCGGCGCCTCCGGGAGCGTGCACAGGGCGTCGAGGCCGCGCCACACCGCGTCCCAGGTGGGGCGGGTCCTGCTCTCGATCAGGGCGTGGATCTCCCGCTCGGCGGCGGTCAGCAGGGCCAGCCGCTCGTCCGCCTCGACGCCGTCCTCGGCGGCGGCGAGGGCGCCGCGCGCGCGGTCGTACCGCTCCATGGCCGGGGCCAGCAGGTCGTTGTCGAACGCCGGGTCCGTGGCCGGGCCCGCGGGCGGGCACAGCAGCTGCCCGGCCGCGTCGCGGGCCAGCTCGGCGCGGAGCGCGGCCTCGGCGCCCGACGTGCCCTCCGGGGCCTCGATCCAGGCGAGCAGGGCCCCCAGGTGCTGGTCCTCCAGGCTGGACTGGCCCGTCGCCCAGTGCCGGGACAGCAGCTCGGTCATGGCGGTGAGCAGGGACGACCCGGGAACGCGGGCGCGCTCACCGAAGTGCGTCAGCCAGCGGCCGAGGAGGGGGACGCGGGGCGGTGCCGGATGGGGGGCCTCGGGGTCCTGCTCCGCGGTGCGGCGGAAGCGCGTGGAGCGGCCGAGGAGCCGGACGAAGTCGATGCCCGCGCGGCTCGGCACGATCAGCTGCGGGGCGTCCGCGCAGAGCTCCACCTCGACCTTGACGCGCTTGCCCGTCTCCGGGTCGGTTTCGTTGCGCTCGGCGGCCTCGACGTCCTCTCCGTACGCCTCCACGTACGGCAGGACGATCTCGGCGAGCTGCGCGAGGAACGCGAAGCGCAGGTCGCGGTCGCGGGGCTGGGGCACGACGAGGAGCCGCGGGGAGGTCCGCTCCGTTCCGACGAGGGCGCCCAGCGGCGCGCCCGCCTCACCGGCGGTGGTGAGGGGGACCAGCACCAGGGGGCGCTGCGAGATGTGCCGGTGCCGCACGGTCGCCCGCGGCTGGGCCCGCCCCGTGGTGACCGCCTCCAGCCGGGCGAGGTTGTCGATCAGCGACACGGTCGTTCCTCCTTCGCCAGCGGATCGAGAAGGCCCACCCCGCCGCTGCGGGCGCCCACGTCCGCGAGCGCCTCCCGGCGCAGCCCCGCCGCCCTGCGCAGCGTGGCCACCGCCGGGTCGTCCGGATCGCCCGCCTCGCCGCGGGCGGCCGCCAGGACGTCGCCGATGGATGTCAGGCCGCCGAGCTCGCCGCGGATCGCGCGGCCCAGGGACGTCACCTCGCCCTCCTGGCGGGCCCGCGCCCGGCAGTGGAAGGCCAGCTCGCAGGCGGCCAGGCACTCGGGGGCGTACGTCGCGGGAACCGACTCGACCGCCGCCGCCAGCTCCGCCGCGGGGCGCCGCACGTCGAAGGTCGTGCCCTCGGGGAGCTCCGCCGCGATGTCCTCGACGCGGGTGAGGCGGGCCAGCTGGCGGCGGGTCACCGACACCTGCTTGCGGACGTCGACCGCGGACGCCGTCGCCAGGTTCGAGAAGTCCTTCGGGCAGACGAGAAGGACGTGGTGGCGCACCGGGGGCGCCGGATCAATGCGCTCGGCGACCTGTTCGAGCGCCAGCGCGTACACCGCGGACTGGCGCGCCGCCCCGCCGACCTTCGCCGCGTCCGCCGAACCGTCGATCATCGGGAAGGACTTGATCTCGACGACCGTCCAGCCGCCGTCCGGATGGACCACCACCGCGTCCGGCTCCAGGAACGCGGGCGTCCCCGCTACGTCAAGCGCCAGCATCGGGTGGTCCAGGAGCGTCCAGCCGCCCGACGCGGTCGCCTCGCGCAGCGCGAGCGCGGTCCGCGCGGCACGCCCCTCGGGGCCCGCCGCCGACAGGTCGGGCACGGCGGCCTCGCCCGGCACCGGCTCGGGCCCGCCGCCCAGCCTGCCGTGCGTCAGGCGCAGCAGCTCGGCACCGCCGTCGGCCTTGACCCGCGCCTCGAAGGCATTGCCCCGCATGAAGGCGAACTGGGACTGTCCGAAGCCGGAGGGCGAGCCCAGCGACTCCGCGAGCGCGGTCTTGTCCACGCCCGCGCCGTCGAGCAGCGCACGCCGTCTGCACCCCGGGTTGGCCGCGAGCGCGGCCAGCGCCCTGGCGTCCAGCGGCCGCGCCGGCAGGTCGGCGCCGCGCAGCTCAGTGAGCTGGTGCCGGAGCGCCGTCCCCCGAGACGTCGGCCGGGTGTCCTGCCTCGGTCGGGCGTCCTGCCCCGGCCGGGCGGGCACTCGACTCGGCGCCCTGGGGGGCACTCTGCTTGCGCTGTCGGGGAATTCGCTCACCTGTCGAAGTCTGGCATCCGGCACCGACAATCGAGGACTCTGTGGCGGACGAGGCCTCGGGGACCCGCAGGAAGCGCGCCCGCAGACGGTTCATCGCGGGCTCCGTGAGCCGCTGCACGGGCCGCACCAGCAGCAGGCCGACACCCATCACGGCGGCGCCCGCGAGCGCGTCGAAGAAGTAGTGGTTGGCGGTGCCCATCACCACGATCGTGGTGATCAGCGGGTAGGCGACGGCGGCCACCTTGGTGAGCGGGGAACGCCCGCACCGCCACAGCATCACGCCGCACCACAGCGCCCACCCGACGTGCAGGCTCGGCATCGCCGCGTACTGGTTGGTCATCCCGCCGAGGCCGCGCGGCGCGCTCGCCTCGCCGCCCCACCAGCCGAAGTCGCTGTACTGCGCCATGGTGTCGACGAAGCCGTACCCCTTGCTCAGCAGCCGGGGCGGGCAGGTCGGCAGCAGCGTGAAGCCGATCAGGCCGATCATGGTGGAGATCATCAGCCACGCGCGTGCGGCCCGGTAGCGGACCGCGCGGCTGCGGAACAGCCAGATGAGCACGGCGGGCGTGACGAGGTAGTGCAGCGAGGCGTACCAGAAGTCCGCGGGGACACCGATCCAGGCGTTGGCGGTGAACAGGCGGTTCAGCGGGCTCTCCGCGTCGAGACGCAGGAACTGCTCGGTCTTGAGGATCCCCACACCGTGGTCGATCGCGCTTGCGACATCGCCTCGGACGATCAGCCGGCCCGCTGAGTACGCGGCGTACACCAGCACGATCAGCGGCAGCTCGGTCCACCAGCGGAGCCGGTGCCCGGTTATGCCCGTGGTGCCCGGCATGTCGGTCTTCGGCATCCGGTAGGTCCCCCATCGTCTCTGTTCATGCGGCATATACCGCGGCCTCACTTTACGGCGCACGCCAGGGCGGTCGAGGCATCCCCCGGTCGTCTTAGACGCAGAGATCGGCGACCGGGTTGCCAGACAGGGCCGGTGCGCTGCCCCGGGTGGGTGATGATGGAGGGGGCGGTCGCCCTGTGTCCGTAAAAAGCATCAAAAGTGCCGCCGGCGTTCGTGGCCGGAACGGCATGTGTACGACTTGGAGAGATTTCCATGGCACCCCGCATCCTGCTGGCCCGGCACGGCCAGACGGAGTGGTCGCTGTCCGGGAAGCACACCGGCAGGACCGACATCCCCCTCCTCGAAGAGGGCCGGCGCGGCGCGAAGCTCCTGGGCGAGCGGCTGCACCGGGCGCCCTATGACGGCCTCCCGGATGTCGAGGTGCGCACGAGTCCGCTGTCCCGCGCGCGGGAGACCTGCGAGATCGCCGGCTTCGGTGACCGCGCCACCACGTGGGACGCGCTCATGGAGTTCGACTACGGCGCGTACGACGGGATGACCCCCGCCGACATCCAGGCGGTCCGTCCCGGCTGGTTCATCTGGCGCGACGGCGTGCCCGAGGGCGAGACGCTCGCGCAGGTCTCCGCGCGCGCGGACGAGGTCGTGGAGTGGGCCAGGAGCGCCGACCGCGACGTGCTGGTCTTCGCGCACGGCCACATCCTGCGGGTCATCGGCGCGCGCTGGCTCGGCTTCGGCATCGAGTTCGCCGCCCGCGTCCGCCTCAACCCGACATCCCTCTCGGTCCTGGGCTGGGCCTACGGAGAGCCAGCCATCGAGGCGTGGAACGAGACGGGCCACCTCGCGTAGGCGGGCGGCCCGGCGCGGGCGGGCGGCCCGGAGTGCCGGGGTCACCCCGTGTGCGGCAGGCCGGCGTGCTTCTCCAGGAACTCGCTCACCCCGGCGGCGCTGCGGTGCGGCAGGAGCAGCCGCGCGGTCGTGGCGAGCATCGACTGGATGCGTGAGGACTGCACCTCGTCGAGGAGCGCGAGGACCCGCAGCCCCGCATCCGCCGCCTCGTCGGGGCGGCCCGAGCGGGCCAGGTCGTCGGCGAGCTCCGCGGTGTAGAGCGCGATGTTCCGGGTGAACTGCGGGGTCTGCGAGGACGCGACGGACGCGGCGAGCCGGGCGTGTCCCGCGGCGCGCCCCCACTCGCCGAGCGCCGACCAGCACTGCGCCTCCAGTCCGGCCAGCTCGGCCGGGCCGTAGAAACTCATCCACTCCGGATCGTCGTCCCCGCCGCCCCGGTCGAAGAGCCCGTGGGCACGGGAGAGCGCCTGCTCGCAGCCCGCGCGGTCGCCGAGCCCCGCCCAGCCGCCCGCCTCACGCAGCGCGATGAGAGAGCTCAGCCGGTGCGAGCCGAGGTGCCGGGCGGCACGGAGGGCCGCCTGCGCGGCCCGCACCGCCTCCCTCGGGCGCCCCGCGTCGCGTGCCAGGAACGCCGTGTTGCAGAAGGCGTGCGCCTCCAGGGCGGCGTCGCCGTAGACGCGGGCCGTCGCGAGGGCCTCGGCGTAGTGCGAGCGGGCGTCGTCGAAGCGGCCCGAGTCGTGCGCCAGCCAGCCGACGGAGATCGCCAGTTCACCGGCGCCCGCGTGCAGCCGGTCCGAGGTGGCCTGCCGGACCGTGGTCCCCGCGTCGAGCAGGGCGTAGGCGGCGCGCAGGGGCGAGGCCGCGCGCCGGTAGAGGCCGTCGGCGCCGTGCCGGTCGTCGAGCAGCCTGATCCTGCGTACGGCCTCCTCGACCGCGTGGACCTCTGTCTCGCCGATCCGCCTGCCGTGCGGGGCGGCCGCCTCCGCCGGGTCGCCGAGGGCGAGGCCGATGGGGCCCAGGGCCGCGGCCACGGTGGCCGTCGAACCGGTCATGAACGCGCGACGCCGCACGTCGCTCTCCTCGTGGGTCTGGACCGCGTACGGATCGCAGGCGCGGGGGTCGGACCCGGACGGATGGGACTCGTACGACTGGATCGTGGTGGGTGGTGGACACTGCGGGGGCTCCGGCAGCTCGGTGCGCGCCGCCCTTCCGCGCACCAGTGCGCGGGGGATGAACCCCAGGTCCGCGAGGGTCCGGCCCGGGAACATGTGCAGGAACACCCGTTCGTAGGCGTAGTTGGGGCAGCGGATCTCGCCCGCCTCCACGCGCCCTACGTAGCGCGCGTCGCAGCTGACCCGCTCGCCGATCTCGCGGGCGGCCCGCCGGACCGCCGCCGCGAACTCGCCGGGCGAGCGCTGTCCGCGAAGCTGCCGGAAAGCAAGGTTCGGTCGTTTGGACTGAGTTGACGATGCCATCGGTGACGACGCCATGGCCGGACCCTCTCGTGCGGATCGTGCCGGATCGTGCACGCTCGCGCACCGGACGCCGCGCTCGCGCACGGGATCCCGCGGGCCTGCTCCTGTTCCGGCGGAGCACGAACGTACCCGCTGTGACGGGTCCGCCACGCAGGGTTTGGCTACAAAACGGATATCTCACCCGTGATCCGCCATGATCTGCCATCCTTTGCGGCGGCGCGCCGCAGTGCCTGTTGACGTCTCGCCGCGTTGAACCAGGACGAGCGGGAGCAGGGCGGCTGCCGCACGGGCGAGGAGGGGTTTCCTTGTTGGAGATCGGCACGGAGCACGACGACTCCCGTACGGGGCGCGGCGCCGACGGCCCGCCCCCGGCATCCCGGGTGTCCCAGGCGTCCCGCACGACCGCGCGGCACTGGCCCACCCCGGACGGCAGCGCCCCGCCCCCCGGCGCGGAACCCTGCGAGGACGAGTGCTGCGACCTGGTCACCGTCCCGGCCAGGCAGGGGCTCGAAGCGGTCGACATCCTGCGCCGCGGCGCGGCCGACACGATCGGGCCCGTCCTGCACGACGGGGGCTGCGACACGCTCGGCTTCCTCGTGCCGCCCGGCACCGCCGACGGCTGGGACCTGCCGGGCAGCGCGTGTACGCAGACGTTCGGGCGCGGCATGAGCGTGTACGCGGACCCGGAGCCGGGACCCACCGGCCCCGTCGTCCCCGACCCCCCGGTGGCGGGCACCGGCTGGCTGCTCCCACCCGACGGCGAGAACGACCCCGTGACGGACCCGGCCGTCCTGCGGGCGGCGCTCGGCCAGGCGGCCCGCATGATCGAAGCGGCGGACAACTGCCGCTGACCTCCCTCCGCGCCCGGCAGCCCCGACCACCCGCAGCGTTCGCCCACACCGCAAGCCCCTCACCCCCACGAACAAGCGCCACCCACCCCGTTCACGCGCCACCCCAGGGCCTGGCCGCAGCAACATGCGACGCCCGGACCGCCGAGCTCAGCCGGCCGCCCCGCAGCAGCGCCCGCGACATCCGCCACCCCAACCCTTCGCTCCGGCTCGCGCCCGCGCCCGCACCCCCGCCCCCACGGCAGGCCCCCTCGTCGGCCTGCGTCGATAATGGGGTGATGGCAAGGAACAAGCGGTCCCGGGAAGCGCGGGAAGCCGTCGTCGAGGAAGTCGACGGCGGGCTCGCCGAGCTCATACCGGACCGGGACAGGCCCCGCGCCTGGACGTTGCTCGTCGACGGCGCGCCGCAGTCCCACGTCGACCTCGACGACCCCGCGTACCTCGACTTCGAGTACCAGCGCAGGATCGGTCACATCGCCGACCTCGTCGCCCCGCCCGGCAAGCCCGTCCACGCCCTGCACCTCGGCGGCGGCGCCTTCACCCTCGCCCGCTACGTCGCCGCGACCCGCCCCCGCTCCACCCAGCAGATCGTCGAGCGCGACACCGCCCTCGTCCAACTCGTCCGCCGCGAACTCCCCTTGGACCCGCAGACCCGCGTCCGCGTGCGCGGCACCGACGCCCGCGAAGGCCTCGCCAAGGTCGCCGACGGCTGGGCGGACCTCGTCATCGCCGACGTCTTCAGCGGGGCCCGCACCCCCGCCCACCTCACCAGCACCGAATTCCTCGCCGACGTCCGCAGGGTCCTGAAGCCCGGCGGGTACTACGCGGCCAACCTCGCCGACGGCCCCCCGCTCGCGCACCTGCGCGGCCAGCTCGCCACCGCCGCCGCGCTCTTCCCCGAACTCGCCCTCGCCGCCGACCCCGCCGTACTCCGCGGCAAACGCTTCGGCAACGCCGTGCTGCTCGCGTCCGACCGCGCGCTGCCCCTCGCCGAACTGACCCGGCGCTGCGCCGGCGACCCCCACCCCGGCCGGGTCGAACACGGGCGGGGGCTCCTCGACTTCAGCGGGGGAGCCGCGGCCGTCACCGACGCCGCGGCCGTCGCCTCACCCGCGCCTCCGCCGTCGGTCTTCCGGTGAGACGACGGAGCCGTCGCGTTCAGTACTTGTCGATCTCCACCCGCGGCGCCGTGTCGTGCCACGTACAGAACACCGACACTCTCGCCGCGCCGCCCGTGAACTCCACGCGAATCCACTTGTCCTGCTTCCACGTCTGGACCGACCAGCCCGTCGCCGGGGTCGCAGAGACCAGCGTCGCCGCGTCCTCGCCGAGGTCGAAGACGACCCGGCCACCCGGGGTGTTGTAGCTCTTCACCGTGCCGGTGGCCGTGTCCGCACCGGAGTTCGACGGGTCGGGCGAGGGCGGCTTCCCGGCATGCGTTCCGGACACCGTGGGAGTTCTCGACGGCTTCGGCGGGGTCGTCGACTTCGTGGGTCTCTCCGACGGCGAGGACTCGGGACCGCGGTGCGTCGAGGAGGCGAGCGGCTCCGCGTGGTCCGGGCCGCCGCCGTCGTCCGCGGCCAGCGGCAGAGCGCGCGGCGGGTCGTAGGCCGTGCCCGCCATCACCGTGTGGACGCCCCACCAGGACAGCGTGACCGCCGCGCCCGTGGCGAGCGACCAGGCGATTCCGTGTACGAGTCCTCTGTGCATCGCGGGCCATACTGCACCACGCCGCACGCCCCTGTCCCGCGGGGCACCGGCCCCCGGGCACCGCCGGACCGCGCGCTTCCCGGGGAAGACCACGTTCCGCCGTATGGCGTACGGTGCCGCCCATGGCAAGTGTGCTCGTCGTCGAGGATGACCAGTTCGTACGCTCCGCTCTCATCCGGCATCTGACCGAGGCATCGCACACCGTGCGCAGCGTCGGCACCGCCCTGGAAGCGCTGCGCGAGGTCGCCCATTTCCGCTTTGACGTGGTGATCCTGGATCTCGGCCTGCCCGACCTCGACGGGTCGGAGGCGCTGAAGATGCTCCGCGGCATCACGGACGTACCCGTGATCATCGCGACCGCGCGGGACGACGAGGCGGAGATCGTCCGGCTCCTCAACGACGGCGCCGACGACTACCTCACCAAGCCGTTCTCCGTGGAGCACCTGTCGGCCCGGATGGCCGCCGTGCTGCGCCGCGCGCGCGTCACGGCCGGTGAGGCGCCGCCGAGCAACGTCCTCCAGGTCGGCGGCCTCAGCATCGACCCGCTGCGGCGCCAGGCCGAGCTGGACGGCGCGCGGCTCGACCTGACCCGGCGCGAGTTCGACCTGCTCGCCTTCCTCGCCGGGCGGCCCGGCGTCGTCGTACCGCGCAAGGAACTGCTCGCCGAGGTCTGGCAGCAGAGCTACGGCGACGACCAGACCATCGACGTACACCTGTCCTGGCTGCGCAGGAAACTGGGCGAGACGGCCGCCCGCCCGCGCTATCTGCACACGCTGCGCGGCGTCGGCGTGAAGCTGGAGCCGCCGCTGCCGGAGCCACAGCTGTGAGATGGGCCCTGGTCAAGGTCTGCCTCGCCGTCACCACGATGGTCGTGGTGGCCTTCGCGGTGCCGCTCGGACTCGTCGTCAAGGAGATGGCGAGGGACCGTGCCATCTCGAACGCGGAACGGCACGGCGCCGGCATGGGCCCCACGCTCTCCATCACCACCGACCGCGAGGAGCTCACCCGGGCCGTCGCCTCGTCGGAGGCGGGCGGCGACGGACGGATGGCCGTGTACGTACCGGCCGTCGGAGACGCCGAGGCGTTCGAGGTCGGCGACCCGCGGGCCGGGGCGCGCGCGGTCGAGGCCACCCGCAAGGAGGGCCGGGCCAGGACCACCGGGGTCCCCGGCGGCTTCGTCGTGCTCCAGCCGACCGCGCTCAGCTCGGGCACGGCGGTCGTGGAGATCTACGTCCCCGAGGCCGAGGTCAGCAATGGCGTGACCACGGCGTGGGTGGTGCTCGCGGGTGTCGGCATCGCCCTGATCATCGGCTCGGTGGCGGTCGCGGACCGGCTCGGCGTACGCATGGTGCAGCCCGCCAAACGCCTGGTCGGCGCCGCGCACGACCTCGGCGAGGGCAAGCTGGGGGCGCGGGTCCCGGAGGAGGGGCCCACGGAACTGCGGCTCGCCGCGGTGGCGTTCAACTCGATGGCCGACCAGGTCGTCCAACTCCTGGCCAACGAAAGGGAGCTCGCGGCCGACCTCTCCCACCGCCTGCGGACACCGCTGACGGTGCTGAGGCTCAACGCGGCCTCGCTCGGTGACGGCCCGGCTGCGGAGCAGACCCGTACCGCCGTCGAGACGCTGGAGCGCGAGGTCGACACGATCATCCGCACCGCCCGCGACGCGAAACCGCAGACGGCGACGGCGGGGCCCGGCGCGGGCTGCGACGCGGCCGAGGTCATCCGGGAGCGGATGGCGTTCTGGTCGGCGCTCGCGGAGGACGAGGGCCGCGAGGTCAGGGTGGCGGGCGTCGACCGGCCGGTCCGCATCCCCGTGGCCCGCCCCGAACTGGTCGCCGCCCTCGACGCGCTGCTCGGCAACGTCTTCCGGCACACCGCGGAGGGCACGGCCTTCTCGGTGGACGTCCACAACGGCGAGGACGCCGTGATCGTGCTCGTCTCCGACGCGGGCCCCGGCATCGCCGACCCCGAGGCGGCGCTCGCCCGGGGCGCGGGCTCCGGCGAGGACGGCTCCACGGGCCTCGGCCTCGACATCGTGCGCCGCCTCGCCGAGTCCACGGGCGGTGACCTGCGCATCGGCAGCTCGGTCCTCGGCGGCACGGAGGTCCGCCTCTGGATACAGCTGGACGCCCGCCGCCCCGGAGAGGGCCGCCGGGGGCACCGCGGTCCCGCGGTACGCCGCCGCAAGCGCCCGACCGGCGCGGCCTGAGGCGCGGCCCGTGCCCGTCGGTGACGGTGGTGTTCAGCGGCGCGCGGCCAGGTCCAGCGTCCACCACGGGCCACCGGGGCCCCGGGCCACACCGACGCCCGCGTCGGTGTAGCGGCAGGTGAGGATCACGGTCCGGTGGGACGGGCTGCGCAGCCACATCCGCACGGCTTCGCCCGGCGTGTCCGGTCCCGACGCGATGACCTCGCCGGTGGGGCCCGCCCGGAATCCGGCGGCCCGCATCCGGCCGGGCGGGCGGCTGCCGTCGGATCCGGTGTGGCTGAGGCGCTCATGACGTGACATGTCGGCGCTGTGCCGCTGGGCGGCCCGGCTGAGGGAGGCCCGCAGCCGCACGGGCCGGCATCCGGCCCCGGCCCGCTGCTGGTTGACCTCTTCGACCAGGTCGGCCGGGCGGGGGCGCCACTGAGCGGGTGCGGCCCACGAGGGCGACGGGCAGACGGGCAGCGTCGCGAGGAGAACGATTCCTGTGATCAGCGTTCTACGGTGCGTACGAGTCATGTCCCCAGGTTCTCCGGGATGGCCCTGGGCCGCCTGTCGTGCGCCGACGACGTCGTCGGCGTGCCCCAGCCCTTAACCGGCCCCCATCCCTCCCTTAAGCGCGCCCTAAGATCCTCAACTCGGCGCCCGGATAACCGTTTTGTCGTTTCCGGCGGGGCTAGCTTGATCGCACCCCCACCCCCGTACAGCTAAGGCAGGAACGCGATGAGCAGCACGCACCGGCGCACGGTGAGCACCCGGTCCAAGGTCGTCGGCGGACTCGTCGCCGCGTCCCTCGTCGGCGGCGGCGCCTTCCTCTTCTCCGGCACGGCGCTGGCGACGAAGAGCCCGGCGGAGAAGCCCACCGAGGCCGCGGCCCCCACCAAGTTCGCCCCCTTCGTCGACACCTCCCTCGCCCCGGCCCACGACCTCCTCGACACCGCCGAGAAGACCGGCGTGAAGGAGTTCAACCTCGCCTTCGTCACCTCCGGCGGCGGCTGCGAGCCGCTCTGGGGCGGCGCCACCGGCCTCGGTGACGACAAGGTGGCCGCACAGATCGACGGCCTGCGCGCCAAGGGCGGCGACGTCCGCGTCTCCTTCGGCGGGGCCGCGGGCTCCGAGCTCGGCCTCAAGTGCGACAGCGCCGACGCCCTCGCCAAGGCCTACGGCAAGGTCGTCGACGCGTACGAGCTGACCAAGGTCGACTTCGACATCGAGGGCGCCGCCCTGCCCGACACCGCCGCCAACACCCGCCGCTCCCAGGCGATCGCCCGGCTCCAGAAGGAGCACCCCGGCCTGAACGTGTCGTTCACGCTGCCCGTCATGCCCGAAGGCCTGACCCAGCCCGGCGTCGACCTGCTCGCCAACGCCGAGAAGAACGGCGTGCAGGTCGACGCGGTGAACATCATGGCCATGGACTACGGGCCCTCCTACAGCGGCGACATGGGCACGTACGCCGTCCAGGCCGCCACCGCCACGCAGAAGCAGGTGAAGACCGCCCTCGGCCTCTCCGACGAGGCGGCCTGGCAGGCCGTCGCCGTCACCCCGATGATCGGCGTCAACGACGTGACGACGGAGGTCTTCACGACCGACGACGCGGCCGAGCTCGTGAAGTTCGCCGAGGAGAAGGACCTCGCCTGGCTCTCGATGTGGTCCTCGACCCGCGACAAGGCCTGCGAGGGCGGCGCGTCCGGCTCCGCGCAGCCGACGTGCTCGTCGGTCGAGCAGCAGCCGCTGGCGTTCACCAAGGCGTTCGCCGCGTACAAGTAACCACCACCCCGGGCGCCACCCCCAGGGCCCCGAAGCGCCCCGGCCGGTTTCCCCCCACCCGGCCGGGGCGCAGCTCAGTCCGCCACGAGTTCGGACGGCAGCTCCGAGGGCAGCTCCCCGGCACCCGCGACCGTCGCGTACCAGTGGGCGCTCGACTTCGGCGTGCGGATCTGCGTCTCGTAGTCGACGTACACCGCCCCGAAGCGCTTGCCGTAGCCGTACGACCACTCGAAGTTGTCCAGGAGCGACCAGAGGTAGTAGCCGCGGACGTCCGCGCCGTCGGCGATGGCCCGGCGGACCGCCGCCAGGTGCTTGTGCAGGTAGGCGATGCGCTCCGGGTCGTGGACGCGGCCGTCGGGGTCGGGCTCGTCGTCGTAGGCCGCGCCGTTCTCCGTGATGTACAGCGGGAGTCCGGGCACCTCGTGCGCGTACCGCATGATCAGCTCGTGCAGCCCGCTCGGGTCGATCGTCCAGCCCATCTCGGTGCGCCCGCCCGGCGTCTGGTGGAAGGCGACGTCGCCGGAGCCCGGCCAGGGGGAGTGGTCGCTGGCCCCGTGCCCGTCGGCGCGTCGGCTCCCGGGGCCTTCCGGCGCGGCCGACACCAGTGACGGCGTGTAGTAGTTGAGGCCCAGCGCGTCCAGCGGCTGGTGCGCCGCGGCCAGGTCGCCCTCGCGCACGCAGGACCAGTCGGTGACCCGTGCCGTGTCCGCGAACAGGTCCTCGGGGTAGGCGCCGTGCAGCATCGGGCCGTGGAAGATGCCGTTGGCGAGGTTGTCGATGCGCCGCCGCGCGTCCTGGTCCCGCGGGTCGTCGGAGACCGCCCTGACCACCGCGGAGTTGAGACTCACCGCGATCTGGGCGCGGGCCGGCAGGGCGGCGCGCAGCGCCTGCGTTCCCAGGCCGTGGGCGAGGTTCAGGTGATGGGCCGCGTGCAGGGCGGCCGCCGGGTCGGTGCGTCCGGGGGCGTGGACGCCGGAGCCGTACCCCAGGAAGGCGCTGCACCAGGGCTCGTTGAGCGTGATCCAGGAGGAGACGCGGTCGCCGAGAGCCTCGCCGACGATGCCCGCGTACTCGGCGAACCGGTACGCCGTCTCGCGGGCCGGCCAGCCGCCCGCGTCCTCCAGCTCCTGCGGCAGGTCCCAGTGGTAGAGGGTCAGGGCGGGCCGGATGCCGCGGGCGAGCAGTTCGTCGACCAGGCGCCGGTAGAAGTCGAGGCCGCGCTGGACGGCGGGGCCGCGTCCGGTGGGCTGCACGCGCGACCAGGAGACGGAGAACCGGTAGGCGTTCAGGCCCAGGTCCGCCATGAGCGCCACGTCGTCGCGGTAGCGGTGGTAGTGCTCGACGGCGACGTCGCCGGTGTCGCCGCCGGCGGTGCGGCCCGGGGTGTGGCTGAAGGTGTCCCAGATGGAGGGGGTGCGGCCGTCCTCGCGCACGGCGCCCTCGATCTGGTACGCGGAGGTGGCCGCGCCCCAGAGGAAGTCGGCCGGAAACGTAATGGGTTCAGGCATGGAAGCGCTCCCATGGGTAGAGGGAAGAGGCGTACAGGTAGAGGGGAGGAGAGAAGGGGAGGCGGGGGAAGTCCGGGAGCCCGGCAGGCCCCCGGAGGCTTCCCGGACGTTCAGCCCTTGACCGCGCCCTGCATGATGCCGCTCACGATCTGCTTGCCGAACAGGATGAACGCGAGCAGCAGCGGCAGCGTGCCGAGCAGCGCGCCCGCCATGATCACCGCCCGGTCGGGGATGTACCCCGTGCCGAGGGAGTTGAGCGCCACCTGCACCGTCGGGTTCGACTGGTTCAGCGCGATGATCGGCCACAGGAAGTCGTTCCACGCCATGACGAACGTCAGCAGCCCGAGGACGGCCATCGCGGGCCGCGCCGCGGGGAACACCACGTGCCAGATGATCCGCAGGCTGCTCGCCCCGTCCATCCGCGCCGCCTCGATGAGCTCGCCCGGCAGCGCCTGCAACAGGTACTGCCGCATGAAGAAGACCCCGAAGGCGCTCACGAACGTCGGCAGGATCACCGCCTGGAGCTGGTTGGTCCACTGCAGGTCCGCGATCCACAGATACAGCGGTACGACGCTGAGCTGCGGCGGCACCATCATCGTGCCGATGGTCAGCAGGAGCAGCGCCCCGCTGAACCTGAACTTCAGCTTGGCGAAGGCGAATCCGGCGACGGTGGAGAACAGGACCGTGCCGATGGTGATGCTGCCCGCCACGATCGTGGTGTTCAGCATCGCGTCGCCGAGGCTCGCCTCCGTCCACGCCCGTTCGAGGTTCTTGAACAGGTTGCCGCCGAACCACAGGGGCGGCGGTGTCTGGGCGAGCCGTCCGCTCGTGCGCGAGGCCGCGACGGCCGTCCAGATCAGAGGGGCCAGCGAGACCGCCGTGAACAGCGCGAGGACCGCGTACGTGAGAGGGCCCGCGTGCATGGTCCGGCCGGCCTTCCGGCCGAGGGGGCGCGCCTTGCTCTTCGGGGCCGCCGAGCCGGTCTCCACCGGGTCCACCGTGCGCGCCTTCATCGGTCCTTCCTCAGGCGTCGGGCGATCAGCAGGTTGACCGCGGCGATGAGCAGCAGGATCACGAGCATCAGCCAGGCGACGGCCGACGCACGCCCCAGGTGGCCGTTGATCCAGCCCTGGTCGTACAGGTAGAGCCCCAGGGTCTGGAACTGGTGGTCGGCGCCGCCCTTGGATCCGGCCGTGCCGCCGAACAGCAGCGGCTCGCCGAAGAGCTGGGTCGCGCCGATCGTGGAGACGACCACCGTGAACAGGATCGTCGGCCGCAGCATCGGGATCGTCACGTGCCGGAACTGCTGCCAGCGCGAGGCGCCGTCCAGCGCGGCCGACTCGTACAGGTCGTGGGGCACGGCCTGCATCGCCGCCAGATAGATCAGCGCGTTGTACCCGGTCCACCGCCAGATGACGATCGACGACACGGCGAACTGCGAACCCCACGACGACTCGCGCCAGTTGACGGGGTCGAAGCCGACCGAGCCGATCAGCCAGTTGACCATGCCGCCGTCCCACGCGAACAGCAGCGTGAAGACCAGCGAGGCGCTCGCCACGGACGTCGCGTACGGGGCGAGCATCGCGACCCGCCACAGGGTGGAGCCACGCAACTTGTAGTTGAGCAGGTGCGCGATGCCGAGCGCGATGGCCAGCTGGGGGACGGTGGAGATGACGCCGATGGTGAAGGTGTTGCCGAGCGCGTTCCAGAAGTACTCGCTCTGCAACAGGTTGGTGTAGTTGTCCAGGCCGAGCCAGGTGCTGTCGTCGAGGTTGGTGAGCTCAAGACGGTGCAGCGAGGCCCAGCCGGTGTAGAGGAGCGGGAAGAGGCCGAAGGCGCCGAAGAAGAGGAAGAACGGCGCGACGAAGACGTACGGCGACGCCTTGATGTCCCAGCGGTACAGGCGGCTGCGCCACGGCGACGGCGTGCGGGAGGCCTTGCTCCCGGTCGCGGCCGGGGCCGCGTCCCCCTCCCCGGGGGACGCGGTCTCGGCGTACTCAGCGGTCTCGGACACGTGCGTCACTGTCCCAGAACATCCTTGATCTCCTTCTGGGCAGCCTCCCAGCCCTCCTCGGGAGACTTGCCCTGCTGCTCCACCTGGAGCACACCGATGTCGGTGATGGACTGGCCGATCTGGGCGTCCTTGATGCCGTAGACCGCCGAGGGGGTGTTCTTCGCGATGTCGGCGAAGATCTCCGTGATGGGCGCGTCGTTGAAGTACGCCTTGGTGGCCGCCGACGGCTTCAGCGTGTCGTACGCCGACGGGGTCGACGGGAAGCTCGCCTGCTTGGCGAAGACCTTCGCGAGCTGCTCGGGCTGTGTCAGCCAGACGGCGAGCTCGGTCGCCTCCTTCTTGTGCTTGCCCGCGCTCGGCACGCCGAGGAAGGTGCCGCCCCAGTTGCCGTCCGCCGGCGCCTTCGCCATGTCCCACTGGCCCTTGCCCTCGGGACCCGTCTTCTCCTGGATGTACCCGGCCATCCAGGCGGGGCAGGCAACCGTGGCGAACTTGGCGTTGGCGAAGCCCTGGTCCCACGTCGGGTCGAACTGCTTGAGCTTGGCGGACATGTCGCCCTGCGCGACCTTCATCGCCGTGTCCCAGGCGTCCTTGCGGCCCTGGCTGTCCTCGTAGATCTCCTTGCCGCTCTTGTCGTAGTACCGCTCGGTGGCACCGGCGAAGACGGCGTTGTAGACGCTGGAGGCGGAGTCGACGAACTTGGTGCCCTTCGGCGCCTTCTTCATGTACTTCTCGCCGAGCGCGACGTACTTGTCCCAGTCGCCCTCCCACTCCTTCGCGAGCTTCTCGCGGTCGGTGGGGAGCCCGGCCTTCTCGAAGAGGTCCTTGCGGTAGCAGAGCGCGGTCGGGCCGATGTCGACGCCGAGACCGATCGTCTTGCCGTCCTCGGTCGTCGCCTGCTTCCACTTCCAGTCGAGGTACGTGGACTTGTCCACGCCATCGGCCTTGCCGAGGTCCTCGAACTTGGCGCCCTGCGTCTGCACGACCTCGGTGATGTTGCTGACCTCTATGGCCGCGACGTCGTTGACGCCCGCGCCGGACTGCAGCTGGGTGAGCAGCTTCGGGTAATAGGCGTCGTTCCGCTCGATGACGTTCTCTTTGATCTTGATGTTCGGGTGCGACTTCTCGTACTCGTCGTAGAGACCGGCCTGCTTCAGGCCCAGCACGCCGAACGTGCCCACGTTGAGCGTGATCTTGCCGTCGCCGGCCGAGCCGCCTTCGTCGTCGCTCGAACAAGCGGCGAGCAGGCTCGGGGGGGGGGGGGGGGGGGGGGGGGGGGGGGGGGGAGGGAGGGGGGGGGGGGGGGGGGGGGGGGAGGGGGGGGGGGGGTGGTTGTTGATTTTTTTTTCTTGTGTTGCGCCCC
>NZ_JBWKJS010000001.1:304333-635490 GCF_056432085.1 Streptomyces sp. NPDC045678
GGCACCTCGGATCATGTGGCCGTCCCTTTCTCGCTCCCTTCCCCCCCCCCCCCCCCGAGCCGACGGGACCTGCGGGACCGGCGGAAAGTGCTGCTGCGCATGACGTCCTCCTGTTGCCTGACGTGCCGACCCCCCGGCCAACTGCACTGCTGGGCCCGTTGGTTCACTCTGCGGCTCGGGCGGGGAACGTGCGGGATGTGTACGTGTCAGGTAGTGTGGGAGCGCTCCCACAAGTGATGAGTTGAAGACTCGTGGCTCGCGCCGGGGGTGTCAAGGGACCGGACATGGAGTTATGTCTTCGGTTATCGGGCCGTTACGGGACGCCCCTGGAATCGGCCCCGGAGCCCGGTGAAGATCGGGCTGTTACATTCCTCGCCGGGGGAAGTGTGACGGGAGGCGGGACTATGGCAGCTCACGCGGCGCGGGGCCGCAGCGGCGGACGGCCCACTCTGGAAGAGGTGGCGGCGCGGGCGGGGGTCGGCCGGGGCACGGTCTCCCGCGTGATCAACGGTTCGCCGCGGGTGAGCGAGGCGACCAGGACCGCCGTCGAGGCCGCCGTGGCCGAGCTCGGGTACGTACCGAACACCGCGGCACGCGCCCTCGCCGCCAACCGCACGGACGCCATCGCCCTGGTCGTCCCCGAGCCGGAGACCCGCTTCTTCGCCGAGCCGTACTTCTCCGACGTCCTGCGCGGCGTCGGCGCCGAGCTCAGCGAGACCGAGATGCAGCTGCTGCTGATCTTCGCGGGCAACGACCGCAGGCGCCAGCGCCTGGCCCAGTACCTCGCCGCCCACCGCGTCGACGGTGTCCTCCTGGTCTCCGTCCACGCCGACGACCCGCTGCCCGACCTGCTCTCCCAGCTGGAGATCCCCGCCGTCATCAGCGGCCGCCGCTCCGCCGAGGAAGCGCTGCCCTCCGTCGACTCCGACAACTTCGCGGGGGCCTGCTCGGCCGTGGAACACCTCCTGGCCCGCGGCCGCACCGCCATAGCCACCATCACGGGCCGCCTCGACGTGTACGGCGCGCAGCGCCGCCTGGACGGCTACCGCGCCGCGCTGCGGGAGGCGGGCCGCGAGGTCGACGAGCGACTGATCGCGCCGGGCGACTTCACCGAGGAGGGCGGCCACCGGGCGATGCGCGAGCTGCTCGCCGCCCATCCCGGCATCGACGCGGTGTTCGCGGGCTCCGACGTGATGGCGGCCGGCGCCCGGCAGGCGTTGCGCGAGGCGGGGCGCCGCATACCCGACGACGTGGCGCTCGTCGGCTTCGACGACTCGGCGATCGCCCGCCACATGGACCCGCCGCTGACGAGCGTGCGCCAGCCCATCGAGGAGATGGGACGCGCGATGATCGACCTCCTCCTCGCCGAGATCGCGGACAGCCGCCCCGCCGCCGCCCGGCGCCTGGAGCGGCGCCAGCTGGTGCTGCCGACGCGGCTGGTGGAGCGGGCCTCGTCCTGAGGCGCGGCGCCGTCCTACTCCGGGGCCTGCCCGTTGCCGGTCCTGCGGCTCGCGCGCAGGGCCTCCGCCATCTCGTGGGCCACCTCGGCGTGGCGCCGGTGCTCGGCGGCCCGCCGCGGCCGGTCGTGCTCGGCGTGGTCGTGGGCGAGCCTGGCGTGCGCGCCGAACAGCGTGTCGAGGATCCTCGAGGCCTGCTGCTGCAGACGCTGCACCCGGCCTTCCAGGGCGTCGCGCGCATCGGGGCCTTCGACGGTCCGCCGCGAGGTGGAGGCGGCCGCCTCCGGGGCGACGGCGTTCTGTTCCCGCGCGTCCGCGGTGTCCGCGGCGTCCGCGTGCCGCAGCGCCGACTCGCTGCGGTCGAGCCGTGCCCGGCTCGTCGTCAGCAGTTTCTGGATCCGGTCGATCTGTTCGTGCGAGCGCTGCCGTCTGCCGTGGGGAGCGCGGCCGGCGGCACGCTCCCCGTCGTCGACCTTCGCCTCCCGGTCGGTGAAGCGGCGCTCCCGCTCGTCGGCCGGCTGGTCCGGGACGTCGGCTGCCTCCGTGTGCTCATGGCCGTCCGGGTCGGGGGGACTGCTCTGCGGATCGGAACCCATGACGGCAGTATGCTCCGTCTGCTGCCTCCGGAGCGTGCGATCCGGCCGCGCACCCACGGCCGAGGAACCTGGCACATGAACTTTCCCGAGTACGGCGGTCCGGGCGACGGCGACGGCTGTGGCGTCGTCGACCACCACCCGGACGGCACCACCGTCCACTGCACGGCGGCAGGGACGTGGCACATCGCGTGGGAACACGAGGGCCCGGACGAGATCAGAACGTCCTTCGTGTGCGACGGCCACATGGGAGCGGTGCGGACGCACCACGTCTACCTGGACAGACACCCCGTCGGCCCGGACTGCACGCACCCCCGCGCCCGCTGGGTGGACAGCCGCGTCGGCGCCTGGTGCCGCGCGCCCGACGGCGGCTGACCGCCCGCCGACTTTCCCCCGCTACTTCACGTCGCCCGTGAAGATCGCGGCCTCAGACTCCATGTCCATCTCCGGCGAGACCTCGATCTGGATCGTCTTCTCGGCCTTCGGCATCTCGCACGCCCACGTCACCGTGATGGACCGCCCCGCGAGCAGCTTCGTGTCGGGCCCGCCGTTCAGCCCCTGCTCCGAGTCGAAGATCGATTCGCTCGACCTGCCGTCCTTGCCGTACGAGCAACTGGCGGTGAACATCGACGTGTCGACGGTCGACTTGCCGTTGTTCTTCACCTGCACGCCGAATCTGACGTACGGGGTGTTCTCCGGCGAGCCGTACGAGCTGGACGTGCCCCGGGCGAACTTCGACAGGCTCAGCTTGACGTCGTTCCCGTACTCCACGGTGTCGTCGAGCCCGGCCACCTCCCCCTCGGTGCTCTCGGGGCCGGACTCCGGCTCGGGCTCCTCGGCCGCCTCCTCCTCGTCCGCGACCACGTCGTCGGCCGGCGCGGACGCGGGGGCACCGGCGGTCTTCTCCGGCTTCTTGTCGTCGTCACCGCTGTTGACGACGACGATGCCCGTCGCGACGACGGCCGCGATGACCGCGGCGGCCGACCCGATGACGACCGCGTTGCTCGGCCCGCGCCTCGGCGGAGGGGGCTGCGGCGGATACATGGGCGGTGGTGGCGGCGTGGCGTTACTCATGGGTCCCCCCTGCGTTCGTGCGTTCTCAGGGCATCATCCGCCGATGTGTGGAGGATGTGAGGGGGAAGTGGCTGTTTCGTGATGTCACGATCAGGGGGGCGGTCCGGCCCCGGACATGACGAAGGCCCGGCCTGCTTTCGCAGGCCGGGCCTTGATCAATCAGGGTGAGTGACGGGACTTGAACCCGCGGCCACCTGGACCACAACCAGGTGCTCTACCAACTGAGCTACACCCACCATGCCCGGTCTTTTGTCGTTCTTCCGACCGGCCGAGAAAAAGTGTACAGGGTCTGGAGGGGTGCTCGCGCACACGTTTTCCCGACCCCGTACACAGGGCTCCCGCCTGGGCTATTCCGCAGGCAGGACGTGCTTGGCCGCGATCGTCCGCGCCGTCTCCGAGTCCGGGCCCGGCTGCGGGACGAAGATCGCCTCGCGGTAGTACCTGAGCTCCGCGATGGACTCACGGATGTCGGCGAGCGCGCGGTGGTTGCCGTTCTTGTCCGGGCTGTTGAAGTACGCCCTCGGGTACCAGCGCCGGGCCAGCTCCTTGACGGAGGAGACGTCGACGATGCGGTAGTGGAGGTACTCCTCCAGTGTCCGCATGTCCCGCGCCAGGAAGCCGCGGTCGGTGCCGACGGAGTTTCCGCACAGCGGGGCCTTCCGCGGCTCCTTGACGTGCTCACGTACGTACGCCAGGACCTGCTCCTCGGCGTCGGCCAGCGTGGTGCCGCCGGCCAGCTCGTCGAGGAGCCCCGAGGCGG
This sequence comes from Streptomyces sp. NPDC045678, assembly GCF_056432085.1. NCBI lineage: Bacteria > Bacillati > Actinomycetota > Actinomycetes > Kitasatosporales > Streptomycetaceae > Streptomyces > Streptomyces sp. NPDC045678. Next base: position 308,218 of record NZ_JBWKJS010000001.1, read on the forward strand.
TGTGCATGGTGCGCACCACCTCGGGCATGGTCTCCAGCGCCGCGTCCGGCGGGCGGATCACGATGTCCACACCTTCGCCGAGCACGTTCAGTTCCGAGTCGGTGACCAGTGCGGCCACCTCGATAAGTGCGTCGTCCGTCAACGAGAGCCCGGTCATCTCGCAGTCGATCCACACCATGCGATCGTTCATGCGTCTTACCCTACGGCGCGCTCCTCTGGCCGGGCAGAGGAGCACGTCCTGGCGCGTACACGTCCGAGTTCGGCTTGCCGGGATCGGTCGGCACCGAGGTCGAGGGGCCGAGCGCGCTCGCGGCAGCCGTACGCCGGGACTGGGACGGCACGGGTCCTGCCTCCACCAGGGTGGGCATGGCCTGCGACGTCGTGGGCACGGACTCCAGTGCCCGCTCGCCCTGTGGCCTGCGGGCGCGGTAGGCGGCCCGGTAGGCGGCGGGGGAGGAACCCAGCTGGCGTCGGAAGTGCCCGCGCAGCGCCACCGGCGAGCGGAAGCCGCAGCGGCCCGCGACCTCGTCGACCGAGTAGTCGGAGGTCTCGAGGAGTCGCTGTGCCTGAAGCACCCGCTGGGTGATCAGCCATTGCAGCGGTGCGCTGCCCGTGAGCGAGCGGAACCTGCGGTCGAAGGTCCGCCTGCTCATGTAGGCGCGCGCGGCCAGCGTCTCCACGTCGAACTGTTCGTGGAGGTGCTCCAGCGCCCAGGCGACGACCTCGGCGAGCGGGTCGGCGCCGATCTCCTCGGGTAAAGACCTGTCGAGATAGCGCTCCTGGCCGCCGGCCCTGCGCGGTGGCACCACGAGCCTGCGTGCGAGCGCGCCCGCCGCCTCGTTGCCGTGGTCCGTGCGCACGATGTGCAGACAGAGATCGATTCCGGCCGCGGTGCCGGCACTCGTCAGGACGTCCCCGTCGTCGACGAAGAGCTCGCGCGGGTCCACGTGGACGGACGGATAACGCTTCGCGAGCGTCGGCGCGTACATCCAGTGGGTGGTCGCCGGGCGGCCGTCGAGCAGTCCTGCCGCGGCGAGCACGAACGCCCCCGTGCACAGCCCGACGATGCGGGCGCCCTCCTCGTGCGCGCGACGCAGCGCGTCGAGCGCCTCGGGTGGCGGTGGCGATGTGATCGACCGCCAGGCGGGCACGACGACCGTGCCGGCCCGGCCGATCGCCTCCAGGCCCTGTGGGGCGGTGAGTTCCAGTCCGCCGGTGGTCCGCAGCGGGCCCTCCTCGCCGGCGCAGACCAGCAGCCGGTAGCGGGGGACGCCCGCGTCCTGCCGGTCGATGCCGAAGACGGAGAGCGGTATGGAACTCTCGAAAATGGGACCGCCGCTGAACAGCAGCACCGCTACGATCTCCCGGCGGCGCCGCCCCGAGAGTTTCCGAGCCGCGGCCTCCGGCGCGGCAGTGGAGTCGTGGCTCATGGTGCTAAACCCCCCTTGGACTTCGCGGCTCCTTGTTCCTGGCGTGCTTGACGTTTTTGACGTGCTTGACGCGCTTGCCTCGCTTGTCGCTCCTGCACGTTTCCCCTCGGTCCTCCACCAGTCCCCCGCCGTAATACAGTCAAGATCGAATCTACTGCGTCCCGTGCTGCCGGGGTGACCAGTTCATCACTCGGCAGATTGTCGACATGGCAACTTGGCGTGAAGCATTCGATCACGAAGCGTTGCACTCGTGCGGCTTGCTGGGAAGTACGCCTCCGCTCCATGGCCGGTCCCCGTAGGGTGCGGGCGGCCTGAGCGCGGCTTTCAGCCCTGGTCGGACGGGGGTTGAGGGGGCGTTCGGCCAAGAAATCGACGGCCCCCGGAAGTTGGCTGAAAACCTACGGGAGCGTGTGTGTGAATTGGTCAGTCCAACGGTGCACCATCGGCACTCTGACGGGTGCCCCTGTGCGCCCCCACGCCCGTCCTGCCGTGCCGTCCCCGGTGCCCTCTGTTCTGTTCTGCAAGCAGTCGCGCGGCGCCCCGCTCCGACTGTCGCAGAAGGACCCGGCACACCCCCGTGACGGCCACGAGCCCGAGCGCCGCGCCGGTGGCGCCGGCCAGTGAGCCCCCGTACCCGACAAGGACGACGGGGACCAGGACGCAGCTGAACGCGGCCCAGCGGACCACGTCGCTCACCGAGTCCTGCGGGGGTGCGGCGGGCGACTCCCGGGTGCGCGGCGCGGGCGCCGCGAGGGGGTGGCGGCCCGGTGTCCCTTGCTCGGGTGAAGACTCGGGTGAAGAAGGGAAGCGGGTGGAGGGTGGGGACGCGGTCGAAGGTCCAGGCACGGCGTGCTCCCTGTGGCATATGGCGTAGGACGGTCCAGCGCTGTCCAACGCGGGGCACGTCGGCGAGTCACTGCGGAAGCCTCCGGGTGGCGCCGGACGGGTGGGCAAAACGCCTGTAGGAGGCAGCAACCATTGCCATACGGGCGCGGCTCATGCATGCTCCGGTGAACGCCGGGAGGCCCTGTGGGGCCCGGGACGGGCTCCGAGCGGGGCTCTCCGCAGGCTCTGGGCAGAGGAGGAGTGTCGCCGTACCCTTGGGGGTATGGGGTTGGGAAGATGATTCCCGGACGACCTTCCAGGTCCTGAACGTTGTATCACCCGAAAAAGCCGACCCTCCCACAGAGGACTCCTTCGCCGAGACACCCATGGCCGGTCACGAATTCTCCGAACCTGCGGACCGCAAACGGCAGGTCGCCGATCCCACAGCGACCCCCCGAGCGGCGGAAGAACCGCGTCACGCCTGCGATCCCGCCTTCCTGCACGGTGTCGTCGTCGGCTTCGACGGCTCGACCTCCAGTGAGCGGGCCCTCGCCTATGCGATCGGGATGGCCCACCGCTCCGGATCGGGCCTGATCATCGTCCACGTCGCCAACCGGCTGCCCACCACGGTGTGGGCGGGTTGCGAGCCTCCGGTCTTCGTCGACGTACCGGATCACCGTACGGAAGTGCTCGGACTCGAACTGGCCTGCGCGGAGTACCTGTCCGAGGTGCCGTGGATCCTCGTCGAGCGCGGCGGGGACATCTGCCACGAGCTGGAGGAGGTCGGTCGTGAGTACAGCGCGGACGCGATCGTCGTCGGCTCCACGCACGGCATCGTCGGGCGCATTTTCGGCTCGGTCGCGGGCCGTCTCGCGCGCCGTGCGCAGCGCCCCGTCATCGTCATCCCGTAACGCCCGTACGCGCCCCGGCGGTTGGGGCGCGTGAGGCTCAACTCGCCTTGTGTAGTGCTTTTGTGGACAGATAAATCTACTCGCGCGTAGAGGTGGTTCGCGCCCCTGGGAAGGGTACATAAGGGTCACAACGGCGTCTCGGGCCGGCGGGTGACGGCCACCGGACGAGACGAGCGCGGGTCGGGGTAATGGGCGACCCCGGCCCTTCGGGAACGACCCCCTGTGTGCTGGTGGCACGCACAGGGGGTCGTTCACATGGAGGGGCTCCGGGGGGGGGGCTACTCCACCGTCACGGACTTCGCGAGGTTGCGCGGCTTGTCGATGTCCCGGCCGAGCGCCAGCGCCGTGTGGTAGGCGAGCAGCTGGAGCGGGATGCCCATCAGGATCGGGTCCAGCTCGTTCTCGTTCTTCGGGACGAGGATGGTCTGGTCGGCCTTCTCCTGCTCCTGGTGCGCCACCGCGAGGATCTTGCCGCTGCGCGCCTTGATCTCCTCCAGGGCGGCGCGGTTCTTCTCCAGGAGGTCGTCGTCGGGGACGATCGCGACCGTCGGCAGGGCGGGCTCGATGAGCGCGAGCGGGCCGTGCTTCAGCTCGGAGGCGGGGTAGGCCTCGGCGTGGATGTACGAGACCTCCTTGAGCTTGAGCGAGGCCTCGCGGGCGACGGGGTAGCCGCGTACGCGCCCGATGAAGAGCATGGAGCGGGCTTCCGCGTACTGCTTGGCGATCTTCTTGATCTCGTCCTCCTGCTTGAGGATCTCCGAGATCTGGCCGGGCAGCTTGCGCAGGCCCTCGATGATCCGCTTGCCGTCGGAGACCGACAGGTCACGGATGCGGCCCAGGTGCAGGGCGAGCAGACCGAAGGCGACCGTGGTGTTGGTGAAGCACTTGGTCGAGACGACGCAGACCTCCGGGCCCGCGTGGACGTACACGCCCGCGTCCGCCTCACGGGCGATCGCCGAGCCGACGACGTTCACGACGCCGAGGACGCGGGCGCCCTTGCGCTTGAGCTCCTGCACGGCGGCCAGCACGTCGTACGTCTCACCGGACTGGGAGACCGCGATGTAGAGGGTGTCGGGGTCCACGACCGCGTTGCGGTAGCGGAACTCGCTCGCCGGCTCCGCGTCGGCGGGGATGCGGGCCAGCTCCTCGATCATCTGGGCGCCGATCATGCCCGCGTGGTACGAGGTGCCGCAGCCGAGGATCTTGACGCGGCGCACCTTGCGGGCGTCGTGCGCGTCGAGGTTCAGGCCGCCGAGGTGCACGGTGGAGAAGCGGTCGTCGATGCGGCCGCGCAGGACGCGGTCGACCGCGTCGGGCTGCTCGAAGATCTCCTTGTGCATGTACGTGTCGTGGCCGCCCATGTCGTACGACTCGGCCTCCCACTCCACGGTGGTCGGAGAGGCGGTCGTGCGTGAACCCTCGGTGGTGTACGTGCGGTAGTCGTCGGCCTTGATCGTGGCCATCTCGCCGTCGTCGAGGGTGACGACCTGGCGGGTGTGCGAGACCAGCGCGGCGACGTCCGAGGCGACGAACATCTCCTTCTCGCCGATGCCGAGGACGACGGGCGAGCCGTTGCGGGCGACGACGATGCGGTCGTTGAAGTCGGCGTGCAGCACGGCGATGCCGTACGTGCCCTCGATGTGGCGCAGCGCCTCGCGGACCTTCTCCTCCAGCTTGTCGGCCTGGGAGCGGGCGATGAGGTGGGTGAGGACCTCGGTGTCGGTCTCGGAGAGGAACTCGACGCCGTCGGCGGTGAGCTTGGCGCGCAGCTCGGAGGCGTTGTCGATGATGCCGTTGTGGACGACGGCGACCTTGTTGTCCGCGGAGAGGTGCGGGTGGGCGTTCTCGTCGGAGGGTGCGCCGTGGGTGGCCCAGCGGGTGTGGGCGATGCCGGTCGTGCCCTTGAAGCGGGCCGGGACCTTGGCCTCCAGGTCGCGCACGCGGCCCTTGGCCTTGACCGTCTTCAGGCCGCTCGCCTTGGGACCGGTGACGGCGATGCCCGCGGAGTCGTAGCCGCGGTACTCCAGGCGCTGCAGGCCTTCGAGGAGAAGCGGGGCGACGTCACGCTTGCCGATGTATCCGACGATTCCGCACATAAAGGGTGTCCTAGCCGTAGACGATGCGGCGCAGCTGCCGGAGGGTGAGCTCCGGTGGCGCGACCGCGCGGTATTCGAGATCCGCCGAGATCTGCTGGAAGATCGCCGCGTTCAGCAGGCCCTGACCCTGCAGCTCGCGGTGGCGGCGACGGACGAACTGTTCGGTCGTCTCGTCGAAGTAGGCGAGCACGTCCTGGACGACCCGCAGCGCTTCGCCCCGCTGGAGCGGGGTGCTGCGGGTGAGGTGATCCACCAGGTCGTCGTGCATTCGTTGATCCTGGGGTATCGGACACCCTTTCGCAAGAATCCTGCCCGGAATCGGGCAGGAGCGTGTCGAACGGGTCTTCGCGTGGCGCGATCGGCGCTCACATGCGGCGCAGGACCGCCTGCTTGGCCGTCGTGAACTCCTCGCCCGTGAGGATCCCGGCCTGGCGCAGCTCGCCCAGCTCCCGCAGGCGGCGCAACAGCGTGTCGTGGTCGTCGGCGGCGGGCCGCTCCGCTCCGGCCGGCGAGTCGTCGGCGGACGGTTCCGCGAGTGTCTTCGGGGCGGCGGGGGCCGCGGGGTGCGGCAGGCGGGCCTGGACGGCGGCCGCCACCAGCGCCATCAGCGGGTCCTTCTTGAAGCCCCACAGCTCGACGGCGTTCGGGTCGTACTTCGGCGGGGCCTTGGTCGGCGCGTTCTTCACGGTGAACCGCAGATGGCCGTTCTCCAGGCCGACCGCGGGGTGCCACTCCACGGCCGCGACATCGGCGAGCGCCAGCGACCGCGTGCCCGCCGCCGTCTTCGCCTCCTCCGTCTTCCAGTTCCACTCCAGACGGACCGACTCCCCGTCGAAGCTCGCGGTGCCGTCCCCCGCGGAGACGGACAGCGGCACGGAAGGACCCGTCAGGAGGTACGCGTCGCAGGGCGTCGCCGGTACCTGTTCGATCAGATGGGCGTTGCGCACCTCGTCGACCAGATACTCCGCCACCCCGTACCGGTCGGGCTCGACCGTCAGCTGATACGGGTCCGAGGAGTCCGTCAGCTTCCCGCCCGTCGCCTGGAGCAGCGGGTCGGAGCCGTCGCGCAGCCGCAGCCGCAACCGGCCCGACTTCTTCCCCTGCTCGAAGGCGATGCCCGCCAACGCGGCCAGCGGGACCGTCAGTTCGCCCAGGGCCTTGCGCAGCAGCGACACGTTCTTGTCGTGGCCCGGCACAAGGCGCAGTGTCTCTCCGTCGAAGGTCCAGGTCCCGTCGCGCTGGATGATTTCCGCCATACGAGGATTCTCGCACCGACCCCTTGGACAAATGGTCTACGCCCCTTGACCCCTTGTGGGGGCCGCGTTACCAAGGAGGACCGTTCGATTGCGATGCACCACATATGCGCCCGAAGGGACCCGCTTGTGAGATCGCACAGAAGAACGACACGCATCCTCGGATCGCTCCTGCTCGTGGCGGCCGCCGGCATCTCCTCCTTCGCCGCGGCGCCCGCGCCGGGAGAGGCGGGAGCCCCCGCCACCACACCGCTCGGCCAGGTCGTGCCCGCGCCCCTGGCCGCCGAGCCGGGCGGCGCCGGATACGAGATCACCGCCAAGACCCGCATCCGCGTCGGCAAGGACAACGCCGAGGAGCGCCGCGTCGCCGAGTACCTCGCCGAGGTGCTGCGGCCCTCCACCGGCTACAAGCTTCCCGTCACCAGCGACCAGGGATCCGACGGCATCCGGCTGCGCATCAGCGCCGAACCGGCGAACAAGGCGCTCGGCAACGAGGGGTACCGCGTCATCTCCGCGCGCGGCTCCCTCACCATCACCTCGTGGAGCGGCGCCGGCCTCTTCCACGGCGTACAGACCGTGCGGCAGCAGCTGCCCGCCGCCGTGGAGAAGAGGACGAAGCAGCGCGGCCCCTGGCGGATCGCGGGCGGCACCGTCAAGGACATGCCGCGCTACGGCTACCGCTCCACGATGCTCGACGTCTCACGGCACTTCTTCACCGTCGACCAGGTGAAGCGCTACATCGACCAGGCCGCCCTCTACAAGATGAACAAGCTGCACCTGCACCTCAGCGACGACCAGGGCTGGCGCATCGCCGTCGACTCCTGGCCGCGCCTCGCGACGTACGGCGGTTCCACGCAGGTCGGCGGCGGCAGGGGTGGCTACTACACGAAGGCGCAGTACAAGGAGATCATCGACTACGCCGCCTCGCGGTACCTGGAAGTCGTCCCCGAGATAGACATGCCGGGTCACACCAACGCCGCCCTCGCCTCGTACGCCGAACTGAACTGCAACGGCGTCGCCCCGCCGCTCTACACCGGCACCCAGGTCGGCTTCAGCTCGCTGTGCGTCAAGAAGGACGTCACGTACGACTTCGTGGACGACGTGATCCGTGAGCTCGCGGCGATGACGCCCGGCAAGTACCTCCACATCGGCGGCGACGAGGCGCACTCCACCAGCCACGAGGACTTCGTCGCGTTCATGGACAAGGTGCAGCCGATCGTCGCCAAGTACGGCAAGACGGTGATGGGCTGGCACCAGCTGGCCGGCGCCCGTCCGGCCAAGGAAGCCGTCGTGCAGTACTGGGGCTACGACAGGACCGGTGCCGCCGAGCGCGAGCAGGTCGTGAACGCCGCGAAGAACGGCACCAAGCTGCTGCTCTCCCCGGCCGACCGCGCCTACATCGACCACAAGTACACCAAGGACACGCCGCTCGGCCTCTCGTGGGCGGGCTACGTCGAGGTGCAGCGCTCCTACGACTGGGACCCGGCGACCTACCTCCAGGGCGCGCCCGCCGACGCGGTCATCGGCGTCGAGGCGCCGCTGTGGACGGAGACCCTCTCGACCCCCGCCCACCTGGACTACATGGCGTTCCCGCGGCTGCCCGGCATCGCCGAGCTCGGCTGGTCGCCGGCCGCCACGCACGACTGGGACACGTACAAGGTGCGCCTCGCCGCGCAGGCCCCGCGCTGGGACGCGCTGGGCATCGGCTACTACGCGTCGCCGCAGGTGCCCTGGCCCGCCGACAGTTCCCGCAGGTCGTACCACTCCACGAGGAACGAGGGCACGCCCTTGCACAGGCCGAGGTAGGCCTCGCGGTGGCCGGAGGCCGCGATCGCCATGTAGGTGCGCTCGACGTCCGTCAGGGTGGCGTCCCGTGCCATCCAGTGCTCCGCCCGGGGGTGCGTCACCCAGGTGTGCACCAGCTCGGAGTCGGTCAGGGGGTCGAGGGTCCGGAGCGTGAAGTCGGCGCTCCCGCGGTCGAGGTGATCGAGGCGGTCGAGTCGGTCGAGACGGCCGGTGGGCAGGTGGAGGTCAGCTGGCGCGGTCAAGGTGCTCTCCCAAGTACTGCTCGGCGTGGCCGGCGATCAGGTCGAGGACGGCTTCGATGTCGGCGGTGCTCGTTTCGGGGTCGAGCAGGGTGAACCTGAGGTACTGGCGGCCGCCCGTCCTGGTGGTCGCCACGACCGCGTCGCCGGAGGTGTAGAGCGCCTTGCGGGCGTACAGGTTGGCGCGGTCGATCGCGGCGGGCGAACAGATCGGCGCCGGGATGTAGCGGAAGACGAGCGTGGAGAGCTGGGGCTCGGCCACGACGTCGAAGCGCGGGTCGGCGACGAGCAGTTTCCAGCCGCGGGTGGCCAGGCCGCAGACCTCGTCGAAGAGGTCGCCGATGCCGTCCGCACCCATCACGCGCAGCGTCATCCACAGTTTCAGCGCGTCGAAGCGGCGGGCCGCCCGCGGCTGCGGCAGCGCCCGGTCCCGTACCAGGACGGCGGACGAACCCACCGGCTGGAAGAAGGACTTGTCGAAGTCCACGGTGACCGAGTCGGCCCGCTCGATGCCGTCGAGGAGGTGCCGGTTCCGGCGCGAGGCGAGCAGCCCGCAGCCGTACGCGGCGTCCACGTGCAGCCAGGTCCCGTACTGCGCGCAGAGCCGGGCGATCTCCGGCAGCGGGTCGATGGAGCCGAAGTCGGCGGTGCCCGCGGTGGCGACGACCGCCATGGGGGAGAGGTCGTCGCGTGCGCAGCGCTCCAACGCGCGGGCGAGGGCCACGGTCTGCAGGCGTTTGTCGCGGTCGGTGGGGACGGTCACGACGGCGTCCTCGCCGAGGCCGAGCAGCCGGGCCGTCCGCCGGACGCCGGTCTGCGCGGCCTCGGAGACGAGGATCCGCAGGGTGGCCGGGTCCCGGTTCCCTGCCTCCTCGCGGGCGAGCAGCAGCGCCCGCAGTTCGGCGTCGGCGCCGCCGTCGGTGAACGCCCCGTCGGCGGCAGGGCCGAGGCCGATGCGCTCGGCGGTCCAGTCGATGAGGCGGCGCTCGATGAGCGGGGCGCCGGCCGGCTGGTCCCAGGCGCCGAGGGCGGAGTTGGCGGCGGAGAGCACCGCTTCGCCCAGGACGGCGGGGATGACGGCAGGGGCGTGGAGGTGGGCGAGGTGGCGGGGGTGGTGGGCGCGCACGGCGTCCCGCAGGTACAGCTCGTCGAGTTCGTCGAGGGCCGCGAGGGTGTCGTGCAGGGGCTCGTCCAGGTCGACGGCCTCGGCGCGGGGTGCGGGGCCCCCGGCGGGCGCGGCGGTGAACGGGTGGGAGGTGGTGGCCAGTCGGTCGGCCACCCGCTCGACTCCTTCGGTCACGGAGCTGCGGTACCGCTCCGCGGTGGTGCCGTTGAGCAGGTGCGAGCGCATGAACTGTCCTCCGGGTGAGGGGTTGACTTAGGTAAGCCTAACCTAATCTCAACTCCCCTTGGGGTCGGGGCCCGAAGAGCGGAACGACAAACGAAACCGCCCCCTCCGGGAGTGAAGGGGGCGGCGGGCGGCGGGTGTTACTTCAGCTTCTTCGCCTTCTCGATCGCGTCGGCCAGGTCCTCGAGGATCGGCGCGCACTTGTCGTACGAGAAGATCGGCTCCGCGATGCGCGGGATGACCTGCCCGGCCTTGACCGCGGGCAGCTTCTTCCAGGTCGGCTTGGAGATGTCGGCGGGCTGGATCGCCGAGGTGCGGTTGTCCATCATGATGACGTCCGCCTGGTACTTGTCGACGTTCTCCCAGCTCAGGTTCTCGAACCAGCCGCCGGACTCCTTCTTGGCCGCCTCGGGGGGCTCGACGAGGTTCACGCCGAGCGCCTTGAAGTACTCCAGGTCGACGGAGAGGTTGGAGCCGGAGACGTAGAACAGGTCCTGGCTCGCGGAGCCGACGAGGACCTTGATGTCCTTGTGGGCCTTGGCGACCTCGCGGAGCCGCTCGGACGCGTCCTCGAAACGCTTCTTCGCCTTGACGACCTTGTCGGCCTTCACGTCCGCGCCGAGCGACTCGGCGAGCGCCTGGATGCGCTGCAGCGGGTGCGTCAGCTGACGGTCGTAGACGCTGACGCCGACGCTCGGGGCGAGCTTGAGGATCTTGTCCTTGCTCTCCTCGGGGACGTACCAGAGCGTGCCCTTGTCGTCGAACATCGTGGAGATCAGCACGTCCGGGGCGAGGCCCGCGTACTTCTCGATGTTGAACTGGCCCCACTCGTTGCCGATGACCGTCAGCTTGCTGATGTCCATGTCGCCGGCCTGGACGTCGGCCTTGCCGTCCTTGGTCTTCGTCGGACCGAAGACACCCTTGACCTCGATGCCGTAGTCGAACAGGGCCGCGGCGACACCCGTGAACGCCACGATGTTCTTCGGCGTCGCGTCGCGCTTCGCGGTCTGGCCGCGGTCGTCCTTGAAGCTCCAGGGGCCGGTCTTGCCGCCGCCCTCGGTCTTGCCCGACCCGTCCTTCTTCTCGCTGCCGCAGGCCGCGAGGGCGGCGGTGAGGCCGAGGGCGCCGCCGGCGGCGAGGATGCCCCGGCGGGACGGCTGGGGGAGGCGGACCTGGCGCATGTGGGTCTCTGCTTTCGTGACGTACGGCGGCGGGGCCGCTGGCCGGAATTCGAGCTTAGGCTAACCTAAGCTAACTCCTGGCTCAGCAGCCCCTCGCGCCACGCCCCCCGATCAGCTCGTGAAACCCAGCTCCCGGGCGATCAGCATGCGCTGCACCTCGCTCGTCCCCTCGCCGATCTCCAGGATCTTCGAGTCCCGCCACATGCGGGCGACCGGGTACTCGTTCATGAAGCCGTACCCCCCGTGGATCTGTGTGGCCTCGCGGGCGTTGTCCACCGCGACCGTCGACGAGTAGAGCTTGGCGATGGCCGCCTGCTTCTTGAAGGGCTCGCCCGCGACCAGCCGGGACGCCGCGTCGTACCAGCCCACGCGCGCCATGTGCGCCCGCGTCTCCATGTCGGCGATCTTGAACTGGATGGCCTGATTCGCACCGATCGGCCTGCCGAAGGCGTGCCGCTCGCGCGCGTACTTCACCGACTCGTCCACACATCCCTGGGCAAGACCCGTGGCGAGCGCGGAGATCGCGATCCGGCCCTCGTCGAGGATCCGCAGGAACTGCGCGTACCCCCGGCCCTCCTCGCCGAGCAGGTTCGCCGCCGGGACGCGGACGTCCGAGAAGGACAGCTCGCGGGTGTCCGAGGCGTTCCACCCCACCTTCGAGTAGGGCGCGGCGACCGTGAACCCGGGTGTCCCCGACGGCACGATGATCGAGGAGATCAGCGGGCGCCCGTCGTCCTTGCGGCCCGTGACGGCGGTGACCGTGACCAGGCCGGTGATGTCCGTGCCGGAGTTGGTGATGAAGCACTTGGAGCCGTTGATCACCCACTCGTCGCCCTCGCGCACCGCCGTCGTGCGCGTACCCCCCGCGTCCGAGCCGCCGTCCGGCTCCGTCAGGCCGAACGCGCCGAGGGCCTCACCCGCGCACAGTCGCGGCAGCCACTCCCGCTTCTGCTCCTCCGTGCCGAAGAGGTGCAGCGGCATCGCGCCCAGGGAGACGCCCGCCTCCAGGGTGATCGCCACGGACGAGTCGACGCGCGCGAGCTCCTCGAGGGCGATGCCCAGCGCGAAGTAGTCGCCGCCCATCCCGCCGTACTCCTCGGGGAAGGGCAGGCCGAACAGGCCCATGCGGCCCATCTCGCGGACGATCTCGTACGGGAACTCGTGGCGCTCGTAGAAGTCGCCGATCTTGGGGGCGACGACGTCGTGCGCGAACGCCTCTACCGTGCGCCGCAGTTCCTCGTGCTCGGGGCTCAGACGGTGGTCCATCGTTGTTCACTGCTCCTGTGGGGCGGCGGTCCGCTCTTCGTGGGAGCGGGCCGTGAGGGCACGGACGGTGCGGGACGGGCTGGGCCGGCCCAGCTGGTCGGCCATCCAGGCGCTGGTGGCGCTGAGACGGACGAGGTCGACCCCGGTGTCGATGCCGAGGCCATGGAGCATCCACACGAGGTCTTCGGTGGCGAGGTTGCCGGTGGCGCTCTTCGCGTACGGACAGCCGCCGAGGCCGCCCGCGGACGCGTCCACCGTCGTCACGCCGTGCTGCAGGGCGGCGAGGGTGTTGGTGAGCGCCTGGCCGTACGTGTCGTGGAAGTGGACGCCGATGCGCTCGGTCGGCACCTGCACCGCGTTGAGCGCGGCCAGCATCGCCGAGACGTGGCCGGGCGTGGCCACACCGATCGTGTCGCCGAGGCTCAGCTCGTCGCAGCCCATGTCGAGCAGGGCGCGGCAGACGCGGACGACCTTGGAGATGGGCACGGCGCCCTCCCACGGGTCGCCGAAGCACATCGACAGGTAGCCGCGCACGTGCACGCCCTGCTCACGCGCGCGGGCGACCACCGGCGCGAACATCGCGAGGGCCTCGTCCACCGTGCGGTTGAGGTTGGCACGGGCGAACGACTCGGTCGCGCTGGCGAAGACCCCGACGCGGTGCGCGCCGAGGGCGAGGGCGCGGTCGAGTCCGCGTTCGTTCGGCACGAGGACCGGCAGGTGGACGCCCTGGAGGTCGCCGAGCAGCGGGAAGAGGTCTTCGGCGTCGGCCAGTTGGGGCACCCACTTGGGGTGCACGAAGCTGGTCGCCTCGACGGTGGTGAGGCCCGCGTCGGCGAGGCGGTGGATGAACTCCGCCTTGATCTCCGTGGGGACGACCGTCTTCTCGTTCTGCAGGCCGTCGCGGGCGCCCACTTCGTGGATGCGGACGCGGGTGGGCAGGCCGCGGGTCGGCACGACCATGGGGAGCGGTGCGGACGCCAGCTCCAGCGGCTCGTCCTCCGGTGCCGGGGACGGCGGGGTGCCCGGCGCGGCTGTCGGGTCGGTGCTGGTCATGCCTGCTCCTCCTCGGGGGTGACGACGGCGAGGACCTGGTCCATGGCGACGGTCGTGCCCGGGGTGACGTCGAGCTCGGTGACGGTGCCGGCGTGCGGGGCGGAGATGACGTGCTCCATCTTCATCGCCTCGACGACGAGCAGGCTCTGGCCCGCGGCCACCGTGTCGCCGGGGGAGACCTTCACGACGGTGACGGTGCCCGGCATGGGGGCGGTGAGCGCGTCGGCCCCGGCGTGCGCGGCGCCGGTGAGGGAGGCGGCGACGGGGTCGTGGTCCTGGACGTGCCAGGCGTCGCCGTCCCGGCCCAGCCAGTCGCCCGCGCGGCGGAAGGTGTGCAGGGTGCCGTCGACGGTGACGCGCACGCGATCGGCGGTGACGGTGTGACCGGTGCTCCGCAGGCGGTGAGTGACGGGTTCGAGTCCCGCCGCCTTGAGCCAGTGCGTCACGGGCGCCGGGGTGCCGCCGAGCCGCCAGCCGCTCGGCACGGAGAACGGGTCGGTCCAGCCGTCGCCCGCGGGCTTGAGGGCGTCCTCGCGGACCGCGGCCGCCGCCTCGTACACCTCGTCGGGCACGCCGTCCGGGACGAGCCCGTCCGCCTCGCGCTCCACCAGGCCCGTGTCCAGGTCGCCCGCGACGACGGCCGGGTGCGCGAGGAGCCTGCGCAGGAAGCCCGCGTTCGTCGGCACGCCGAGGATGACCGTGTCCGCGAGGGCGGCGCGCAGCTTGCGCAGGGCCGTCGCGCGGTCCGGGCCGTACGCGATGACCTTCGACAGCATCGGGTCGTAGAGACTGCCGACCTCGGTGCCCTCGCTCAGGCCGGAGTCGGTGCGCACGCCGTCGCCCTGCGGCTCGTGCAGCGCGAGGACCGTGCCGCCGGAGGGCAGGAAGCCGCGTGAGGGGTCTTCCGCGCAGACGCGGGCCTCCACCGCGTGCCCGGTGAGGGTGATGTCGTCCTGGGCGAACGGCAGCGGCTCGCCCGCCGCCACGCGCAGCTGCCACTCCACGAGGTCGAGGCCGGTGATGAGCTCCGTGACGGGGTGCTCCACCTGGAGGCGGGTGTTCATCTCCATGAAGTAGTACGACGACGGGTCACCGCCGGGGACGATGAACTCGACCGTGCCCGCGCCCGCGTACCCGCACGAGCGGGCCGCCTGGACCGCGGCCTCACCCATCGCCGCGCGCGTGGCCTCGTCGAGGAGGATGCTCGGCGCCTCCTCGATGATCTTCTGGTGGCGGCGCTGGAGGGAGCACTCGCGCTCGCCGAGGTGCACCACGTTCCCATGGCCGTCCGCGAGGACCTGGATCTCGATGTGCCGGGGGCGGTCGACCCACCGCTCCACGAGCAGCGTGTCGTCGCCGAAGGAGGCGCGGGCCTCACGGCGGGCCGCCGCGATCTCGTCGGCGATGAGCGCCTCGTCGCGGACCAGGCGCATGCCCTTGCCGCCGCCGCCCGCGCTCGGTTTGAGCAGCACCGGGGTGCCGATCTCGCGTGCCGCGTCGGCCAGTTGGGCGTCGGTCAGGCCGCTGCCCGAGGAGCCGGGGACGACCGGCACGCCGGCCGCCCGCACGGTCGCCTTGGCGCGGATCTTGTCGCCCATGAGGGAGATGGCCGCGGCGGGCGGGCCGATGAAGGTGAGGCCCGCGTCGGCGCAGGCCTGCGCGAACTCCGCGTTCTCCGCCAGGAATCCGTACCCCGGATGGACCGCCTGGGCGCCGGACTTCGCCGCGGCCTCCAGGATGCGCTCCACGGACAGATAGCTCTCGGCGGCCGGGGCGGGACCGATCCGCACCGCCGTGTCGGCCTCGCGCACGTGCTGGGCGTCCGCGTCCGCGTCGCTGAAGACGGCGACCGAACGGACGCCCGTCTCCCGCAGCGTGCGGATGACGCGGACCGCGATCTCGCCCCGGTTGGCGACCAGAACCGTGTCGAACATCGTCATTCGTTCCTCACATCCGGAAGACGCCGAAGCCGGGCGCCGTGTCGTCCCTCTGGGGAAGCGGGGCGCCCGCGCACGCGGTCAGGGCCAGACCCAGCACCTGCCGGGTCTCCATGGGGTCGATCACACCGTCGTCCCAGAGGCGGGCCGTGGCGTAGTACGCGTTCCCCTGTTCCTCGTACTGCGCGCGGATCGGGTCCTTGAAGGTCTCCTCGTCCTCGGCGCTCCACTGCTCGCCGCGGGCCTCCAGCTGGTCGCGCTTGACCGTGGCGAGGACGGAGGCGGCCTGCTCGCCGCCCATCACGGAGATCTTGGCGTTCGGCCACATCCACAGGAAGCGGGGGCTGTAGGCCCGGCCGCACATCGAGTAGTTGCCCGCTCCGTACGAACCGCCGACGACGACCGTCAGCTTCGGCACGCGCGTGGAGGCCACGGCCGTCACCATCTTCGCGCCGTGCTTGGCGATGCCACCCGCCTCGTAGTCCCGTCCCACCATGAAGCCCGAGATGTTCTGCAGGAAGACCAGGGGGATGCCGCGCTGGTCGCAGAGCTCGATGAAGTGGGCGCCCTTCTGGGCGGACTCGGAGAACAGGATGCCGTTGTTCGCGATGATCCCGACGGGGTGGCCGTGGATGTGGGCGAAACCGGTGACCAGTGTCGTCCCGTACTCCGACTTGAACTCGGCGAAGCGGGAGCCGTCGACCACGCGCGCGATGACCTCCCGCACGTCGTACGGGGTACGGGAGTCCGTGGGCACCGCGCCGTACAACCCCAGGGGGTCGACCTTCGGCTCCTCGGCGGGCCGCACCGGCCAGGGCAGCGGGGCGCGCTCGGGGAGGGTCGAGACGATCGTGCGGACGATGCGCAGGGCGTGCGCGTCGTCCTCGGCGAGGTGGTCGGTGACGCCGGAGGTGCGCGAGTGGACCTCGCCGCCGCCCAGCTCCTCGGCCGTGACGACCTCGCCGGTCGCGGCCTTCACCAGGGGCGGGCCGCCGAGGAAGATCGTGCCCTGTTCGCGCACGATCACCGCCTCGTCGCTCATCGCGGGGACGTACGCCCCGCCGGCCGTGCAGGAGCCGAGGACGGCGGCGATCTGCGGGACTGCGGCGGCCGACATCCGCGCCTGGTTGTAGAAGATCCGCCCGAAGTGCTCGCGGTCGGGGAAGACCTCGTCCTGCATCGGCAGGAAGGCGCCGCCCGAGTCGACCAGGTAGAGACACGGGAGGCGGTTCTCCAGGGCCACCTCCTGGGCGCGGAGGTGCTTCTTCACCGTCATGGGGTAGTACGTGCCGCCCTTGACCGTGGCGTCATTGGCGACGATCACGCACTCGCGGCCCGAGACGCGGCCGATGCCCGCGATGACGCCGGCGGCGGGGGCACCCCCGCCGTACAGCCCGTCGGCCGCGAGCGGGGCCAGCTCCAGGAAGGGCGAACCGGGGTCGAGGAGCGTGTCCACCCGGTCGCGGGGCAGCAGCTTGCCGCGCGCCACATGGCGGGCCCGCGCCCGCTCTCCGCCGCCGAGCGCGGCCGCCGCGAGCTTGGCCCGCAGCTCGTCGACGAGGGCGGTGTGCGCCGCCTCGTTCGCCCGCCATGCCTCGGACGCGGGATCAGCCGCGCTCGTCAGCACTGGTGCCTGCCGCATCAGTCGAGCCCCCTTGTCGGGTCCATTCGGTCGTGCCGGGTCCGGCGGATCGACACCCGGACCGGTTAATGACCGTTAACGCGTTTCCTTCAGGTTAACGAGCGCTAACCGGCCTGTCTAGAATCAATTCCATGGCCACGAGAACCGACGCCCCCACCCGGCGCGAGCAGATCCTCAAGGAGGCCGCCCGGCTCTTCGCCGAGCGTGGCTTCCACGGAGTCGGAGTCGACGAGATAGGAGCCGCCGTCGGCATCAGCGGGCCCGGTCTCTACCGGCACTTCGCGGGCAAGGACGCGATGCTCGCCGAGCTGCTCGTCGGTATCAGCGGGCAGCTCCTGACGGGCGGCAAGCACTGCGTGGCCGACGTGGGCGGATCACCCGAACGGGTTCTCGACGCGCTCATCCAGGGGCACATCGACTTCGCGCTCGACGACCGCTCCCTGATCACGCTGCACGACCGTGAGCTGGACCGCCTGCGGGACAGCGACCGCAAGCTGGTCCGCCAGCTCCAGCGGCAGTACGTGGAGATCTGGGTCGACGTCGTCCGCAAGGTCTACCCGGACCTCGCCGAGAACGCCGCGCGCGTGGCCGTGCACGCGGTCTTCGGGCTGCTCAACTCCACGCCGCACCTGAGCCGCCGCGACGCGCTGCCCAGCCGGGCGGCCATGGCGGAACTCCTGCACCGCCTGGCCCGTGGGGCCTTCGAGGCCGCCGCCGAGTGACACGCGTCTCTGGACGCTCTGGTGACTGCCGGGTAACCTGCCTCTGAGCAAGCGCTTAGTCGATGTAGGCAGATGCAGGCAGAAGGAGTTCTCCGTGCGCCGTACCGTTTTCAATGAGGACCACGAGGCGTTCCGGGAGACCCTGCGCGCCTTCATCGAGGCCGAGGTCGTCCCCGTCCACGACGAGTGGTTCGCCGCGGGTCAGGTGCCGCGCGAGTTCTACTACAAGCTCGCCGAGCTCGGCCTCTTCGGCATCAACGTCCCCGAGGAGTTCGGCGGCGCCGGCCTGGACACCCACAAGTTCGAGGCCATCCAGTACGAGGAGACCGCCCGCGCGGGCGTCACCTTCGGCGGCTCCGGCGTCCACGTGCTGCTCGCCCTGCCCTACATCAAGGCGCTCGCCACCGACGAGCAGAAGAAGCGCTACCTGGAGAAGTTCGTCTCCGCCGAGGAGATGTGGGCCCTCGCGATGACCGAGCCGGGCACCGGCTCCGACCTCGCGGGCATGAAGAGCACGGCCAAGCTCTCCGAAGACGGCACCCACTACGTCCTCAACGGCTCCAAGACCTTCATCACCGGCGGCGTCCACGCCGACCGCGTGATCGTCTGCGCCCGGACCTCCGCGCCCACCGCCGAGGACCGTCGCCACGGCATCTCGCTCTTCGCCGTCGACACCAAGTCCGAGGGCTACTCCATCGGCCGCAAGCTCGACAAGCTCGGCCTGAAGACCTCCGACACCGCCGAGCTCGCGTTCGTCGACGTCAAGGTGCCCGTGGAGGACCTCCTCGGTGAGGAGAACAAGGGCTTCTACTACCTCGGCAGCAACCTGCCCTCCGAGCGCTGGGGCATCGCCTACGGAGCGTACGCACAGGCCAAGGCCGCCGTCCGGTTCGCCAAGGAGTACGTCCAGGACCGCACGGTCTTCGGCAAGACGGTCGCCTCCTTCCAGAACACCAAGTTCGAACTGGCCGCCTGCCAGGCCGAGGTGGACGCCGCCGAGGCCGTCGCCGACCGCGCCCTCGAGGCCCTGGACGCGGGCGAGCTGACCGCCGCGGAGGCCGCCTCCGCGAAGCTCTTCACCACCGAGGTCGCCCACCGCGTCATCGACAAGTGCCTCCAGCTGCACGGCGGCTACGGCTTCATGAACGAGTATCCGATCGCCCGCCTGTACGCGGACAACCGCGTCAACCGCATCTACGGCGGCACCAGCGAGGTCATGAAGATGATCATCGCGAAGAACATGGGCCTGTAGAACGCCTGTAGAAATACCTTCATGAACCAGGCACTTGAAGCCCTCCTCGACCTGCTCGACCTGGAGCAGATCGAGGAGGACATCTTCCGGGGCGTGAGCCGCTCGGCGCTCGTGCCCCGCGTCTTCGGCGGCCAGGTCGCCGCACAGGCCCTCGTCGCCGCGGGCCGCACCGTCCCCGACGACCGCCCCGCCCACTCCCTCCACGCCTACTTCCTGCGTCCGGGGGACCCCGGCGCGCCGATCGTGTACTCCGTGGACCGGATCCGCGACGGGCGCTCCTTCACCACGCGCCGCGTCGTCGCCGTCCAGCACGGGCAGCCGATCTTCCACCTCTCCGCGTCCTTCCAGACGTACGAGGAAGGCCTTGAGCACCAGGCGCAGATGCCATCCGCGCTCGACCCGGAGACGCTGCCCACCGCCGCCGAGATGCTCCCGCGCCACCTGCCGAAGGACGTCGCCGACCGGCTCGTCGAGACCCGAGCCGCCGTCGACCTGCGCTACGCCGACACACCGCCCTGGGGCACCGTCGGGCAGCCCCGCGAACCGCGCTCCCAGGTGTGGTTCCGCGCCAACGGCAAGCTGGCCGACGACTCCTTGCTCCACGTCTGTCTGGCCACGTACGTCTCCGACATGACGCTCCTCGACTCGGTGCTGCTCGCGCACGGCAGGGGCGGCTGGGCCGTCGGCGACGTGGTCGGCGCCTCGCTCGACCACGCGATGTGGTTCCACCGGCCCTTCCGCGCGGATGAGTGGCTCCTCTACGACCAGGAGTCGCCGTCGTCCTCCGGCGGGCGCGGCCTCGGCCAGGCGCGGATCTGGACGCAGGACGGGCGGCTCGCGGTCACGGTCATCCAGGAGGGTGTGGTCAGGGTCCCGCGGTGAGGTCCGGCGTTCGCGTCTCCCGCTGATCGGACATACCGTCCGATACATGAGTGAGCAACCCTCCGAGGCGGGCGGCGAGAGTGCTTTCACCGTCATCGTCGCCGCCGTCGCCAATCTCGGGATCGCGCTGGCCAAGGCCGTCGCGGGCGTCATCAGCGGCTCCAGCGCCATGCTCTCCGAAGCGGCCCACTCCGTCGCCGACACCGTCACCGAGCTGATGCTGCTCGTCTCCCTGAAGGCCAGCGACAAGCCCGCCGACGAGGAGCACCCCCTCGGCTACGGAGGCGCCCGCTACATCTGGGCGCTCCTCGCCTCCGTCGCCACGTTCGTCGGCGGCGGCGTCTTCGCCGTCTACGACGGCATCCACACGCTCACCCACGGCGAGGACCCCGGCGACCCCCTCGTCTCGTACGTCGTGCTCGGCATCGCCTTCCTCCTGGAGGGCTACTCGCTGCGCACCGGCCTCAAGCAGGCACGCGGCGAGGCCGACCGCTTCGGAGTCCACATCAAGCGCTATCTGCGCCACACCCCCGACACCGCGGTCAAGGCCGTCGTGATGGAGGACTCCGCGGCACTGGTCGGCCTCGTGCTCGCCGCGGCCGGGCTCCTCGGCGGGCAGCTCACCGGGTCCGGCGTGTGGGACGGCATCGCCTCGCTCTGCATCGGCGTGCTCCTCGTGTACGTCGCCTGGGTCCTCGGGCATGCCAACTCCGAGCTCCTCATCGGACGCCCGCTGCCGCCGGAGATGCGGGCGGCGGTCCGCGCCGAGCTCCTCGCCGACCCGCACGTGGTGGACGTACTGGAGCTGACCACGCTCCTCCAGGGCCCCAAGGAGGCCCTGGTCGCCGCGAAGGTCGACTTCCGGGACGTGTCGAGCGCGGCGGACATCGAGCGGGCCTGCGACCGGATGGCGCTCCGCGTCCAGGAACGCTTCCCCGCGGTCCGCAGGGTCTACCTGGACCCGACACCGGGCCCCGCTCAGGCGCCGGGCGTCAGCCCCGCCGCGTCGAGCAGGTAGGCCGTCATCGGGTCGTAGTGGCGCGGGCTCGTCACGTGGTCGTCGAGCGGCACCGTCACCTGCACGGTGCCCTCGGCCTCGCCGATGAACAGCGCCGGGTCGTTGCAGTCCGCGTAGCCGACGGAGTCCAGGCCGCGCTGGCCCGCGCGGCCCGCCCAGCCGTGGTCGGCGACGACGAGGTCCGGCTGCGGCCGTCCCTCGCGCTCCAGGCCGTCCAGGATCGCGTTCATCGGCTCCGGCGAGTGCGTGTGCCACAGCGTCGCGCCGCGCTCCAGCATCGCCACGTCCGCGAACTGGAAGACCATGCCCTCGTCGGCCGTCAGGCCCTCGGGGATCACGACGATCTCGCAGCCCGCGGCGCGCAGGGCGGCGGCCGTCGCGCGGTGCACGTCGAGCAGTCCTCCGGGGTGACCGGTGGCGAAAAGCACCCTCTCCTTGCCGGCGGCCGCCTTCCGCAGGCGTGCGGCCATCCGCTCCAGGGCGGCGACCGTCAGCTCCGGGTCGATCGTGTCCTGGCCGTACCGGTGCTCCGGGTCGTCGATGACGCCGCAGCGCTCGGCCATCACCGCGAGGACGTCCTGCTCGTCCGTCCAGCGGTCGCCGAGCTCGAGCCCCAGCCAGTAGTGGCGGTCGCCGTTCGCGAGCTTCCTGTAGTGGCTGAGGTTGTTGTCGCGAGGCGTGGCTACGTCGCCCGCGATGCGGGTGCGGACGAGGTGATCGACTAGCGCGGCGCGGCTGGGTATCGGCATGTCTCTCATTGTGCGGGACGAGTGCTCTGCGCAGGGGGCGGGATCGCTCAGCCTGCGGCTGCGGTGCGGGTCTGTGGGGGCTTGTCGCGCAGTTCCCCGCGCCCCCGAACTCGCGCCTCCGTGACGCGCGCCCCCAAACTCGCGTCCCCGGACCCGCGTCCCCGGACCCGCGTCCCCGGACCCGCGTCCCCGACGGGGCTCCTTCAGTGGGGTCTGCTCAGGGCGAACCAGAGTTCCATGCGGACGTCCGGGTCGTTCAGGTCGGTGGCCAGGAGGGTCGTGCAGCGGGCGATGCGTTGGCGGACCGTGTTGCGGTGGACGCCCAGGGCCACTGCCGTGCGGTCCCAACTGCCGTGCAGGGAGAGCCAGGTGCGCAGCGTCGACGTCAGGGTCTCGTTGTCGGCCAAGGGCGACAGCAGCACGCGCGCGTGGGCGTCGGCCTCCTCGGGGGCGATCAGGTCGGCGACGCCGTTGGCGTGCTGGCGGACGAGGGGGGCCCGGGTGGCCTCCGCGCGGCGCAGGGCGCGGGCCGCCTGGGCGTCCGCTGCCGCGAGGCCCGCCGCGGGCGCCGGTGCGGAGGCGCCGAGAGTCCAGCCCTCCAGGGGGGTGATGTCGAGGTCGGCGGGGACGAGGAGGCGTACGGGGTCCTCACCCGGGTCGACCAGCGCCGTGCCCAGCGCCGTGGCGAGCGCGGAGGCCGACAGGGGAGTGGTGCGGTCTCCGCGCGCGTGCACCACGGTCCACAGCTCGCTCCCCAGGAGCGCGCCCACCGTGTGCGCGGGCGCGCCCAGGAGCAGGCGGACCAGCGCCGCCGACCGCGCCGCCTCCGACGTGCCCTGGTGTTCCCCCGTGAGCAGCGACAGCAGCACCACCGCCGCGCCCGCGATCGTGTGGTCGCCCGGCTCGCGGCGGTCCGTGGCCACCCCGAGCGCGAAGCCGCGGCCGCCGCCCAGCGCGTACGCGGCCAGGTGCGTGGCGCCCGCCGTGTCGGCCGCGGAGGCCGGGGCGGAGGGGGCGGCGCGGCGCACCACGCCCGTCAGCTCGCGGAGCGCGTCCCGCGCCGCCTCCCGCACGAGGCCCGCCGACTGGATCTCCGTGCCGTCGGGGCCGTACAGGACCGCCGCGCCGCCCAGCCGCGACGCAAGCTGGCGCAGGACGGCCGGTACCGGGTCCGTCCTTGCCGCCGCCGTGGCGAGGCCCTGCTGCGCCTCCGTGACCCGGCGCAGCTCCGCGTGCCGTGCCTCGGCCATCAACCGCCACACGGCGCGGGCGACCCCGCTGAACGTGGTGCGCCGGGGGACCTCGACCAGCGGCAGCCCGTGCCGGTCGCAGGCCTCGGCCAGGGCGCGCGGCACCGTGTCGTGCACGGGCGCCACGCCGAAGCCGAGGGCCGCGCCGCCCGCGGCGACGATGCGGGAGACGTACGCGTCCAGGTGGTCGCCGGCCGCGTCCGACGGGTCCGCGATGTGCACGCCCGCCGTGAGGAGCAGCTCGCCGCCGAGGAGGTACGGGTAGGGGTCCGCCATCTCCGAGGTGTGCACCCACTGCACGGCCGTGCCCGCCGCCCGCGCGTCGGGTCCGGCGAGCTGCCGCAGGCCCAGGTCCTCGCGGGCGAGCAGCGCGGCGAGCGGCACGGGCGGGGTGGGCGGAGCCGTGGGGTCGGCCATATGGGCATTCCATCCGTACAGGTCGCGGCGAGTGGAGGAAACGTACACTTCAGCGTTGCTTTCCGGCCACCTAAGGTCGTGCCGACCGGAGGCCGCGGGTACGGGCGGATGTCCCCGCGGCCGGTCCTCACCCCCATCTGCACGACCCGCCACCGAGGTGCGCGAAGGAGGCCCCCCATGGCCGTCGACTACACAGTGATCGTCGTCTATCTCGCAGGGATGCTGGCCATGGGCTGGTGGGGCATGCGCCGCGCCAAGTCCAAGAGTGAGTTCCTGGTCGCCGGTCGCCGCCTCGGACCCTGGATGTACTCCGGGACCATGGCCGCGATCGTCCTCGGCGGCGCCTCCACCATCGGCGGTGTCGGCCTCGGCTACCAGTACGGGCTCTCCGGCGCCTGGATGGTCTTCACCATCGGCCTGGGCCTGCTCGCGCTGAGCGTGTTCTTCTCGGCCCGCATCGCGCGCCTGAAGGTCTACACCGTCTCCGAGATGCTCGACCTGCGCTACGGCGGGCGCGCGGGCGTCATCTCCGGAGTGGTCATGTGGGCTTACACGCTGATGCTCGCGGTCACCTCGACCATCGCGTACGCCACGATCTTCGACGTCCTCTTCGACCTGAACCGCACCGTGGCGATCGTCATCGGCGGTTCGATCGTCGTCGCGTACTCGACGCTCGGCGGCATGTGGTCCATCACGCTCACCGACATGGTGCAGTTCGTGGTGAAGACCATCGGCGTGCTGCTGCTCCTGCTGCCCATCGCGGTCGTCAAGGCCGGCGGGTTCGGCGAGATGAGGGCCGAGCTGCCCACCGAGTACTTCGACCCGCTGGGCGTCGGCGGCGAGACGATCTTCACGTACGTGCTGATCTATACGTTCGGCATGCTCATCGGGCAGGACATCTGGCAGCGCGTCTTCACCGCCCGCAGCGACAGGGTCGCCCGCTACGGAGGCACCGTCGCCGGCACATACTGCCTGGTGTACGCCATCGCGGGCGCCGTCATCGGCACCGCGGCCAAGGTCATGTACCCGAAGCTGCCGAGCGCCGACGCGGCCTTCGCGACCATCGTCAAGGACGAACTGCCCGTGGGCGTGCGGGGGCTGGTTCTCGCGGCCGCCCTCGCCGCCGTGATGTCGACGTCCTCCGGAGCGCTCATCGCCTGCGCCACCGTCGCCAACAACGACATCTGGTCGCGGCTGCGGGGCGCGGTGGGGAAGCCGGCCGGCGAGGCGCACGACGAGGTCAGGGGCAACCGCGCCTTCATCCTCGTCATGGGCGTCGCCGTCATCGTCATCGCCATCGCGCTCAACGACGTCGTCGAGGCCCTGACCGTCGCGTACAACCTGCTCGTCGGCGGTCTCCTTGTGCCGATCCTCGGCGGGCTGCTCTGGCGGCGCGGGACGGCGGCGGGCGCGCTCGCGGCCGTCGTCGCCGGCGGTCTGTCCGTGATCGGCCTGATGTGGTGGTACGGGATCCTCGCCAACGAGCCCGTCTACTACGGCCTGTTGACCTCCCTCACCGTGTACGCCGTCGTCTCCCTCGCCACGAGGCCGACCGACGCGCAGGTCCTCGCGGCCTGGCGCGAGCGGCTCGCCGGACGCGCCGCCGAGCCCGTGGCGGAACCGGCCCCCACACCTCAGTAGAGTCAGAAAGCGCCCACAAAGCGCATCGAAGCGTAAAAAGGAAGGCACTCCCCACCATGAGCAGCAACGAGACGCCCCGCGGCCCCGTCGACTCCTCCCGCATCCCGCGGTACGCGGGCCCGGCGACGTACGCCCGGCTGCCCCGCCTCGACGAGGTCGGCGGCAAGACGGACGTCGCCGTGGTCGGCGTGCCGTTCGACAGCGGCGTCTCGTACCGTCCCGGCGCCCGCTTCGGCGGCAACGCGATCCGCGAGGCCTCCCGCCTCCTGCGCCCCTACAACCCGGCGCAGGACGCCTCGCCGTTCGCGCTCGCGCAGGTCGCGGACGCCGGTGACATAGCGGCCAACCCGTTCAACATCAACGAGGCCGTGGAGACGATCGAGGCCGCCGCCGACGACCTCCTCGGCTCCGGCGCCCGCATGATGACCCTCGGCGGCGACCACACCATCGCGCTGCCGCTGCTCCGCTCGGTCGCCAAGAAGCACGGTCCTGTCGCGCTGCTCCACTTCGACGCGCACCTGGACACCTGGGACACCTACTTCGGTGCCGAGTACACGCACGGCACGCCGTTCCGCCGCGCCGTCGAGGAGGGCATCCTCGACACCGAGGCGCTCTCCCACGTCGGCACGCGCGGCCCGCTCTACGGCAAGAAGGACCTCACCGACGACGAGAAGATGGGCTTCGGCATCGTCACCTCGGCGGACATCTACCGCCGCGGCGCCGACGAGGTCGCCGACCAGCTCCGCCAGCGCATCGGCGACCGCCCCCTCTACATCTCCATCGACATCGACTGCCTCGACCCGGCCCACGCGCCCGGCACCGGCACCCCCGAGGCCGGCGGCATGACCTCCCGCGAGCTCCTGGAGATCCTGCGCGGCCTCGCCTCCTGCAACCTCGTCTCCGCCGACGTCGTCGAGGTCGCCCCGGCCTACGACCACGCGGAGATCACGGCCGTCGCGGCCTCCCACACGGCCTACGAACTGACGACGATCATGAGCAGGCAGATCGCCGCCGCCCGCGGCGCGGAGCAGAGCACGAAGTGACCACGGCCGCAAGGCTGTTGGGTGCCCGTGCCCGCCGGGCCGTACGCGGCCCGGCGGCCGGAGCGCCTGCCGGGCCGTGGCCCGGACGAGACGGAGGAGACGTCGCATGACCCACGACCACGACCTGGTGCTGCGCCCCACGCCGCGCCAGACCGAGGCCGCCCTGAACCCGCCCCCCGGGCGCAACGGCGGCGACCTCGTCATGGAGACCCTCGCCGGCCTCGGTGCGACCACCGTCTTCGGCCTGCCCGGCCAGCACGCGCTCGGCATGTTCGACGCGCTGCGGCGCTCCCCGCTCTCGTACGTCGGATTCCGCGTCGAGAACAACACGGGCTTCGCGGCGGACGCGTACGGCCGCATCACCGGTGAGGTCGCCCCGCTGCTGCTCTCCACCGGGCCCGGCGCGCTCACCTCGCTCGCCGCGCTCCAGGAGGCGGCCGCGGGCTCCTCCCCGGTCCTCGCCATCGGCAGCCAGGTCCCGGTGGCCGGGCTCGGCGGCGGCCGCCACGGCTATCTGCACGAACTCCGCGACCAGCAGGCCTCGTTCAGGGACGTCGTGAAGTCCGTGCACACGGTCCGTACGGCCTCGCAGATCCCGTCCGCCGTCGCCGCGGCCTGGGAGTCCGCGCTCACCGCGCCGCACGGCCCGGTATGGGTGG
This sequence comes from Streptomyces sp. NPDC045678, assembly GCF_056432085.1. Lineage (NCBI taxonomy): Bacteria > Bacillati > Actinomycetota > Actinomycetes > Kitasatosporales > Streptomycetaceae > Streptomyces > Streptomyces sp. NPDC045678. Next base: position 334,838 of record NZ_JBWKJS010000001.1, read on the forward strand.
AGATCCCGCAGGACGTGCTGCTCGCCGAGACGACGCTGCCGGTCGTCACCGCGATGGACGCGACGCCCGAGGAGGTCGTGCCGCGCCCCGAGCTGACCGCGGTCGCCGCCGACCTGCTGTCCCGCGCCGAGCGCCCCGCGATCATCGCGGGCGGCGGCGTCGTGCGCTCGGACGCCTCCGGCAAGCTGCGCGCGCTCGCCGAGCTGGTGAACGCCCCCGTCGTCACGACGTTCGGCGGCAAGGGCGCCTTCCCCTGGGAGCACCCGCTCTCGCTCCAGTCCTGGCTGGAGGACCGGCACACCACGGACTTCCTGGAGGACGCGGACGTCCTGCTCGTCGTCGGCTCCGGCCTCGGCGAGCTCTCCTCGAACTACCACACGTTCGCGCCCCGCGGCCGGGTGATCCAGATCGAGGCGGACGCCGGGAAGCTGGAGTCCAACCACCCCGCACTCGGCATCCACGCGGACGCGCGGACCGCGCTTTCGGCACTCCTCGAGACCATCGAGGAGCCGCGCGAGGACGCCTCGGCGCCCGAGCGGGTCGCGGCGGTCCTCGGCAGGGTCCGCGAGCGGATCGCCGCCCAGGACCTCACCCTGGAGCAGCAGGTCCTCGCCGCCGTGCGCGAGGCCCTGCCGGACGCGGCACCGTCCTTCTGGGACATGACGATCCTCGCGTACTGGGCGTGGTCGGCGTTCGACGCGCGGCGCCCCAACACGATGCACTCGGCGCAGGGCGCGGGCGGCCTCGGCTACGGCTTCCCGGCCGCCCTCGGCGCGGCCGTCGCGGACCCCTCCCAGCCGGTGCTCGCCGTCTCGGGCGACGGCGGCGCGATGTACTCGATCGCGGAGCTGGCGACGGCACGGCAGTACAACCTGCCCGTGACCTGGCTGATCGTCGACGACGGCGGCTACGGCATCCTGCGCGAGTACATGTCCGACGCCTTCGGCGAGGCGACGGCCACGGAGCTCGCGCGCCCGGACTTCGTGAAGCTCGCGGAGTCCTTCGGAGTGCCGGGCGTGCGGTCGTCGCCGGAGACGCTCCGGGACGACCTCGCGAAGGCGCTGGCCGAGCCGGGGCCTTCGGTCGTGGTGCTCCCGGCACTGCTGCGGATGTTCGCGCCCACGCATCTGGGCTGATCGATGCAGATTTTCATATAAGTCAGTGCAACCATTCACCGGTGCCGGTGAGTCATGTGTGATGAGCGTGCCGGGGGGCGCGCTTGTACGGGCCCCGAGGGTCTTGTACGGACCCAAGGGGACGGGAAAATTCCATGACTCACCCGGTATCGGGTATATCCAGGCGTGCCCGCGTGCTCTCGGCGGGCCTCGCCGCCGGCGTGCTGCTGCCGCTCGGCGCGACCGCCGCCGCCACGCCCGCCGCAGCCGCGACGGCGCCGCAGGTCACCTGCACCTCCGGACAGGCCGGCCTCGCCGCGAAGCTCACCAAGGACATCACCGCCGCGCTCAAGAACCGCAAGGGCACCGTCGCGGTCGGCCTCCACGACCGCACCACGAAGACGACCTGCACCCTGCGCGGGTCCACCTCGTACGACTCAGCGAGCGTCGTCAAGGCGACCGTCCTCGCGGCGCTCCTGTGGGATGCGAAGAAGACCGACCGGAAGCTGTCCGAGCGCGAGTCGGACCTCGCGTACGCCATGATCACCAAGTCGGACAACGACGCGACCAGCAAGCTCTGGCGGCAGCTCGGCACGGGGAAGATCAAGGGGTTCCTCGCGGCCGCGAAGATGACCAAGACCGTGCCCGGCTCCGGCGGCTACTGGGGGCTGACCCGGATCAACGCGACCGACGAGCAGAAGCTCCTCGCGCTGATCACCGCCAAGAACTCCGTCCTGAGCGACAACGCGCGCGCCTACATCCTCAAGCTGATGGGCAAGGTCGTCTCCTCCCAGCGCTGGGGCACCCCCGCGGGCACGCCGTCCGGCGTCTCCATCCACGTCAAGAACGGCTGGCTCCAGCGGTCGACGCACGGCTGGCGCGTGCACAGCATCGGCGCGTTCAAGGGCGGCGGCCACGACTACACGATCTCCGTGCTCACCCACGGCAACAGCACGATGAACTACGGCGTCGCCACGATTCAGGGGGTGGCCAAGGCGGTGCACAAGGACCTCGCGCCCCGTGCGGCGTCGGCGAGCAGGTACGCGCCCACGGACCAGCCCCGTGAGGCTTTCGTGGCGGTGCCCGCCGCCTGAGACCGGTTTGTTGCGGCGGGATGAAATCCGCGTCCCGCCGTGTTGGGCCTCTCGGCAGGTCAGGTCGACGGGAGGCAGCACGTGACGGAGCAACGGGGCGGGGTTCGGCAGGAGGAATCCGGCTGGGCCAGGCGACTCACCGGGTACGCGTGGCGATACCCGAAGGACGTCGTGCTCGCGCTCGGCTCCTCGCTCGGCGGCATGGCCGTCATGGCTCTCGTACCGCTGATCACCAAGGTGATCATCGATGACGTCATAGGCCAGGACGGCCAGGGCGGCGGCCGCTCCATGGGCCCCTGGGCGGGCGCCCTGATCGGCGCCGCCCTCGTCGTCTACGTCCTCACCTACATCCGCCGCTACTACGGCGGCCGCCTCGCCCTCGACGTCCAGCACGACCTGCGGACCGAGATGTACGGGACGATCACGAAGCTCGACGGGCGGCGCCAGGACGAACTGTCCACCGGGCAGGTCGTCGGCCGCGCCACCAGCGACCTGCAGCTCATCCAGGGTCTGCTCTTCATGTTGCCGATGACCATCGGCAACATCCTGCTCTTCGTGATCTCGCTCGTGATCATGGCGTGGCTCTCCCTGCCGCTCACCCTCGTCGCCCTCGCCGTCGCCCCCGCCCTCTGGGTCATCGCCCGCCGCTCCCGCTCCCGGCTGCACCCCGCCACCTGGTACGCGCAGGCGCAGGCCGCCGCCGTCGCCGGAGTGGTCGACGGCGCCGTCAGCGGCGTACGCGTGGTGAAGGGCTTCGGTCAGGAGGAGCAGGAGACCGGGAAGCTCCGCGAGGTCGGGCGCAAGCTCTTCGCCGGACGGCTGCGGACCGTCCGCCTCAACTCCCGCTACACCCCCGCCCTCCAGGCCGTCCCCATGCTCGGCCAGGTCGCCATGCTCGCCGTCGGCGGCTGGCTCGCCGTCAAGGGCGAGATCACCCTCGGCACCTTCGTCGCCTTCTCCACCTACCTCGCCCAGCTCGTCGGACCCGTGCGCATGCTCGCCATGGTCCTGACCGTCGGCCAGCAGGCCCGCGCCGGCGTGGAGCGCGTCCTCGAACTGATCGACACCGAGCCGAGCATGGAGGACGGCCGCAAGGAGCTGCCCGCCGACGCCCCGGCCACCGTCGAGTTCGACGACGTCTCCTTCGCCTACGAGGACGACCGGCCCGTCCTCGACGGCCTCTCCTTCGAGATCCGCCCCGGCGAGACCCTCGCCGTCGTCGGCTCGTCCGGCAGCGGCAAGTCGACCGTCTCGCTGCTCCTGCCGCGCTTCTACGACGTGACGCACGGCGCCGTCCTCATCGGCGGCCACGACGTGCGCGAGCTGACCCTCGACTCCCTGCGCTCCGCCATCGGGCTCGTCCCCGAGGACTCCTTCCTCTTCTCCGACACCGTGGGCGCCAACATCGCCTACGGCCACCCGGAGGCCACCCGCGAGCAGATCGAGACCGCCGCGCGCGCCGCCCAGGCCCACGGCTTCATATCCGAGCTGCCCGAGGGGTACGACACCAAGGTCGGCGAGCAGGGCCTGACCCTCTCCGGCGGCCAGCGCCAGCGCATCGCGCTCGCCCGCGCCATCCTCACCGACCCCCGCCTCCTCGTCCTCGACGACGCCACATCGGCCGTCGACGCGCGCGTGGAGCACGAGATCCACGAAGCGCTGCGCGGCGTCATGGCGGGCCGCACCACCCTCCTCATCGCCCACCGCCGCTCCACCCTCGGCCTTGCCGACCGCATCGCCGTCCTCGACGAAGGACGCCTCGCCGACCTCGGCACGCACGAGGAGCTGGAGGAGCGCTCCGCCCTCTACCGGCGGCTGCTCACCGACCCCGACGAGCTCGGCGGCGTCTCCCCGGGCCACGCGCTCCCCGCCGACCTGCCCGAGGACACCTCCGTACGCGAGGAGCTCGACGCCGAGTTCGACGCGGAGCGCGGCATCACGCCCGCCCTGTGGACCGGCGACCGGGACGCCAAGAGCGCCAAGGACCCGGCACTCGCCGGGATGCCGTCCACGCCCGAGCTCCTCGCCCAGGTCGAGGCGCTGCCCCCGGCCACCGACACCCCCGGCATCGACGAGGCGCGGGCCGTCACGCCCGAGGAGTCGTACGGGCTGCGCAGGCTGCTCGCCGGATTCGGCGTGCCGCTGCTGTTCAGCCTGCTCCTCGTAGCCGTCGACGCGGGCATGGGGCTGCTGCTGCCCGTCCTGATCCGGCACGGCATCGACGAGGGCGTCAGCGACCTCGCGCTCGGCGCCGTCTGGACCGCCTCGGGGCTCGCGCTCGCCGCCGTCGTCGTGCAGTGGGCGGCGCAGACCGGTGAGACGCGCATGACGGGACGTACGGGTGAGCGGGTGCTCTACTCACTGCGGCTGAAGATCTTCTCGCAGCTCCAGCGGCTCGGCCTCGACTACTACGAGCGGGAGCTCACCGGGCGCATCATGACCCGGATGACGACCGACGTCGACGCGCTCTCCACGTTCCTCCAGACCGGGCTCGTCACCGCGTTCGTCTCCGTCGTGACCTTCTTCGGCATCATGGTCGCCCTGCTCGTCATCGACGTGGAGCTCGCCCTCGTCGTCTTCGCGACGCTGCCGCTGCTGATCGTCGGCACGTACTTCTTCCGCAAGTCCAGCGTGAAGGCGTACGAGCTGGCGCGCGAGCGCGTGTCCGCGGTCAACGCCGACCTCCAGGAGTCCGTGGCCGGGCTGCGCATCGTGCAGGCCTTCCGGCGCGAGCGGGCGGGCGCCGAACGGTTCGCCGAGAACAGCGACAGCTACCGCCAGGCCCGCATCCGCGGCCAGTGGCTGATCTCCGTGTACTTCCCGTTCGTGCAGCTCCTGTCCTCCGTCGCCGTCGTCGCCGTGCTGATCGTCGGCGCGGGCCGGGTCGAGGCGGGCACCCTGACGACCGGCGCGCTCGTCGCCTACCTCCTCTACATCGACCTGTTCTTCGCCCCCGTGCAGCAGCTCTCGCAGGTCTTCGACGGCTACCAGCAGGCGACCGTCTCGCTCGGCCGCATCCAGGAACTGCTCCAGGAGCCGACGTCGACGAAGACCGCCGACGAGCCCATGGAGGTGCTCTCCCTGCGCGGCGAGATCGCCTTCGAGGACGTGGACTTCGCGTACGCGGCCACGGGCGAGGGCGACCCCGAGGAGGCGCTCAGCGACGTGCGCCTGCGGATCCCGGCGGGACAGACCGTCGCGTTCGTCGGCGAGACCGGCGCGGGCAAGTCGACGCTCGTGAAGCTCGTCGCCCGCTTCTACGACCCCACGGGCGGCCGCGTCACGGTCGACGGCACGGACCTGCGCTCCCTCGACCTCACCTCGTACCGCCACCGCCTCGGTGTCGTCCCGCAGGAGGCGTACCTCTTCGCGGGCACCGTCCGCGACGCCATCGCGTACGGCCGACCCGACGCCACCGACGCCCAGGTCGAGGCCGCCGCCCGCGCGGTCGGCGCCCACGACATGATCGCCACCCTGGACGGTGGCTACCTCCACGAGGTGAGCGAACGCGGCCGCAACCTCTCCGCGGGACAGCGCCAGCTGATCGCGCTGGCCCGCGCCGAACTGGTCGACCCCGACATCCTGCTCCTCGACGAGGCGACGGCCGCGCTGGACCTCGCCACGGAGGCGCAGGTCAACCAGGCCACCGACCGCATCGCGGGCAAGCGGACCACGCTGGTCGTCGCCCACCGCCTCACCACGGCCGCCCGCGCCGATCGCGTCGTCGTGATGGACCATGGCCGGGTCGCCGAGGACGGCACGCACGAGGAGCTCCTCGCGCTGGACGGGCGGTACGCGCGCCTGTGGCGGACGTTCGTGGGGGAGCCGGTCGAGGCGGTCTGAGCGGGTGCCGGGCAAAGGTGCCGGTAACCGGTTGCCGAAAAAGGGGCGGGATCCCGCAACCGCACGGGCCGCGGGCTGCGTCCGTACCTCAGAACGTTGAGACAGGAGTGGCGGGAGGGGCAATCGTGAGCAGTGGGCGCGGCAGTGGTCGGATACGACGGCGGCTGACGCTCGGCACCGCCGTGCTCGCAGCCGCCGTACTCCTCGCCCTCGCGGGCCCCGGCACCTCGTCGGCCCAGGCCGTCGACGGGCTCTGCGCCGGCCGCAAGGTGCGCACCCTGCCCTTCAGCACCGGCCGCGTCGACGTCTTCAAATCCCGCGGCTACGTCTGCGCCGTGGTCGTCGCCAAGCGCACCGGCGCCCGCAAGTCGATGTCCGTCAGCGTCAAGGCACGCGGCGGCCGCCCCGCCCGCGACAAGGGCCACTACAGCCACCACGCGGGCCCGGTGACGGTCCACGCGGGCCACCGCTGCGTGTGGGTGAAGGGGAAGATCAGCGGCCGCGGGGTCAGTTCGGGCTGGATTCTCTGCTGAAGTCCGGTCTGTGACCGCACGATGTCCCGATAACTCCCCCTGGTGCGGACCCAGTTGCTCCCGTAGGTTCCGGGGCATTGCTGTGTCGACAGGGGAGGGTGCATGCGCAAGACGCTCAGATGGGTGCTGTCGCTCGTGGTGCTGATAGGCACGATGGGCGTGGCCGGAGCGACGACCGGGGCGGCGACGGCCGCGGACCACACGAGAACCAACAGTCATGCTGACAGCACCGATATCAAGGACAGGCTGCTCGCCATACCCGGCATGAGCCTGATCGAGGAGAAGCCCTACCCGGGATACCGATTCTTCGTCCTCAACTACACCCAGCCGGTGGACCACCGGCACCCGTCCAAGGGCACCTTCAAGCAGCGCCTGACCGTGCTGCACAAGGACACCAGCCGCCCGACGGTCTACTACACCAGCGGCTACAGCGTCTCCACGGCCCCCAGCCGCCGCGAGCCGACGCAGATCGTCGACGGCAACCAGGTCTCCATGGAGTACCGCTACTTCACGCCCTCGCGCCCCCAGCCGGCCGACTGGTCCAAGCTCGACATCTGGCAGGCCGCCAGCGACCAGCACCGCATCCACCAGGCGCTGAAGCCGATCTACGGCAAGAAGTGGCTGGCCACGGGCGGCTCGAAGGGCGGCATGACCGCCACGTACTACGAGCGCTTCTACCCGCGTGACATGGACGGCGTCGTCGCGTACGTCGCCCCCAACGACGTGGTCGACAAGGAGGACTCGGCGTACGACAGGTTCCTCGCCGGCGTCGGACCGCGCGAGTGCCGCACCCGGATCCAGGACGTCCAGCGCGAGGCGCTGGTGCGCAGGGAGCCGCTGTCCGCGAAGCTCTCCGCCTACGCCGAGGCCGAGGGCTACACCTTCAAGACCGTCGGCACGCTCGACAAGGCCTTCGAAGCAGTCGTCATGGACCTGGTGTGGGGCTTCTGGCAGTACCAGCCGGCCGCCACCGCCTGCGGCAAGATCCCGACCGCGGCCACGGCGACCGACCAGGAGATCTTCGACTACGTCGACTCGGTGGGCGGCTGGTCCTCCTACACCGACCAGGGCCTGGAGCCCTACACGCCGTACTACTACCAGGCGGGCACGGAACTCGGCGCGCCCACCATCGGCCAGCCCTGGCTCGGCGGCCTCAGCCGCTACGGCTACCAGCCGCCGCGCAACTTCGTGCCGCGCGACATCCCGATGACGTTCAAGCCGCACGCGATGCGGGACGTCGACCGCTGGGTGCGGCACAACGCGCACCGGATGATGTACGTGTACGGCGAGTACGACCCGTGGGGCGCCGAGCCGTTCAGGCCCGCCCGGGGCGCCAAGCACGACTCGTACGTCTTCACGGCGCCCGGCGCCAACCACGGCGCGAACGTGGCGCAGCTCGTCGCCACCGACAAGGCGAAGGCGACGCAGCGGATCCAGGCGTGGGCCGGGGTGTCCTCTCCCTCGGGCAAGCCGCTGGCCGCGTACGACAAGAAGCTGGACCGGCGCGACGTGCGCAAGGAGCAGACGCTGCGCCCGTGAGGCACCGATCCGCTCATGTCGGGCGCTGACCCGCTCATGTCGGGCGCTGACCCGCACATGCCGGGCGCTGACCCGCACATGTCGGGTGCTGGAGGGCCGGTCCGGTTCGGGCCGGTCCTTCAGTGTTCGCGGGAGTCACATGTGTACCGCGCACCCCACCGGACGCGCACCGTCCAGCGTCACGTAGAGCCGCGTGGCGGCGGGACACCCGGCCCGGTCCTCCACCGCCGACGACACCAGGTACTCCGGGGGCCGTTCGCCGGAGCCGTCGCAGGCCGTCTCCCGCACCTCGCCGCGCCCCGCCCCGTACACGCAGTCGCCGACGACCGTCCGCGGGCCGCCGCCGCGCCCGGGGTCGCCGGGATGCGGTGCCTCCAGATTCCGCATGCAGGCGTACCCCTGAGGCACCTCGCCGTCACCGTCCTCGTCGACGGCGGGCCTGCTCTCGCTGACGTGCAGCACGAAATCGGTACGGGCCGGGCAGGCGGGCCCCTCCTTGACCTTGCCGTCGTAGCGCGCGATGACCCGCGCGGCGGCCCGCTCGCTGCCGCACGGCACCTCCGTGAAGGACTCGCGCCCCCGCGAACTGCACTCGTCCACGGCGAGGAAGCCGGTACCGAAGCCGGAGGGCCGGGCGGAGGAGGGGGTGGCGGAAGCCCGTGATCCTGATCCGGACGGCTTCTGGCAACCCGTCACCGCCGCGGCGGTCGTCGCGACGGCCGCGGTGAGCAGCAGAGCACAGACGGCCCGGCCGGCCGTACGCGGCCACCCCGAGTCGCAGGCAATCATGGCCATCCCCCCGATGCGTGCACCCAGCGTGACCCGCCGCGGCGGGCGCACGCCAGGCGTGCGGGGGCTTTGGGGTTCTTAGTCTTGGTACGTCAGTCCGTGCCCGATCGGATACAGCACCTGAGCGGGATCGTCCGCCCGCCGCACCGGCACGGGAAGTCGCCCCTGCGGGGCGGTGCGGCCCGCGATCACCCGTGCGGCGGCGCGCAGCTCGACGTCCGTCCAGCAGTACGAGGCGAGGGCGGCGTCCACGGGCGGCAGGTGCGCCACGTCGTAGGGGTTGCGGATCGCGAGGGCGATGACGGGGAGACCGGTGGCCTTGAGGGCGGCGACGAGGCCGACTTGGCCGGTGTTCTCGCCGTCGTACTCGTCGTTCTCGTCGTACTCGTTGCTGTCGTCCGGGTCCGTCGCCCGGTGGGCGCGGGCGTGCGGAGCGGGGCTCCGGTCCAGGGTGGTGTTCGCCGCCTGGGTGTTGTCCTTGGTGGCGGCGTGCGTGCTGATGTTGTACGTGGCCACGAGGACGGCGTCCTGACCCCGGGCGTCGGCCACCGCCTGCTCGATGGTCGCCTTGTCGGGCGCGGTGCCTGTGGGCAGCGCGACGGCCTGGAAACCGAGGCTGTTGAGGGCGCCCGCGAGGACCGTGGTCGGCGGTCCTGTGGTGCCGGACGGCGAACGGGGGTCCGCGCCGACGACCAGGACGCGGGGGTGGGTGGCGGGGGACAGGGGGAGGAGCGCGTCGGTGTTGACCAGGAGGGTCGTGGTCGCGTCGGCGATGTGGTCGGCGGCGACGAGGTGGGCGGGGGTGCCGACGGTGGCGTCGACGGAGGGGGTGGGGGCGGAAGGGGTGGGGGTGGAAGGGGTGGGAGTGGAGAGGGTGGGGGCGGGTGGCGTTGACGGTGCCGGTTCCCTCTCCAGCACCTGGTTCGACATCTGGTTCAGCACCTGGTTCAGGAGACCTGCCCGTGCCTTCATGCGGAGCACGCGGAGGACGGACTCGTCGATACGTTCCTCCGTCAGCTCGCCGCTCCGGACGGCCTCGATGACCGCGTTCCAGGCGACGTCGGGGCGGGGCGGGTTGAGGAGCTGGTCGGCGCCGGCCTTGAGCGCGAGTACGGCCACCCGGTCGTCGCCGTACTTCGTGCGGACGCCGCGCATGGCGAGGGAGTCGGTGGCGATGACGCCGTCGTAGCCGAGCTCCTCCCGGAGGATGCCGGTGAGGATCGGGTGGGAGAGCGTGGCGGGGTCGCCGGAGGGGTCCAGGGCGGGCACCACGATGTGGGCGGTCATGACGGAGTCGACGCCTGCGGCGATCGCGGCGCGGAAGGGGGGCGCGTCGTAGCGGTCCCACTCCTCGCGGGTGTGGCTGATGTGCGGCAGCTCGGTGTGGCTGTCGTCGGTCGTGTCACCGTGGCCGGGGAAGTGCTTGGCGGCGGTGGCGATGCCGGCGCTCCGGTAGCCGTCGATCTGGGCGGCCACGAATCCGGCGACGGCGTCGGGGTCGGCGCCGAAGGAGCGTACGCCGATGACGGGGTTGGCCGGGTCGACGTTCACGTCGGCGTCCGGGGCGTGGTTCTGGTGGATGCCGAGGGCGCGGAGTTCGGTGCCGGCGATCCGGGCGGCCTCACGGGCGTGCTCGTGCGAGCCGGAGGCGCCGAGGGCCATGGCGCAGGGGAGGAGGGTCGCGGGGGCGCCGATGCGGGCGACGGCGCCGTGCTCCTGGTCGACGGAGATCAGGACGGGGAGGGTGGGGGCGGCCTTCTGGATGCCCTCGGAGAGCTCGGCGATCTGGTGCGGGGAGCGGGTGTTGTGGGCCCAGCCGAAGTAGATGATGCCGCCGAGCCGGTACCGGGCGATGAGCCCGGCGGCGTCGCGCACGCCGAGCTCGCGGAGGTTGGTGTCGACGTCCGCCTGGTCGGGGTCGGTGGCGGTGTGCCCGTACACGTGCATCACGAAGAGCTGGCCGACCTTGTCCTCCAGGGACAGGGTGCGGATGAGGGCGCGGAGCGGGTGGTCGCGGTCGTGGTCGTGGTCGCGGTCGCGGTCGGCGGATGCGGACAAGGAGTGCTCCTGCGGCTGGGCTGGCTGGGCTGGAGGGGCTGGCGGGGCCGGCCTGAAGATTAGTTTCAGGAGCAACGGATATCCCGAAGATTTCTGCCGGTCAAGGGATGGGGCCCTGAGGGGCCGTCACCGGCGCTGTTGGAGGGGGGCGCACCGGTGACGGCGGGCTGTCGGCCGCAGGCGGCGGAGAGGGTGATCAGCGTTCGCAGCCAGCAGCGATGCCGACACCGCCGTGCGGAGACTCACCGACAGCGTGCGGGTTGGACGCGCGGGGGCGGCGGGGGGTTCCCCCTCCTGGCCGGGCTGGGGTTCGCCTGTTGCCCGTGGGTGGGGGCGGGGCCGCGGGGGTATGTGCGTACTCGCCATCCCTGCGCCCCGCGGAATGTCCCCGGCCGCCCCCGTGTGCTCGGTGCTCCGTGCGCACATACCCCCACGTCCCCTCGGGCGCGCGAGCGGCTGCGACCCCGGTGGGAGGTGGGGTACGAGCGCCGCCGCCCGGTCGGAGGTGGGGTGGGAGCGCCTCCGCCCGGTGGGTGCTGGGGCGCCCGGGCCGGTGGGGCGCGACCCCCCTCGCCCGGCGGGAGGCGGGGCGTGATCACGCTCGTCCGGAGGGGGTGGAGTGCGGTCACCCCCGCTCGGCGGGAGCCGGGGCGCGACCACCTCCGCCCGGTGGGTGCTGGGGCGCGACCACCTCCGCTCGGTGGGTGCTGGGGGTTCCCCGTGGATACTCTGAGCTCCCCCCACCCCCCCCGGTGGCTATCGCAAGTTCTCACCCACCCCCCGTGGCTTGCTACAAGCTCCCCCCCACCCGCTCCCACGTGGCTACTGTGAGCCCCCCCAACCCCCCCCATGGCTACTGTGAACCCCCCCGCTCGCCCCCGTACTACTGCGAGCCTCCCCCCCCCCACCCGCCCCTACTCCCGCTGGACGTCGCGGGGTGAACGGGTGGGTGGGTGGGGAGCTTCCGCCGCGAAGCGGCGGGGGTGGTGCTCCTACTCGTACGGGGCGGTGCGGGGTGAACGGGTGGGTGGGTGGGAGTGATCCGCCGCGGAGCGGCGGGGGTGGTGCTCCTGGCCCAGCGGGGCGGTGCGGGGTGGACCCTGCGGAGCCCAGTGCAACTGCAGCGTGCGGACCGTTTCGGCGATCGCGGGCCGCCGAGACGCCCCCGCCCGCCACAGCGCGTACAGGCGCCGGACCGGCACGGGAGCGAGGGGAACCGTGACCGCCCCGGACGGGATCGGCCCGCGCCCGAGGCGCGGGATGAGCGCGACCCCGAGCCCCGCCGCGACCAGCGCGACCAACGTGGGATTCTCCTCCGCCTGATGGGCGATGTCCGGCTCGCACCCCGCCTCCCGAAGCGTCCGGATGAGCCACTCGTGGCAGACGAGACCGGGAGGCTGCGTGATCCACCGCTCGGACTTGAGCTCCTCGCGCCGGACGGACTCCCGCCCCGCGAGCCGGTGGTCGTGCGGCACGACGAGGTCGCAGAAGTCGTCGCCGATGACCGCCTGTTCGACCCCCGGCGGCGTCGGAATCGGCGCGATGTCCCAGTCGTGGGCGACGGCCATGTCGACCGCCCCCTTGGCCACGAGGTCGATGGACAGATGCGGGTCGATCTCCGTCATGCGGGTGTCGAGGGAGGGGTGACGCCGCGCCAGGTCCGCGAGGACGGCCGGCATCAGCCCCCGCGCCGCCGAAGCGAACGCCGCGATCGTGAGCCGCCCCGCGGGCACCCCGCGCCGCTCCTCCAACTCGGTCTCCGCACGCTCGACGATGGCCAGCAACTCCCGCGCCGTGTCGGCGAGATGGCGGGCCTCCTCGGTGAGCGCGACCCCGCGGCCCTGCCGTTCGAGCAGAGTCGTCCGCGTCTCGCGCTCCAGTTTGGCGATCTGCTGGGAGACGGCGGACGGGGTGTATCCGAGCGCGGTGGCCGCCGCGCCGACCGTGCCGTGAACGGAGACGGCGTGCAGCGCGCGGAGCCGGCCGAGATCGAGCACGAGAAGAACCCCCAAAGGCACCGGACCCACACCATGAAGCGTTGCTTCATTCAACCATGCAGAGATCCGCGCTGGTGCTACACATTCCCGCCGGGTGATCCTCGACGCATGCGACCCGCACACATCTGCCTGGCCGTCCTCGTCGCCGCCGTATGGGGCGTCAACTTCGTCGTCATCGAAGTGGGACTCGACCACTTCCCGCCGCTGCTCTTCTCCGCCCTCCGCTTCCTCGTCGCCGCCCTGCCCGCCGTCTTCTTCGTGGGACGGCCGAAGGTGGCGTGGAAGTGGATCGTCGGGGTCGGACTCGCACTCGGCGTGGCCAAGTTCGGGCTGCTCTTCATCGGGATGGACGCCGGCATGCCGGCCGGTCTCTCGTCGCTGGTACTCCAGGTCCAGGCCGTCTTCACCGGATTCTTCGCGTACCTGGCGCTGGGGGAGCGGCCCGGCCGCGTACGGGTGACGGGCATGGTGCTCGCGCTCGGCGGGATCGCCGTGGCCGCCGTCGACGAGGGCGGGACCGGCCCGCTGACCGCGTTCGCGCTGCTCATGGGCGCCGCGGCCTGCTGGGGCGTCTCCAACGTCCTCACCCGCAAGGCGTCCCCGCCGGACTCCCTGAACTTCATGGTGTGGGTGAGCACGGTCCCGGTGCTGCCGCTGCTCGTGCTCTCCCTGCTCTTCGAGGGACCGTCCCGGGACCTCGACGCCCTGCGCTCCCTCGACTGGCAGGGCGCGGGCATCATCGTCTACGTCGCCTGGGTCACCACGGTCTTCGGCTTCGGCGCCTGGGGCTACCTGCTGCGCCGCCACCCCGCGTCGACGGTCGCCCCCTTCTCGCTGCTCGTCCCCGTCTTCGGGATGTCGTCGGCCGCCCTCGTCCTCGACGAGTCGGTGAGCGGCCTGCGGTGGTGTGCGGCGGCGCTGCTGGTGGGAGGGGTGTCGCTGGCCTCCTTCGCGAAAGCGGGGGCGGGACCGGAGGTGAGGGTGGGGGCGGGAACGGGGGCGACAGCAAGTACAGGTGCAGGCGTCGCCCCCAGCTCGACCGGGCTCCTCAGCCGGAGCGGTTCACCAGCCGTGACAACAGTTCCCGCCCCGGCCCCAACAGCTCCGGCAGCGGCGCCGCGTCCTCGTACCACCGCTTCTCGTACTCCCAGCACAGCCACCCCTCCCAGCTCTCCGCGCTGAGCCGCGCCACGCACTCCTCCAGCGGCAGGACTCCGGAGCCGAGGGCCAGGGGTGTCGTGTCGTCCGCGGACGCGATGTCCTTGACCTGTACGTAGCCGAGGTACGGGGAGAGCGCGGCGAAGGTCTCCGTGACGGACTCGTCGCCGAGCCAGGTGTGCATGAGGTCCCAGAGGGCGCCGACCTGGCGGTGCCCGACGGTGCCGAGGATGCGGGTGGCGTCGGCACCGGTGCGGTGCGAGTCGTGGGTCTCCAGGAGGATGCGTACGCCCGCGTCGGCGGCGTACCGCGCGGCGGTGCCGAGCCGCCGCGCGGCCGTCGCGTCGGCCTCGGCCGCGCCCTGCTCGGTGCCGCCGCCGGGGAAGACGCGGACGAAGGGGGCGCCCAGGTCGCGGGCGAGCGAGACGAGGGAACGTATCTCGTCGAGAACGGGCTCGTCGTCGCCGGGCGCCGCCACGCGCGCGTACCCGGCGATGCCGAGGATCTCCACCCCGGCCGCCTTGAACTCGGCCGCCACATCGGCCCGTTCGACGAGCCCGAGACCCGGGTGGACCGGCTCCTCGGGGTGCGCGCGGAGCTCGACGCCGTGGTAGCCGTGGGCGGTGGCGAGCTGCAGCACGTCGGGGACGGGCAGGCCGGGCACGCCGAGCGTGGAGAAGGCGAATTTCATGGTCCCGACAGTAGGCGGCGTGCGACCGTGGTCAACCCCGCCGCGAGGACGATGGACCCACGCGGCTCACTCGGGCCGCTCGTGCAGCGGAAGCAGCCAGTCCTGCCCGACGAGGTCGACGCCGAAGGAGCGGTGCGGCTTCTCGGCGACGAGGGCGAAGCCGTGGCGCCGGTAGATGCCGCGAGCCGATTCCAGTACGTCATTGGTCCACAGCGTCAGCTCGCGGTAGCCGACGCCCCGCGCGAACTCCACGCAGGCGGAGACCAGTTGGTCCCCGATGCCGAGCCCCCGCGCCTCGGGCTCGACGAGCAGCAGGCGCAGCCGGGCCGTGCCGGGCGCCTCGTCCCGTACGCACATCACGCACCCCGCGGGGCGCCCGTCGACCTCGGCGATCCACACTCGCTCCAGGTGCGGGTCATGGTCCTGGGAGAAGTCGGCGACTATACGGGCGACGAGGCCTTCGTACTCCGCGTTCCAGCCGAACTCCGCCGCGTACACGGCGGCGTTGCGCTGCACGATCCAGCCGAGGTCGCCGGGCCCCGGCTCCCGCAGCGTCACGTCCGCGCGGCGCTCGCGGCGGCGTTCCTGCCCCCGCCGCCCCTGCCCCCGCCGCCCCTGTCCGCGGCCGTCCTTCAGGATCTCCCGCACCGTGCGCATCGCCGCCGCGAGCCGGGACCGGTCGGCGGGAGGAACGTCGGCCAGCAGGGAGCCGACCGATTCCCGTGACCGCTCGTCGAGCAGCTCGGCGGCTTCGCGCCCGCGCGCGGTGAGCGTGATGCGCTGACGTCGCGAGTCGTCGGCCGACGGGGCCCGCTCGACCAGCCCGTCCCGCTCGAACTTGGCGAGGAGTCGGCTCAAATAGCCCGCGTCCAGGGAGAGATCCGCCCTGAGGTCGGCGGCGTCGGTGTGGGGTGCGCGGGCGAGTTCGTACAGGACGCGCGACTCGGTGAGGGTGTACGGGACGTACAGGTGGCGGCTGTAGTCGAGCGCGCCGATGAGGTTCGTGTAGAAGCGGTTGAAGGCGCGCATCTCGTGGATGGGTGTCGCCATTGCGCATCACTCTGGAATACCTTTGACTGAGTCAAAGGTAACCCCGTCGTCAGAGGAAGGCCAGCCTCGCCCCCAGCGCCGCGAACGCCACCGCGAAGGTGCGGCGCATCCGGGCCACCACGCGCGGGCGCGAGATGACGTGGTGACGCATGGCCGCGGCGAACCGTCCGTACGCCACGAAGACCACGAACGTGATCAGCATGAAGTAGGCGCTCAGCTCCGTCATGCGCAGGAAGGCGTAGGGCTCGTCGGTGCTCACGAACTGCGGCAGGAACGCGAAGAAGAACAGCGTCAGCTTCGGGTTGAGGATGTTGATCAGTACGCCCGTCAGGATCGTGCGGCCCGCCGAACGCGGCTCGCCCTCCCGCTCCGCGGTGAGCTCGCTCTTGTCCCGCCAGGTGCTCCACGCCATGTACAGCAAGTAGGCCACGCCCAGGTACTTGAGCGTCTGGAAGGCGACGGCGCTGGTGTTCAGGAGCGCCGCGAGCCCGGTGATCGCGGCCACCATGTGCGGGACGACGCCCAGCGTGCAGCCGACGGCGGCGGTCACTGCGGCGCGGGTGCCGCGCGAGAGGCCGGCCGCGATCGTGAACAGGACGCCGGTGCCCGGTGTCACGCAGACGACGAGGGAGGTGAGAAGGAATTCCATGCCCCGACCCTGGCGCCCACAATGGCTCCATGAACAGGTCCATTGGATCGCCTTCCCACAGGTCCATAACGTCTGCGCGGTCCGAGTCCGTCCGGTCCGAGTCCGTCCGGTCCGAGTCCGTCCGGTCCGAGTCCGTCCGGTCCGAGTCCGTCCGGCCGGGCGGAGTCTCCGACTTCCTCCAGCTCGACACCGGCGACGCCGGCAGGGGAGGCCTCGCGGACTGGCTCGCGCGGGAGATCAGGGACGCCATCGCCGACGGCCGCCTCCCCGTCGGCAGCAGACTCCCCGCCACCCGTACCCTCGCCGCCGACCTGCGCGTGTCCCGCGGCGTCGTCACCGAGGCGTACCGTCGGCTCACCGAGGACGGCCACGTCGCGGGCCGGGGCAGGGGCGGAACGGTCGTCGTGGCGGTACCGCATGTGCCGCCCGCGCCCTCGCCGCCCGCGCCCTCGCCGGGCGCGTCAACTCCCCCGCGGCAACCGGGAAGGGGTGAGGGGCTCTTCACGGTCCCGCTCGACGACCTCGGCGTCTTCGACGCCGTCCGCGCCGCGCCCGCCCGCATCGACCTCTCGCCCGGCCTGCCCGACCTCGCGGCCTTCCCGCGCGCGGCCTGGCTGCGCGCCGAACGCTCCGTGCTCGCCGGGCTCACCCCGTCGGACTTCGGTTACGGGGATCCGCGCGGCACCCCGGCCCTGCGCGCGGCCGTCGCCCACTGGCTCTCCCGGAACCGCGGAATCCGCGCCGAGCCGGACGACGTGATGATCGTGAACGGTACGGCCCAGGCGCTGCGGCTCCTCGTCGATGTCCTGCACGCCGACGGGGTCCGCGAGGTGGCGGTGGAGGAGCCGGGGTCGCTCGGTGTGCGGCAGCATCTGCGGCCGCTCGGCACGCCGCCCGTACCGGTCGACGCCCACGGCATCCGCGTCGACGCCCTGCGTGCCACCGGGGCACGCGCCGTGTTGCTCACCCCCGCCCACCAGTTCCCCACCGGCGTCGTCCTCGGCGGCGAGCGGCGCCGCGAGCTCATGGAGTGGGCCCGCGACGGCGGCCTCGTCATCGAGGACGACTACGACGCCGAACACCGCTACGACCGGCCCGCGGTCCCCGCCCTGCGCGCCCTGCTCCCGGAACACGTCTGCTACGCGGGCAGCGTATCCAAGCTCCTCGCGCCCGCGCTGCGCCTGGGCTGGCTGCTCGCCCCGCCCGCATACCGGGACGCGCTCCTCGACGCCAAACGCCTCACCGACCTCGGCACGGCGGCCCTGCCCCAGCTGGTCCTGGCGCACCTCATGGAATCCGGCGGCTTGGAACGCCACCTCCGCCTGATCCGCAGGCACCATCGCCGGCGCAGGGACGCCATGATCGCGGCGATCCGGACCCAGCTGCCGACGGCGGTCGTGCACGGTGCCGCCGCGGGGCTGCACCTGATGATCACCCTCCGTCCGGAGGCGTACGAGGGGTCCGACACCGCCCTCGCGGCCGCCGCCCTGGCCGAAGGCGTCAAGGTGCACCCCCTCTCCTGGCACACCCAACTCCCGCACCCGCCCGGCCTCGTACTCGGCTACGCGGCGAGCGGCACCGCGGAGATCGCCGAGGGGGTGGGGGTGCTGGGGCGCTTGGTGTAAGGCGCTTGGTGTGAGGCGGGGACGATCCGGTGGCGCTGCTGTCCTTACCGGTGCTGCGGTCCTTACCGGTGCCGCTGCCGTCCCTACCGGGGCCCCGCCGTGGACCCCCGCACCATCAACTCCCCGTGCACCGTCGCCACACCCCCGGGCGGCGGCTGCTCCTTGCTCATCGCGATGCGGCCCGCCCGGGCGCCCGCCTCGTGGAGGGGCAGACGCACCGTCGTGAGTGCGGGAACCGCGTCGGTGCTGAACGGCAGGTCGTCGAAGCCCGCCACCGACACGTCGTCCGGGATGCGCAGGCCCTTGTCGCGCAGGGCCGCGCACGCGCCGAGCGCCACCGTGTCGTTGGCGGCGACGACGGCTGTCAGGTCGGGGGCGCGGCGCAGGAGTTCGTCCGTGGCGTCGTAGCCGGAGCGGCGGTCGTAGGGGCCGTGGACCGTCAGCGCCGGATCGTCCGGGACGCCCCGGGCGGCGAGCGCGGCGCGGTGACCCTCCAGGCGGTGGCGGGTGGTCGTGCGTTCCTCGGGGCCCGCGATGTAGCCGATGCGGCGGTGGCCGAGGCTCAGGAGGTGGTCCGTCAACTGCTGGCCGCCGCCGCGGTTGTCGAAGGTGAGCGCCACCGCGTCGGTGTTCGGCGACGGCGGCCTGCCGCACAGCACCACGCGCGTGCCCGCCTCCGTGAGGCGCCGCAGCTTGCCGGAGATCGCGGCGGCGTGTCCGGCGTCCTCGATCGCGCCTCCGGTGAGGATCACGGCGGCGGCGCGTTGGCGCTGAAGGAGCGTGAGATAGGTGAGTTCGCGCTCCGGGGAGCCGCCCGTGTTGCAGACGACGGCCATCCGCTCGCCGCCCGCACGCCCGCCGGGACCGCCGATCTCGGACTGCACGGCGCCCGCCATGATCCCGAAGAAGGGGTCGGCGATGTCGTTGACGAGGATGCCGACCAGGTCGGAGGTGGCGGCGGCGAGCGCGCTCGCGGGGCCGTTGAGGACGTAGTCGAGCTCGTCGACGGCGCGCAGGACGCGCTCGCGCGTGGCGGTCGCCACCGGGTAATTGCCGTTCAGCACGCGGGAGACGGTGGCGGGGGAGACCTGCGCGCGGGCCGCCACGTCCGCAAGGGTCACGGTCATCTCATCGTCCTCCGGTCACCCGTTTGTCCCGCCCGGTCACCGCTCTCGACCGAAGCCCTTGTCCGAACCTTGTGCGGCAGGCTAGCTTGCCTCCAGATAGAAAGCGCTTGCTACGTATCTACGGAGGGACCTTCGTGACACGCAAGACGGTGCGCATCGCCATGAACGGCGTCACCGGACGCATGGGCCACCACCAGCATCTGGTCCGTTCGATCCTCGCCCTCCGGGAACAAGGGGGCCTCGATCTGGGCGACGGCACCGTGCTGTGGCCCGAGCCCGTCCTCGTCGGCCGCAGGGAACACGCACTGCGTGCCCTCGCCGAGCGGTACGGCCTGGACCAGTACTCGACCGACCTCGACGCGGTCCTCGCCGACCCGGCCGTCGACATCTACTTCGACGCGCAGGTCACCTCCGCGCGCGAGGACGCCATCAAGCGGGCCGTCGCCGCGGGCAAGCACATCTACACCGAGAAGCCGAGCGCCACCGGCCTCGACGCGGCACTCGACCTCGCGCGCCTCGCGGAGGCGGCCCGCATCAAGCACGGCGTCGTACAGGACAAGCTCTTTCTGCCGGGCCTGCGCAAACTGAAGCGGCTCGTCGACGGCGGCTTCTTCGGGCGGATCCTGTCGGTGCGCGGAGAGTTCGGCTACTGGGTCTTCGAGGGCGACTGGCAGCCCGCCCAGCGCCCGTCCTGGAACTACCGCGGCGAGGACGGCGGCGGCATCGTCGTCGACATGTTCCCGCACTGGGAGTACGTCCTGCACGAGCTGTTCGGCCGCGTGCGCAGCGTCCAGGCGCTCACCGCCACGCACATCCCGCAGCGCTGGGACGAGCGTGACAAGCCCTACGACGCCACCGCCGACGACGCCGTGTACGGCATCTTCGAGCTGGACGGCGGCGCCGTCGCGCAGATCAACTCGTCCTGGACGGTGCGCGTCAACCGCGACGAGCTCGTGGAGTTCCAGGTCGACGGCACCGAGGGATCCGCCGTCGCGGGCCTGCGCAACTGCCGCGTACAGCACCGCGGTACGACCCCGAAGCCGGTCTGGAACCCGGACCTGCCCGCCACCCACTCCTTCCGCGACCAGTGGCAGGAAGTGCCCGACAACGGCGACTTCGACAACGGCTTCAAGGCCCAGTGGGAGCTCTTCCTCAAGCACGTCTACGCGGACGGCCCCTACCACTGGGACCTCCTCGCGGGCGCACGCGGCGTGCAACTCGCCGAACTGGGACTCAAGTCGTCCGCCGAGGGCCGGCGCATCGACGTACCGGAGATCGCACTGTGACCACCCTCCTGCTCCCCGTCGCGGGCGGCGGCACGCGCGCGTACACGCCACGCGCCGAACCGCCGCCCACGACCGCCGGCGGCCCCCCGCTCACCTCGCGCACCGTCTTCTCCGCGGCGCACGTCGTCGCCGACCCGTTCGCCGACGTGTCCCCGGACGGCCCCGCCGCCGTCGACTGGGACGCCACCCTCGCCTTCCGCCGCCACCTCTGGTCGCACGGCTTGGGCGTCGCCGAGGCCATGGACACCGCCCAGCGGGGCATGGGCCTGGACTGGGCCGGGGCGGCCGAGCTGATCCGGCGGTCGGCCGCCGAGGCGAAGGCCACCGGGGGACGCATCGCCTGCGGCGTCGGCACCGACCAACTCGCGGGCCCGGCAACCCTGCCGGAGGTCAGGGGCGCGTACGAGGAGCAGCTCGCCCTCGTCGACGCGGCCGGCGCCCAGCCGATCCTCATGGCGTCCCGGGCCCTGGCCGCCGCGGCCACGTCGCCGGACGACTACCTGGAGACGTATGGCCCCCTCCTGCGCCAGGCCTCCGAACCCGTGATCCTGCACTGGCTCGGTCCCATGTTCGACCCCGCCCTGGAGGGCTACTGGGGCGCCACCGACCTGGACGCGGCCACCGAGACCTTCCTGGAGGTGATCAAGGCCCACCCCGACAAGGTCGACGGCATCAAGGTCTCGCTCCTGGACGCCGACCGCGAGATCGCCCTGCGCCGCCGCCTCCCCGACGGCGTGCGCTGCTACACGGGTGACGACTTCCACTACCCCGAACTGATCGCCGGGGACGACCACGGCTTCAGCCACGCCCTGCTCGGCATCTTCGACCCGCTGGGCCCCCTCGCCGCGGAGGCCGTGCGGGCCCTGGACACCGGGGACGCGAAGCGGTTCCGCGCCCTCCTCGACCCCACCGTCGAGCTCTCCCGGCACCTCTTCCGGACCCCCACCCGCTACTACAAGACCGGCGTCGTCCTGCTCGCCTGGCTGGCCGGGCACCAGACGCACTTCACGATGGTCGGCGGCCTCCAGTCGGCCCGCTCCCTGCCCCACCTGGCCCGCGCCTACGAACTGGCCGACGCACTCGGCCTGTTCCCCGACCCCGGCCTCGCGGCCGCCCGCATGCGATCCCTGCTCACCGTCCACGGAGTGCCCCGATGAGCGAGCCGGTGCCGTCGTCGCGGCTGAGCATCAACCAGGAGACCGTCAAGCAGTGGTCGCTCCCCGAACTCGCCGAGGGCTGCGCCAAGGAGGGCGTCGGAGCCGTCGGCCTGTGGCGCGCGCCCGTCCAGGAGTACGGCGTCGAGCGCGCCGCCCGCCTCATGCGGGACACCGGGCTCACGGTGACGAGCCTGTGCAGGGGCGGCTTCCTCACGGACGTCGGGGAAGCGGCACGCGCGCGTGCCCTCGACGACAACCGCGCGGCGGTCGACGAGGCGGCGGCGCTCGGCACGGACACCCTGGTCCTGGTCTCGGGCGGCCTCCCGGCCGGCAGCAAGGACCTGGCGGGGGCGCGCGAGCGCATCGCGGACGCGCTCGCCGTCCTCGGCCCTTACGCCGAGGAGCGGGGCGTGCGCCTCGCCATCGAGCCGCTGCACCCGATGTTCGCCTCCGACCGCTGCGTCGTCTCCACCCTCGGCCAGGCGCTCGACCTCGCGGAGCGCTTTCCGGCGCAGCAGGTCGGCGTGGTCGTGGACACGTACCACGTGTGGTGGGACGACCTGGCGTTCGCGCAGATCGCCAGGGCGGGCCGCGGCGGCCGTCTGCACGCCTTCCAGCTCGCCGACTGGATCACACCGCTGCCCGCGGGCGTGCTCCTGGGCCGCGGGCAACTGGGGGACGGCAGCGTCGACTTCAGGGCCTTCAGGGCGGCCGTCGACGGCGCCGGGTACCGCGGCCCGATCGAGGTGGAGATCTTCAACGAGGGGCTGTGGGCGCGGGACGGGGGCGAGGTGCTGAGGGAGACGGCGGAACGGTTCCGCGCGCACGCGTGAGCCGGGAGCCGGGATCTCCGTCTCGCTCCTTGCCGCCTGTCCTACTTCTTGCCGCCCAGGATCTGACCCAGCAGGTCGCCGAGACCGCCGCCGGAGGAGGGCGCGGAACCGCTCGGGGCACCGGGCCCCTTCGTCCGCGCCGCCCTCTTGGAGACCACGGTGAGCACCACGGGGATCAGCATCTCGATCACGCGTGTGACCTTCGCCGCCGGGAGGCCGGTCTTCTTGGAGACCGCGTTCGCCACCGGCTTGCTCACCTTCGCGAGCATGCCGGCCATCATCCCGCCGCCGAGGAGACCACCTAGGCCGCCGCCGAGAGCGGCGACCCCTTGCGGGGTCGGATCGGCCGGCCCGACTTCGGCGAAGGCCTGCCGCACCTCGTCGGCCTCCGCGGGGTCGGCGGCGCGGCCCCGGATGTCTCCGGAGAGCGCGGACGCGGTCGTGCCCACGACGTCCTGTGCACCGGACGTGTCCGTGCCGAGCACGTTCGCGATCTCCTGGAGCCGGTCGTCGCCGAGCTCGTCGAGGACGTCCTCCTCGAAGGAGCGGGGCTCAGAGGTCTGGGAATCATCGCTCATGCGACAAACGCTACGTCTGACCCGCTTTGTCAGCACCTGGAGCCGTCAGAAAAAAGTTGGCGACACGGTGCAACCCTCCGGGCACGACGCGTGTCGTATATGGCGTCAGGGCTTATGAGGGGGGAACCAGGATCTGGGGGGATCCGGGGGGATCGCGAGTTCTGACAGGGGAGGGAAAACCCGAAGGGGTCTGGCTGGGAGGTCGGGCCCCTTCGAAGTTCTCCACAGGACGCCGCGGCCGGGCGCGCGGTTGTCCACAGGCCCACCGCACTGTCGGTGCCGGGCGGTAGCGTCGGATCATGTCGAGTCCAGGTCCGGCGATGACGGTGCTCGAGGGGGTCCTCGAGCGCATCACGTACGCCAATGAAGAGACGGGTTACACGGTCGCGCGGGTCGACACCGGCCGCGGCTCCGGTGATCTGCTCACCGTCGTCGGCGCGCTGCTCGGCGCCCAGGCGGGCGAATCGCTGCGGA
This sequence comes from Streptomyces sp. NPDC045678, assembly GCF_056432085.1. Classification (NCBI taxonomy): domain Bacteria; kingdom Bacillati; phylum Actinomycetota; class Actinomycetes; order Kitasatosporales; family Streptomycetaceae; genus Streptomyces; species Streptomyces sp. NPDC045678. The sequence goes on from NZ_JBWKJS010000001.1 coordinate 358,434, forward strand.
TGCAGGGCCGTTGGGGCTCCCATCCGCAGTACGGCAAGCAGTTCACCTGCGAGAACTACACGACGGTGCTGCCCGCCACCATCCAGGGAATCCGCCGCTATCTCGGCTCCGGCCTCATCAAGGGCATCGGCCCCGTCATGGCCGACCGCATCACCACCCACTTCGGTGTCGACACCCTCGACATCATCGAGACCGCCCCCGAGCGTCTCGTGGAAGTGCCCGGGCTCGGCCCCAAGCGCACGAAGATGATCGCCGCCGCCTGGGAGGAGCAGAAGGCCATCAAGGAAGTCATGGTCTTCCTCCAGGGAGTCGGCGTCTCGACCTCGATCGCCGTGCGCATCTACAAGAAGTACGGGGACGCGTCGATCTCCGTGGTGAAGAACGAGCCCTACCGCCTCGCCGCCGACGTCTGGGGCATCGGCTTCCTCACCGCCGACCGCATCGCGCAGGCCGTGGGCATCCCGCACGACAGCCCGGAGCGCGTCAAGGCCGGTCTCCAGTACGCCCTTTCACAATCCACCGACCAAGGGAACTGCTACCTCCCCGAGGAGCGCCTGATCACGGACGCGGTGAAGCTGCTCCAGGTCGACACGGGCCTGGTCATCGACTGCCTCACCGAGCTCGCGGGGGACGAGGAGGGCGTCGTCCGCGAGACGCTGCCCGACCCGGACGGGGGCGACGACATCTCCGCCGTCTACCTCGTCCCCTTCCACCGCGCCGAACTGTCCCTGGCCGGCCAGCTGTTGCGGCTCCTGAGGGCCGACGACGACCGTATGCCCGCCTTCCGGGACGTCGCCTGGGACAAGGCGCTCGCCTGGCTCGCGGCCCGCACCGGCGCCGAGCTCGCGCCCGAACAGAAGGACGCGGTCCGGCTCGCCCTGACGCAGAAGGTCGCCGTCCTGACCGGCGGACCCGGCTGCGGCAAGTCCTTCACCGTCCGCTCGGTCGTCGAGCTGGCCCGCGCCAAGAAGGCCAAAGTCGTCCTCGCCGCCCCCACCGGCCGTGCCGCCAAGCGCCTCGCCGAGCTCACCGGAGCCGAGGCCTCCACCGTGCACCGCCTGCTCGAACTGAGGCCCGGCGGAGACGCGGCGTACGACAAGGAGCGGCCGCTCGACGCCGATCTGGTCGTCGTCGACGAGGCGTCGATGCTCGACCTGCTGCTCGCCAACAAGCTGGTGAAGGCCGTCCCGCCCGGCGCCCATCTGCTCTTCGTGGGCGACGTCGACCAGCTGCCCAGCGTCGGCGCCGGAGAAGTGCTGCGCGACATGCTCAGCGACGAGAGCCCGATCCCAGCCGTCCGTCTCACCCGCATCTTCCGGCAGGCCCAGGAGTCGGGCGTCGTCACCAATGCCCACCGCATCAACTCCGGTGTCCCGCCCATCACCCATGGCATGAAGGACTTCTTCCTCTTCGTCGAGGAGGAGACCGAGGACGCGGGCCGCGTGACGGTGGACGTCGCCGCGCACCGCATCCCCAAGAAGTTCGGCCTCGACCCGCGGCGCGACGTTCAGGTCCTCGCCCCCATGCACCGGGGCCCGGCCGGTGCGGGAAATCTCAACGGCCTCCTCCAGCAGGCGATCACGCCCGCCAGGCCGGACCTGCCCGAGAAGCGGTTGGGCGGCCGGGTGTTCCGCGTGGGCGACAAGGTCACCCAGATCCGCAACAACTATGAGAAGGGACAGAACGGCGTCTTCAACGGCACGGTGGGCGTCGTCACCGCCCTCGACAGCGACGAGCAGCGGCTCACCGTCCGTACGGACGAGGACGAGGAAGTTCCGTACGACTTCGACGAACTGGACGAGCTGGCGCACGCCTACGCGGTGACGATCCACCGCTCCCAGGGCAGTGAATATCCGGCGGTGGTGATCCCGGTCACCACCGGTGCGTGGATGATGCTGCAGCGCAATCTGCTCTACACCGCCGTGACACGCGCCAAGAGGCTGGTCGTTCTCGTCGGTTCGCGCAAGGCTCTGGGGCAGGCAGTGCGCACGGTCTCCGCGGGCAGGCGCTGCACGGCCCTGGACTTCCGGCTTTCCGGTCTTCCCGGGCGCCGCGGAGCAGGCCCTGGACGTTTTGATCGATCAAACGAGTAGGAAACCTCACACAGCACTTCCGGAACCGGGGCGAAGGGGGCAGGATGAGCAGGTTGGCGGCACTGAGTGCCGCCAATAGGCCCAATGGTCGACCCCGAGTGCACTCTCCAGGGCCAAATGGGGGATGGTAGAGACAGTCAGGGCACCTCGAAGAAGAGGCACAACGTCGGTGAGGGATGACGTGAGCGAGAACGCTAACAACGGTGTAGTACTGCGGTACGGCGACGACGAGTACACCTACCCGGTGATCGAGTCGACCGTGGGCGACAAGGGCTTCGACATCGGGAAGCTCCGCGCCCAGACCGGTCTGGTGACCCTGGACAGCGGCTATGGCAACACCGCCGCCTATAAATCCGCCATCACCTATCTCGACGGCGAACAGGGCATCCTCCGGTACCGCGGCTACCCGATCGAGCAGCTGGCCGAGCGCTCCACCTTCACCGAGGTGGCGTACCTCCTGATCAACGGCGAGCTGCCGAAGGTCGACGAGCTGGCCACCTTCAAGAACGAGATCACGCAGCACACCCTGCTGCACGAGGACGTCAAGCGGTTCTACGACGGCTTCCCGCGTGACGCGCACCCGATGGCGATGCTGTCGTCCGTGGTCAGCGCGCTGTCCACGTTCTACCAGGACAGCCACAACCCGTTCGACGAGAAGCAGCGTCACCTCTCGACGATCCGCCTTCTCGCCAAGCTTCCGACGATCGCGGCCTACGCGTACAAGAAGTCGCAGGGCCACCCGGTCGTCTACCCGCGCAACGACCTCGGCTACGTCGAGAACTTCCTGCGCATGACGTTCTCGGTGCCCGCCGCCGAGTACGAGCTCGACCCGGTCGTGGTCAACGCGCTCGACAAGCTCCTGATCCTGCACGCGGACCACGAGCAGAACTGTTCGACCTCCACCGTGCGTCTGGTCGGCTCCTCGCAGGCGAACATGTTCGCCTCGATCTCCGCCGGCATCTCGGCCCTGTGGGGCCCGCTGCACGGTGGCGCCAACCAGTCGGTCCTGGAGATGCTCGAGGGCATCCAGGCCTCCGGCGGCGACGTCGACACCTTCATCCGCAAGGTGAAGAACAAGGAAGACGGCGTGAAGCTCATGGGCTTCGGGCACCGCGTCTACAAGAACTTCGACCCCCGGGCGAAGATCATCAAGGCGGCGGCGCACGACGTCCTCTCGGCGCTCGGCAAGTCCGACGAGCTGCTCGACATCGCGCTGAAGCTGGAAGAGCACGCGCTGGCCGACGACTACTTCGTCGAGCGCAAGCTCTACCCGAACGTCGACTTCTACACCGGCCTCATCTACCGCGCGATGGGCTTCCCGACCGAGATGTTCACGGTCCTGTTCGCCCTCGGCCGTCTGCCGGGCTGGATCGCCCAGTGGCACGAGATGATCAAGGAGCCGGGTTCGCGCATCGGCCGCCCGCGCCAGATCTACACGGGTGAGGTCCTCCGCGACTTCGTCCCCGTCGAGGGCCGCTGACCTTCCCGGTCACCCCTCGGCAGCTCCCCGCAGAGAGCGGAAAGCGCCCCGCCGTCGATCCCCCCACGGGTCGACGGTCGGGGCGCTTCCCTTTTTCCCGGTGCGGATTCCCCCCACGGGATCCGGCCGGGCGTCTGTGGCGGCCCTGCGGTCTGCCGGGACGCGTACGTACGGGAGGGCCGCTCAAAGCTCCCCGGTGCACGTGCCCCGGCAACGCAATATCCAGGAACATCCCCCAAGATGTCCCTCGATGTCAGGAAGACGTCCCCCAAGACATCTTCCTGCATCGCCCCATTAGACTCGCGACCCCCCTCAATGGTTACGTTGCAAACACTGTGATCTGCGTCTCCTGCATATGTCCAGTAGATGCGCAAGATCCCCGATATGTGGATCTCGGGAAGCGGGTGCAGATGCTGAAACGACCTTGTGAAGACGGTATGTGAGCGCCTGGGATCGTTATCGGAACGTGCTCAGGCGAAGACTGTTGGTGACCACGAAGACCGACGAGAAGGCCATCGCGGCCCCCGCGATCATCGGATTGAGGAGACCGGCGGCGGCGAGCGGCAGTGCGGCGACGTTGTAGCCGAAGGCCCAGAAGAGATTGCCCTTGATGGTGGCGAGGGTCTTCCGGGAGAGCCTGATGGCGTCGGCCGCGACCCGCAAGTCCCCGCGCACCAAAGTCAGGTCGCTCGCCTCGATCGCCGCGTCCGTGCCGGTGCCCATCGCGAGCCCCAGATCGGCGGTGGCGAGCGCGGCCGCGTCGTTCACGCCGTCCCCGACCATCGCCACGACCTTGCCCTCGCCCTGCAACCGTCGTACGACGTCGACCTTGTCCTGCGGCAGGACCTCCGCGAACACCGCGTCCGGCGCGATGCCCACCGCGTCGGCGACCGTCCGGGCGACGGCCTCGTTGTCGCCCGTGAGCAGTACCGGCGTCAGACCGAGCGAACGCAGCTCGCGCACCGCCTCCGCACTGGTCTCCTTCACGGCGTCCGCGACGGCCAGGACGCCGCGCGCGGCGCCGTCCCAGGCGACCAGGACGGCCGTGCGCCCGGCGGCCTCCGCGTCGTCCCGCAGCTTGGCCACGTCTTCCAGGCCCGTCACCCCGGCCTCCGCGAGGAGCCGCTCGCGGCCGGCGAGGACCTCGTGCCCGTCCACCGTGCCGCGCACCCCGGCCCCGGCGACGTTCTCGAACCGCTCCGGCGCCGGCAGCTCCCCGGGGTCGAGGCCGAGGCGCTCGGCGGCCCCCGCCGTGACGGCGCGGGCCACCGGGTGCTCGGAGGCGTGTTCCAGGGCGCCCGCGAGGCGGAGCAGGAGCTGCTCCCGGGTGTCCCCGGCGACGTGCACGTCCGTCAGCTCCATGCGGCCCGTCGTCACCGTCCCCGTCTTGTCCAGGACGACGGTGTCGACGCGGCGCGTGGACTCCAGGACCTCGGGGCCCTTGATGAGGATGCCGAGCTGGGCACCCCGGCCGGTGCCGACCATGAGCGCGGTCGGGGTGGCGAGGCCGAGCGCGCAGGGGCAGGCGATGATCAGGACGGCGACGGCGGCGGTGAACGCGGCGGTCGCGTCGCCCGTGGCGCCCAGCCAGCCGCCGAGCGTGCCGACCGCGATGAGGAGGACCACCGGCACGAAGACGCCGGCGATCCGGTCGGCGAGGCGCTGCACCTGGGCCTTGCCGGTCTGCGCGTCCTCGACGAGCCGCGCCATCCGCGCGAGTCGGGTGTCCGAACCGACGCGGGTCGCCCGCACGACGAGGCGCCCGGAGACGTTCACGGTGCCGCCGGTCACGGCGGCGCCGACGCCCACGTCGACCGGCACGGACTCACCGGTCAGCATCGAGGCGTCGACGGCGGAGGCGCCTTCCTCGACGGTGCCGTCGGTCGCGACGGTCTCCCCGGGGCGTACGACGAACCGGTCCCCGACCGCCAGTTGCCCCACCGGCACGCGCCGCTCGGTGCCGTCCCGCAGGACCGCCACGTCCTTGGCGCCCAGTTCGAGCAGGGCGCGCAGCGCCGAGCCGGCCTTCCGCTTGGAGCGGGCCTCCAGCCAGCGGCCGAGCAGGATGAACGTGACGACGCCCGCGGCGACTTCGAGGTAGACGGTCGAGGCGCCGTCGCCCGGCGAGGCCGTGAAGTCGAAGCCGTGCCGCATCCCCGGCATCCCCGCGTCCCCGACGAACAGCGCCCACAGCGACCAGCCGAACGCGGCGAGCGTGCCGATGGAGACGAGCGTGTCCATCGTCGCGGCCCCGTGCCGCAGGTTGGTGAACGCGGCACGGTGGAACGGCAGCCCGCCCCACACGACCACCGGCGCGGCCAGCGTCAGCGAGAGCCACTGCCAGAAGTCGAACTGCAGGTCGGGAACCATCGCGAGCAGCACGACGGGCAGCGAGAGGACCGCGGAGACGATCAGGCGCTGCCGCAGGGTGTCGGGCTCGGTGATGTCGGCCGTGGTGGGGGCGGGGGTGCCGCCGGGAGCGGCGTCGAGGGGCTCCGGCGGGGGCGGCACGATCTCCTCGGCCGTGTAGCCCAGCTTCTCGACCAGCGCGATCAGCTGGGCGACCTCGACCGCCGCGCCGTCCTCGGCCTCGTCGAACGAGACCTTCGCCTTCTCCGTGGCGAGGTTGACCGTGGCGGTCACGCCCTCCACGCGGTTCAGCTTCTTCTCGATGCGCGAGGAGCAGGAGGCACAGGTCATCCCGCCGACGGCGAGTTCGACTTCGGTCATGACTCTTTCGTACTACTTCCGGGATCGTGGGACGGCTGCGGGCCCCGAGGTGTCGGTGTCGACACCCCGGGGCCCGGGTACCCGGCAGGCCGCCGGTCGTGCGGCGCGGCCCGGGAGGGTCAGGCCTTGACGCCGGCGAGGTCGTAGCCGGCCTCGTCGACGGCGGCGCGCACCGCGGCCTCGTCCAGCGGGGCCTCGGAGACCACGGTGACCAGGCCGGTCGCGGCGACGGCCTTGACCGAGGTGACGCCCGCGATCTCCGAGATCTCCTCGGACACCGCGCCCTCGCAGTGCCCACAGGTCATGCCCGTCACCTCGTACACCGTGGTGACGGCGCCCTGCGGAGCGGCGGCGGCGTCGGAGTGGCAGGAACCGCTGGGGGAGCAGCAGGACCCGGTCGTCTCGGACGCGGCCTGCGGGAGCTCGGTCTGGGCGCTCATGTCGTTCTCCTCGGGAGTGTGTACGTATGCGGCGTAGCGTGCAGAAGGGGGCCCGGGAACCCCGGCGACCTCCTGACACACTCGAGACTATACCCCTAGGGGGTATTCCTCAACGAGGTGGGGCCGCGCATGGCGGGGGCGCGCGTCAGCCGTTGCGCCCTCGGTTGCGGGGCCGGGCCGCCACCCAGGCGCGGACCGTGTCCGCGTACCAGTAGGGCTTTCCGCCCTCCACGTGATCGGGGTCGGGCAGCAGCCCGTGCTTGCGGTACGAGCGGACCGTGTCGGGCTGCACACGGATGTGCGCGGCGATCTCCTTGTACGACCAGAGCCTGCGGTCGGTCATCAGTGGCACCTCCCTGCGTGCGCCCAGGGCGGCCGGAGAGGCCGACGGGGGAGCTGGGCGCGACGCGTGGCGATCACTCAGCCTGTGCCCGTTGAACGACGCAGAGTGACCACCGGTGGGCGTCTGTCGATCCCCTGTGACGCAAGACCCGCGTACGTGAGACATGTGTGACAGGACGGGATTGTTTGTGACAGAAGAGACGCATGCGGAGGGCGCGAGGGCTCGTGGCTCCTACGCGCCGCGTCTCCCGGTTCCCACGCGCCACGTCTCCTGGTTCCTACGCGCCGCACGACCGCAGGAACGAGCGGGTGCGGCGGGCGATCGGCAGCGGCCTGTCCGGGTCGCACGGGTACATGTCCTGCTCCACGATGGCGAAGAGCTCGACCCCCAGCTTCTGCGCCGCGGCGAGCACGGGCTCCAGCGCCGGCACCCCGGCGGGCGGCTCGCACATCACCCCGCGCGCCACCGCGGGCCCGAACGGCACCTCGTCGGCCCGCACCTCGGCGAGGACGGCCGGGTCGACCTGCTTGAGGTGCAGATAGCCGATGCGTTCGCCGTACGTCTCGATGAGCTTGACGCTGTCGCCGCCGCAGTACGCGTAGTGCCCGGTGTCCAGGCAGAGCGAGACGAGGTCGGGGTCGGTGGCGTCGAGGAAACGGGTGACGTTCTCCTCGCTGTCGATGTGCGTGTCCGCGTGCGGGTGGACCACGACGCGCAGGCCGTAGCGCTCGCGGACCTCGTGGGCCAGGCGCTCGGTCTGGGTGGTCAGTTCGCGCCATTGTGCGGGCGTGAGGACACGGTCCTCCAGGACCTCGCCGGTCTTGTCGTCGCGCCAGAAGGACGGGATCACGACGAGGTGCTCGGCGCCCACGGCCTGCGCGAGCGCCGCGTTGTCCGCCACGTGCGCCCAGGTCCTGTCCCAGACGGCGGGCCCGTGGTGCAGCCCAGTGAAGACCGTGCCCGCGGACACCCTGAGGCCGCGGCGGGCCGTCTCGGCGGTCAGTTCGGCCGGGTCGGTGGGCAGATAGCCGTACGGTCCGAGCTCGATCCACTCGTACCCGGACTCCGCGACCTCGTCGAGGAAACGGCGCCACGGGACCTGCCGCGGGTCCTCGGGAAACCACACGCCCCACGAGTCGGGCGCCGAACCGATCCGGATGCGAGACAGCGTCGTCATGCCAGCCAGCGTCCAGGCCGCTTCGGAAGAGTGTCAAGCAGTGGTCCGAATGTAAGGACAAAATGTTGACAGGGTTCCGGGGGCGGGATTAGACCTGAGGGCACACGATCGTCGGGTCCGGCGAAGGGACGCACAGGGTGAGTGATCCGTACGACGTCATCACGATGGGGCGGATCGGGGTGGACCTGTATCCCCTGCAGAGCGGGGTGCCCCTCGCCGAGGTGACCGCGTTCGGGAAGTTCCTCGGCGGCTCGGCCAGCAACGTCGCGGTCGCCGCGGCCCGCCTCGGCCGCCGCGTCGCCGTCATCACCCGCACCGGTGCGGACCCCTTCGGGGCGTATCTGCGCGGCGCGCTGCGGGACTTCGGCGTCGACGACCGCTGGGTGACCCCGGTCGCGGGCCTGCCGACACCGGTGACGTTCTGCGAGATCTTCCCTCCGGACGACTTCCCCCTGTACTTCTACCGGCTGCCGAAGGCACCCGACCTGGAGATCCACGAGAGCGAACTCGACCTCGACGCGGTCGCGACGGCGCGGATCTTCTGGATGACGGGCACGGGGCTGTGCGCCGAGCCCAGCCGCACGGCGACGCTGGCGGCGCTCGCGCACCGGGCACGGAGCGGAATCACCGTCTTCGACCTGGACTGGCGACCCATGTTCTGGAAAGACACGGGCCGGGAGGGCGCCGGTGAGGCGCGGCCGCATTACGAGGCCGCCCTCGCGCACGCCACCGTCGCCGTCGGCAACCTCGACGAGGTGGAGATCGCGACGGGCGTGCGGGAACCCCGCGCGGCGGCACGGGCGTTGCTCGACGCCGGCGTCGAACTGGCCGTCGTCAAGCAGGGCCCCGCGGGAGTGCTCGCCATGAACCGGGCGGGGGAGGCGGCGCAGGTCCCGCCCCTGCCGGTCGAGGTCCTCAACGGGCTCGGCGCGGGGGACGCGTTCGGCGGGGCGCTCTGCCACGGGCTGCTCGCGGGCTGGGACCTGGAGACGATCATGCGGTACGCGAACGCGGCGGGGGCGATCGTCGCTTCCCGCCTCGAGTGCTCCTCCGCCATGCCGTTTCCCGGCGAGGTCGCCTCGGCGGTCGAAGCGGGGGCGGTCACGTGAGCGTCGTGGACGTCGGCGAGCTCGTCCGCACCCGTGCCCGGCACCCCGAAGCCATAGCCGAAGCCGCCTCCCGGCGTGTGCGGCGGGAACTGCTCGGGGACAGCGGGCGGCTCATGATCGTCGCCGCTGATCATCCCGCCCGGGGCTCCCTCGGCGTGGGGCGGGACCCGCTCGCCATGGCCAACCGCGCCGACCTCCTCGAACGGCTCTGTCTCGCGCTGTCGCGGCCCGGGGTCGACGGCGTGCTCGCCAGCGCCGACGTGCTCGACGACCTGCTGCTCCTCGGTGCCCTCGACGGCAAGGTCGTCATGGGGTCCATGAACCGCGGCGGACTCGCCGGTGCCTCCTTCGAACTGGACGACCGGTTCACCGGGTACCGGCCCGAGGACATCGAGCGGCTCGGCTTCGACGCGGGCAAGCTGCTGCTGCGCGTCGACTACGCAGACCCGGGCTCGCTGCGGACCCTGCACTCCGCCGCCCGCGTCGTCGACGCCATGGCCGAGCGCGGGCTGCCCGTCTTCGTCGAGCCGTTCCTGACCGCGCGCGACGGCACAGGACCGCCCCGCAACGACCTGGGCGCCGACGCCGTCACCCGTTCCATCGCCATCGCCTCCGGACTCGCCGGCACCTCCGCGTACACCTGGCTGAAGGTCCCCGTCACCGAGAACCCCGACGACATGGCCCGCGTCATGGAGACCTCGACGCTCCCCGCCGTCCTGCTGGGCGGCGACACGGGCGGCGATCAGGAGGCGGCGTACGAGAAGTGGCGCGGCGCCCTGCAACTGCCCACCGTGCAGGGGCTCGTCGTGGGCAGGGCGCTGCTGTACCCGCCCGACGGGGACGTGGCGGGGGCGGTCGACACCGCCGTGGGACTGTTGTAGGCGAGGCGGATCAGGCCCGGGAGGCCCCCATGACGTACGTACCGAAAGGGAGTGCGGCCGACGGCCCGTACGCCCTCGCCATCGATCCGAAACGGGCCGGTTGGAGCTACGCGCAGCTGCGCGTCGTCGAGCTCGAACCGGGCGGGACGCACTCCTTCACCACCGGAGAGAGTGAATGGATCGTGCTCCCGCTGACCGGCGGCTGTACGGTGCAGACAGCAGACGGGATCATCGAACTGCTGGGCCGCGAGAGCGTGTTCAGCGGAGTCTCCGACTTCGCTTACGTGCCGCGCGACGCCCGGATCCAGATCGCCTCCGGCGCGGGAGGCCGCTTCGCCCTGGCAGGAGCGAAGTGCGAGCGTCGACTCCCCGCCCGCTACGGCTCCGCGCCGGAGGTACCAGTCGAGAACCGCGGCAGCGGCGGCTGCGCACGCGAGGTGCGCAACTTCGCGTCCGCGGACGCCTTCGACTGCGACCGGCTCATCGCCGTCGAGGTCATCACGCCCGGCGGCAACTGGTCCTCGTACCCGCCGCACAAGCACGACGAGCACCGGCCGGGCGTCGAGGCGGAGCTGGAGGAGATCTACTACTTCGAGATCGAGGCGCACGGCGATCGCGAGGGCTTCGGGTACCAGCGGGTCTTCCCGTCCAGGGAGGGCGGCACCGACGTCCTCGCCGAGGTCCGTACGGGGGACGCCGTCCTTGTGCCCGACGGCTGGCACGGCCCGTCCGTCGCCCAGCCCGGCCACGCCATGTACTACCTGAACGTGATGGCGGGACCGGGCGAGGAGAGGGAGTGGCGGATCTGCTTCCTCCCGGACCACACGGAGGGATACCGATGATCCGGCTCACCACGGCCCAGGCCCTTGTCCGTTTCCTGGCGCGGCAGTACACCGAGCGGGACGGCGCGCGGCAGCGGCTCATCGGCGCGACCTGGGGCATCTTCGGACACGGCAACGTGGCCGGGGTCGGGCAGGCCCTCGTGGAGTACGCCGACGAGATGCCGTTCCACCAGGGGCGCAACGAACAGGCCATGGTGCACGCCGCCGTCGGGTACGCCCGGCAGCGCGGCCGCCTCTCCACCCACGCCGTCACCACCTCCATCGGCCCCGGCGCCACCAACCTCGTCACCGGCGCCGCGCTCGCCACCGTCAACCGGCTGCCCGTCCTCCTGCTGCCCGGCGACGTCTTCGCGGCCCGGCCCGCCGACCCCGTCCTCCAGCAGCTCGAAGTCCCCTACGCCGGAGACGTGTCGGTCAACGACTGCCTGCGCCCGGTGTCGAGGTACTTCGACCGCGTGACCCGCCCCGAGGCGCTGATCGCCGCCGCGCTCGCCGCGATGCGCGTCCTCACCGACCCCGTGGAGACCGGCGCCGTCACGCTCGCCCTGCCCCAGGACGTGCAGGCGGAGGCGTACGACTGGCCGGAGGAGTTCTTCGCCGAGCGGACGTGGACCGTACGCAGGCCCGCCCCCGACCCGCGCGAACTGGCCGCCGCCGCGGCCGCCGTGCGCGCGGCCCGGCGCCCCCTGATCGTCGCGGGCGGCGGCGTCCACCACAGCGCCGCCGAGGACGCGCTGCGGGAGTTCGTGGACGCGACCGGCATCCCCGTCGCCTCCACCCAGGCGGGCAAGGGCTCGCTGCGCCACGACCACCCGGCGGACGTCGGCGGCATCGGGCACACCGGCACGGCCACCGCCGACGAACTGGCCCGCACCGCCGACCTCGTGATCGGCGTCGGCACCCGCTACAGCGACTTCACCACCGCGTCCTGCACCCTCTTCGAAGCGGCGGACGTGCGCTTCCTCAACCTCAACATCGCCCCCTTCGACGGCCACAAAATGGCGGGCGCCACCCTGATCGCCGACGCGCGCGCCGGGCTCGAAGCGCTCACGGAAGCGCTGCGCGGCCACCGCGTCGATCCCGCGTACGTCGTCGGGTACGGGGACGGGAAGGAGCGCTGGGAGCGGCGCGTCACCGCCGCGTTCCAGTCGGACGAGCCGGACACGCGCCCGACGCAGGCCCAGGTCCTCGGCGTCCTCGACGAGGTGGTGACGGACGACGACGTGATCATCAACGCCGCCGGATCGCTCCCCGGCGACCTGCACAAACTGTGGCGGGCGCGGTCGCCGCGGCAGTACCACGTCGAGTACGGCTACTCCTGCATGGGATACGAGATCCCCGCGTCCATCGGCGTCGCGCTGGCCGCGCCGGAACGGCCCGTGTGGGCGCTGGTCGGTGACGGCACGTACCTGATGAACCCGACGGAGCTCGTCACCGCCGTCCAGGAGAACCTGCCCATCAAGGCCGTCATCCTCCAGAACCACGGCTACGCCTCCATCGGCGGCCTCTCCGAGTCCGTGGGCGGCGAGCGGTTCGGCACCGCGTACCGCTTCCGGGCGGCCGACGGGTCGTACACCGAAAGCCCACTGCCCGTCGATCTCGCCGCGAACGCGGCCTCGCTCGGCATGCGGGTGCTGCGCGCCGGGAGCGTCCGCGAGCTGCGCGCGGCGCTGCGCGAGGCGCGCGACGCAGACCGTCCCACATGTGTCTATGTGGAGACGGAAACGGCAGACACAGTGTCGGGCCCGCCCCCGGCACAGGCGTGGTGGGATGTGCCCGTGGCCGAGACGGCGACCCGGGTGTCCGCGGTCAAGGCCAGGGAAGAGTACGACCGGCACGTCACTGCCCGACGCCGCCACCTGTGAGAAGAGGGATGCTTGTCATGACGAAGACCGTCAACCACTGGATCGGTGGAAAGTCCGTCGAACAGGCTGCGGGTGCGTCCGGCACGTACGGTTCGGTGACCGATCCGGCGACCGGCGCCGTCACGACGCGGGTCGCCTTCGCGAGCGTCGACGAGGTGGACGCGGCCGTCGCCGCCGCCCGTGAGGCCTTCGCGACCTGGGGCACCTCCTCGCTCGCCAGGCGCACCGCGATCCTCTTCAAGTTCCGCGCGCTGCTCGACGCCAACCGCGACGCGATCGCCGAGCTGATCGTCGCCGAGCACGGCAAGGTGCACTCGGACGCGCTCGGCGAGGTCGCCCGCGGCCTGGAGATCGTCGACCTGGCGTGCGGCATCACGGTGCAGCTGAAGGGCGAGCTGTCGACGGAGGTGGCGTCCCGCGTGGACGTCTCCTCGATCCGCCAGCCGCTGGGCGTCGTCGCCGGCATCACGCCGTTCAACTTCCCCGCCATGGTGCCGATGTGGATGTTCCCGCTGGCCATCGCGTGCGGCAACACCTTCGTGCTCAAGCCGAGCGAGAAGGACCCGTCCGCCTCGATGAAGATCGCCGAGCTGCTGAGCGAGGCGGGTCTGCCGGACGGCGTCTTCAACGTCGTGCACGGCGACAAGGTGGCCGTGGACCGCCTCCTGGAGCACCCGGACGTGGCGGCCGTCTCCTTCGTCGGCTCCACCCCGATCGCCCGCCACATCCACGCCACCGCCTCCGCCAACGGCAAGCGCGTGCAGGCCCTCGGCGGTGCCAAGAACCACATGCTGGTCCTGCCGGACGCCGACCTGGACGCGGCCGCCGACGCCGCGGTCTCCGCGGCCTACGGCTCGGCCGGCGAGCGCTGCATGGCCATCTCCGCGGTCGTCGCGGTCGGTTCGATCGGCGACGAGCTCGTCGCGAAGATCAAGGAGCGCGCCGAGAAGATCAAGATCGGCCCCGGCAACGACCCGACGTCGGAGATGGGCCCGCTGATCACGGCCGCCCACCGCGACAAGGTCGCCTCGTACGTGACGGGAGCGGCGGCCGAGGGCTGCGAGGTCGTCCTCGACGGCACCGGCCACACGGTCGAGGGTTACGAGGACGGCCACTGGATCGGACTCTCGCTGCTCGACCGCGTCCCGACGACCGCCAAGGCCTACCAGGACGAGATCTTCGGCCCGGTCCTGTGCGTGCTGCGCGTCGACACGTACGACGAGGGCGTGGCCCTCATGAACGCCTCGCCGTTCGGCAACGGCACCGCGATCTTCACCCGGGACGGCGGCGCGGCCCGCCGCTTCCAGCTGGAGATCGAGGCGGGCATGGTGGGCGTGAACGTGCCGATCCCGGTGCCGGTGGGCTACCACTCCTTCGGCGGCTGGAAGGACTCGCTCTTCGGCGACCACCACATCTACGGCAACGACGGCACGCACTTCTACACCCGCGGCAAGGTCGTGACCACGCGCTGGCCCGACCCCTCGGACGCGCCGGCCGGCGTGGACCTCGGGTTCCCGCGCAACCACTGAGCCGCCGCCCCCCCCGGCTCACGAGCCCCCGGCCCAGGCCGGGGGCTTCGCCGTTGGTTCACCGTGTTGGTTCACCGTTCTACGATGTGTGTGCACTACATGAAAGGCCGTGAGCCATGCCGCACATCGACATCGACTACGCCGACACCCTGTCCGGCACCCTGGATCTGCCCGCCCTCGTGGCGGAGCTGCATCCCCTGGTCGTGGAGCGGGTGGACTCGGTCGGCGTCGGCAAGACGTTCTGCCGGCCCTCGGCGGCGTTCGTCGACGGCAGGCCCGGGGCCGCCTTCGTGCACGTCACCGTGGGGTTGCTGGCGGGGCGTACGCGGGGCGTGAAGGTGGCGCTCTCGGACGACGTCCTCGCGCTGCTCGGCAAGCACCTGTCCGGGGTCGAGGGCGCGACGTGCTCGGTGGAGATCCGCGACCTCGATCCTTCGTACCGCCTGGACCCGACGTACGGGGGGCGGCGGGACTGAGCGCAGTGGGGTCGTGACCGACCGTGGAGCAGGGCCGTCCGGAATTCGGACGGCCCTGATTCTTTTTTGGCGCCGCCCTTGCGGTTCCCGTGCACAGGGTGCAATCCGGGCAGCTAAACCCGACGCGTTCATGTGCCTGCAATACGAAGGTCATATTCGGCAGCGGCATGTTCATTACGGCCCGCGAGGGCAAACTCTTGGGAAAGCGAGGCGACTTGAGGGGCGGCGGGGCTGCGGATTCCGTAGGTGAATGACCGTTGACGTTCCGGTTGCCCCCGGGGTTCGATGACGCGCCGGGAGCCACAGAAAGACGCAGCTCAACTGCCTTCGGAGGCGATAGCGCTCCCGCCGCACCTCTTGCCGCACGACTCGATCGGACCGCGCTTCATGACCGATACGCTTCGCCCGCTCCAGTCCGCCCCCACCGAGGCACCCTCACAGACGCCCTCGGTGACAGCCGTACCGGGCGACCCCCAGAAGCTCAAGCGCTCCATCGGCGTCGTCGGCGGCACCCTCCTCACGCTGTCGTGCGTGACGCCCGCCTCCACGCTCTTCGTCGTCGTCCCCGACCTCTTCTCCTCCCTCGGCACGGCCACCGCGCTCACCATCGCGATCGGCTCGCTGCTCTGCGTGGGCGTCGCGTTCTGCTACTCGGAGCTCGGCACGCTCATCCCCAGCGCGGGCGGCGAGTACGCGATGGTCTCGACGATGGCGGGGCGCCTGGCCGGCTGGCTCGTCTTCGTGCTCTCCCTGCTGGTCGTGATGATCGTGCCGCCCGTGATCGCCATGGGCACGGCCGACTACCTGGCGCCGGTCATGCACCTCGACCCGTCCTACGCGGGCGCCGGCGTCATGATCTGCGCCACCCTCGCCGGCCTCCTCGACCTGCGGGCCAACGCGTGGATCACCGGCATCTTCCTGGTCCTCGAAGTCGTGGCGGCCGGCGTCGTGGCCGTCCTCGGCTTCGCACACGCCGAGCGCGGCCCCGGCAGCCTGGTGGACCTCACGGTGGCGTCCGGCCCCGGTTCCGGTCCCGGCGGCGTCGACACGGTCACCGCGATGCTGATCGTCTCCGGCCTCGCCATCGCCCTCTTCGTCACGCAGGGCTTCTCCACGGCGGTCTACCTCTCCGAGGAGATGGAGAACCCGCGCCGCAATGTCGCGCGGACCGTCCTCGCCACCCTCGCCATCTCCTCCGTGATCATCCTGGTGCCGGTCGTCGCGATCACCATGGGCGCCGAGAGCCTGACCGCCCTCACGGAGGGCGACATCAGCGCCATGGTGACGGCCTGGTCGAACTCCGCGGTCGGGACGTTCGTCAGCCTCTGCGTGGCCCTCGCGATCATCAACGCGGGCATCGTCATGGTCATCCAGAACTCCCGCGTCCTGTTCGCCTCCGCCCGCGACAAGGCCTGGCCCACCCCGGTCAACAAGGCCCTCTCCAAGCTCGGCGCGTCCGGCGCCCCCTGGGCGGCCACGCTCCTCGTCGGCGTCCCCGGCGCCCTCCTGTGCTTCGTCAACCTGGACACCCTGTACGGCGTCACCGGCGTCTCCGTGACCGGCATGTACCTGCTGGTGGCGGTCGCCGCCCTGCTGGGCCGCCGCGGCTCCCACGGCACCGGTCACGCCTGGCGGATGCCGCTGTGGCCCGCGGTACCGGTGGTCCTGATCGCGGTACTCGGCTACGTACTCAGCCAACAGGAACTGCCCTACCTCGGCTGGACGGGAGGCATCGTGGTCGCGGCGACCCTGTACTGGGCGCTGTACCTGCGGCCGCGGCGCGAGACGCGGTGGCTGGTGAGCGTGCCGGAGGGGTCCTGACACCGGCCGGCTACGACGACCGCGGTAGGCGGGCGCGGAGCCTACTCCCCGGGGAGGCACCCGGGTTCAGACCGGCGGCTGCCCCGGTTGTCGGCGGTCGCCCGTACGGTTGACGGCATGGATCTACGACTGCCCAGGCCAAGGATGTCCGTGCCACGCGGTCCGCGCAGGCTGATCGCCGCCGCGGCCGCCGTCGCGGTGCTCGCCGGTGTGGGCACGTGGTCGGCGGTCGCCTCGGAGGGGTCGGCGGACGACGGGGCTGCCGTGCGGCGCACGGACCGCGTGATGGACACCGGTGGCGCGCGGATCGACACCTCGTACTTCACGGCGGGCGACCCGGACACCAAACGCCCCGCGATCCTCATCGGGCACGGCTTCGGCGGCAGCAAGGCGGACGTGCGCGAGCAGGCCGAAGACCTGGCCCAGGACGGGTACGCGGTCCTGACCTGGTCCGCGCGCGGCTTCGGGAAGTCCACCGGCAAGATCGGACTCAACGACCCCAAGGGCGAGGTGGCCGACGCCCGCAAGCTCATCGACTGGCTGGCGACCCGACCCGAGGTGCGGCTCGACAAGGACGGCGACCCGCGCGTGGGCATGACCGGCGCCTCGTACGCGGGAGCGGTCTCCCTTCTCACCGCCGGGTACGACCGGCGGGTGGACGCGGTCGCCCCCCAGATCACGTACTGGAACCTCGCGGACGCCCTGTTCCCCGACGGCGTCTTCAAGAAGCTGTGGGCCGGCCTCTTCATCAACACCGGTGGCGGCTGCGAGAAGTTCGAGAAGCAACTGTGCGCCATGTACGAGCGGGTCGCCGAGGCCGGCAAGCCCGACGCGGAGGCACGCAAGCTGCTCGCCGACCGCAGCCCGGCCGCCGTCGGCGACCGCATCAAGGTGCCGACGTTCCTCGCCCAGGGGCAGACCGACTCCCTCTTCCCGCTCGGCCAGGGCGACGCCATCGCCAAGGCGGTCCGCAAGAACGGCGCACCCGTCTCCGTCGACTGGATCGCGGGCGGCCACGATGGCGGCGACCGCGAGCAGGGCCGCGTCGAGGGCCGCGTCAACGACTGCTTCGACCGCTACCTGAAGAACGACAAGAACACCGACACGGGCCCCGCGTTCCGTGTCACCCGCACCGGAGGAGTCGACTCAACCGACGGCGCCGCCCGCAAGCGCGGCGCGAGCGCGGAGGCGTACCCGGGCCTGGAGAGCGGCACGCGCGCAATACCGCTGCGCGGCCGCGAGCAGACCTTCGACAACCCGGCCGGCGCCAGCCCGCCCGCCATCTCCGGACTCCCCGGCGTCGGCGGCAGCCGCCTCTCCCAGTTCGCCTCACTCGGCGTCGGCATCTCCGTGGACTTCCCCGGACAGTTCGCCAAGTTCGACTCGGCACCGGTCCGCGACGACCTCCGCATCACCGGCTCGCCCACCGTCCGCGCCCGCGTGAAGTCCTCCGGCGACGACGCGGTGCTCTTCGCGAAGGTGTACGACGTCAGCCCTGACGGCAAGCAGCAGGTCCTGCCCTCACAGCTCGTCTCGCCGGTCCGCGTGACCGACGCACGGCAGGGCAAGGACGTCGAACTGCGGCTGCCCGCCGTCGATCACAAGGTGCAGAAGGGACACCACCTGCGCCTCGCCCTCTCCTCGACCGACTTCGGCTACGCGTCGCCGTACAAGCCCGCCAAGTACACCGTCTCGCTGAAGGGCGACCTACAGGTGCCGACCGCGCCCGGCGTGGACACCGCGGCCGCGCCGCTGCCCGCCTGGGTGTGGTGGCTGCCCGCCGCCGGCGCCGTGCTCGCCCTCGGTCTGCTCGGCACCGCACGCAGGCGCACCACCGCGCCCGCCCCCGACCCGGCACTGGCCGAAGTGCCGCTCCAGATCACCGACTTGAGCAAGCGCTACGCCAAGTCCAGCGACCGGTACGCCGTCCGTGACGTCTCCTTCACCGTCGAGAAGGGCCAGGTACTCGGTCTCCTGGGACCGAACGGCGCGGGCAAGACGACGACGCTGCGCATGCTCATGGGCCTCATCCGCCCCGACGCGGGCGAGATCCGCGTCTTCGGGCAGGCCATCAGGCCCGGCGCGCCCGTCCTCTCCCGCGTCGGCGCGTTCGTCGAGGGAGCGGGCTTCCTGCCGCACCTCTCCGGCCTGGAGAACCTGGAGCTGTACTGGAAGGCGACCGGCCGCCCCGCCGAGGACGCCCACCTGGACGAGGCCCTGGAGATCGCGGGCCTCGGCGACGCTTCCCCGAGTTCTCGGCTCCGCTCGAACAGGGGAGACCCCATCGCCCGCGCCGTGCGGACGTACTCCCAGGGCATGCGGCAGCGCCTCGCCATCGCCCAGGCCATGCTCGGCCTGCCGGACCTGCTGATCCTCGACGAACCGACCAACGGCCTCGACCCGCCCCAGATCCGCGAGATGCGCGAGGTCATGATCCGGTACGCGCGCGGCGGCCGCACGGTCATCGTCTCCAGCCACCTCCTCGCCGAGGTCGAGCAGTCCTGCACGCACCTGGTCGTCATGGACCGCGGCCGACTCGTCCAGGCGGGCCCCGTCGCCGAGATCGTGGGCTCCGGAGACACGCTCCTCGTGGGACTCGCGGAGGACATCCCCGACCCGCTGGTGGAGAAGGTCGCCGCGCTTCCCGGCGTCGCGTCCGCGGTCCGCGCGGACGACGGCCTCCTGGTGCGGCTCGACGGCACGGAGCACGCGAGCGCCGTACGCCTGCTGCCCGAACTGGTCCGCCTCGGCGTGCCGGTGGAGTCCATGGGCCCGCACCGCCGCCTCGAAGACGCGTTCCTCACCCTGATCGGAGGCACCACCGCATGAGCGCCACCCTGGAGCGCCCGACCGCGCCCGGCTACCGCGCGTGGCGGACCCTGCCCCTGCGGGTCGAGGCGGTCCGCCAGCTGAAGCGCCGCCGCACGCTCGTCATGGGCGGCATCATGGCGCTCCTGCCGATCGTGCTCGTCATCGCGTTCGCCGTCGCGGACGGCTCGCCGGGCTCCCGCAACGGCGACGTGACACTGATGGACACGGCCACGTCCTCGGCGGCCAACTTCGCCGCGACGTGCCTGTTCGTCTCCGCGGGCTTCCTGCTCGTCATCCCCGTCGCGCTGTTCTGCGGCGACACCGTGGCCTCCGAGGCGAGCTGGTCCTCGCTGCGCTATCTGCTCGCCGCGCCCGTGCCGCGGGCCCGGCTGCTCTGGTCCAAGATGATCGTCGCACTCGGCATGAGCGCCGCCGCGATGGTGCTGCTGCCGCTCGTCGCGCTGGCGGTCGGCGCGGTGGCGTACGGCTGGGGCCCGCTGGAGATCCCGACCGGCGGCACGCTCCCCGTGGGCACGGCGACCCGGCGCCTGCTCGTCGTCGTCGCGTACATCTTCGTCTCCCAACTGGTCACCGCGGGCCTCGCGTTCTGGCTGTCCACGAAGACGGACGCGCCGCTCGGCGCGGTCGGCGGCGCGGTCGGCCTGACCATCGTCGGGAACGTCCTGGACGCGGTGACCGCGCTCGGCGACTGGCGCGACTTCCTCCCCGCGCACTGGCAGTTCGCCTGGGCCGACGCGATCCAGCCGCAGGCCGAGTGGGGCGGCATGATCCAGGGCTCGGCGATCTCGGTGTCGTACGCGCTGGTGCTGTTCGCGCTGGCGTTCCGGGGGTTCGCGCGGAAGGACGTGGTGTCGTAGGGCCTGTGTCACCACCCGGGCTCTCGGGCCCGTAGCCGCATCGAGACTCTTCCGCAACGGTTCCGAGCGATCGTTCGCAGGTCCTCCGGCGTCACAGTCGTGTGAGCGGACGACGCGAGGGGGACCGGATGAGGAATCGGTGGAGCGGGCGGATCGCGGGGCCCTGGCGGGCCGGGCGGCCCGGACGGGGCGGGAAGGTGCGGCAGGGGGCGCTCGCCGTGGCCGTGGCCGGGGGCCTCGCGCTCACCGGCTGCTCGGGCGGCGGCGGGAGCGATGCTCACCGGGCAACCGGTGACAGCGGCGGGAAGCGTGACAGCGCGCCGATGCCCGCGCCCGCGCTGCCGGACGGCGGCACCGGCGCGCCCTCCGGCGAGCAAGGAGACGACGACCAGCGGGAGTTCGCGCCCGACCACCTGTCCACGTTCGCCCTGGACGTCGACACCGCGTCGTACGGCTTCGCGCGCCGCACCCTCGCCGAAGGGCGCCTGCCCGATCCGTCGACGGTCCGGCCCGAGGAGTTCGTCAACAGCTTCCGGCAGGACTACCCCCGGCCCGACGGCGACGGCTTCTCCGTGAGCGTGGACGGCGCCCGCACGGACGACGACGGCTGGTCGCTGGTCCGGGTCGGCCTCGCCACCCGAGGCGAAGCGGCGGACACCGAACGTCCGCCCGCCGCCCTCACCTTCGTCATCGACGTGTCCGGCTCCATGGCGGAGCCGGGCCGCCTCGACCTCGTGAAGCAGTCCCTCGGCCTCATGACCGACCGGCTGCGCCCCGACGACTCGATCGCCCTCGTCACCTTCAGCGACACGGCGGAGACAGTGCTGCCGATGACGCGCCTCGGGGGCAGCGGGGACGGCGGGGACGGGCGTATGCGCGTGCACCGGGCCGTCGAGGGCTTGGAGCCCACCGAGTCCACCAACCTCGAAGCGGGCATCACCACCGGCTATGACACGGCGGTGCGCGGCAAGAAGGAAGGCGCCACCAACCGCGTCGTCCTGCTCTCCGACGCCCTCGCCAACACCGGAGAGACCAGCGCGGACGGCATCCTGGACCGCATCTCCGACGCCCGCCGCGAGCACGGCATCACCCTCTTCGGCGTGGGCGTCGGCAGCGACTACGGCGACGCCCTGATGGAGCGGCTCGCCGACAAGGGCGACGGTCACACGACGTACGTGTCGAACGAAGAGGACGCGCGCGACGTGTTCTGCGAGCAACTGCCCGCCCACATCGAGCTGCGGGCCCGCGACGCGAAGGCGCAGGTGTCCTTCGACCCGGAGACGGTCGAACAGTTCCGGCTCATCGGGTACGACAACCGGGAGGTCGCCGACGACGACTTCCGCGACGACTCCGTGGACGGCGGGGAGATCGGCCCCGGCCACACGGTGACGGCGCTGTACGCGGTGCGGACCACGGCGGGCGCGGGCGGTCATCTGGCCACGGCGAGCGTCCGCTGGCTCGACCCTGACAGTCGCGCGCCGCACGAGGAGTCGGGCCGCATCGAGACGGCCGACCTCGACGGGTCACTCCGGGAGGCGGACGCGGGCCTCCAGGTCACCGCGGTGGCGGCGTACTTCGCGGACGGCCTGCGCGCCGCCGCCCCGCCCGGCGGCCACGCGGCCCGGGACCTCCCCGAGCCGGCCCCCGCCACGCCGTCCCTCGCGGAGCTCTCCGAGCGGGCCCACGCGCTGCCGACCCGCACGAGGCAGATCCGTGAACTGACGTCGTCGATCGACGCGGCGGCGCGCCTGAGCGGGGACTAGGACCTGTGCCGCACGCTGCGGGGCCCGCCCTCCGGGCGGAACGACGGGACTTCCGGCACAGGCCCCCTAGCGCCCGCACACCTGCCGTTCCGCCCGCACCGGGTCGCTCGGGAAACGGAACGACGTGCGCTCCACGGACCCCGTCAGGTTCCGCCAGAAACGGCCGACGGTCAGGGGCGCGCGGGTGGCGGCCCGCAGTTCGGCGAGGGGCCCGCAGCGCAGGGCCCGGCGGGCGGCCTCGACCCGGGCGGGGTCGAGGCCTTCGGGCACGTCGGCGGCGCCGCGCTCGGCGACGATCCACTCGTCGGGCAGCCGCTTGTCGTGTCCCACGCGGCCGTTGACGATGCCTTCGGAGTGGGCCGCCAGAGGGTAGGCGAGCCCGATGGGGTCGAGGGCCGCGCCGGAGAGCGGGACGACGGAGCCGCTGAACCCGAGCGTGTTGTAGACCCCCGTCACCCCCGGCGCACCGCCCGCCACGGGCGTCCGGGCGAGGAGCAGGGTCGGGGCGCCGCTCAGCGCCCGCTCCCGTACGAGAGCGGCGTACGCCCGGTTTCCCGGCTGGCCCGCGAAGTCGTGGTGGAGGGGGTGGGGAGAGGCGTTCTGGCGTACGTACACGCCTCGCTCGTCCGCGATCCCGCCCGCGCCGATCCGCCCTTCGTACGGCACCCGAAGCACGCCCGCGCACGCGACGGCCCACACGCCGATCACCAACGCGGCCACGCCCCACGCGCGCGTGAGGGGCACCAGGAAGACGGGCAGCAGCATCAGGAGCAGCCCCGGCAGGAACATCCGGCCGTGCATGAAGTCGCCGCCGACCTTGATGACGTAGAGCCAGCAGAGGGCACCGGCGAGGACGGGGGCGCCTGCGAGGACGGGGGTGCCTGCGAGGACGGGAGTGACGACCGGGGCGGCGTCCCGCACGATGTCGGGATCGCGTACCTGTCGTACGCCGAACCTCCCTGCGTACAACGCAGCCGCGCCGACCGACACCATCGCCACCATCGGCGCCCACAGCGCGTACGGCCCCGTGAAGTCCCAGAGGTAGTCGAACCCGCGCCCCCACAGACTTCGCGACGCCTCCTTCGTGACGCCGGGCAGCGGCATCAGATGCCCGTAGTAGCCCATGCGGAAGATCTCGTACGCCACGGGAAGCGCCCCGGCGGCCCCCGCCCCGGCGAGCGCCCCGCGCCACGAGGGCCGTACCGTCACCCACTGCGCGGCCAGGAGGACCACCGACACCAGCGCCAGGTCGGGCCGCACGAGAGGCCCGAGTCCGAGCACGGCGCAGGTCACGAGCGACCGGGGGCGTGCCACGAGCGCGAGCCAGGCGCCCGCGATCCAGCAGGTGGCGAGCCCCGTCTCCAGGCCGGAGGTGGCGAAGTCCCAGACGGGCGGGAGCGCGAGCAGGACCACGGCCCCGCAGGGCACGAGGAGCCCGCCCCTGCCGCCTCCCCGCAGCCGCGCCGCTCCGACCCCGGCGAGCGCGAACCCGGCGACGGTGAACAGCAGCCCCCCGTACATCGCCACGGTCGCCACATCGGCCCCCACCGCCCCGCCCGCCACCAGCAGCCACTGCCACAGGGTGCCGGTGGACGATTCCGCGCGCTCGCCCGCGTTGAAGACGGGCCCGTTGCCGGCGAGGACCTGCCGGACCGTACGGACGTAGATGTGCCCGTCGTCGGACATCCACCGCCGCTGGAAGCCGGCGAAGCCGATGACGAGCGCGGGCAACAGGCAGGCCCCGAGCCGGGCGTGGTCCCGCCATCGGCCGGGCGCTCCTGCTCCCGCTCCCGGGGAGGGCCCGGCGACGGCTTCGGGGTCACGGACGGAGGTGTGCGCGGACGTCGTCATGATCACTACATCGGCGCAGGCCGACGACGGCTTGAGGCAGCCGGAGAATCCCCGGGCCCGAGTCCGAGTCCGAGTCCGATCCCGGGCCTGGCCCCGACCCGCGGTCGCCCGAGGGGGTGTCAGACCTTGGGAATGTCGAAGTACCGCGTGAGCCCCGCGGCCAGCGCCACATCACCCACCACCCGTACCTTGCGCATCATGAACAGCGCGACGGGACCCACGTTTCCGGAGACGAGCTTGAGGAACTCGGCGTCGGCGAGGATCAGCGTGACCCGCGGCTTCGACTCCGACTGTCCCTCGCGCACGGCACACGTGCCGTCGGCGATGTCCGTCTCGTACACCACGTCTTCGTTGCCGCCACTGCCGGTGATCTTCCAGCGGATGAGCGCGGTCACGGAGGCCGCGGCCTCGGGCTTGAACTGTCGTTCCATCCGCCCGAAGACCTCCTGGAGGACGCGTCCGCGCAGCGTGCCGTCCTCGGCGAGCTCGGTGAACTGCTTTCTGGAGAGCCCTTTCACGATCCGCGCGAATTCCTCGGGCGTGACGTCGGCGAAGTCGAGTTCGGCGATCTCGCTGATGTCGTCGGCCACGTCAATCTCCTTACTCCACAGTAAACTTACTAAACGGTAAGGTAATCGTCACCAGGGAGGCTGACAAGGGTGAGCGGCACATTCGAAGACGCACCGGACCCGAAGGGCGCCCGGGCCCCGCGCAGGCGCCGGGTGCCGCGCCGCGAGCGGGAGCGCCAGATCGTCGATGTGGCGGTCCGGGTCTTCGCCAAGCGTGGCTATCACGGGGCGTCGGTGGACGAGATCGCCGAACTCGCGGGCATTTCCAAGCCGATGGTGTATCTGTACCTGGACTCCAAGGAAGGCCTCTTCCTCACCTGCCTGCGACGTGAGGCGGACCGCCTGGTCGGCGCCTTCCAGGGCGCGGTGACGACGAGGGGCGCGACGCCCGAACTCCGGCTGCACGCGGGGCTGCTCGCGTTCTTCGCGTTCGTCGCCGAGCACCGCGACAGCTGGGTGGTGCTGCACCGCCAGGCGTCGGAGCTGAGCGAGGCCATCGCGGCCGCCGTCGCCGAGGCCCGTGTCGCGGTGATGGCGGAGGTGGCCGGGCTGGTGCGGGCGGGCATCGCGGAGGCGGGCCCCGCGGCGCAACTGTCCGACGACGACGCGGATTTCGTGGCCCACGCGCTGGTGGGCGCGGCGGACTCGCTGACGGACTGGATGGCCCGCCACCCCGACCAGTCGCCGGAAGGCGTGACGCTGCGGCTGATGAACATGGTGTGGGTCGGGATGGGGCGGGTGCTGGAAGGGGAGACCTGGAAACCGGCGACAGGCTGAGGGGCCGTCCCTCTTGAATTTTCCTTACGCGCCAGTAAGTTGACTCACCAGTAAATAAGTCGGTTCGCTCTTGGGCGAGTTGACCCACGAGCAAGTACGCGCGCCGATCGCCTGCACATCAGCTGGGAACCGGAATCCGGGAGCCGTCATGGGCGTACGCAAGGATCTGAAGAGGGCACAGCGCCACAGCGACCTGGCGGAACGCGGCGAGGTCGAAATCGTCAAGGACGAGCACGGCACGGTACGTGAGGCGCGTACCGCCCCCCTCGTGTCCCGCGCCACCGCGGGCAGTACCGCGGACATCCCCTTCACCAACGCGGTCGAGGCCCCCGACGCCGTGGTCCTGCGCCGCAAGCAGGCCGGTCGGTGGCGCCCCGTCATGGCCGCGGCCTTCGCGCGCGAGGTGACGGAGACGGCCAAGGGGCTCATCGCGGACGGCCTGGAACCGGGCGGCCGCGTCGCGCTCATGTCCCGTACGCGTTACGAGTGGGCCGTCCTGGACTTCGCGATCTGGGCGGCGGGCGGCCAGACCGTCCCCATCTACGCGACGTCCTCCGCGGAACAGATCGAGTGGATCGTCCGGGACTCGGGCGCACGCTTCCTGATGACCGAGACGGCGGAGAACGCGAAGACGGCGGGGGAGGCCCTGGCCGCCTTGGACGGGCCTCCGCTCGTACGCACCATCGACGGCGGAGCGATGGCGGAACTCGCCTCGCTCGGACGGCACTTGTCGGACGAGGAGGTCACGAAACGCAGGTCCGCACTCACCCCGGACTCCATCGCGACCCTTTGCTACACCTCGGGCACCACGGGCCGCCCCAAGGGCTGCGTCCTCACGCACGGCAACCTGCACGCGGAGGCGGCGAACACCGTCGAGCTGCTCCACCCCGTCTTCAAGGAGATCACGGGGCAGGTCGCCGCCACGCTCCTCTTCCTGCCGCTCGCCCACATCCTGGGCCGCAGCATCCAGATCGCCTGCATGATGGCGCGCATCGAGCTCGGTCACTGTCCGAGCATCAAGCCGGACGAACTGCGCCCGGAGCTCCGGGCGTTCAGGCCGACGTTCGTGGTCGGCGTCCCGTACCTCTTCGAGAAGATCCACGAGACGGGCCGGGCGACCGCGGAGAAGATCGGGCGTGCCGCTTCGTTCGACCGGGCCGAGCGGATCGCGGTGCGCTTCGGCGAGGCGTACCTGAACAAGTTCCTGGACAGGAGCGGGCCGGGTCCGTCCCTCGGTCTGCGCGCGGGCTGGGCGCTGTACGAGCTGCTCGTCTACCGCCGCATCCGCAAGGAGGTCGGCGGCCGCCTGCGCTACGCGATCAGCGGCGGCTCACCCCTGGACCGCAACCTCAACCTCTTCTTCTACGCCGCCGGGATCATCATCTACGAGGGGTACGGCCTGACCGAGACCACGGCCGCCGCCACCATCACCCCACCGCTCAAGCCCCGCCCGGGGACGGTCGGGCTGCCCGTGCCGGGCACGTCGGTACGTATCGCGGACGACGGCGAGGTGCTGATCAAGGGCGGCATCGTCTTCGGCTCGTACTGGAACAACCCGGCCGCGACGGACGCCGTGCTGACCGACGGGTGGTTCGCCACGGGCGACCTGGGGGCGCTGGACGGCGAGGGCTACCTCACGATCACCGGCCGCAAGAAGGACATCCTCGTGACCTCCGGCGGCAAGAACGTCTCGCCCGCGGTCCTGGAGGACAGGCTGCGCAGCCGGTCGCCGGTCGGCCAGTGCATCGTCGTGGGGGACAACCGCTCCTACGTGGCCGCGCTCGTGACCCTCGACCCCGAGGCGGTCGCCCACTGGCTCACCGTACGCAAGCGCCCCAAGGACACGCCGCTGGAGGAGCTGGCGCGGGACCCGCAGATGATCGCGGAGGTCCAGAAGGCGGTGGACTACGCGAACGCGGCGGTCTCCAAGGCGGAGTCGATCCGTAGATTCGCCATAGTGGGCGGCGAGTTCACGGAGGACAACGGCCTGCTCACCCCCTCCCTCAAGATCAAGCGACATGCGGTGACGGAGGCGTACGCGGCGGAGATCGAGGAGTTGTACGGCGCGTAACAGCCGGACCGGCCGAACCTGTATCGGGACCAAAGTCCCTCCTCCGTCTTCTACACATGTGTAAAAGTATGGGCGGCGCCCCGGGCGGGGATCCTCTTGCGAGGGCTCGGGGTGCCTTCGTATGCGCAAAAACGGGAGGGACCCATGAACATCACGAAGAGCGGCGCGCGGAAGAAGACGAGACGAATGACGGGCGGCTTCGTCGCGTCGGTGACGGCGGGCGCGGTCCTCGGGGCGCTGGCCCCCGCGGCCGTGGCGGACGAGGCGCCGTCGTCGACGGCGGCGGCACGTGCCGCGGAGGTCGTGGAGAAGGCGACCGGTACGGCGGACCTGACCCAGCTGGACGGAGGCCGCCGGGGCACCGCACGGACGGCCGAGGGCGAGGTGACGGTATCGGCCCCCGCGACATCGACGGGCGACGTTCTCCTGGACGCCCCGAACGCCGACGTCTCCCTCGGTCTTCCGGAGGTGAAGGACACGGCGGGCGTGACGGCCGGCGCGGGCACGGTGGTCTACCCCGACGCCGCACCGTCGACGGACATCGCCGTACAGCCCACGTCGGACGGCGCGGCCCGCACGCTGGTGACGCTCAAGGACGCGAAGGCGCCGACGACGCACGACTTCGACCTGAAGCTCCCCGAGGGGACGGGCCTGACGGAGGACGGCGAGAACGGCTTCCTGATCACGAAGGCGCACGGCGAGGACACGGAGGTCCTGGGCGCGATCGACGCGCCGTGGGCCAAGGACGCCAACGGCAAGGCCGTACGGACGAGTTACCGCCTCGACGGCGACAGGCTGACGCAGACGGTGGACGTCACACCGGACACGGCGTTCCCGGTCGTGGCCGACCCGAAGATCTCGCTGGGTTGGTCCATCTACCTCCGCTTCAGCAAGAAGGAGGTGAAGGACATGGCCAAGACCCCGATGTACCACTTCGCGGCCACGGCGACGGTCATGGCCTGCGCCAAGATCCCCAACGCGGTGGCCGCGGCGGGCTGTGGCGCCGCTCTGACGGCCCAGGCGAGCTCTCTGCGGGGCCAGATGCAGGACGCGGCGAAGGCGAACCAGTGCGTGGAGTGGAAGGTCAGCTACGTGGGCGTGATCACGAACTGGAAGCGCTACAAGTGCTGAAGACGGACAAGCGGCAAGAGGCGAGGGACATGAGCAAGAAGAAGGACTTGGCGCTCCTCACCGTCACGTACGTGGCACTGGTGCTGATAGCCGGAGCGTTGATGGGCTGGTCGACGGCCCGCTGGATGCTCCTGCTCCTGCCCGTCCTCGTGGCGACCCGTGCGCTGACCTACCGGGGAAAGGGGCAGTGCGAGCCCCGGAAGTAACGAAGTGGCGAGCTCGCCCCGAGGGGACCACGCGGAGGCCCCTCGAGGCGAGCCGGCCCCTCAATCGATGCAGAACTCGTTGCCCTCGATGTCCAACATCGGAATGCACGCGTCATTGCCGTCATACAACGTCTGCACGTACACGGCCCCGAGCGGGACCAGCCGATCACGCTCGGCCTCCAGCGCGGCGAGCCGCTCCGGGCCCACGAGTCCCGTGCCGACCCGCACATCCAGATGGACCCGGTTCTTCACAGCCTTCCCTTCGGGAACCCGCTGGAAGTACAACCGCGGGCCGACACCCGAGGGGTCGACGCAGGCGAACGAGGAGTCCCGCTGCTCAGGCGGCTGCGACTGCTTGAAGTCGTCCCAAGTGGCGAATCCGTCCGGGGGCGGCGGTACGACATACCCCAACACTTCGCACCAGAAGCGGGCGAGGCGCTCGGGTTCTCCGCAGTCGAAGGTGACCTGGAACTTCTTGATCGTCGTCATCCGCTCACGGTAGGAGCGCACGCCCACTCCCTGGAACCCCCGACGCCGGCGAAGGCGCTTGCTGTAGAGCGATGTGCAGCCGCACAGGAAAGAGCCCCTCACGCGTTTTTGCAGGTGAGAGGCTATGTGCGCCCCCGGCAGGACTCGAACCTGCGGCCAAGCGCTTAGAAGGCACTTAGTCTAACGGTACCTCTACCGCCCTGACCTGGCCTTTTATCGTCCAGTGACGCATCGTCAACTGTTTTGGGGGACGCATGTGGGACGATCTTGCCGCCCGGTTGGTGGTGGGATCATGGAGGTAGAGCCCGTAGCGGTTCGGGGACATGGGTTTCCGCGAGGCGGGGCGCCACGGGCGGGATCGGATCGCGGTGCGGACCATGGATACCACCTTTGACGTCAGGGTCTGGCAGATCGAGAGGGGTTCCGGGAAGCTGCGCGAGTCCTACAGGGTCCGCTGGTCCGTGGGTGGAAAGCGTCAACGCAAGACGTTCCAGACGTACGCGCTGGCCGACGGTTTCCGAGCGGAGCTGGTGACCGCGACGCACGCTGGAGAGCCGTTTAACATGTCGACCGGCTTGCCGGAACGGCATGAGCCGAGAGCTTCCTCGGTCGGGTGGTACGACTTCGCCGTCCAGTTCACGGACGCCCAGTGGCCGCGTGTGTCGGCGAACCACCGGAAGAACACGGCTCGCACGCTGATGATCGTCACCACTGCGCTGATGGACCGGGATCCACCGGGCGTTCCATCTCCGCGGGTCCGTACGGCGCTCAGTGACTGGGCCTTCAACACGGGCCGCCGCGACGATGCCCCGGATGACGTAGTCGCGGTTCTCGGCTGGTGCGGCGACACACTCCGACCATGGACGCCTGGACTGATCCGCTGATCGTCCAGGACGTGCTGTTGGTACTGGGAACGCTGCTGGACGGGAGACGAGCGGCGGCCTCATCTGTGAAGCGACATCGGCGGGTTCTGCATCTGGTGATGAGGTATGCGATCGTTCGCGGGATTCTGCTGTCCGATCCGGTTCCTCAGGGGCGGAACCTCACTCCACAGTCTGCTGGCGCGATCGATCGACGCCGTCTACTCAATACGCGGCAAGCGGCGCAGTTGCTCGACTGGATACGCAATCGGCCGCGCAGCGGGCGAAGGCTGCATGCGTTCTTCGCCACGTTGTACTTCACAGGGCTGCGCCCGGAAGAGGCTGTCGCGCTGCGTGTGTCAGATCTTGTCGTGCCTGCTTCAGGAGAGGGGCAGTGGGCCGACATCGTGGTGCACGCCGCCGAGCCCGAGATCGGGCGTACGTGGACCGACAACGGAACCCGGCACGATCAGCGGCATCTGAAGGGGAGAGCAGAGGGTGAATCGCGCATCGTGCCGTGCCCTCCCGGGCTTGCCCGTATTTTGCGGGCGCGTATTCAGGAGGCGGTCCTGCTCCCCGACGACCGGTTCTTCCCCGGAGAGCACGGCGGAGTTCTCGCGGGTTCCGTCTACCGCCGCATGTGGGACCGCGCCCGTAGCGCGATCTTGCCACCGCATGTATGCGCGTCACCGACTGGACGACGCGTGTACGACCTTCGACATACCCGGCTGACGATGTGGCTCAACAACGGCATCCCGCCTGCTCAGGTGGCCGAGTGGGCCGGCACCAGTGTTGCCATGTTGTTCGCCACGTACGCGCAGTGCATCAGTGGTCAAGAGCAAGATCTGCGGCAGCGGCTCGACGAGATGCAGGACGCCCCGGCTAACCTGGCGGCGGCATAACCGCTGAGGGTGGGTGGGTCACCGTTCCCGCCGGTAGGGATCTGTGTACGGCTCCATGGACTGGCGGACCTCGTCTCGGACTGGGCCCATGAGGGGCCCGGGGGCGTAGTAACGGGCGCGGGCCTTGCCGTGGGGGACGAGCCAGCCGCGGGCCACGAGCTCCCGGATATCGCGAATGGCTTGCTGGTCGCTGAGGTCGGCGTCCTGCTGGTAGACGGTGCGACGGACCTTCGCGTCAGAGAACGCGGGCAGCAGGGCGTAGACGACCCGCTCGTCGAGGCCAGTTGCCTCGACGCCTTCGACCAGGCGGCTCCAAGCCCGCGACATCACGTCGAAGCGCCGCTGGGCCTGCTGGGCCTGGCGGTGGTGGGCGGTCAAGCAGAATCGGATCCAGGGCCGGGTGTCCCGCTCGGGGCTCCAGTGCGGGCCGCCCACGTCCTCTAGGGCCTGGTAGTAGGCGTAGGTGTTCTGTCCCCGGCCGAGCCATTCCTCGATGGAGGAGAACTCAGGGGGCATCAGAGCCTCGCGGGAGAACACCAGAGTGGACAGGGCGCGGGACATGCGCCCGTTGCCGTCCTTCCATGGGTGGATTTTGACGAGGTTGAGGTGAGCCATGGAGGCGCGGACGTGGACGGGGGCGTCGAGGTCGCCCTCGTTGAGCCAGTCGATGAACTCGGACATCAGAGCGGGAACGTCCGCCTGGTCGGGTGCGGTGTAGGCGGGGACCAAGGGGTCGTCGGGGCTGGTGACGTAGACGGGTCCGTCGCGCCAGCGGCCGGGCCGTTTGTCCAGGTGGTGGCCCTGGAGCATGAAGTGCAGGCCGTTGAGCAGGCCGGCGTCGTACCGGAAGTCGTCCCCGGCGTCGGCGAGAGCCTGGATGTAGGTCATGCCGCGCTGGTAGCCCTCCAGCTCGGCGCGCGTCTTCTCGCCGGTCTCCAGCGGTTCCTCGCCGGACATGAGGGCTTCCACGTCGTCGACCGTCGCCGCGTACCCCTCGATGGTGTTCGATCCGGCGATCGCGCGGGCGGTGAGATTGCGGCGCAGTTGACGGGTCCAGCGCGGGGTGGCTCGGAGCATGTGGCGCAGGGAACGGCGCATGCTCTCGATCTCGTCGAGGGCTCGCTGGTCATCGGAGGTCAGGCGTGGGGTCGCGTACATCACGAGTCAATGACACTATGATTGTGTCATCTAGTCAAGTGCTCAAGTGGGAGAACCCTTCTCTGGACCGGTTGAGCCTTCCGATCGCGACCGGTGGACACTCATGTACCTGCTCCATCCGTGGCGTGAAGTTCGGGTGAGGCACCGTAGGTTTTGCGCCACATCACTCGCTTCGTGTGCCTGGCCGCAGGTATCCAAGCTCACACGTGCCACAGCTGCCCGCGTAGGCTGAGGGGTCATTCGTACGGCAACCGCGCCTCGGGGGAGAAGAGCAGGATGGACGACCGGCTTCGCGATTTCGCGAAGGGCTCACCGAACTTCGCGGTGCTGTATCAGCACCAGCCTCTGTTGGCTCTGTACGGAGCGTCGGCCGAGGCGACAGTCTTCAGCAACCCCAATTCGTCCTTGGTGCAAGCCGGCCAGTTCGGAGAGGTTCTCGCCGAGGAACTAGTCGCCCGGATCGGGATGCGTATTGAGGGAGACCGCCAGATTGACCGGCTGACCGCGCTCACACGCGCCGGAGTCCTCGTCTCCGAGATTCGTGACGACTTCGACAGGTTGCGCCGAGACCGGAACAGGGCAGCTCACAGTCACCTTTTCGACACCTCGCGGGCTCTTGCCGCCGTCCGTGTCTGCTACAAGCTCGGGCTGTGGTTCCATGACGCCATCGACGGACGCCGGACCGTGGCGGAGTTCGTGCCGCCCACGGATCCTGGTGCGACCGCCGAGGTCACAGACCCGGCCGAGCTGGCCGAGCTGCGGGAGGCCCTGGACGGCCACCGCCAAGCGCTTACTCAGGCCCGAACCCGGCTCGCCGAGTCCAGCGATGCTCTGGAGGCTGAGCGCAAGGCGCGCGCCGAGGCTGAGCGCCTGATCGCCAGCGCCGATACCAACAGGCGCGAACTGCTCGCCCGCGTCGAGCAATTGAGCGCGGAGATCGAGGGGCTGCGCAACGCCCAGCAGGCGAAGTACGACGCCGCTCGCAGGCAGCCGCGGCAGGTGGACGCCGGCAGTCGCGACGCCATCATCCACCGAGCCCAGCGGCCGGCCCCGCTCAACGAAGTGCAGGCCCGCGGCACCATCGACGCGATGCTCCGCGCCTCCGGCTGGCAGGTCCAGGACCGGGACCAGCTCAACCCGCAGGCCGGACAGGGCGTGGCCGTTCGCGAGTTCACGCTGGCCACGGGCCGCGCCGACTATGTGCTGTACGTCGACGGGCGCATCGTCGGCGTCATCGAGGCGAAGCGCGAGGGCGACCACCTCTCCAGCGCCGTCGAGCAGAACGACCGGTACGCGACCGGCGTGCTCAAGGAGCACCGGCTCGCGGTGTGGCGTGAGGCCGAGCCCTTCGCTTTCCGTTACGCGACCACTGGCGCGG
The DNA here is from genome assembly GCF_056432085.1 of Streptomyces sp. NPDC045678. Taxonomy (NCBI): domain Bacteria; kingdom Bacillati; phylum Actinomycetota; class Actinomycetes; order Kitasatosporales; family Streptomycetaceae; genus Streptomyces; species Streptomyces sp. NPDC045678. Next base: position 392,064 of record NZ_JBWKJS010000001.1, read on the forward strand.
AGACATACTTCGTCAACCGGCTCGACCCGGATGCCCGCTCCCGCGAGGTCTTCTCTTTCCACCGTCCGGAGACGATCGCAACCTGGGTGCGGCGGGCGGACGAGTCCCCTGGTTGCCCGACCTTCCGGGCAGCCTTGCGACAGCTGCCTGTGCTGGAGCCGAACGGACTGCGGCTTGCCCAGATCGACGCGATCTCCGGCCTGGAGGAGTCCCTGGGCGGGGACCGCGCGCGGGCGCTGATCCAGATGGCGACTGGCGCGGGCAAAACGTTCACGGCGGTAGCACAGACGTATCGCCTGCTCAAGCACGCCAAGGCCCGCCGGATCCTGTTCCTCGTCGACCGTAACAACCTGGGCAAGCAGGCGCTCGACGAGTTCCGAAAGTTCACCACGCCCGACGACGGCCGCAAGCTCTCCGACATCTACAACGTCGACCGGCTCGGCGCTTCCGGCCTTCAGGACACCTCGTCCGTCGTCATCTGCACGATCCAGAAGATGTACTCGCTGCTACGGGGCGAGACATTGACGGACGACGAGCAGGCGGACGCGGCGGCGGACAGCGCGGCGTATGAAGACACGTACGAGACTGCCGCGCCTATCGAGGTGTCGTACAACCCGGATGTGCCGATCGAGTCGTTCGACCTAATCGTCGTGGACGAGTGCCACCGTTCCATCTACGGCCTGTGGCGGGGTGTGCTGGAGTACTTCGACGCGCACCTCGTCGGTCTCACCGCCACCCCGAAGCCGCAGACGCTGGGTTTCTTCCACCGCAACCTGGTCTCCGAGTACACGTACCCGCAGGCGGTCGCGGACGGCGTGAACGTCGATTTCGACGTCGTACGCATCCGCTCCGATCTGCGCGAGAACGGCGTCGCCACCATCGAGTCGGGTACGACGATCAGGGTTCGGGACCGCAAGACGCGGCGGCAGCGTTACCAGGAGCTGGACGACGACTTCACGTACACGACCGGGCAGATCGGCCGGTCCGTGGTGACGGTCGACGAGATCCGGTCCGTGCTGACCGCCTACCGGGACAACTGGCGGAGCTGGTTCCCGGGGCGGACTGAGGTTCCCAAGACTCTGATCTTCGCGGTGGGTGAGGACCACGCAGAGGACGTCCTGGCCCAGGCGAAAGAGCTCTTCGGCCGCGGCGACGACTTCGCGAAGAAGATCACGTACAAGAGCCGGCAGGCCGGGGAGGACCCCGACGAGCTGATCCGCGCGTTGCGGACTTCGCCGAGGCTGCGGATCGCGGTCACGGTCGACATGATCGCGACGGGGACGGACGTGAAGGCCCTGGAGTGCGTGATTTTCCTGCGCGAGGTGCGCAGCGCTGTGCTCTTCGAGCAGATGAAGGGGCGTGGGGCGCGGACGATCGATGCGACCGAGCTCCAGGAGGTCACCCCGGACTCGGACGCGTCGGTGCGCAAGGACCGGTTCGTGTTGGTGGACGCGGTGGGTGTGACGGACTCGCCACTGGTCGATGCGCGGCCGCTCGTGCCAGCGAGCGAGCGGCAAGTATCGCTGGCCAAACTGCTGGACAAGGCTGGCACGAAGTCGATCAGCGCGAGCGAGGCCGAGACCCTGGCAGGGCGCTTGGCGCGTCTCAACCAGCAACTGACGGACGACGAGCGTGAGCAGTTGGAGCGGTCGGCAGGCGGCCGGACCCTGTCCCAGATCGCGGGCGCGATCGTCGCGGCCGTGGACCCGGACCGGCAGGAGCGGGTGCGCGATGAGCAGGGGGCGCGGGCTGCGCGTCAGCTGGTCGAGGACGCGATCGCGCCACTGACGGCTAGCCCCGAGCTGCGCCGGCAGATCATAGAGATCCGGCGGGACAAGGACTACGTCTTCGACGAGACGACTGCCGTGAACGTCAATCTGGAGGAGATCCCCCGGGAGGCTCGGGCGCGGGAGGAGATCGGCCGCTGGAGCCGCTTGCTGAAGGAGGAGCGGGACCGTATCGCGGCGGTGTCACTGGCGCTGAGCAGCCCCCGGACGATGTCGCCTTCGGAGGCGTACACGGCGCTGCGGGAGCTGGCCACTGAGATCCACCGCCCGCAGTTCGCGTGGACGCCGCACGTGCTGTGGACGTACTACGAAGACCTTGGCGCGGCGGCACACCGGCCGGGACGTGAAGCGGGCGTCCCCGATCTGATCTCGCTCATCCGGTATGAGTTGGGCGTGGATGAGGACCTTCGTCCGTACCGGGATACGGTGGAGCGGCGCTTCGAGGCGTGGCTGCTGAAGCAGGAGCAGGCCGGGGCGGACTTCTCGGAGGAACAGCTGTGGTGGCTGCGGGCCATACGGGATGTCGTCGCGAGTGATGTCGGGATCGGCACGCAGGAGTTCAACGCCGAGCCGTTCAAGGGGCGGGGCGGGGGGCGCGGGTTCCAGCATGCGTTTCCGGGGCGGGATGTTCGGGCTTTGCTTGGTGAGCTGAATCGGGAATTGGCTTGAGTGGGATTAGTGACATGAAGCTCCCGGCAGGGTGGGTGCAGACTACCTTGGGCGAGGTCGCGACATGGGGCAGCGGAGGAACCCCCAAGAGTGGTGTCGCCCAGTACTACGGTGGGGACATCCCGTGGATTCTGAGTGGCGACCTGGACGACAAGCCACTCCATGAGGCCACATCGAAGATTACCCCTGATGGCTTGAATTCAAGCTCGGCGAAATGGGTTCCCGAAGGTTCCGTCCTAATCGCCATGTACGGCGCAACGATCGGGAAGCTGGCGATCACACGGCGATCTGTAACCACTAATCAGGCAGTGGCGTTCGCAACTCCTTTCCGGGATCTCATGGATGAGCGATTCCTATTCTGGTACCTGCGTTCTCAGCGCGACGCATTGCGTAAGACCGGAAAAGGTGGAGCTCAACCGAACATTAGCCAGACCATCCTCAAAGCGTGGCCCGTTGTCGTGCCACCGCTAGCGGAGCAGCAGCGCATCGTCGAGGCCCTCGAAGGCCACCTTTCTCGCCTCGATGCCGCCACAAGTGAAGTTGAGGCGGCGCTTGGAAAGGTTGTGGCCTTGCGAAGGGCTGCTCTCATGCGGTTCGTTCCAGAAATGACGCCTGATTCCTGGAAAATGACTACCACCGGAGAAGCTGGTGCAATTGACCTCGGGCGCCAGCGGCACCCTGACTGGCATCACGGTCCCGAGATGCGGCCATACTTGCGTGTAGCGAACGTATTTGAAGATCGCATCGACGTCTCAGACGTGATGGAGATGGACTTCTCCGGCGTGTTCGAAAAGTACCGACTAAAGCCAGGTGACGTTCTTCTAAATGAAGGGCAGAGCCCGCACCTTGTAGGGCGTCCGGCTCTGTATCGAGGGGATCCGGAGAAAGTCGCCTTTACCAATACCTTGCTCCGCTTTCGGGCTCGCTCTGATGTGCTCCCAGAGTGGGCACTGATGGTGTTCCGGCGACACATGCACGCTCGTCGTTTTATGCGAGAGGTTCGCATTACGACCAACATTGCTCACCTGTCGGCAAAGCGCCTTAAAAGTGTGGAATTTCCCATTCCTCCGCTCGATGAGCAGAAGCGCCTGGTCCAATCCTGCGAAGAGCTTATGAGTAATGCCGATGCCTTGGAACGTACGTTGCGGCGCAGCCGACTGCGGGCGATGCATTTGCGTCAGACTCTCTTTGGCCGCGCCTTTACGGGGGGGCTTGTCCCCCAAGACCCCGCTGACGAACCCGCCTCCGCCCTTCTCGACCACATCCGCGCCGAGCGCGAGGCGCAGAACGGCGGCAAGGGCGCAGCCAAGCGCGCTAACCGTCGCCCGCACAAGGTTACGGCCACCGGAGACGTCCCGCCGCCCCCGCCCCCCTCAAGCCCCTCCCCCACCACCGCCGTTCAGCAGGAGCTCCCGCTGTGACCCCCGCCACCACCGCCCAGGCAAGTGCCCAGACCAGCACCCTGGTCGCCAAGCTCTGGAACTACTGCAACGTTCTGCGGGACAACGGCCTGTCGACCATTGAGTACGTCGAGCAGCTCTCCTACCTGCTCTTCCTGAAGATGGCCGACGAGATCGCCTCGGACCCCTTCACCGAGGAGGAGGCCAAAACAGTCGTACCCGCCGCGTATGACTGGAAGTCGCTCGCCCGTCTCAAGGGCATTGATCTCGAAGTGCACTACCGCGAGATCCTCGCCGCCCTCGCCAAAAACCCTGGCACCACCCTCGGCACGATCTTCGCCAAGTCCCAGAACCGGATCACCGAACCCGCCCTCCTAGAAAAGCTGGTCGTCGATCTGATCGGCAAGGAGGACTGGACGATCCAGGGGACCGACCTCAAGGGCGACGCCTATGAAGGGCTGCTCGCCAGGGGGGCTGAGGACACCAAGACTGGGGCCGGGCAGTACTTCACCCCCCGCGCGCTCATCGACGCGATGGTCGACGTGATGCAGCCCCGTCCCGAGGACACCATCACGGACCCTGCCTGTGGCACTGGCGGCTTCCTCATCGCGGCCCACAGCTACATTCGCAAGCACCACATGCAGAATCTTTCGCGCGAGCAGCGACTTGCTCTCGGCAACGGGAAGATCTGGGGCAACGAGCTAGTGACCGGTACCGCGCGGCTCGCAGCGATGAACATGCTGCTCCATGGGATCGGTGACGCCGACGGGCCGTCGCTCATCACCGAAGGTGATGCGCTCGCCGAGCAGCCTGGTCGGCACGCCTCCCTCGTTCTCGCCAACCCACCCTTCGGTAAGAAGTCGGCGATCACGGTCATCGGCACGGACGGCAAGGCCGAGAAGGAGGACATCTCCTACGAGCGTGACGACTTCCGCGCCACCACCACGAATAAGCAGCTCAACTTCCTCCAGCACATCATGTCGCTGATGGAGATGAACGGACGTGCCGCTGTCGTCCTGCCCGACAACGTCCTCTTCGAAGGCGGGGCCGGCGAGAAGGTACGACGGCGACTGCTTGAGGACTTCGACCTGCACACCATCTTGCGGCTGCCCACCGGCATTTTCTACGCGGGCGGCGTCAAGGCCAATGTCCTGTTCTTCGAGAAGCGGCCGCCTCGCAGTGAAGGGGCCAACACCTCCAAGCTTTGGGTGTACGACTTCCGAACCGGCAAGCACTTCACCCTGAAGCAGCACCCGTTGCGGCGGGCCGACTTGGACGAGTTCGTCGAGGCGTACCTGCCGGACAAGCCGCGCAGCGAACGCGTCGAGAGTGAGCGGTTCAAAGCCTTCGACTACGACGAACTCATCGCCCGTGACAAGGTCAACCTTGACATCACCTGGATGAAGGACCCGGCTCTCGACGATTCCGACAGTCTCCTCCCACCCGAGGTGATCGCCCAGGAGATCGTCGAGGACCTGCAAGCGGCCCTCAGCGAGTTCGCCGCCATCGCCGAAGCTCTCGGCGGCGAAGTCCCGGCTGACACCGACGAGATCCAGCCAACTGGAACCGACTAATCTACAAGTGAGTTGCCCTCCTCCCCGCTCTGGCCGGATTCTGTTTCGTGAGGTCCAGCGAGACGGGGAGAAGAGTTCCATGCCGGTGGCAGCACATCCACAGACGCGCGAGTTCCGGGCGTTCCTGACCAACCTTGAGTACGCCCGGAAGATGGTCGTCGCCGGCCAAAGCCTGGCCGCGTTCCAGTCCCCGGTCATCGACATCGGCGATTTCTATCGTGCTGCCTGGGTGCAGGCTGTCAGCGCCATCGACCACTGGTTCCACGAGGAGTTGTACCGGCGCGTCGCCGAGCTGGCTGCCGAGGACAGCCCTGGCATGCCGTACCAACTGACTAGATTCGAGCTGCCGTTGGTCAAGGTCGAGGAGGTGCGGCGGGGTGCGACCACTCTCGCCGATGCCGTCTCAGAGCATGTCAAGGCGAAGTGGGGCAACGCCGCTCTCCAGAACCCTCGAAAGATCAGCGAGGCGCTGAAGCTGGTCACCGAAGAGGACATCTGGGCCAAGGCCGCCGTCCAGCTCAACCAGTGGAATCACGACCGTACGTCGTTCAACGCGCAGTCCCTCAAGCAGCAGTACATCTCGATTACCGACCGCCGCAATCGCATCGCCCATGACGCGGACCTGCTCGACGGCGACCTCAAGCGCCGCCGCGCGATCTCCGACGCTGAGGTCACGGACGCGATCGACTGGGTCGAGCGGATCGCTCTCGCCATCGCAGCAGTACTGGGCTGATCTCGATAAGTTGAGAAGAACTGAGACAGATGGCATCGCTCCGCGCTGATCGACCAGCGCGGAGCGATGCCATCTGTCCTGATCACGGCCGTGGGTCGTGGTCGATCAGCTTCAGCAGGCTCAGCAGCTGCTTGGTCTCCGTCAGTGCCTCAGTTTTCGTCTCTGGGGCGTCCATGTCCCAGTGAGCCAGTTCGTTCCGATAGTCCTTGACGGCGGTGACGCGCAGGACGAGATCGTCCTGCTCGTACGGCCACGCCAGCCTCGCCCAGCAGGCATTGTCCTTGAGGGCTTCCGGATACTGGCCGAGAGTGAGGTACTTGCCTGCGGCGCGTGTCTTGCGCACTCCCGAACCCGTGGGCAGCTCGTCCACGGGCAGCCGATCGGTGAGGCGACGCAGCCGCCGCTCCGCCTCGCCGAGAAGGATGAACGGCTCAACCCGGAGCTTGAGCTGGTCGGCCAAGTCGGATGCGGTGAGGATGCCGAGCACGAGATTGTCGCCGTCGGTGACGATGAGGAAGCCGTGGCGCTGGATGTCGTCGATGCGGACGAACAGCTCCTCCTGCTCCTGAGCGGTCAGCGGATGAGGATCCAGGGCTGCGGCTATGGTGGCGCCGCGGTGCCCCAACTGGGCACGGGCGATACTCTCCCAGGTGACGACCCCACGCAGCACGTTGTTCCGGTTCACCACCGGAAGCTGCGAGAAGTCACCCTGGACCATGCGTGTGATGGCGCGGCTGAGCGGTTCGTCGAAGCCGACCGTGACCACGTCGCGGGCGAAGGGGAGGCTGCCGATGCGCCAATGGCGACTCAGATCCTCGCCCGCGGCCCTTGTGGGCGTGTGACCAAGGTCTGTCCCCGGAGGCTCCTGAGCTGCCTCTCCCGTCAGGGTGGTCTCCTCCGCGGAGACCGTGACCAGGCCGTCGAGCTGGACTTCCGTGAAGTGCGGGGCCACCTGCAGACCACGAGCCGCAAGCTCCCGGTCGACGAGGTCGATGACATCACCGGTGCGCCTCCCAGCCCCACAGGCCGATCAGGTCCCGGGCGGTCAGCTGTCGGGTGCCCTCGTCGCGCACATCCTGCTCCAGCGCCTCGGGGTCCGCAGGCGGCTCCACGGCGCCCTTGTAGCCCGGGTCGACACCGGTCTGCGCCAGTGTCTCGACACGGTGTGCTGCGTCACGGCGGCGCAGCTCGCTCACGGTCAGGAACGCGCCGATGCTGTCCCGGAGGTCGCCACCGATCGCGGCCCGCTCGACCTGGGTGCGCACCCACTCCACCTTGCGCGTGTGCCGGAAGCCGGGGGCGGCCTCGCTCCGGTACTCGTACCCCTCGGTCAGTCGCCCGATGGCGACGACTCCCAGGAACTTGCGGGGCATCACGACCAGATCCCCGGTCTCCATCGTGATGAAGCGCCACAGCTGGTGCTTCCAGTTGTCCACCCTGCCGGGCAGCTCATCCGGATATGCCCGCGCCAGCACATCCCCCACATCGGCGATCGAAGCGCAGCTGCTCAGATCGCCGACCTCCTCCCAGCCGGCGATCACCACACCCTCGTCCAGTGCCTGCTCTTCGCGCTCTCCGTGCTGGCCCCCGCGGACCGTCCAAGCTCTGACCATGGTTCCCCACCCGTAAAGCCCTCCAGCCGCATCCCCGTCGGGCGGCTCGCGTCGGGGATGAATCTACGTGCGCGTTGCGGCGTGACGACAGGTGCGGAGCAGATTGAGCCAGCAGCCAAGAACAGGGCAGGCGCCGCTTTGGCGCCTGCCCTGTTCTTGGCTGGCAGGTCATCAGTATGGCTCTGACCAGGGGCGACTCTCTGGCGAGTGGCGGCTAGGCGTATGTCGGTGCCGCAACCGGGGGACGTATGTGGGACGCGGTCCCTCAATCGGGGGTGTATATACCCACAAAATACCCTCACAGGCACTGAAAAAGCCCTCCGCGGGCGATCTCGCGAAGGGCTAAAAACAGCCTCTGACCTGCATAAACGAGCGCCCCCGGCAGGACTCGAACCTGCGGCCAAGCGCTTAGAAGGCGCCTGCTCTATCCACTGAGCTACGGGGGCCGGGTGTGGCTTGGTGGCACGGAGCCGGATGTGGGGGTGATCCGTGACCTTGCCGGGGACAAGGATAGGGCTCCCAGGTCCCTGTCCCTGATGCTTCGCCTCCGCGCCGTGATGTGGAGGTTCGGTGAAGCGATCCTGATAATCGCAGGCAGGTGCGAATCTCGCATCGCTTTTGGCGTCTCACGCCCCGGGTGTTGTGCACTCGTTATGCCTGCGCCCCGGTCGCCCCTTCCCTCACCTGCGTCCGATCGGCGCGCAGAGGCGTCCATATGCTTCAGAAAGGCGCCAAAATTGGGCATTCTTCGCATGTGGTGACCTTGGACGTACGGCCTCAGTTGCTTGACGCACTCTCCGCCCTGCGCGAGCGTGTCGCCGCCGCACGCTTTCCGCTCCCCCTGCCGGGAGCGCCACGCGCGCGTGCCAACCGGGACGAGTTGCTGGCACAGCTCGATGACTATCTCGTGCCCCGACTCAAGGCCCCCGAAGCGCCTCTTCTCGCCGTCGTCGGCGGATCCACCGGGGCCGGCAAGTCCACCCTCGTGAACTCCCTCGTGGGGCGACAGGTCAGTGAGGCGGGTGTGCTGCGGCCCACCACCCGCACGCCGGTGCTCGTCTGCCATCCGGAGGACCATCACTGGTTCTCCGGGATGCGGATCCTGCCCGACCTCACGCGCGTGTGGGTGCCCCGGCAGGACCCCGGGGAGGAGGGAAGCGAAGGGGAACAGGACGACGGCGGAGACGTGCCGGACGTCGTCGGTGAGGAGGAGCGCGCGCTACGCATCGAGACCGCACCCAGCCTCCCCCGTGGACTCGCCCTCCTGGACGCACCCGACATCGACTCCCTCGTCGCCGACAACCGCGTCCTGGCCGCCGAACTCATGTCCGCGGCCGACGTATGGGTGATGGTCACCACCGCGTCGCGGTACGCCGACGCCGTCCCCTGGCATCTGCTGCGCACCGCGAAGGAACACGACGCCACCCTCGTCACGGTCCTCGACCGCGTGCCGCACCAGGTGGTGACCGAGGTGTCACGGCAGTACGGAGCACTGCTCGCCAAGGCCGGCCTGGGCGACGTACCGCGCTTCACCGTGCCCGAACTGCCCGAGTCCGCGGGCGGTGGCGGGCTGCTCCCCGCCACCGCCGTCGCACCCCTGCGCGCCTGGCTCGCCCACCACGCCCAGGAACCCGCCGTCCGAGCCCAGGCCGTCGCCCGTACCGCCCTGGGGGCCATCCGGTCCCTCGACTCGCGCATGCCGGAGCTCGCGGGCGCCGTCGCCGCCCAGTACGCCGCCGCGCTGCGGCTCACCTCCGCCGTCGACGAGGCGTACGAGAACGAGCACGCGCGCGTGGGGAGGCGATTGCGGGCGGGCGGAGTACTGGCCGGCGGTGCCTTGAAGCGCTGGCGCAGCTACCCGCTCGACTGCGGGGCCGGCGAACTGCTCGACGCCATCGCCGAGAGCCTGGAGGCGCTGCTGCTGTGCGCCGTCACCGCCGCCGACGAACGCATCGACGAGGCCTGGCGGCGCGAACCCGCCGCCGGAGCCCCGGCCCTGGCCGGCCGCGACCCGGAGATCGAGACCGCCGAGCACCGCATCGGGATGGCGGTACGCAGGTGGCGGCGCGAACTGGAGGAGTACGCGGAGGACGAGGTGCGCTGCCTCGAACGGGTCGACAAGAACGGCCTGCCCGACCCCGAGGTGGTCGCCGCGCTGCTCGCCACGGCGCTGCTCGGCGGGCGCCGGGCGCGTGCGGCCGGGGAGGTGCTCGCCGAGCGGATCGGCGCGCAGGCCGCCGTCCGACTGCGCGACCGGGGCGGACGCCTGCTGACCGACTACCTGGAGAGAGTCCTCGACGCCGAGCGGGAGCGCAGACTCGCCCCCTTGGACGCCCTCGAAGTGCACCCCGAACCCCAGGCCGAGCTGATCGCCGCCCTGTCCGTACTGCAGAAGGAGAGGTGACCGCGGTGACCGCCGTCACTGATCACGCCGATCCCGTCGATCCCGCAGATCGCGCCGGCCGGGCGCACAACAGCGACCGGGACCGGGACCGGGAGCGCGGCCCGGGCCGGGACCGCGGCCGCGGCACGTCCGACGCCGACGCCGCCCGCGAGACCCCCGCGAGCCGCGACGAACGCACCGACAGCCGTTCCGGGCGTGCCTGGGACGACGGCCTCATCGCCCGCCGCGTCGAAGACGCGCAACGGCCGCCGGGCGGCGGGAGCGCGGACCTGGACATCAGCGGCGGGGCCCGCTCGTACGCCCCGGCCCCCTCCGCGTCCCCCACCCCCTCCTACGGGAACCCCCTGCGGACCCGCCTCGACGCCCTGCGCGAACTCGTCGGGCTCTCCCGCACCCGCCTCGACAGCGGCACGCTCGCCGAGGCCGGGCGTGTCCTGGACGAGGCCGCGGCCCGGCGAAGGCTCTCCGAACGGCACACCGTCGTGGCCATCGCCGGGGCCACCGGCAGCGGCAAGTCGACGCTCTTCAACTCGCTCGCCGGAGTGATGATCTCGGAGACCGGTGTGCGCAGGCCGACCACCGCCGCGCCCATCGGGTGCAGCTGGACGGACGGCGCGGCGGGCCTCCTCGACCGGCTCGGGATCCCCGGACGCCTGCGCCGGCGCCCGCTCCAGGGGCCCGGTGCCGACGAGCTCCAGGGGCTCGTCCTGATCGACCTGCCCGACCACGACTCGGCGGTGGGCGAGCACCGCGAGCACGTCGACCGCATCCTGGCCCTCGTGGACGCCGTGATCTGGGTCGTCGACCCGGAGAAGTACGCCGACGCGATGCTCCACGAACGCTATCTGCGCCCCATGGCAGGCCACGCCGAAGTCACCTTCGTGGTGCTCAACCAGATCGACCGGCTGCCAGGGGACGCCGCCGACCAGGTCCTCGACGACCTGCGGCGGCTCCTCGACGACGACGGCGTCGCCCTGGGCGAGCACGGGGAGCCGGGCGCCACCGTGCTCGCGATCTCCGCGCTGACCGGCGAGGGCGTCGCCGAACTGCGGGAAGCACTGGGGCAGTTCACCCAGGAGAGGGGCGCCGCGGCCCGCCGCATCTCCGCGGACGTGGACGCCGCCGCGGAACGTCTGCGTCCGGTGTACGTCTCCGGGGTGCACTCCGGCCGCAACCGCGGGCGGATCGGGCTCAGCGAGGAAGCCCGCGAGGAGTTCGCCGACCGGCTCGCGGACGCCGTGGGCGCGGCGGCCGCCGGGGACGCCGCTGAGCGGTCCTGGCGCAGGCACGCGGGCAAGGCGTGCGGGGACCCGTGGTTCAGGCTGTGGCGCTGGTACGAGGCGCGACGCTTCTCGCAGGGCGTTCCGACGCCCGTCGCCCTCGCCCCCGTGGACGAGGAGGCCACGGCGCGCCAGCGGGTGGAGCACGCCGTGCGCACGGTGGCCGACGAGGCGGCGAGGGGGCTGCCCCTGCCCTGGGGGCAGGCCGTGCGGGAGGCCGCGGTGCGGGGTGCCGAGGGGCTGCCGGAGGCGCTCGACGAGCTGGCGGTGACGGTGGGGGTGCCGGGCGGGCGGCCGCCGCGCCCCGGCTGGTGGCCGGTCGCGGTCCTGGCGCAGGCGGCGATGACGTTGCTGCAAGTCGTGGGCGGCGTCTGGCTGGTGGGCCAGATCATCGGGGTCGCCACGCCGAACCTGGGCGTTCCGGTGCTGTTGATGCTGGCGGGCATCGTGGGAGGTCCGTGCGTGGAGTGGACGAGCCGGATGGCGGCGCGGGGGCCAGCGCGCCGGTACGGGAACGACGCGGAACGGCGGCTGCGGGAGGCGGCGGCCGGGTGCGGACGGGCGAGGGTCCTCGATCCGGTGGCGGCGGAGCTGCTGCGGTACCGGGAGGTCAGGGAGCAGTTCGTGCGGGTGTCCGGGGAGCTGTCCGGGGCCGCCCGTTCCCCGATCGGGTGACGGAGTTTTCCCCAACCAGGCGGTGGTCCACAGAGCTCAGCGGGATCTCCCCGACCGGTGCAACCTGGGATCACAGCCGCGGGGCTGCACAAGACGGATGAAGCGGGGGAGGGGTTCGGCGATGAACGAGACCTTGGTGACGGTGGTGGGGAACGTCGCGACGACGCCGGTGTACCGGGAGCTGCCGTCGGGACCGGTGGCGCGGTTCCGGCTCGCGGTGACGGCGCGGTACTACGACGGGGCGAAGAGCACATGGACCGACGGGCACACCAACTTCTTCACGGTCTGGGCGTGGCGGGCGCTCGGCACGAACGTGCAGGGGTCGGTGTCCGTGGGCGAACCGGTCATCGTGCAGGGCAGGTTGAAGGTGCGCGACGAGGAGCGGGGTGGGCAGCACTGGACGTCGGCGGACATCGAGGCAGTGGCCATCGGCCACGATCTGTCGCGCGGCACGGCGGCGTTCAGAAGGGTGGGCAGGGGCAATCCGGCACTGACGGATCCGGCGTCGGGGCGGGGCGCGGGTACGGCCGGGGCGCGGGAGATGCAGCCCGAGCCAGTGGGGTGACGGCCAGTCAGGGACAGAGCCACGGGAGGTCCGTCGGTCGTGGCGGGCGTCGCGCCCGGACGCGACCGAAGTGTGGCATATCGGTGAATGGGCGCCGTTGATTTGTCGATAAGCCCAGCTCGGAGCGGTTGTTGGGGATAACGATTCCGAGTCGGATCCGCCGTCCGGTGATCTGCGTAGGGATCGTGATGCGGCGTTTCCTTAGGATGCCGAACGTAGCTCACGGGGCAGTCGGCAGGTGATGTCACGCAGGTGGCAGATGAACCTGCCCCTTTCAGTCTGCTGGCGGGACCACCCCCCACGTTGTGAACGGGTCCCGCCCGGAGGGGAATTCAGTGTTTTCTGCGTTGTCCATACGTAGCCGAAGCCGAAGCCGGGGCCGCGACGGAAGCCGGAGCCGCGCCCGACGCCAGGGCCTCGGCCACGGCCGGGGCGCCGCCCGGCTCGCCGCGGTGACCGCGGCGGCGGGTCTGGCCCTGGCGGGCGGGGTGACCTTCGCGGGCGCGGCCGCGGCGGAGGAGACGCCGGCGCACCGGGGCGGAGCCGTCGCGACGCTGGGCGGGCTGCAGACGTTCGACCAGGCCGTCATCCGTGACAACGGCATCTCACAGCGGGTGCCCGCGGGACTCTTCGAGATGTCCGTGGAGGGCGGCGGCACCCTGCAGACGTACTGCATCGACATCCTGAACCCCACGCAGAAGGACGCCAAGTACCAGGAGACCCCCTGGAGCGGCACCTCGCTGAACGGCAACCGGGACGCGGGCAGGATCCGCTGGATCCTGCAGCACTCGTACCCGCAGGTGAACGACCTCGCCGCGCTGGCCCGCAAGGCCGGGGTGCGGTCCCTCACCGCGCAGACCGCCGCGGCCGGCACCCAGGTGGCGATCTGGCGGTACTCCGACGGCGCGAAGGTCGACGCCGTCGACCCGCAGGCGGAGAGACTCGCCGACTACCTCTTCAAGAGCGCGCGGAACAGCGCCGAGCCCAAGGCGTCGCTGACGCTGGAGCCGCCGGCCGTGTCGGGCCGTGCGGGGGAGAAGCTCGGCCCGGTCACCGTGCGGACCGACGCCGAGTCGGTGACGGTCACGCCGCCCGCGGACTCCGAGACGAGCGGCGTGAAGGTCGTCGGCAAGAACGGCAAGCCGGTGAAGTCCGCGCGCGACGGCAGCCGTCTCTACTTCCACGTGCCGAAGGACGCCCCCGACGGCGCGGCCGCGCTGTCCGTGCAGACGTCGACCACCGTCCCGGTCGGGCGGGCCTTTGCGTCCGAGACCAGGAGCCAGACGCAGATCCTCGCGGGCTCCAGCGAGTCGACGGTGTCGGCAGTGGCGACCGCGAACTGGGCCGCCGAGGGGGCGCTGCCCGCCCTGTCGGCCGAGAAGAACTGCGCCAAGAGCGGGGTGGACATCACCGCGACCAACAAGGGCGACAAGCCGTTCACCTTCCGCCTGATGGGTTTCAAGCACACCATCAAGGCGGGCGCGTCACAGACGGTGACGATCCCGCTGCAGGAGGACCAGCCCTACGACTTCACGATCAACGGGCCGAACGGCTTCGAGAAACGGTTCAAGGGCGTGCTCGACTGCCGCACCGCGGGCGACACGGTCACGAGCAAGGCGGAGCCCGTCTCCCAGCCGAGCCCCGCGTCGGCGGGCGGCAGTGTCGGCGGCGGGGACCTCGCCGAGACCGGCAGCAGCAGCAACACCCCGCTGATCGTCGGCATCGCGGTGGCATTCGTCGTGGTCGGCGGCGCGGCGGTGTTCTTCCTCCGCAAGAAGGACGTCCCGACGGAGACCCCCACCGGGGAGTAGGTAGCGGTGTCCCACCGAGGAGTAGGCGGCCGGTGACGGAGGCGCGCGCGGTAGTCGTACGGCTACCGCGCGCGAGGCGGGGATCCGGTGGCCCACCATCCGGTTTCCGCCGGGGGCTGGCTGTACGGCAAGATGGGGTGTATCTGCCCACTCACTGATTGCCGGACGGTTTCTCTTGGCTGAGTACATCTACACCATGCGCAAGACGCGCAAGGCGCACGGCGACAAGGTGATCCTCGACGATGTCACCTTGAGCTTCCTTCCTGGCGCGAAGATCGGTGTCGTGGGCCCCAACGGCGCCGGTAAGTCCACGGTGCTGAAGATCATGGCCGGGCTCGAGCAGCCGTCCAACGGCGACGCGTTCCTCACGCCCGGGTTCAGCGTCGGCATCCTCATGCAGGAGCCGAAGCTCGACGAGTCCAAGACCGTCCTGGAGAACGTGCAGGACGGCGCCGCCGAGATCATGGGCAAGCTCAAGCGCTTCAACGAGGTCGCCGAGCTCATGGCGACCGACTACTCGGACGCGCTCATGGAGGAGATGGGCAAGCTCCAGGAGGACCTGGACCACGCCAACGCGTGGGACCTGGACGCCCAGCTGGAGCAGGCCATGGACGCGCTGGGCTGCCCGCCCGGCGACTGGCCCGTCGTGAACCTCTCCGGTGGTGAGAAGCGCCGCGTCGCGCTCTGCAAGCTCCTCATCGAGGCGCCCGACCTGCTCCTCCTCGACGAGCCCACCAACCACCTCGACGCCGAGTCGGTGAACTGGCTGGAGCAGCACCTCGCGCAGTACGCGGGTTGCGTCATCGCGGTCACCCACGACCGGTACTTCCTGGACAACGTCGCCCAGTGGATCCTCGAGCTCGACCGCGGCCGCGCGATCGCCTACGAGGGCAACTACTCCACGTACCTGGAGAAGAAGCAGTCCCGGCTCAAGGTCGAGGGCCAGAAGGACGCCAAGCGTGCGAAGCGTCTGAAGGAAGAGCTCGAGTGGGTGCGGTCGAACGCCAAGGGGCGGCAGGCCAAGTCCAAGGCGCGTCTGGCGCGCTACGAGGAGATGGCCGCCGAGGCGGACAAGATGCGGAAGCTGGACTTCGAGGAGATCCAGATCCCGCCGGGCCCGCGTCTCGGCTCGATCGTCGTCGAGGTCGAGCACCTGTCGAAGGCCTTCGGCGACAAGGTCCTCGTCGACGACCTCAGCTTCTCGCTGCCGCGCAACGGCATCGTCGGCATCATCGGCCCGAACGGCGCGGGCAAGACCACGCTGTTCAAGATGATCCAGGGCCTGGAGCAGCCGGACTCCGGCAGCATCAAGATCGGTGACACGGTCAAGGTCAGCTACGTCGACCAGGGCCGCGCCAACATCGACCCGAAGAAGACGCTGTGGGCCGTCGTCTCCGACGAGCTGGACTACATCAACGTCGGCCAGGTCGAGATGCCGTCGCGGGCGTACGTCTCCGCGTTCGGCTTCAAGGGCCCGGACCAGCAGAAGCCGGCCGGGGTGCTCTCCGGTGGTGAGCGCAACCGCCTCAACCTGGCGCTGACCCTCAAGGAGGGCGGCAACCTGCTCCTCCTCGACGAGCCGACGAACGACCTGGACGTCGAGACCCTGTCCTCCCTGGAGAACGCGCTCCTGGAGTTCCCGGGCGCCGCTGTCGTGATCTCCCACGACCGCTGGTTCCTCGACCGGGTCGCCACGCACATCCTGGCGTACGAGGGCGACTCCAAGTGGTACTGGTTCGAGGGCAACTTCGAGTCGTACGAGAAGAACAAGATCGAGCGTCTCGGCCCGGACGCGGCCCGTCCGCACCGCGCCACCTACAAGAAGCTCACCCGGGGCTGAGGCGACTGTGGCTCGACACCTATACCAATGCCCGCTCCGCTGGTCGGACATGGACGCCTTCGGGCACGTCAACAACGTCGTCTTCCTGCGGTACTTGGAAGAGGCGCGCATCGACTTCATGTTCCGGCTGGCGCCCGGTGACGGCTCGCCGTCGTTCTCCGGCGGGTCGGTCGTGGCCCGGCACGAGATCGACTACCTGCGGCCGCTGGTGCACCGGCACGAGCCGGTCACCATCGAGTCGTGGGTGACGAAGATCGGTGCGGCGTCGCTGACCATCGCGTACGAGATCAAGGACGCGCAGCAGGTGTACGTGCGGGCCTCCACCGTCGTCGTGCCCTTCGACCTGGAGGCGCAGCGACCGCGGCGGATCTCGGCCGAGGAGCGCTCGTTCCTCGAGGAGTACGTGGACGACAGCGCCGGAGGCGTCGAAGGCGGCTCGGGGGCGCTTGCCGCATGACCGCGCGGCTCCACTTCGCCGATGCCGGGGAGGCGGCTGACCTCGCCGCCTTCCTGGCCCGGCTGGTCCACTACGACAAGGCGGCCGCGGTGCGGCTGCAGGCCGCCGGGGACACGCTCGCCGTGTTCGGGCGGCCGCCGTCGTTCGAGGTGCTCGTCATCCGTACGGCACGGCTCGCCAAGCCGTACGAGTACGGACTCGACACCACGCTCGACGTCACCGTCTCCGCGGGCGAGTTCCTGGAACGCGTCGGCGAATCGGCGGAGTCCATGGAGACGGCGGGTGTCGCCGAGGTTCCCGCGGCCGTCACCGGACCGCCGTGGGCGGGCGTGCTGCCGCCGCGCGGCGGCTGGCGGCAGGAACCGGGGCTGCCCGCTCCGGAAGCGATGCGGTCCCTGGTCAAGCGGGCCGTCGCCGAATTCAGGTCGCGGGTCGAGGAGTTGCCGGCCGAGCGGCGCGTGCGTGCCGAACTCGACCGCGTGGGCCGGGAGATCTGGTCCCGGCCCGTCGCCGACACGCAACTCCCGGTCAGGGCGGCGCACGCGGCGCAGTCCCTCGGGTTCCTGCGGGGCGACGTGCTGACGCTGCTGTCCTCGGGAGCGTGGCTGCGGCTGCGCACGGCCTACGGGTCCGTCGCGGTGCGCCGCGCCGGAGTCGGAGGGCTCACGGTCACGCCCGCGTAGGAGCGGGCGCCACCGTGTCCCGGACGACCGCCGCTGTCAGCCCTCGGAGTTGACCATGGAAGCCGCGGCGTACGTCAGGTAGTTCCACAGCGTCCGCTCGTGCTCCTCGGAGAGGTCGAGCCGGTCGACCGCCGCACGCATGTGCTTCAGCCAGGCGTCGTGCGCGGCCCTGTCGACCGTGAACGGCGCGTGCCGCATGCGCAGCCGGGGGTGGCCGCGGTTGTCGCTGTAGGTACGGGGACCGCCCCAGTACTGCATCAGGAAGAGCGCGAGGCGCTCCTCGGCGGGCCCGAGGTCCTCCTCTGGGTACATCGGCCGCAGCAGCGGGTCCTCCGCGACCCCCTGGTAGAAGTAGTGCACCAGGCGTCGGAAGGTCTCCTCGCCGCCGACCTGCTCGTAGTAGGTCTGCTCCTGAAGCGTGCCGCGCGGGATATCTTTCACGCGTTCCATGGTCTCAGACGGGGCGGCCGAGTACGGAAGGCTTAGGACCATCGCCGATCACCGGGGTCCGCCCGGTGGCGGTAGCGGTGGTTCCGCCACTCGCATCGGAGGCCGCGGCGCAGCACAGTGGACCCATGGAACCCGATCCTGTACTGCTCGCAGAGGTCCGGGCCGGCCTCGTGCGGGAGATCGAGGCGAGCGGGGCCTGGCGGGACGACTCCGCCTGGCGGACGGCGTTCACCGCCGTCCCGCGGCACCTCTTCGTGCCCTACTACTACGTGGGCGTGAGCGGCGGGTACGAGCGGCTGTGGGGCGAGGACCCGGACGACGGCCGCCGCACCCGCTGGCTGCGCGGCGCCTACACGGACGCCCCCCTCGCGACCCGCGTGCGCGACGGGGACCTGCTCTCCTCCAGCAGCCAGCCGTCCCTGATGGCGAAGATGCTCGCCGAACTGGACGTACGCCCGGGAGACCGCGTCCTGGAGATCGGCGCGGGCACCGGCTACAACGCGGCGCTGCTCGCCCACCGGCTCGGCGACGACCACGTCACGACCGTCGACCTGGACCCGGAGATCACGGAGTCGGCCAGGCAGCATCTGGCGTCCGCCGGGTACCGCCCTGCCGTGATGACCGGCGACGGCGCGGCAGGCTGCCCCGAGCGGGCGCCCTACGACCGGATCATCGCCACCTGCACCCTGGGCTCGGTGCCGAGGGCGTGGCTCGCCCAGTGCCGGCCGGGCGCCCGCATCCTGGCGCCGCTGGCCACCGGCCTGATCGCGCTGACCGTGCGGAACGCGGAGCAAGCCGAGGGGCGCTTCCTGCACACGCCCGCCTACTTCGTGCCGCTGCGCGGGGGAGACGCGAGGACCCCGTACGAGCACCACGTCGCGGGGCTGCCGCGCAGGGCCCTGCAGAACGAGCTCTTCCGCTTCCTTCTGGAGCTGACCGCGGGCAGCCTCGATCCGTACGAAGCGCTCGCGCTGTGGCAGCGCGAGGGGCGGCCGGTGCGCGAGCGCTTCGGTGTCACCGCGAGCGGGCCGTACGAGTGGGCCTGGCTCGACGACCCCGAAGGGCCGTACGTCTGGCCTCTCTGAACCGGCGCGTTCCGCCTCCGTCAGTCGCGGCGGACGGTGAGCGTCGTCCAGGCGCCCACGTGGACCTGGTCGCCGTCCTGGAGGGGGACGGGCACGAACGGCTGGATGGGCTCCTCGCCGCCGTTGACCGTGGTGCCGTTCGTGGAGTTCTGGTCGACGACCGCCCAGCTGCCGTCCGGCTGCTGCACGAGGATCGCGTGCTGGTGCGAGACGCCCGGGTCCTCCGGCGGCACCGACAGGTCGATGTCCGGGGTGTCACCCGTGGAGTGCCTGCGGCGGCCGATGGTCAGCTGGTTGCCGGCCAGCGGGCGCTGCTGCTCCGGCGAGTACGCGGGCAGGTTCAGCCCCGAGGCCTCGGGGCCGCTGCGCTGCATCATCGCCATGAAGTACTCGCGGTCGGGACCGATCGTCACCGTCCACGTGCCGGGACCCTGCGCCTGCTGGGGCGGCTGCTGCTGGAACGGTTCCTGGGGCTGGAACGGCTGCTCCGGCTGCTGGAACTGTTCCTGCGGCTGAAACTGTTCCTGCTGGGCCGGGGCCGACGGAGGCGAGATCACCCAGTCGTCGGCGCCGCCACCGCCGAAGGACGGGCCGCCAGGGCCGCCGGGACCGCCGGGACCACCAGGGCCGGGCGGCGGCGGAGGGGGCGGGCCCTGCGGGGCGCCCGTCTCCTGCGGGAACGCGGGCGGCGCGGGCGGACCCGGCTGCTGGAACGCCTGAGGTGCGCCGGGCGGGGCCTGACCCGGGCCGGGACCGTGGGGACCACCGGGGCCCTGGGGGCCACCCGGACCCTGCGGACCGGGCTGTCCCGGGAACGGCTGACCAGGACCCTGGGCGCCGGGCTGCCCCGGGAAGGGCTGCCCCGGACCCTGCTGGCCACCCGGACCCGGACCCTGCTGGCCACCCGGACCCTGCTGGCCGCCACCGCCACCGCCACCGTTGCCGAACGGCGGGATCGGCTCGGCGGGCCGGTTCATCTGCGAGGGCCGCGAGCCCTGGTACTCGTAACCCGGCGGGGGCTGCTGGAACTGCTGCGCCGGGTTCGGACCCGGCGGCCTTCCGGGACCGCCACCGGGTCCGGCGTGCGTGCCCGGCAGCGGCGGGTTCGGTGCGGCCGGGGTGTACGACGTCGCCGTGTTCGTCAGGAAGTTCCAGCGGCACTCCTCGCAGAACGGCGCGTTCGCCTCGCGGGGCGTGCGGCACTGCGGGCAGAGCTCCGCCTCGGGAGCCGGGTCCGGCACGGCGGCCAGGTGCGGGCGCCCCGGCGCGGGCTGCGGGAAGCCCGGGTCCTGACCGGGCGGCGGCGGAGGGTAGCCATACCCGGCCGCGGGCGGCGGCGGGGGCGGCGGAGGTACGGCACCGGCCATGCGGTGACCGCAGACCTCGCACCAGTCATCGGAACCCGACTGGTGTCCGTTCGGGCAGGTCGGCATGTCGGCGCTTCCCCCTCTCCTTCTCCGGCCCGAGGGCCGTACGTCCTGCTTCTCGGTGCTGTCCGCGACGCCGGAGCGCCGCGCTACTGCTTCTTCACGCGAACAGTCTTCGTGGACCGCGTCTCGAGTGTCATCTCGTCGGCCTCGGCGACCTTCGCCTTCAATCGAACAGTACCTGCCGCGGCGTCCACGACGTCCACCACCTTCGAAAGCAGTTTCGCCGTATCCGCGTTGCCCGAGGCGCTCGCGAGCTGCACCGCGCGGCCCAGTTTGGCCGTCGCCCCGTCGACATCTCCCGATTTGCGGGCGTCGAGGCCCTGTTGGATCACCTGGGCCAGTTCCGCCTGGCCCGTGTAGTGCGCGACCTGCGGATTGATCGAGGTGGAGGCCGCCATGTCGTCCGTCCACACCGCCCGTACCAGGCCCTGCGACAGCGTCTGCGCGCTGCCGTCCTCGTGCGGCACGACCAGCGAGACACGGGCCGCGAGCATCTCCTGGCCCAGCTCGGCGCCCGGCACCTGGACACAGATGTGGTAGTCGCGGGACTCGTCGCCCCAGGACCCCGTGGGGTAGTCCCCGGCGCGCGGTCCGGCCTCCGTACGACGCGCGGTCAACTCCTCGACCGTGGGCGCCACCTGCTTCACGAACTTGATCTCCACGCCCACCGGCGTCCACAGCCGCAGACTGACGTCGGCGACCTCCTTGCCCATAGCCGTCTCCATCATCTGCGTGAAGTCGGCGGCGAGCCCGGCCGGATCGGCGACGATGTCGGCGGTGCCGAGCAGCGCGGAGGCGATCCCTGTGACCTCCTTCACCTCCCAGTCCGTGCCGACGCCGCGGGCGTCGCAGGTGTAGCGGCCCGCGCAGGAGTCCAGGGCGGCCTGGAGATCCTCGGGTGACTCGTGTTCGTTGCGGCCGTCGGTGAGCAGGATGCCGTGCCGCACCGCCGTCGCGGGCACGTCCGCGGAGGCCAGGAGGCGGTCGGCGAGGCGCAGCCAGGTGCCGATCGCCGTGCCGCCGCCCGCGCTCAGCCTGCGCAGTGCCTGCTTGGCCAGCTCACGGGTCTGCGGTCCCGCCACGGCGAGCCGGCCGCCGCCCGGATAGACCTCCTTGGCGATGTGGGTGCCGCCGATCACCGCGAACTGCACGCCGTCGCGGAGCGCGTCGATCGCGGCGGCGGTGGCGTCCCGTGCGCCGCGCATCTTCGTCGGCGGGTAGTCCATCGAACCGGAGCAGTCCACCATGATCGCGACGGCGGCGTCCGGGCTCCGGCCCGCCGCGTACAGGTGCGGTGCCCCGACCGCGGCCCCGATCGTCCCGCCGCCGGTCGAGGTGACCGTGGCGATGGCGTTGACCTCGCGGCCGCCGTCCGGGAGGTACTCGTTCTGGTAGACGTCCACAGAGAACTGCGGCACGTTCGATTTCGAGAAATTGGCCATGGAACTGCTCCCCCTCAGATCCTCAGAACCTCAAGACCACATGCCCCGGTACGGTCCCCCCGCCGGGCGCTAGGCCGATCCTGCCCCCTGCGGCACGAATGGGAACGGCACGACGGCCACTGTTACGTTGTCGTGGCCCCCGCCGTCCAGTGCGTGGCCGACCAGGACCTGGGCGCTGTGCAGCGGCCGGTCCGCGGCGTCGGCGGGCACCGCGGCGGCCATCTCCTCGACGGCTTCCGCGTAGTTCCACAGGCCGTCCGTGCACACCACCACTACACCCGCACGGTCCGGCTTGAAGGAAGCGGTGTGCGGCTCCAGTTCGTACGCGTCCGCGCCGAGCCAGCCCGTGATGGCGTGCGCGCGCTCATCGGCGTACGCCTCGGCCTCGTTCATCAGCCCCGCGGCGACCATCTGCGCGGCCCACGAGTCGTCCTCGGTCAGGCGCACGGTGGGGCCCTCCCGGTCGTCGGGGACCCAGTAGGCGCGGCTGTCGCCGACCCAGCCGACGACGAGCAGGCCGCCCGCGACGATCGAGCCGACCAGGGTGCAGGCGGGCGCGTTCTGGTGAGGGCTGTGCTCGCGGGCCGACGCGGGCTCGGCGGCGAGCGCGTTGACGGCGTCGGCCGCCGAGAGGATCGCCTCGTGCATCGCCTGCTGCGGATGCGTGCCGCGCGGCAGCGAGACCAGCAGCGACTCGTTGGCGGCGCGGGACGCGGCGAGCGAGGCCTCGTCAGGGCGGGTCGCGGACGAGACGCCGTCGCAGACGATCGCGACGACGGCGGGTGAGCCGTCGGGCAGCGCGGCCGTGGAGATCGCGAAGGCGTCCTCGTTGCGGTGGTGGCGCAGGCCGCGGTCGCTGACGGCGGCGACGGTGTCGAGCTCCTGCTCCATGTGGTCGCGCTCGCGGGGCTGGGCGTGCCCGCAGTTCTCGCAGTACCCGTCCGGGTCGACGCGGCCCGACCGGCACGCCACGCAGAGCTTGGTACCCGCGGAAGGCGTAGCCGTACGGGGGTCGGTGGTCGGGGCGGTCGGGGCGCCGGGGGCGGGCAGCGGGTACTCGTCCGGCTCGGCGGAGGCGTCAGGAGTGACCGGGGCGGCATCCGGAGTGACAGGACCGGCGTCCGGCGTGGTGGAAGCGGCGTCCGGGGCGACGGAGGCGTCCGGCCGCTCCGGGAGTTCGCCGCCCGCCGAGTCCGTGCCCGGCAGGTCCGTGGGGAGATGCGTCGGCACCGGGGTGTCGGAGCTGTCGGCCTCCGGCGCGACCGGCCACTCGGAGGGTTCCCCGCCCGCGGCGGCGGCCCGCACGGACCCGCCGGATCCGTTGGGGGAGACGTCCGGCCGCGGTGGCACCGCCGACAGATCGAACCCGCACGCACCGCAATACAGGTCACCCGACTCCAGCGGCTCCTCACAGCTGGGGCAGGCAGACAGCTGGGGCATCTGCGACATACTCACACCCACGTCCGGGGGCGGAAACGGTTGGCCCGCTCCACCAGTTCGATCCTCTCCTCGCCACCCTGAGCGAGCCGGGCCAGTGTCCGGTACGAACGCTCCAGGCCGAACCGGAGGCCGCGCTCGTCCAGGTCGCTGCCGAGCAGTACGGCCCGCGTCCCGGGGGTGCCGGGTGGCGCGGAAACGTGACCAGAGTGCCTACCGGAGAGTACCCAGTCGAGCGCCGTCCCCAGAACCTCGGTCGACAGGCGCTCCCTGCGCACCGCGTCGAGCCCGAACCCGGCAAGTGCCTCGATCTGCCCTGCGGCGGCCGTCAGCTCGTCCAGGAAGGCGACGCCCGAAGGGGCCTGCGTGTCCGACGTCATACGCTGACGCAGCCGCGCCCGCACCGCCGCCACCCGGGCCGCGGTGTAGTGGATGGAGGACTCCGGCACCGACTCCAGCGTGCGCACGGAACCGGCCCTGTCGCCGGCCGCGAGCTGCACGCGGGCCAGGCCGAACGCCGCGCTCACATAGCTCGGGTCGGTCGTCCACACCAGGCGGTAGTACTCGGCGGCGTTGTCCAGCTGGCCGAGGACCTCCGCGATGACGCCGAGCGCCAGCTTCGGCGCGGGCTCCCCGGGGAACGCGTCGTAGATCGCGTCGAAGGAGAGCGCCGAGTTCTCGAAGTCGCCGGTCGCCAGGGTCGCGACGCCCCGGTACCAGACCACCCGCCAGTCGTCCGGGTGCTGTTGCTCCAGCTCGACGAGGGCCTGGGCGGCGGGCGCCAGCTCCCCCATGGCGAGCCGGGCGCGCAGGCCGCGCAGTTGCAGTTCGAGGGAGTCCGCGGGCGCCGTGCCGAGCGCGGTGATCAGCTCGGCGGGCGCGGCCGTGATGAGACCGGCGAGGAACCCGGCGTTCGGGTCGTTCGGGTCCACCAGGGGCACGGGCAGCGCGAGGGCGGTCGCGGCGGAGTCGAGGCCCCGGACGATCCCCGCGGTCGAGGTGCTCTCCGGCAGCGCCCTGCCGTTCTCCCCGGCGGTGAGCTCGGCGCGGGCCCCCAGCCGGGAGACCTCCCCGGCCAGTTCGGCGAACAGCTCCGTGTCGGGCACCTTCACCTCGGGCCCGAACAGCGTCGACAGCGCGGGCCGCGGCAGCCCCGTCTGGACCGCCACGACCTCTCGCAGGACGCCCGTCAGCTGCTCGGCCATCTCCTGCGCGGAGGCGAACCTGCGGGCCGGGTCGGGGTCCGTGGCGCGGACCAGGAGGCGGTAGAAGGACTCGTACGTCCGGAAGACCTCGATGTTGTCGGGGTCGGGCAGGGAGTCCACGAACACGTTCGTGTAGCCCTGGAAGTCGAAGGTGAGGACGGCGAGGGTGCGGGCGACGGTGTAGAGGTCGGAGGCGACCGAGGGGCCGACGTCGGCGACCTCGGGGGCCTGGTAGCCGACCGTTCCGTAGATCGCGGACTCGTCGTCGTCCATCCTGCGGACCGCACCCATGTCGATGAGCTTGAGCTGGCCCTCGGTCTGGATGGCGTTGTCGACCTTGAAGTCGCAGTACAGGAGCTTGCGGCTGTGCAGATGGCCGAGGGCGTCCAGGGCCTCGATGCCGTACGCGCAGGCCTGCTCGACGGGCAGCGGGTCGCGTCTGCCCTCCGGCGTGCGGCGGCCGTTGGCGATCTCCTTCAGGGACTTGCCGCCGACGTACTCCATGACGATGTACCCGTCCATGGAGCCGGTGCGCTGGTCGAGGTGCTCGACGAAGTTGTAGATGCGGACGATGTTGGAGTGCTCGATCTCCGCGAGGAAGCGCCGCTCGGAGATGGCCGCGGCCATCGCGTCCTGGTCACCGGTGTCGAGCAGACCCTTCAGGACCACCCACCGGTCGGACACCGCACGGTCGATGGCCAGATAGACCCAGCCGAGCCCGCCGTGCGCCAGACAGCCCACGACCTCGTACTGGCCGTGCACGATGTCGCCCGGGTGCAGCTTCGGCACGAACGAGTAGGGGTGGCCGCACTTGGTGCAGAACCCCTCGGTGCGGCCGGGGCGTTCGCCGCGCGCGCGGCCCACCGGCGCCCCGCAGTCGGAGCGCGAGCAGAATCGCTTCCGCTCGGGCACCTCGGGGTTCTTCTGCACGGCCCCGCGCGGATCGGGGCGCGGCACGTCCGGGACGGTGACCAGACCGACGCCGAGCCGTCCGCGCGCCGAGGAGCCGGTCGCCGAGCCCGAGCTGCGCACCGACACCGAGCGCGACGTCGAACCGCCGGACAGGGAGCGGGAGAGCCGCCCCGACACCGACCTGCGCGAGGACTGCGAGCGCGACGACCGGGACGTACGGGCCGACCGCGACGACGACGAGCGGCCGCTGGAGCTCCCCGAACCCCGCGAGCCCCTGCCGCCCGCCGTGAGACCGGTCGGCGACGACGCGACCATGCCGTCCGGCGCCACGACGGGAGCGAGCCCGCACGTGTCGCAGTACAGCTCACCGCCGCCGAAGTCGTCGTAGCTGCCGGTGCACTTGGGCCGCTGACATTCACGCCGGCTCATGATTCCCCCGTCCGGTCGGTGGGCCCGCCCTGCTGCGGGACCCTCGGCGCAAGCACTTCGGCGGCCGCCTGCTGATAGCGGAGGACCGCCTGCTCGGCCACCCGGAGATCGCAGGGCGCGCTCCACAGCATGCGGCGCGCCGCGTCGTACCGCTCGACGAGGAGCGGGTCCTCGGCGTGGCCGAGCCGGGCGACCTTCGCCTTGTACGCGTCCAGGCGGCCGCGCAGCTCGGCGCGGACCGCGAGGGGCGCGGTGACGGCGGTCAACGACTCGCGGGCGCGCATCAGTTCGTCCTCGGCCTTCTGCTCCAGGGATTCCAGGAGCGGCGAGAGGCGGTGCCACTGGGCGTGCCTGCGGTACTCCGACGCCATCGCCAGCTGCTCCTGGAGCGCGGTCGGCGGGCCGCTGACGGCGGGCACCTCGGAGGCGGCGATCTTCGCGAGGACCTCCCCGCGCGCGGAGCGGGCCTCGGCGAGGGTGCGGTCCGCGCGGGAGAGCACGTCGCGGAGCCTGCCGAGGCGGACCTCCGCGTCCTGCCGGACGGTGAGCACCGCCTCGATCTCGCGGCGCACCTCTTCCAGCGCGCGTGCCTCGCGGTCGTAGCGCTCGGTGTGCGGGCGGCCGCCGCCGGGCGCCGAACTGCCCTCCGCGCGCCGCCAGAACGCGAGCGGGTCGGAGACCACCTGCTCGCGCAGCGCGGTCAGGGTGCGGGTGATGCGCTCCAGGTCGTCGCCGGCGGGGTGCTCCCCGGGACGTACGCCGACGGAGTGCGCGAGCTGCCGGGTGCGGTGCAGCTCGGCGGCGAGCAGGTCGATGCGGGCGGGCAGCGCGGACCACACCGCGTCGGCGGCGACGACCATGTCGAGGGAGTCCGCGTACAGGTCGTTCATGCGCGTCACGAGCTCTTCGAGGGTGAAGCGCTCGGTGAGCCGTGGGGGGCCGGTGAGCGAGGGGGACGCGCCGGACGAGGAGCCGCCCGCGACGGTCACCGCGTCGCCGCGCAGCAGCTCCGTCAGCTCGACGAGGTCGTCCTTGCTGGGCCACCGTCTGCGCTCACGGACGTCGCGTGCGGTGCGCAGGGCGCCCGCGTACGCGTCGAAGTACGCCCAGAGGAGGGTGATCCGGGCCTCCGTGGCCGTCCAGCGCTCCTCGGTGACGCCGGTGAGCCTGGCGCCTTCGAGCAGGCGGCGGCCCGCGTGGTCCTGGAGGGCGAGGAGCGAGGTCTCGATCGCCTCGTGCTCGGCGTCGAGCCGCGCCAGCGCACGGTCCACCTCGTCCCGGTCCATCACCGGACCGGGGGGTCCCGCGACGCTCATCGATCACTCTCCGCTCTGCGTTGCCCCGGGGTTCTCGGTAGTTGAGGTCCCGTCGTAACTCTCCAGTCGTACCAGGTCGGTTGTCGGCTCCGGGTCAGTCCCGGTACTCGGCGTCCGGCGGGCCCGAGGACGTGCCGAGTCCCTCCTTCAGCCACTTGTCGTAGGACTTCTGCCAGCCGCCGTCCTCGCGGTAGTCGTCGAGGACCTTGTTGACCCGGCGGACCAGGTCGTCCGAGCCCTTCTTCATCGCCACGCCGTAGTGCTCGGTGGTGAACGGCTCCTTGCCCTTCAGCTCGACCGTCGGATCCTGTGCGGCCTGGCCCGCGGCGAGGGCGCTGTCGGTCACCACGGCGTCCACCTCGCCGAGCTGGAGCCGCACCAGGCAGTCCAGCTGGTTGGGCACGGTGGTGGAGATGTCGGCGGAGTAGTTCTTCTTCTTGAGCTCGTCCTCGGCGATGGAGCCGGCGGCGGTGCAGATCTTCTTGCCGGTGAGCGACGGGTCGTACCCCGTGATGTCGGACTTCTTGGGGGCGAGGACCTGCTGGCCCGTCTCGAAGTACCCGGTGGAGAAGTCGACGTCCTTCAGGCGCTCGCAGTTGACGGTCATCGTGCGGACGACCATGTCGACCTGGCCGCTCTGGATCGCGGGGATGCGCTCGTTGGTCGGTATGGCACGGAAGACGACGGCGTCGCGGTCGCCGAAGATCTCCTCGGCGATCTCGCGCGCGAGGTCGATGTCAAAGCCCTCCAGCTCGCCGCCCTTCTTGTTCGGGTCGCGGTAGCCCCACCGGTAGCTGTTCTGGTCGACGCCGACGATCAGCTTCTTGACCTCGCGGTTCCTGATCTTCTCGATCGTCGGGCCGTCCTTGGGGGACGGGCTCAGACTGCGGTCGTTGCAGTCGTCGGCGTCCGCACGCGCGGGCGCGGCCACCGTCGAGCCCGGACCGCGCCGTACGCCGTCGTCCCCTCTGTCGCCCCTGTCCGGCAGCACCAGGACGAGCGATCCCGCCACGGCGCAGGCAAGACCCATCGTGCCCACACCGCCCCAGCCGCGCAGCCTGGCCGTGCCGCGTCGCGTCCGCATCGTCTGCGCGCCCCCTCTCACCTCTGACTCCATCACCGGTACTCCGAAAGCCTGCGGCCGATGCCGAGGACGGCGCCCGCCGCGGCGAGGACCGCGAGGACGGCGGCGCCGACGGCGAGGCCGCTCATGGCACCCCTGCCGTCCTTCGCCGCCTGCTGGAACTCGCGCTGTTCGTGCGCCAGGGCCCGGTCGAGGGCCGCGTCCACGTTGTCGAAGCACTCGCCGGTCGGCTCGTCGCCCTTGGAGCCGATGACCTTGTCGAGCGCCCCTTGGTAGTCACCGGAGTCGTCGCTGGAGCGGGCCACCTTGTGGCGGTCCTTCCAGACGCCCACGTTCTTCGCGGCCTCGGCGACCGGGTTCCCGCCCTCCGAGTCGTCGGCGAGGTCGGCGGCCCTGCCGAGCAGGCCGCTGTCGGCGCCGCCCAGCTGCTTCATCTGCGCGCGGTAGGCGACGTCGAACTTGTCCTCCGACTTGCCGGCCACCTCGGTGGTCTCGGCGCCGCGGCTGACCAGGGTCAGGTTCTCGTTGCCGCGCGCCTTCAGGGAGCTGATCCGGGCGTCGTTGAGGACGTTCAGGGAACGCACGCCGTTGTCGTACGAGTCGTTGAGCCCCGAGCGCGCGAAGGTGTGGCCGACGACGAGCCAGAGCAGCACGACCGTGGCGGCCGCGGTCGCGGCGAGCAGACCGTGGTTGAACACCCGGTTCGTACGGCGGTAGTTGCGGTGCTGCGCCCAGCCGAGCGCGGCCAGCGCGAGGACACCGAGGACGATCGCGAACCAGGGGTACGGCTTCGCGTTGCCGTAGTCGGAGCTGAGACGTTCGTTCTCCGCCTTGTAGAGCTTCTCGGCGGCCGGGAGCATCTGCGTCTGCATCTTGTCGTTCGCGTACCGCAGATAGGCGCCGCCCAGCGGCAGGCCCTGACGGTTGTTGGCGCGGGCGCGCTCGATCAGGCCCGTGTACTCGGGCAGGAGCCTGTTCAGCTTGCCCACCGCGGTCGCCGACGACGAGTCCGCGCCCGCGTTCGACGCGGCGGTCGCCAGCTTCTCGGAGGCCCGCTCGATGTCCCGCTCGTACCGCGCGCGGACGGCGGCCGGTTCCTGGCCGCCCGCGAGGAACCCGCTGGACGCCGCGGTGTTGGCGTCGGCCAGCGAGCGGTAGATGGCGGCCGCGTCGGCGCTCAGCGGCTGGCTGCGGCCGAGCACGTCGTCCGCGGCGGCCGAGCGCTCCGTCATCTGCCAGGTGGTGACCGCGCCGAACGCGACGACGAGCAGCGCGAGGAGCGCGCCGATGATCCGCAGCCTGCCCGGCTCCGTGGTCGCCGCGGCCCGCACCCGGTCGACGCCCTCGGACCAGGCGGTGCGGCGCGGAGCAGCGGGCGGCGCGGCCGGGGCGCCCGGCGCCTGGGGCGGCACGGTCGGCATCGTCGGAGCGGGCCGCTCCGGAGCCTGCGCGGGCACGGCCGGTGCCTGCACGGGCGGGCCCGACGGCACCGCGCCGCCGTTCGGCGGATGTGTCACCTTGCC
Source organism: Streptomyces sp. NPDC045678 (assembly GCF_056432085.1). NCBI lineage: Bacteria > Bacillati > Actinomycetota > Actinomycetes > Kitasatosporales > Streptomycetaceae > Streptomyces > Streptomyces sp. NPDC045678. Next base: position 421,868 of record NZ_JBWKJS010000001.1, read on the forward strand.
TCGACCTCCCCCTCGGTCATCGGACGCTGGTCTCCGCCCGGCGCGCGCGGAGCGGGAAGTGCACGGCCGCAAGTATTGCCGCAGGGACCGACATCCGCACAGGCATTGACTCGATCTTGTGCGTATCCCCGCTCTGGAACACGAGATTGGGGGGCGTTCGGTTCCCGCCCGCGCGCCACGGCGCGGACGGGAAGCACTTCAGTCAGCCGCGCGCGCCGTCCTCGTAATGGGCCCGCACGCGCGCGTGCACCTCGGCCGGCGCCCCCACCTGGTCGAGACCGAGGAGCGCCGCGCCGAGCACGGGACGTGCGACGACGACCCGCGGCACCGCCTTGGGCGCCCGATCGGCGAGCAACGCCCGCACTCCGTCGTCCAGTTGCGGGTGGCGCGCGGCGAGGACGCTCCCGCCGAGCAGTACAGGGGCCTCCTCGTTCAGCAGGTCGAGCCGGTCCAGGGCGACCGTCGCCATGGTGGCGACCTCCTGGGCCATCCGGTCCACCACGGAGCGGGCCACGGCGTCGCCCGCGGCAGCGGTGGCGAACAGGACCGGCGTCAGCTCGTGCCGCCGCACGGGGGCGATGCCCCCCAGGTGCAGTGCCTCGATCAGCGCGTACATGGACGGCAGTCCGAAGTGCGCGGGCAGCGTTTCCCGCAGCGCGGTCGGCTCGCCCCGGCCGTCCTCGGCACGTGCCGCGAACCAGAGCGCCTCCTCGGCGAGGGCGCCGCCCCCGCCCCAGTCGCCGGAGATCCGGCCGATGGCGGGGAAGCGGGCGGTGCGCCCGTCAGGGAGCATGCCGACGCAGTTGATGCCCGCGCCACAGACCACGGCGACCCCGCGCGGCTCGGCGTCCTCGCGGAGCCCGGCGCGCAGGATCGCGAAGGTGTCGTTGCGCACGTCGACCGAGGGGCCCCACGCGCGCCGGCGCAGGGCGTCCGCCAACTCCCTTTCCTCCACGGGCAGGTCGGCGTTGGCGAGGCAGGCGGACACGTGCCCGACGGAGTCGGCGCCCGCCTCCGCGAGGGCGCGCGTCACCGCCTCCGCCAGGATGTCCACCGCGGTCTCGACGCCGACCTGCGGCGGCTGGAACCCGCCGCCGCGTGCCGTGCCGACGATCCGTCCGTCGGCCGCGACCACCGCGACGTCGGTCTTGCTGTTGCCCGCGTCGATCGCGAGCACGCTCGTGCCTACGCCCACGCCAGGTGCTCCCGGTTGTGCGCGATGAGACTGTCGGTGAGCTGCTCCGCGTACGCGTACTGCCCGACCAGCGGGTGGGCGAGCAGCGCCTTGAAGACACGCTCGCGGCCACCGTGCACGGCGGCCCGGAGTGCCAGGTCCTCGTAGCCGGTGACGTTCGCGATGAGCCCGGCGTACAGCGGGTCGAGCCGCGGCACGGGCAGCGGCTTCGCCCCCGAGCCGTCCACCGCGGCCTGCACCTCGATGACCGCGTCGTCGGGCAGGAACGGCAGCGTGCCGTTGTTGACGGTGTTCACCACCTGGTAGGGGCTGCCGCCGTTGCCGAGCAGCGAGGCCGCGAGGTCGACGGCCGCCTCCGAGTAGAAGGCGCCGCCGCGCTTGGCGAGCAGCTCCGGCTTCTCGTCGAGCGCCGGGTCGCCGTACATCTCCAGGAGCTGCTTCTCCATCTCGGCGACCTCGGCGGCGCGCGACGGCTTGGTCCGCAGTTCCTCGACGACGGCGTCGTGCTGGTAGTAGTAGCGCAGGTAGTACGAGGGGACGACGCCGAGCCGGTCGACGATCGCGCGCGGCATGCGCAGGTCCTCGGCGACCGCGTCCCCGTGCTCGGCGAGCAGCTTCGGCAGGATGTCGGCGCCCTGCGGGCCCCCGAGGCGTACGCCCGTCTCCCACGTCAGGTGGTTGAGGCCCACGTGGTCCAGGTGGATCTCGCCGGGTGCGACGTCGAGAAGCTTCGCGAACTTCCGCTGGAAACCGATCGCGACGTTGCACAGGCCGACGGCCTTGTGCCCGGCCTGGAGCAGCGCCCGCGTGACGATGCCCACGGGGTTGGTGAAGTCGATGATCCACGCGTTCGGGTTGGTGCGGCGCACGCGCTCGGCGATGTCGAGGACGACGGGCACCGTGCGCAGCGCCTTCGCCAGACCGCCGGCGCCGGTGGTCTCCTGGCCGACGCAGCCGCACTCCAGGGGCCACGTCTCGTCCTGGTTGCGGGCGGCCTGCCCGCCGACGCGCAGCTGGAGCAGCACGGCGTCGGCGTCCGCGACGCCCGCGTCGACGTCGGACGTGGTGACGATGCGGCCCGGGTGGCCCTGCTTGGCGAAGATGCGCCGCGCGAGGCCGCCCACCAGCTCCAGGCGGTCGGCCGCCGGGTCGACGAGGACCAGCTCCTCGATCGGCAGGGTGTCCCTCAACCGCGCGAAGCCGTCGATGAGTTCGGGTGTGTAGGTCGACCCTCCGCCGACCACTGCGAGCTTCATATCGGTTCTCAGCCCTTTACTCCGGTGAGGGTGACGCCTTCGACGAAGGCCTTCTGTGCGAAGAAGAAAACGATGATGACGGGGGCCATGACGAGCAGCGTCGCGGCCATGGTCATGTTCCAGTTGACGGCGTGGGCGCTCTTGAACGACTCGAGGCCGTAACTCAGCGTCCAGGCGCCGGGGTTCTGTGCCGCGTAGATCTGCGGTCCGAAGTAGTCGTTCCAGCAGTAGAAGAACTGGAAGAGCGCGATGGCGGCGATGCCGGGCTTGGCCATCGGCACCACGATCTTCACCATGGTGCGGAACTCGCCGCAGCCGTCGACCTTCGCCGACTCGATGTACTCCTTGGGGATGGTGAGGAGGAACTGCCGAAGCAGGAAGATCGAGTAGGCGTCACCGAACGCCATCGGAATGATCAGCGGCCACAAGGTGCCCGACAGATGGAACTGCTGCGCCCACACCAGGTACATCGGGATCACGATGACCTGCGGCGGCAGCATCATCGTCGAGATGACGAGCAGCATCGCGGTGCGCCGGCCGCGGAAGCGGAACTTGGCGAGCGCGTACGCCACGGGGATCGCCGAGCAGACCGTGAAGAGGGTGCCGAGCCCCGCGTACAGGAGCGAGTTGCGCCACCAGTCGAGGAAGCCCGGCGTCTCGAAGACGGCCTTGTAGTTCGACCAGTGCCAGGAGTCGGGCCACAGGTCGCCGCTCATGGCCTGCGAGTCGCTCATCACCGACGTCAGGAAGACGAAGACGAACGGCAGGAGGAACAGCAGCGCGACGGCTATGGCGACGCTGTGCACGGCGATCCAGTGCAGGATCCGCTTGCGGCGGGCGCGGGCGGCGGCGGGCCCCCGGTTCGGGGAGGTCCGTTCGGGCGTCGACGCCGACGCGGGCGCGCTGAGAGTCGTGGAAGTCATCGAAAGTCCTCAGTCCTCCGCCGAGAGCAGCCCGGAACGCTTGCGCATCAGGAGCATGGTCACGGCCATGGCGATGGCGAAGAGCACGAGCGAGAGCACGCACGCGGCACCGGTGTTGAAGTTCTGGAAGCCCATTTGGTAGACGAGCTGGGGGACCGTGAGGGTCGAGTGGTCCGGGTAGCCGGGCTGGATGACCGAGCCGGGACCGATGTTGACGCCGGAGGCGACCTTCCCCGCGACCAGGGCCTGCGTGTAGTACTGCATGGTCTGCACGACGCCCGTGACCACCGCGAACATCACGATCGGCGTGATCGACGGCCACGTCACGTAGCGGAACTTCGCCCACGCTCCCGCGCCGTCCAGGTCGGCGGCCTCGTACTGCTCCTTCGGTACGTCGAGCAGCGCGGCCATGAAGATCACCATCAGGTCGCCGATGCCCCACAGGGAGAGCAGCACCAGCGAGGGCTTGGCGGTGTCCGGGTCGTTGAACCAGTTGGGCCCGGAGAGGCCGACGGCGCCGAGGATCTCGTTCACCGGGCCCGAGCCCGGGTTGAGCAGGAAGACGAAGGCGACGGTGGCGGCCACCGGGGGAGCGAGGTAGGGGATGTAGAAGGCGGTGCGGAAGAAGCCCACCCCCGTCTTGATCTTCGTGATCAGCAGCCCGAGCGAGAGCCCGAAGACCACGCGCACCGCCACCATGATCACGACGAGCCAGAGGGTGTTCCACAGGGCGGGACCGAACAGGGGCATCTGCTCGAACACGTACTTCCAGTTCCTGAAGCCCACGAAGGTGGGCTCCTTGATCTGGTTGTAGTGCATGAAGGAGAAGTAGACGGTGGCGATCAGCGGGTACGCGAAGAAGACGCTGAAGCCGACCAGCCAGGGGGACAGGAACCCGAGCGTGCGCAGTCTGCGGCGCGCGGGGTTGGAGAGGGACAGTGCCATGGGTCGGGGTCCTCAGCTCTTCAGCTCTTCGACTGGAGGGTGTCGGCGTCGATCTGCTCGTCGAGCTTCTTCAGGCCCTTGCGCAGATCGGGGACGCGCCCGGCCTCCACGGAGTACGCGAAGTCCATCAGCGAGACGACGTACGCGCCGCCGTTGACGGAGGGCGGCAGGGCCTTGCTGTGCTTGTTCTCCAGGATGTCGAAGAAGGTTCGGAAGGTCGGGTCGGCGTCCAGGTCGGGCGACTTGAGCGCCGCGAACGTCGAGGGCACGTTGTGGATGGCGTTCGCGAAGCTCACGACCTGTTTCGTGTCCGCGGTCAGGAACCGCACCAGCTCCCAGGCGGCGTTCTGGTGCTTGCTGCTGTGCGCGATGCCGGCGACGGTGCCGGTGATGAATCCGCGGCCGTACGTCTCGGCCTGGTCGTCGGGGACGGGCAGCGGCGCCACGTCCCAGTTGAACCTGGCCTTGGCGTCCTTCAGCATCAGCCCGCGCCACTCGCCGTCCAGATGCATCGCGACCTTCTGGGTCAGGAAGGCGTTCTGGCTGGACATCTCGTCACCGAACGTCATCCGGAACTTCTCGAGGTCGTTGAACCCGCCCTGCGCGTCGGCGAGCTGTGCCGTGGTCTTGAAGAACTTGTACGTGGACGGATCCTTCGCGAGCCGCGAGTCGCCGTCGCCCTCGAAGTACGTCGGCCCCCACTGGGCGAAGAGCCGGTCCGGACTGTTCTGGTAGAAGCGGAAGTTGGGCATGAACCCGACCCGCTTGTACGAGCCCTTGCCGCCGCGCACGGTCAGCTTCTCGGCGGCCTCCTCGAACTCGGACATCGTGCGCGGCGGCCGCTCGATCCCCGCCTCGTCGAAGGCGTCCTTGTTGTAGTACATGCCGAAGGCGTCCGCGAGCAGCGGCAGCGCGCACTGGTTGCCGTGGTAGCTCGTGTAGTCGAGGAGCGTCTTGGGGAAGGTCTTGTGCTTGTCGAGGCCGGTCTTCCGCATGAACGGATCGAGGTCCGCCCACATCCCGGAGTCGCAGTACTGGCCCACGTTGTTGGTGGTGAACGAGGACACCACGTCCGGGGCTTTGTCACCGCCCGCCCGCAGGGCCTGGTTGATGGTCTCGTCGGAGACGTTCCCGGTGGCCTTCACGTGGATGTTCGGGTGCAGCTTCTCGAACCGGTCGATGCCGTCGTTGACGGCCTTGACCTCGCCGGGCGTGGCCCAGCCGTGCCAGAACTTCAGGGTGACCGGTTTCGTCGGGTCGTCGTTCGCGCTGCCGACGCTCGGGTTGGCGCAGCCGGAGAGCAAGAGACCGGCTGCGGCGAGCGCCGCGGACGCGCAGGTGGGCATGCGCCATCGCGGCATGGCGGACTTCCTTTACGGGGGCGGGGAGCGGAGGTTGAGGTGGTGCGGTACCAGGGGAGCAGGGGGGCCTCAGGCCGTGTCGAAGATCCGGTCGCGGGCCTGGGTGAGGGCGGAGCGCAGGGCGCCGGTGAGGATCGGGTCGCCGTCGAGTTCGCTGATGCGGATGTGCGGGCGGGGCAGGGCGAGCCCGGTGAGCTCTTCCTCGACCTTGATGCGCAGCTTGTCGCCGCCCGCGTGGGCCACCGAGCCGGAGAGTACGACGAGTTCGGGGTCGACGACGGCGACGACCGCGGCGATGCCGGTGGCGATGCGCCGGGCGACCTCGCCGAGCGCGGCGTCGTCGGCCATCACCTCGGACAGGGTCGCGCCGCCGCCGGCGAGTTCACGTACGACGTACGCGGAGACGAGGCTTTCGAAGCCCCCGTCGCCGCCGCCGCTCGGCGAGCCGCTTCCGGCGGATCCGCCGCGCACCAGCGGCGCGCCGGGCAGCGGCATGTAGCCGATCTCGCCGGCGCCGCCGGTCGCGCCGCGCAGCAGGGTGCCGCCGAGCACGATGGCGGCGCCGACGCCTTCGTCGAGCCAGGTCAGCACGTAGTTGTCGAAGTCCTGGGCGGCGCCCTCGTACTGCTCGGCGACCGCGGCGAGGTTCACGTCGTTCTCGATGACCACCGGCGTGCCGAGGACGGCGGCGAGATCGTCGCGCAGCGTCCGCGAGTGCCAGCCCGGCAGGTGCGGGGCGTACCGCAGTTGGCCGGTGTGCGGGTCGATGGCGCCGGGGGTGCCGATGACGGCGGCCCGCAGGTCCTCGTGGCCGAGCCCCGCCTGACGCAGGGCGCCGTCGACGGCCTCGGCGACGAGCTGGGCGGTGCGGTGGCGGACGTCCTCGGCGACGGCGTCGGCCTCCACGCGCTCCCTGCCGAGCACGGTGCCGGTGATGTCGGCGACGAGGGCGCTGATTCCCGTGGGGTCGGCGGACAGGGCGGCGACGTGTCCCGCGCCGGGGTCGATCTCGTACAGCAGGGCGTTGGGGCCGGGGCGGCCGCTGAGGCTGCCGGTGGTGTGGACGAGCCCGGCGGCTTCGAGACGGCCGAGGAGCTGGGAGGTCGTCGGCTTGGAGAGGCCGGTCAGCTCGCCGATGCGGGTGCGGGTGAGGGGGCCGTGGGCGACGAGGAGGTCGAGTACGGCGCGGTCGTTCATGGCGCGCAGGACGCGGGGGGTGCCCGGGGCGCCCGGGGTGCTGCCTGTTGCCATCACGACACCTGCCTCTCAGCTGCCCGTACGGTAACGGCCGCCGCTAACTGTTAGGAAACTTTCCAATTCGTGAGGACCGTACGGCTGGCGTGAATGAGGCGTCAATAGCGGACGCCACCCCGGCAACCAAGTCGTTATGTGCAGGGGGCGGGCGTTGCAGGGGGTGCAGTTCGGTCGGCGCGTATCGGGCGGAGAGGTGCGAGGGGTGCGTACTTATAGATACCGCTTATGGCCCCATTAGTCGGCCACCTCTACTCCGGCGTGCCGGGGGCTTGGAGGCTGAAGCCCGGCACCACCCACGGCACGCAAGGGACGACGTAGTGAAACTGATGCGCATGGCCGCGATAGCTGTCGTCGCGGCAGCGGCCCCGACGGCCCTGGGGGCCGCACCCGCGGCGGCGAGCGAGTCTTCCGCCGCGGCTGTGACGGCGCCGGACGCGGATCCGGCGGAGGAGGAGGCGCGGGAGGAACTGTCGGGGGAGCCGAGGGAGGGCCTGCGGGAGGAACCGGGGCAGGGCCTGTCGGACGACCTGGCGGAGCGGGACGAGGCGCCGGCCGACCCGTCTCCGACCGATGCTCCTGCGCCCAAGGCCCCGACTACCGCTCCTGAAGAGCCCCAAGCACCCCAATCACCGCAAGCACTTGAAGCACCCCAGGCACCTGATGCACCCGAAGCGTCTCAAGCGCCCCAGGTCCCCCAGGTCCCCCAGGTCCCCCAGGATTCCCGGGCGCCGGAGAGTCGTGCCGTTGAACCCCCGAGGCTCACGCTGGAGGGAGTCCCGGCCACTTTCGAGGTGGGTGGCGACTGGCATGAATTCACTGTCGTCATCGTGAACTCGGGCGGAGAGCTGGTTGGTTGGGAGCTGGACCTGGCCGTCAACACCGATGTACTCCCCGTGTCCCAAGGCGATGTTCAGGTCCAGGCCTGGTTCGACGGCGCATGGCATGACGCACAACTCGACAGTGACCCCGAGATGAGCGACATGGACCTCCTTCTGCTGGAGGGCCTGTCGTTCCCTACGGGCACCACCACCATCCCCGTCCGGGCCCGCGCCGGTAAGAACGCCCCGCTCACCGTGTTCTACCTGGGCCCGGTGGTCACCGACTGCAAGGGTGCCGTCCAGTCCGACCCCGCCTACTGGGTCTCCTCGGAGATCGTGGCCCCCGACGAAGGCGGCGAAGAGCCCGGCGAGGGCGGCCAAGGCGAGGGCGAGCGGCCCGGCGACGACGGCCAGGGCGAGGAACAGGATCCCGCAGGCGGTGGCGAGGGTACCGAGGGCCAGGACGAGGACGCCCCTCCCGGTGAACACGATGGGGGCACGGCAACCCTCCCCGCTCCCACGCCCGGGAACGCCACCTCCGCACCGGCCGCGGACCGCACCCCGACCACCGGCCCCGGCACGAACACCGCACCTGGCAGGAACGCCGCACCGGGCACGCATACCGCTCCCGGCACGAACACCGCGACCGAATCGGACGCCCGAACCGATGCCTCGCTCGCCGCGACCGGCAGCGACGCCGCGTCGAGCTGGACGCTCGGCATCGGCGGTGCGTCGATCGCGCTGGGCGCGGGCCTGGTGGCCGCCGCCCGCAAACGCCGCCGCTCCCCCTCTGACTCCGCCCCCACCCCCTGACGTCTGAAAGAAGGAGCAAGCGGATGTACGACCGGTGGGGTGTGTGGGACGTGTTGCCGGACAGCGCGCGGCGGCGATGGGCGCTGGAACCGTTCGAAAGCGTGGGCCCGCTGCGCTTCGGATGCGGCCCGACGACGTCACCGCCGCACTCGGCGGCATCGCGCGGAGTCCCCAGCACCACACGCGTGCGGCTCTGTCGCAGGACCGGTACGGCACGGTCAAAGGGGAGTGCTGGGGCCTCGGGCTGACGCTCTACTACGGCTTGGAGGAGCGGTTGCGGGGCATCGCGGTCGATGCCCTCAGAGGCCCTCAAGTCTTCGCGGACGGAACGGCGTTGGTGGGCCGCGTGCCCTCGGACCTCGAACAGTGGATCGTCGACCGCTCCGAGATCCGTGAGCCCTTCTCGGAGCTGTTCTACGCGCACCTCGGTGAACCCGGGTCCGTGAGCCTCGGCATGGTGGTCTGCGTACAGCGGGCGGGTGACCGGCTGCTCACGCGGCCGGTGTTCCTCCCCGCCGACGCCATGAACGCCCCCGTGAGCTTCCTCCCCACTGAGGCGTGGGCGACCCGCTGAGTTCTCGGACGCCCCCTCTCAGTACGCGAATCGAGAGCGGCCACGCCCACAGCGCCCGGGCACGCAATGATCCCGGTCCGTACACCCGAGCCGGGCGGGCAAGCCCGCATGCCGGGGGGCGCATTCGGCCTACCGAGGGGGGCGCGCGGTGAGTCCATTCGCAACTTTCCGAAAGTAGGTGCCGGAGGGGACGGCCCGAACCGTTCGGCAGACCGACCCTCACCCCCGCCCACGTCGGACCGGCCCGCACCTGGCAACGAGAGCCGATGACCCACCCCGAACCGTGAGGGCGACTCACGTTGGGACGGGCCGCACCCGGCAACGCGAGCCGATGACCCGAGCAGCGACGCCGCGCAGCTGGCGAGGCCGCGAACCGTGGCGGCCACCCACGTTGGACCGGTCCGCACCCGGCAACGAAAGGGAATGACCCACCCAGCGGCCCCCGTCGCCCCCACCCCTGGCCGTCCGGGTCAAGGTTCACGTGCGGTGCAGGGACGGGAGTCAAGGGTGGAGCGCAGCGGAATCGGCGCAGCCGACGCGACCGCAGGGAGCGCCCTTTACTCCCGGCCCGGAACCGCCACACTCCGCAAAACACCGGGCGGCCCCGGCAACCATCAACGTCACCGCCCGACCGAAGTCGTGCGGTTCAGCTCGCGCCACCCTGACCGGCGCTGCCCATCGGGCCGACCTTGACCGGGGTGCCGCCGCCCTCCGTGACGGGCAGCGAGCCGGCGCCCGGCCACTCCACGCTGACCGACTTGGTCTCGCCGGGAGGGGTCACGACGAGGGCGCTGACCTTGACGCCGGAGCCGCCGGAGTCGTTCACCGGGTAGGTGACGCCGAAGGACACGGACTCGCCGGCCTTGAGGACCATCGGGTCGGACGCACCGCCGCTGCGCTTGGCGGACAGATCGCCCGCGCTGGTCTTCAGATCGACACCCGCATAGCCGTTCAGGGCGCAGTCACTGCCACCGTTCTTGAACGTCACGGCCACGGTGCCCTCGGTGTCGCCGCCGACGGTGCCGTCCTGAGCGGTGATGTCCAGGTCGTCGGTACGGCACTTGCCCGCCTTGCCGTTCGCACCGGAGCCGGAGCCGGAGCCGGAGCCGGATCCGGCGTCCGCGCTCTGCCCGCCATCCTTCCCGGCGGAGTCCGACTCCGTGCCGCCCGACCCCGAACCATCGCTGCCCGAGGAGGACTCGGAGGCCGCGGACGACGTGTCGCCCCGGCCCGTGACGTCGTCGTCGTTGCAGGCCGTCAGCGAGAGGCCGGCGGCGACGGCCAGGGCCACGAAGGTGAGCTTGCGAACGCGCATTGTTTGTCCCTCAGGATCGGATGGGGCGCCGGCCGCTCCGGCAGACGTCAGTAGGTGAACGTTTCTGAACACCAGGACCGGACACGACCGCACACCCGTTCCAGACAACTCCGCGCCAATACACCCCTGTTACACGCATCGCCGTGCGGCGGGGGAGCCGGGTGGGGGAGTTGGGCCCCGGACGGGGGCCGTCGTACGGGGGTGAGGCCGGGCGGCGGGGGTCGGGAGCGATGGTTCCCGCGACCACTCGGCGCCCGCGCTCTCGCGCGCCTCACTGGGACAGACCCGTGACTCGGGAGATCTTGACCGCGGAGGACGCGGACCCGCTCGCCCCGAGCCGGGCGCCCCGAGGGTGGAAGGGAACCCCTGTCGCCATATCGTAAATTCCGTCTCGAACTGTGCGGAATCCCTGCATAGGCTTTACCCCGCCAGCGAACCGGCGAGTGAACCGGCGATGAACCGGCGAGTGAACCGGCCAGTGAACCCGACGCCAACCGCCGCGCCATTACGGAATATTCGATGACCTGGACGACTCAACGCGCGCCAAGAACCTCGCACATGCGAACCCGCTGATCGCTCTCTGAGACTGAAGGAGACGCACCGTGGAGTCCCAGCCGCCCAGTGACGAACCCACCTGGGCCTCCCTGTCCAGACCTGAGAAGGTGTCTGCCGCCCTCGGCATGACGGCCCTCGGGATCGGCGTCCTCGCCGGCCTGGTCATGGTGATGCTGGCAGGCGTCCTGGTTGTCGCCTTCCTCTCCAGTAACGTGATCGAGGTTGACAGCGTCAGCTCTCTCTTCTGGGCAGTCGCGCTGTCCCTGCCCTGTGGCCTGCTCGCGGTTGTATTCGCCGTCCCTGTACGTCTCGCACTGCGCCTGACAGCTAGGTCCGGCAGGGCCGGACGCGGTGCGGACCTGGCGATCTCCGCGGCGACGAATTTTCTGGGGGCATTGCTCGTGGAACACTTCACACCCGGGCTCCACGTCGAACACCCCTGGCTTCCGGCGCTGCTGGCAACACTGTTGATTGCTCTTGTCAATCAGCTGATCAACCACTTTGAGCGCCGTAAGAGTCACCGGAACAGCGACAGCGCGATGGACCACGAGGGCCGGCGGGCACGTCGGCCGTAAATCGTTTGCCCTGGCCACAGGGGGTTCCTGCACTCTAGGCGGACACATGTCCCTGTACGAGGAAGCTGTCGCGCCCATGGAGATCCGCACCACCACCGACGACGACCTCGAAGTCTTCGTCGACACCGTCCACGCCGCGTTCGGGAGGTTCCCGGAAACTCCGGTCGACGGCGGCGGGCTCTGGTGGTCGGCGCTCGAGATGGGGCGGGGGCTGCTCGCGCTGGCCGAGGACGGGCGGCCCGTCGGGACCGCCGCCGCGCACTCCTTCGAGCTCACCCTCCCCGGCGGCGCCCTCGTCCCCGCCCCCGGCGTGACGGCCGTCGGCGTGCTGCCCACGCACCGGCGCCGGGGCGTGCTCAGCGCGATGATGCGGCATCAGCTCACCGGGATGCGGGACAGCGGGGAGATCCTGTCCGTGCTGCTCGCCTCCGAGGCCACGATCTACGGCAGGTTCGGATACGGCCCCGCCACCCGTACGACCCGTCTCACCGTGCCCCACGCCGCCCCCCTCGCCGAGCCCCGCGCGGCGCGGAACGCCGTCACGGCCGACGGCGGCTCCGTCGACGTACTGCGCCGCGACGCCTGCGGAGACATCCTCGAAGACGTCTACGACCGGTACCGCCGCGCCCGGCCCGGCGCCCTGTCCCGGCCCCACCGCTGGTGGGAACGGCGCGCCGGACAGCCCCCGATCTCGCCCGCGCCACGCTACGTCGCCGTCCACCGCGACGCCGACGGCGTCCCGGACGGATACGCAAGCTACTCACTCGGCGAGCCCGGCGAGTCCGGCGAGCCCGGCGGTGGCCAGGTCCTGACCGTTGACGAGGCCATCGCCCACGACGACGCCGTCTTCACCGCCCTGGCCCGCTTCGTGCTCGGACACGACCTGGTCTCCCGGGTCGTGTTCAAGCACGTGCCGCCCGACCATCCGCTGCGGTGGCAGCTCGCGGACTTCCGCGCCGGTGAGGTGAGCGAGGACACCGACTGGCTCTGGGTGCGCCTCCTCGACGTACCGCGTGCTCTGACCGCGCGCGGCTGGGGTGCGGACGGCGAGCTCGTCCTGGACGTCGAGGACCCGTTCCTCTCCGAGCACGAGCACGAGCACGAGCACGGGCACGGGCACGGGCGTGGGCGCGCGAACAGGCAGGAGCGTTATGCGCTGACCGTCCGGGACGGGAAGGGCGACTGCGTGCCGACGGACCAAGAGCCCGACCTGTCGCTCGACGTACGCGACCTCGGCTCGCTCTACCTCGGCGGGACCGCCCCGAGCACGCTCGTGCGCGCCGGACACGTCCGGGCCCACCACCCGGACGCGGCCGCCCGGGCCGACGCCCTCTTCCGCACCGAGCGCGACCCGCACTGCCTCCACTGGTTCTGACAGAGGAGGCCGGGGGGACCCCGTGCCTACTTCGAAAGGTTCGGCGGCGGCGGAGGTATCGGGGACGCGGCCAACGACTGCGGAGACGTCGCCGACGCGTACGCGGACGGCGCCGCCATGCCCGCCGACGGGTCCGCGGCGTCCTCCTGCACCGCGAGCGGCAGGCCGCCCACGATGCGGATGCCCGCCTCGTCGAACGCCCGCTTGATGCGCCAGCGCAGCTCCCGCTCCACGCCCAGGGACTTGCCCGGCATCGTCTTCGCGGAGACGCGGACCACCATCGAGTCGAGGAGGACGCTGTCCAGGCCCAGGGTCTCCACCGGGCCCCACAGCCGCTCGTTCCACGGCTCGTCCTTCGCGATGGCCTCGCCGACCTCCGCCAGCGTCGCCTTCACCTTCTCCAGGTCCTCGTCCGGGCGGACCGTCACGTCGACACCCGCCGTGGACCAGCCCTGGGAGAGGTTGCCGATGCGCTTGACCTCGCCGTTGCGGACGTACCAGATCTCGCCGTTGTCGCCGCGCAGCTTCGTGACGCGCAGGCCGACCTCTATGACCTCGCCCGAAGCCACGCCCGCGTCGATCGAGTCGCCGACGCCGTACTGGTCCTCCAGGATCATGAAGACGCCGGACAGGAAGTCGGTGACGAGGTTGCGCGCGCCGAAGCCGATCGCGACGCCCGCCACACCCGCGGAGGCGAGCAGCGGCGCCAGGTTGATCTCGAACGTGCCGAGGACCATGAGCCCGGCCGTGCCGAGGATCAGGAACGAGGCCACCGAGCGCAGGACCGAGCCGATCGCCTGCGAACGCTGACGGCGGCGCTCCACGTTCACCAGGAGCCCGCCGAGCGCGGTGCCGTCCACGGCCTGCGCCGTGCGGTTCATGCGGTCTATGAGCTTGGTGATGGCGCGGCGCACCAGGACGCGCAGGACGACGGCTATCGCGACGATCAGCACGATGCGCAGACCGATGCCGAGCCACGTGGACCAGTTCTGCTCGACCCAGCTCGCCGCGTTCGTGGCGCTCTCCTGAGCGTCCTCGAGCGTCGGCGGCTTGGACTTCTGCGGGTCGTCCGGGTCCGTTCCGGCTGCCGACAGGACGGACAAGAACACGGCAGGTACCTCCAGGTATCGCGGCCTGCCCGGCGAACGAAGGACCGCCATCGAAGCGGAACCGGGGGAACCGGGCAGACTCACCACACTAACGGGGCATTGTGTGTGGAACGTTGTGATGTTCGAGGGAGAGACGGTGCTCACCTGGGGAAGAACCAGGCAGAGCCGATTGCCGCCCCCGTGCCGCGCCCCCTGTGGTCGAAAACACTTCAAGGCCGTTACGGGGACATGCTGGCGCTACGACCAGGCATGAGGGGAGACTGGCAGCAGATCGTCCCGGCGCGAGCCACGCGCCGCCGGCGTAATAGGAGGCATCCGTGCCGCATGTCCTGGTCCTCAACGCGTCGTACGAGCCCCTCGGCGTCGTACCGCTCCGCCGCGCGCTCGTCCTCGTCCTGGAGAACAAGGCTCTCTGCCTCGAGGAATCCGGCGCCTTCATGCACAGCGCAACGCGCACCGTCCCCGCACCCAGCGTGGTCCGCCTCAAGCGGTTCGTCCGGGTCCCCTACCGAGGGCCCGTCCCGCTGACACGGCGGGCGCTGTTCGCCCGCGACGGCGGCCGGTGCATGTACTGCGGTGGCGTCGCAACCAGCGTCGACCACGTCATTCCGAAGAGCCGAGGCGGCCAGCACGCCTGGGACAACGTGGTGGCTTCCTGCCGCCGCTGCAACCACGTCAAGGCCGACCGGCACCTCATGGAGCTCGGCTGGCGGCTGAGGCACAAGCCCGCGCCGCCCTCGGGCCTCGCGTGGCGCATCATCGGGACCGGACATAGGGATCCGCGCTGGCTGCCGTACTTGCAGCCGTTCGGCGCGGACGACGCGATGGCCCGGATCGACGGCATTTCTGCCTGACGACGATCCGGGCCTTTGTTGTACGTACGTACGGTGTCGTACGTGAAGTCACACGTACGGCGGACGCGTGGCGGTCGCTACCTCTCGGCGACCGCGTACGCCTCCACGGACCAGAGCGAGTAGCCGAAGCGCGTGGCCCGCTCGTCGCCCCGCACGCGGATGAAGCGGGTGTCGCGCGCGTCCATGCGGACCGACTCGCGGCCGCCCCCGCCGTCCCGCACGGTCGCCGCCGTGCGCCAGGTCCTGCCGTCGGCCGACGTCTGCACGCGGTAGCCCGCCGCGTACGCGTCCTGCCAGCGCAGCACGACCTGCCCGAGCCGTACCGGCTCCGCGAGCTCCGCCTGCCACCACGCGCCGTCCTCGGCCGGCGACGACCAGCGGGTCCCCGGATCGCCGTCGACCGCCGCCGACGCCGGGAAGTCCTTCGTCTCGTCGCCCGACGACGACGCCTTCGCGCCGCGCGCCAGGTCGGGCCCCGCCGTCCGCGGGAACGCGCGGACGGAGAGCACGCGGGTCTCGTCGCCGAAGGTCAGGGGGACGTCGTACGTTCCCGCGCGCGTGCCCGCCGGGACCGTGACGTCGACCGGCACGTCGACCTCCGTACCGCGCGGCAGCGTCGACCGGTCGGGGACCCTCACCTCGATGCCCTTCGGGGCCTTCGCGCGGAGCGCGCCGCTGACGTCGCCGGGACGCAGCGAACGCAGCTCCGCCGAGATCCGCAGCGGGCCTCCGCCGATCTCCGCGTCGGCCTCGGCGCGGGACAGCGACAGGCGGGCGTCGGGGGTGTCGGCGAACCAGGGGACGAGGTGGCGGACGGTGCCGTCCGAGCCGTCGGCGACCGTGGCCCGGACCGCGTCGGCGTGCCGCGATCCTCCGCGCCTCTTCGTGAGGTCCAGTTCGGTGAAGCCGCTCCGTGCGAGAGCGCCGACCCGCTGCCAGCCCTCGCCCGGAACGTGCGCCTCCACCGTGCCCTCGGTGCCGGGGTCGGTCAGCGCCGTCACCGCGGCGAGCGTGCGCTCGCGGCCGAAGCGGGCCGTCGCGCCGTGCGAGGTGGCCCGCTTCCCGTCCGTCCCAGCCCAGGCCGCGTACGCCTTCTGCGTCCGTGCGAGGAACGGGTCGAGGACGCCCTCGCCGACGGTGACGCCGCTCCCCTTCAGCTCCCTCTGGAGCTTCGTCAGGGCGCGCGAGCCCCGCCAGGCGGCCGCACCGTCACCGGCGGACTGCGCGGCCAGCAGGTCGACGGCCGTCTCGCCCGCCTCGCCGTAGCGCGCCAACTGCTGGATCCAGGGGCGCACTTCGCCGCCGAGCTCGCTGTCGGCCAGGCGCCGCGGGGCCTCCCGCATCACGGTGAAGGCGGCGCGCAGCGCCTTCGCGGCGCGCTCGTTGCGCACCCGGTCCGTCGTCGTACGGGCGTCCCAGAAGCCGTCCATGAGCGGCCGCAGGTACGCGGACTCGTCGGCGCCGAGCACGGACGACGCGTCGTTGCCCGCGAGGGCCCGCAGCGCGCCCCGCGCCTTCGCGTCGCCGCCCGCGAGGTCGTCGATGGCGGCGAGCCAGGACTCGTGGGGGCGGTAGGCGCGCGGGTTCCAGGCGTAGTCGGCGGCCGTGAAGAGAGGGATGCGGGAGGCGGAGGGCTGCTCCATGGCGTTGCCGAGGAGGGCGGCCGAGCCAGTGGCGACGGCGGGCTCGCGGCCGGTGTAGGGGCCGAGGAAGATGCGGTCCTGCGCGAAGTCGTTGACGGGATAGTTGTCCATCGTGACCAGCGGGTGCGGGCCGAACGCCTCGCGGGCGCCCGCGATCTCGCGCCCCGTGATGGTGCGCGGGACGACGCCGACACCGGTCCACGCCACCTCGACCCGGCGGTCGAGGGCCCTCGAGAGAGCCGTGCGGTACTCCGTCGCCCCGTCCTGGAAGTACTCCGTCGGCATCAGGGAGAGCGGCCCGGCACCGGGGTGGCGCGCGGCCAGATGCGCGGCGACCGCGTCGGCGACCCGGGCCTGCGCCTTCGCCGCGGCCTGTGGGCCGGACCCGAACGTCCCGGCGTCCTGCTCGCAGTGCCACTCGCTGTAGCTGACGTTCTGGAACTGCAGCTGGAAGGCGCGCACGCCGAGCGCCCACATCGCGTCGATCTTGCGGGTGAGGTCCCTGACGTCCCGGTCGGACGACAGGCACATGGCCTGTCCGGGCGAGACGGCCCAGGCGAGCGTGACGTGGTTGGCCTCGGCCCGCTTCGCCAGGGCGCGGAAGTCGGCGCGCTGGTCCGCGGGGTAGGGCTCGCGCCAGCGGGCCTGGCGGTACGGGTCGTCGCCGGGGGCGTAGAGGTACCGGTTCTGCTTGGTGCGGCCCATGAAGTCGAGCTGGGCCAGGCGCTGCTCACGGGTCCAGGGCGTGCCGTAGAACCCCTCGGTGAGGCCGCGCACGGCGGTGCCCGGCCAGTCGCGGATCCGTACGCCGGGGACGGTGCGGGAGGCCGGGGAGCCGGTGAGCTGTCGCAAGGTCTGCACGCCGTGGAAGAGGCCGTCCTCGCCGGTGCCTTCGAGGGCGACGGTGTCCCGTCCTTCGACGCGTCCGACGGCGAGCCGGTACCCGCCCCTCGGCAGGTCGCCGCGCTCGCGGACCCCCAGGGAGCGCAGCGCCCGGTCGGCGCCGGCGCCTCCGGCCCGTACGACGAGGGCGTTGCCCGCGGGCAACGGGTCGCCGTCGCGCACCTCGGTGACGCGCCGGGCGCCGGTGTCGTGGAGGTGGTCGCGGAGGGCCTTCAGGGCGTACGGGTCGTGGTCGCCGCGGGGGACGACGAGGACGACCTCGTCGCCGATCGTGACGGCGGTGCCCGAGGCGGTCATCGACTGGGGGCGCGGCCAGACCGACGGCAGGCGGGAAGCGCTCGCCGTGGTGTCATCGTCCGGGAGGGTGACGGGGGTGACGGGGGTGCCGGGCCTGCTGGGGGCGCCCGGGGCCGCGTGGGCGCCGGGTGCGCTGCCGAGTGCGCCCGCGATCACGGCGACCGCGACGGCGGCCGCGCCCTTCCTGCGCCGCAACTGCACGGCTCCTGCCCCTGTCTCTGCCCCCGGGGCCCTTGTGGCCCCTTGCGTCACATGTGCCAGTGAGCCCACCACTGAGGTGGCGGGAGTGTCAACGGGGGCGGGTGTCGCGCGGGGGATTCTTCGCGGAACCTGCGCGATTCGGGGGGTGGAGGGGGTAGGGGACGCTTCTGCGGGGCCATCACGGCATGCCCACGACGGGCCTGGGGCAGGCCCCTTGACGGCCCCTTGTCGGGCCCACGGCAACCCCGTGCCCGGTTCCGTCGGTGCGGACATCTTCCCGGCGGCCGCGGTGCTGGAGCCCGATCTTCCGGGGCGGGCTCGGCCCCGGTGGAACAACTTCCGTATGGGGAAAGGGGTGTGACCAGGGTCACGTTGTGGCAACGTATACGTCTGCGCGCCCGCGCACTGGGTAGGGCTGCCGAGACCTGCCCCCTGAAAAGGAGCTCCCACGTGGCCGCTTCCGCAAATCTTCTGCTGTCCGCGCTCTCCAAACAGGTCTCCCACCCCGACTCGGGCCTCGACGGCTCCTGCTCCTGCGGCTGCATCGAGCCGCCCCTCACCAGCGAGCCCCCGCTCGCCGACGCGGCGCCGCTGACCAGCGAGCCGCCCCTCACCGACGCCGCCCCGCTGACCAGCGAGCCGACCTCCACCGGCACGGCATCGGGCCTGGACTTCATGGGGGTCTGATGCCCCTTTCCCGGCTGGCCGCTTCGTACGGCGTGGCCACCTCCTACTCCCCGTCTCCGGGGCGCACCGTCCCCGCCACCGACACCGCGGTGATCGCCGCCCTGGCCGCGCTGGGTGTGGACGCGAGCACCCCGCAGGCGGTCCGGGCGTCGCTGACGGCGCGCGAGGCGGAGCGGGCCGCCCGTCCGCTGCCACCGACCGTGGTGGCGTGGACGGACGGACCTCTGCCCCCGCCCCTCGCGGCGCTGCCGCCGGGGACGCGGGTGCGGGTGGAACTGGAGGAGGACGGCGGTGCGGTCGAGTGGGAGGCCCCCACGGACGCGCTCCCCGAGACCCTCCCCCCAGGCATCCACCGACTCCACACCCAACCCCCACCACCTACCCCCGCGTCCGTGCCCGGCTCCGGCCCCACACCCGGTTCCGCCGCCATGCCCGGCCCCGACGCCACGCCCGGTTCCGACGCCACGCGCGGCCCCGGTTCCGGCGCCATGCCCGGTCTCGGTCCCGCGCCTGGTTCTGCCGCCACGCCCGGTTCCGCCACCATGCCCGGCCCCGGCCCCGGCCCCGGCCCCGGCCCCGCCGCCACGCCCGGCCCAGGCCCCACGCCCAGCTCCGCCGCCCCACCCACCCCCGGCTCTGCCCCCGTCCCCGCCTCCGCCCCGCCCCCGCCCCGGCGCGGGGAGAGCGTGTGGCTCATCGTTGCTCCGCGGCGTGTGAAGACGCCGGGGCGGCGGGTGCACGGGATGCTCGTGCAGCTTTACTCGATGCTCTCCCGGCGGTCCTGGGGCATGGGGGACCTCGGTGACCTCGCCGAGCTGTCCGGGTGGGCCGGGCGCATCCTGGGGGCCGGCTTCGTGCAGGTCAATCCGTTGCACGCCGCCGTGCCGAGCCCGCCGGAGGGTCCTGGCGGCGACCCCTCCCCGTACCGGCCCTCCTCCCGCCGCTTCCCCGACCCCGTGCACCTGCGAGTTGAAGAGGTCCCCGAGTACGCGTACCTCGTGGGGGAGGCCCGTGCGCGGGTCGACGAGCTGGGCCGGAAAGCCGGGCTGCTGCGGGACTCCGTGCTGCGGCAGGGCGCCCTCATCGACCGCGACGCGGTCTGGGCCCTCAAGAGCGAAGCTCTCGAACTGCTGCTCCACGAGGTGCCCCTCGGCCCCGGCCGCAGCGCCGCGTACAACGCCTTCCTCGCCGAGCAGGGCACCGCCCTGGAGGATCACGCCACCTGGAACGCCCTCGCCGAGGTCCACGGCCCCGACTGGCACTCCTGGCCGGCCGCCCTGCGCGACCCGGCCTCGCCCGGCACCGCCCGCGCCCGCCGCGAGGCGATGGACCGCGTCGACTTCCACTGCCGCCTCGCCTGGCTCACGGACACCCAGCTGGCCGCCGCCCAGCGCACCGCGCGGGAAGCGGGCATGGACATCGGCCTCGTGCACGACCTCGCCGTCGGCGTGCACCCCGGCGGCGCCGACGCCTGGGCCCAGCAGCGGCACTTCGCCCCGCACATGTCCGTCGGCGCCCCGCCGGACGCCTTCAACGCGCGCGGCCAGGACTGGGGCCTGCCGCCCTGGCGCCCCGACCGTCTCGCCGAGTCCGGCTACGCCCCGTACCGCGCCCTCCTGCGGGGCCTGCTCCGCAACGCGGGCGCGCTCCGCATCGACCACGTCATGGGCCTGTTCCGGCTGTGGTGGATCCCCGAGGGCCGCGAGCCCACCGAGGGGACGTACGTCCACTACGACGCCGAGGCGATGCTCGCCGTCCTCGTCCTGGAGGCACACCGCGCCGACGCCCTCGTCATCGGCGAGGACCTCGGCACCGTCGAGCCCGGCGTCCGCGAGACGCTGCGCGAGCACGGCGTGCTCGGCACCTCCGTGCTCTGGTTCGAACGGGACTGGGAGGGCACAGGACGCCCGCTCCCCGCCGACGCCTGGCGCGCCGACTGCGTGGCCACCGCCACCACGCACGACCTGCCCCCGACCGCCGCCCGCCTCACCGGCGAGCACGTGCAACTCCGCCACGACCTCGGCCTCCTGACCCGGCCGCTGGCACAGGAGCGGGCGGAGGCCGCCGCGGACGTGCACGAATGGCTGGGGGTGCTCGCCCGGCTCGGGATGCTGCCGGACGGCATCGGCGGCGAGGAGGACGAGATCCGCGCCGTGCACCGCTTCCTGCTCGCCACCCCGGCCCGCATGATCGGCATCTGGCTCCCCGACGCCGTCGGCGACCGCCGCCCGCAGAACCTTCCCGGCACCTGGGACCAGTACCCCAACTGGCGGCTGCCCGTCGCCGACGCCACCGGACGCCCCGTCACCCTCGAGGACCTCGCGGCCTCTCCGCGACTGCACGCCCTCATGGCGGTGTTCCGGGGTGAAGGCGCCCGTACGGCACCCCCGGGCGCGCACCCCGTTTAGGAGTTCGCTACGTTGGCACCGTGGACAAGAAGAACGCACTGCGCGCCGGCGCCCTGGCCTCCGGCACGACGCTGATGATGCTGCTCATGTCGTCCCCCGCGTTCGCGGCGCGCGACGACGGTGACGACCCGGGCCCCGGCCTGAGCGTCATCGACACGCTCGGCCTGTACGTCGCCGCGCCCATCGTGCTGTTCCTGGTGATCGCGGGCCTCGTGATGGTCGGCGACAAGTCCCGGAAGCAGCAGAAGCAGGGCTGACCCGAAGCTTCGGTATGCGCGCCGAGGGCGCCCCTCGACGACGTACTCCCGTACCGCGTACGGAACCCGTACCACGTACGGACGTCGTCGGAGGGCGCCCTCGACGTGCTTCCTGATCAGGGCCGTTCGGCCGTCAGATAGCGCTGGAGCGTCGGCGCCAGCCAGTCCGTGATCTCCTCCCGCGTCAGCGCCGCCGACGGCGGGAACCGCAGTACGTACCGCGTCATGGCGAGGCCGAGCACCTGCGCCGCGCAGAGCGCCGCCCGCGTCGGCGCCTCGGCCGGGTCGGGGCAGACCTCACGTGCCACCGGCAGCAGTTGCTCGCCGAAGACGGCCCGCATGCGCTCCGCCCCCGCCTCATTGGTGATGCCCACCCGGAGCAGCGCGGTGAGCACCTCGTCGCCTTCCCAGACGGTGAGGAAGTGCGTCACGAGCACCCTCCCCACGTCCGCCCTCGGCACCCGGGTGAAGTCCGGCAGGCGCAGGTCGACCGAGGTCGCGGCGGCGAAGAGCCCCTCCTTGTTGCCGTAGTAGCGCATCACCATCGACGGGTCGATACGGGCGTCCTTGGCGATGGCGCGGATCGTCGCACGCTCGTACCCGTCCGCGGCGAAGCGCTCGCGGGCCGCGGAGAGGATGCCGGCGCGGGTGGCGTCGGAGCGGCGGGCCGCCGGGGTCGTTTCCGTCATGTCGGCAACCTATGCCAACAATCGTTGGCCAACAAGCGTTGACAGTCCATGGGCGCAGTCGTACGTTGGCCAACAAGCGTTGACCAACAAGCGTTGACCCATACGTGTTGGCATCAGGAGGCGGCCATGAACGGCACGACCGGCGACACGAAGAAGAACGCGAATCCCCCCGAAGGACCCGGCACCGTCGTGGTGGTCGGGGCCGGCCCCACCGGACTGCTGCTCGCCGGGGATCTCGCCGCCGCGGGCGTCCCCGTCACCCTCGTGGAGAAGCGGGCGCCCGGCATCAGCAACCTCTCCCGCGCGATGGTCCTGCACGCCCGCACCCTGGAGCAGCTGGACGCGCGGGGCCTCGCCGACGAGCTGGAGGCCGAGGGGGAGCCGCTCGACAGGCTCCGCCTCTTCGACCGGCTCTCGCTGGACCTCTCGCGGCTGCCGTCCCGCTTCCGGCACCTTCTCGTCCTCCCGCAGTATGAGGTCGAGCGCGTCCTGGAGCGGCGCGCGGTCGACGCCGGCGTGCGCTTCGCGTACGAGACCGAGGTGGCCGGACTCACCCAGGACGCGGACGGCGTGACGCTCCGGGTCCGCGGCCCGGGCGACGAGCCGGGCACACTGCGCGCCGCCTACGCCGTCGGCACCGACGGCCTGCGCAGCGCCGTGCGCGAGGCGGTCGGACTGCCCTTCCCCGGCAGGTCCGTCATCCGCTCGCTGGTCCTCGCCGACGTCAGGCTCGCAGAGCCCCCGGAGACGCTGCTCACCGTCAACGCCGTCGGCGACGCCTTCGCCTTCGTCGCACCCTTCGCCGACGGCTACCACCGCGTCATCGGCTGGGACCGCTCGCGCGACGTCCCCGACAGCGCGCCGCTCGGCCTCGACGAGGTCAAGGACATCGTCCGGCAGGCGCTCGGCCGCGACTTCGGGATGCACGACGCCCGCTGGATGTCCCGCTTCCACAGTGACGAACGGCAGGCGCCCGCCTATCGCGTGGGCCGCGTCTTCCTCGCCGGGGACGCCGCGCACGTCCACTCACCGGCCGGCGGCCAGGGCATGAACACCGGCCTTCAGGACGCCGCGAACCTGAGCTGGAAACTGGCCGCCGCGGTCCACGGCCGCGCCCCGCAGGGACTCGTGGACAGCCTCCTGGACACCTACGAATCCGAGCGGCATCCGGTCGGCAAGGCGGCGTTGCGCAGCAGTGGCGGGCTCGTCAGGCTCGCGATGGCCAAGCGTCCGTGGACGCGCGCGGCCCGCGCCGCGCTCGCCGCCTTCGTCAACCGCGTACCCGCGGTGCGGGCCAAGGCGGCGGGCCAGGTCACCGGCGTCGGGATCGCGTACCGGTCACCGAAGGGTGCCCACCGGCTCGTCGGGCGCCGGGCCCCTGACCTCGCGCTCAAGGAAGGGCGGCTCTACGAAGCCCTGCGCGCGGGCGCGTTCGTGCTCGTCTCCCCGGAGGGCGCGGGGCACGCGGCAGGTCGCGCGGTCCCGGCCCGGTGGCGCGGCGCCCGCCGCACGACGCTCCTGGTCAGGCCCGACGGATACGTGGCGTGGGCCGCCGAGGACGCGGACGCGGAGGCGGTGGCCGTGGCGCTGAGGGAGCAGGGCGTCTCCTGAAGGATTATTCACTTCTACTTCAAAGATCCGGCTGAAAGATTCGATGGACCTGATGGGTTGAGGGGTGTCACGGTGGTCCCGCACCGCACCGAGACATCCCCGCCGAGGCGGGGAGGGAGGCAAGGGATACACCGTGGCAGTCCTCGACCGGACCCCCACCCACACAGCGGCGGACGCCAGGGCGGCCGCCCGGCCCATCGGCGTCGGCCTCGCCCTCGCGGCCCTCGCCACGGTCGTCTGGTCGGGCAGCTTCGTCACCTCCCGTGCCCTGCACGACACCGTGCCGCCCGTCCAGCACGCGTTCTGGCGCTGGATCATCGCCATCGCCGCGGTCGCGCCGTTCGCGGCACGTCAGACGTGGCGGCAGCGGAACGTGCTGCGCGAGCACCTCACGTTCCTGCTCGTGGCGTCCCTGCTGGGCGTCACCGTCTACAACACCCTGGTGAACCAGGCCGGCATGACGACCACCGCGGGCAACATGGGCATGATCATGGCCGCGTCGCCGGTCCTGATGGCCGTCTACGAACGCCTCGGCGGCGCCAGGCTCGGCACGCGGCGCGTCACCGGCATGCTCGTCGCCTGCGCGGGCGTCCTGCTCCTGGTCGGCAAGGGCTCGTTCACCATGGACTTCGCCGTCGGCGACCTCTGGATCATCGCGGCGGCACTCTCCTTCGGCTCGTACAGCGCACTGCTCAAGCGCAAGCCCGCGGAGATCGAAGGACTGCCGTTCCTGTTCGCGACGTTCGTGCTGGGCGCCCTGATGCTGCTCCCGGTCTTCGTGGCCAGCTACCTGCTCCAGGGCGGCTTCACGCCCACCGTCGGCACGGTCTCCCCCCTCCTCTACGTCGGAGTGGTGTCCTCGGCCGTCGCCTTCTTCGCCTGGAACAAGGCGATCTCGATCATCGGCGCGGCCCGCGCCGGAGTCGTCTACTACCTCCAGCCCGTCTGCGTCGCCCTGCTCTCCTTCGCGGTACTCGGCGAGGCGATGGGGTGGCTGCAGGTGCTGTGCATGGGGCTGATCCTGGGCGGGGTCGTGCTCGGCGCGGCCCGCGCGAAGTGATGCTCCTGACCAGTCGGTACGTTGGGCTCATGAGCGAGTGGGACATCAAGAAGCTGCAGATCCTGCGCACGTTGAGCGAGCGGGGGACCGTGACGGCGGCGGCGCAGGCGCTGCGGATGACGCCGTCGGCGGTCTCGCAGCAGCTGTCCAACCTCGCGAAGCAGCTCGGCGTGCCGCTGCTGGAGGCGCACGGGCGCCGGGTGCGCCTCACCGACGCGGCGCACCTGGTGCTGCGGCACGCGGAGGCGGTCTTCGCCCAACTGGAGAAGGCCGACGCGGAGTTGACGGCGTACGCGCAGGGGGAGGCGGGGGAGGTGCGGGTCGGCGCGTTCTCCACCGCGGTGCCCGCGCTGGTCGTACCCGCGGTGCGGGCGCTGCGGGAGGCGGCGCCCGGCATCTCCGTCCGGGTACGGGAGACCGAGGCCGCCCAGGCGTACGAACTCCTCGCGGCGGGCGAGGTCGACATCGCCCTGTCCCTGGCTGTCCAGGCACCGGCCGCGGTGGACGCGGACACGCGGTTCACCCGGGAGTCCCTGCTCGCGGACCCGCTGGACGTGGCGCTGCCCGGCGACCACGCCCTGGCGTCCGCGCCGGGCCTGCGGCTCGCGGACCTGGCGGGGGAGCCGTGGATCTTCGGCGGGAGCGGCCCCTGGTCCGAGATCACCCGGGCGGCGTGCGAAGCGGCCGGCTTCACGCCGACGCAGGCCCACTCGGCGGCCGGCTGGACGTCGATCCTCGCGATGGTGGAGGCGGGGATGGGGGTGGCGCTGGTTCCCCGCATGGCGGCGACGCGTCGTGACGGGGTCGTCATGCGGGAACTCTCCGAGGACCACCCGACGCGTCACGTCATCGCCGCGGTACGGCGGGGAGCGGCAACCGGCACGGCGCTCTCCCGCGTACTCACCTCCCTCCGGGAGGCGGTCCCGACCCGGGACGCATGACCCCGCCGTCTTCCACCTGCGGTCCGTGTGTGGCTGTTCGCGCAGTTCCCCGCGCCCCTAAAACGTGCCCCCCGCGCCCCGTCTTCGAGCTGCGGGTCGTGTGTGGTCGCTCGC
Organism: Streptomyces sp. NPDC045678; assembly: GCF_056432085.1. NCBI lineage: Bacteria > Bacillati > Actinomycetota > Actinomycetes > Kitasatosporales > Streptomycetaceae > Streptomyces > Streptomyces sp. NPDC045678. The sequence goes on from NZ_JBWKJS010000001.1 coordinate 447,601, forward strand.
GCAGTTCCCCGCGCCCCTGAAACACGCTCCCCCCGTCTTCTGGCTGCGGGCCGTGCGTGGTGCTCGCGCAGTTCCCCGCGCCCCTAAAACGTGCCCCCCGCGCCCCTGGACTGTCTCCGGCGGCCTTCGGCTGCCGGAGACAGTCAGGGGCGCGGGGAACTGCGCGAACAGCCCCCACCGGCCCGCGGGGGAATGCGGGCCAAGGGGGGGCGGGGCCCGCCCGGCCAGGGCAAGGCGGGCCGCCCCCCGGGAGGCTACGCGTCGGCGGAACGCGCCCGCAGGGCCCGTTCGACGCCCGCCCGCGACTCCGTGATCAGACGCCGCAGCGCCGCACCCGGCTCCGCCGACGCGAGCCACGCGTCCGTCGCGTCCAGTGTCCCCCGGGAGATCTGCAGCGACGGGTAGAGCCCGACGGCGATCTGCTGGGCCATCTCGTGGGAGCGGGAGTCCCACGCCCCCTTGACCGCGGAGAAGAACTTCTCCGCGTAGGGAGCGAGGAGTTCACGCTGGTCGGTCTGGACGAAGCCGCCGATCACCGCCTCCTGGATCGCGTTCGGCAGGGAGTCGGACTCCACGACGGAGGCCCACGCCGCCGCCTTCGCCTCCTCCGTGGGCCGCGCGGCCCGCGCGTACGCCGCGTGCCGCTCGCCCGCCGCCGTCTTGTCCCGCTCCAGCTCCGCCGCGATGCCCGCCTCGTCGAGGCGGCCCGTCGCCGCGAGCCGCGCCACGAACGCCCACCGGAGCTCCGTGTCGACGGCGAGGCCGTCCACGGACTCCGAGCCGTCGAGGAGCCCCTCCAGGAGCGCCAGGTCGGCGTCCGTACGGGCCGTCGCGGCGAACGCGCGGGCCCAGGCCAGCTGGTGGTCGCTGCCCGGCTCCGCGGCCCGCAGGTGCTCCAGCGACGCCTCGGTCCAACGCGCCAGCGCCGCGTCCCGCCCCTCCGGCGCCGCGTACAGGTCGAGCGCCAGCTTCACCTGGCGGTGCAGCGACTGCACGACGCCGATGTCGGACTCCTTGCCGATGCCGGAGAGGACCAGCGAGAGGTACTCGCGCGTCGGGAGTTCCGCGTCGCGCGTCATGTCCCACGCCGACGCCCACGACAGCGCACGCGGCAGCGACGCCTCGAAGTCGCCGATGTGGTCGGTGACGAAGGCCAGGGACTCGCTGTCCAGGCGGACCTTCGCGTACGACAGGTCGTCGTCGTTGAGGAGGATGACCGCCGGGCGCGCCTTGCCCACCAGCGCGTCCACGGCCGTCAGTTCGCCGTCGACGTCGAGCTCCACGCGGTCCGTGCGGACCAGCTTGCCGGACGTGTCGTCGAGGTCGTAGAAGCCGATGGCGATGCGGTGCGGGCGGAGCGTGGGCTCGCCCTTGGCGCCCTCGGGGAGGGCCGGGGCCTCCTGCTTGACGGCGAAGGACGTGATGACGCCCCGCGTGTCGACGTCCACGACCGGCCGCAGGACGTTGATGCCCGCCGTCTCCAGCCACTTCTTCGACCAGGTCTTCAGGTCGCGGCCGCTGGTCTCCTCCAGCGCGCCGAGCAGGTCGGAAAGGCGCGTGTTGCCGAAGGCGTGCCGCTTGAAGTACGCCTGGACGCCCTGGAAGAACTCGTCCTCGCCCACGTAGGCGACGAGCTGCTTCAGGACGCTCGCCCCCTTCGCGTACGTGATGCCGTCGAAGTTGACCAGGACGTCGTCCAGGTCACGGATGTCGGCCATGATCGGGTGCGTGGACGGCAGCTGGTCCTGGCGGTACGCCCACGTCTTCATGGAGTTGGCGAACGTCGTCCACGAGTGCGGCCACTTCGAGCCCGGCGCGTACGCCTGGCAGGCGGCCTCGGCGTACGTGGCGAACGACTCGTTCAGCCACAGGTCGTTCCACCACTCCATGGTGACGAGGTCGCCGAACCACATGTGGGCCAGCTCGTGCAGGATCGTCGCGGCCCGCACCTCGTACGCCGCGTCCGTCACCTTCGAACGGAACACGTACTGGTCGCGGATGGTCACCGCGCCCGCGTTCTCCATCGCGCCCGCGTTGAACTCCGGCACGAAGAGCTGGTCGTACTTGGCGAAGGGGTACGCGTAGTCGAACTTCTCCTGGAACCAGTCGAAGCCCTGCCGGGTGACCTCGAAGATCGCGTCCGAGTCGAGGAACTCGGCGAGCGAGGGGCGGCAGTAGATGCCGAGCGGCACGGACTGGCCGCCGGGACCCTCGTACGACGAGTGGACCGAGTGGTACGGGCCGACGATCAGCGCCGTCACGTACGTGGACATGCGGGGCGTCGGCTCGAACGTCCAGATGTCGTCCTTCGGCTCCGGCGTCGGCGAGTTGGAGATCACCGTCCAGCCGCTCGGCGCCTTCACGGTGAACTGGAACGTCGCCTTCAGGTCGGGCTGCTCGAAGGACGCGAAGACGCGGCGCGCGTCCGGCACCTCGAACTGCGTGTACAGGTACGCCTGCTGGTCGACCGGGTCGACGAAGCGGTGCAGTCCCTCACCGGTGTTGGTGTAGTCGCAGTCGGCGACGACCCTCAGCTCGTTCGTGCCGGCCCGCAGGTGCCGCAGCGCGATGCGCGAGTCGCGGAACACCGCGCCGACCTCGAGGGCGTGGCCGTTCAGGACGACCTCGTGGACCGCGGGGGCCACCAGGTCGATGAAGGTCTCCGCGCCCTCCTCCGCGGAGTCGAAGCGCACCGTGGTCACGGACCGGTAGGTGCCTCCTTCCTGCGCGCCGGAAAGGTCGAGATCGACCTCGTACGAGTCAACGGTGAGCAGCTTCGCCCGCTGCTGCGCCTCTTCGCGGGTCAGATTGGTGCCGGGCACGCGGTCATCTCCTCGGATACGACTTCTGGTCTGGTGGATGAGAAGTATCGGGTCTTGGCTGGGTGCGACTTGTGGTGTTTCCGGCCATCCTTCCATGCCCCCTCGGATGGCCGCCGGGCCCATTGTTCTCCCGCTGCCGTGCGGTTACGCTCCGCGCGTTCGCACCCGCCCCGGCAGGCCGCAGACCACGGCCGCACACACGGGGGCGGTCAGGAACCACGGTGGTCGGGAACCACAGGGGGATACGGGAGATGCTGGGGACCGAGAGGCCGGCCGACACCGGCCCGGCAGCGCGACGGCCATGACCGACGTACTGGTGGCGGGAGCGGGCATCGGCGGGCTCACCGCCGCGCTCAGCCTGCACGCGGCGGGCATCGACGTCCGGGTGGTGGACGCCGCCGATCAGCTGCGGCCCGTCGGGGTGGGCCTCAACCTGCTGCCGTACGCGGTGCGGGAACTGACCGAGCTGGGACTCGGCGACGAACTCGCGGCGACCGCCGTCGCCCCCGAGGTGATGGTCCACTTCGACCGGCACGGCAACCGCATCTGGGCCGAGCCGCGCGGCCTCGCCCTCGGCTACCGCTGGCCCCAGTACTCCGTCCACCGCGGCGCCCTCCAGCTGCTCCTGCTCGACGCGGTCCGCGACCGGCTCGGCGACCACGCCGTCCGCACCGGCACCGCCTTCGTGCGGCTCGCCGAGCGCGAGGGCGGCGGACTGCGGGTGATCCTGCGGGACATGGCGCGGGCCAGGGAGTACGGCGTACGGGTGCGGGCGCTGGTCGGCGCCGACGGGCTGCACTCGGCGGTGCGGGCCGTACTGCACCCCGGTGAGGGGCCGCCGCTGTGGAACGGCATCCGGATGTGGCGCGGCACGACCGACTGGCATCCGGTGCTCGGCGGGCGGACCGTCGCGGTGGCGGGCAGCAACACCGCCGCGAAACTCGTCGTCTACCCCATCTCCCGGCCCTACCAGGAGCGCGGCAGAGCGCTGCTCAACTGGGTGGCGGAGGTGCGGTTTCCGCCCACGCATCACCACGGCCACGCGGGGCCCGCCGACTGGAACCGCTCCGGGCGGCTCTCCGACGTCCTGCCGCACTACGCCGGGTGGCGCATCGGCGACCTGGACGTCCCCGCGCTGCTCGCCGCCACGCGGCACATCCTGGAGTACCCGATGGTCGACAGGGACCCGCTGCCCCGCTGGGGCCACGGCCTGGTCACGCTCCTCGGCGACGCGGCGCACCCGATGTACCCGGTGGGGTCGAACGGCGGCTCCCAGGCGATCCTCGACGCGCGCGTCCTGGCCCGCTGCCTCGCCCACACCGCGCCGGACCGCGAGGCGGGGCTGCGGGCGTACGAGGGGGTGCGCCGTGAGACCGCCAACGCGGTCGTCCTCGCCAACCGCGACATGCCGGCGGACCGCGTCCTGCACGCCGTCGCCGAGCGCGCCCCCGACGGCTTCGACCGCGTCGAGGACGTACTGACCCCGGAGGAACTGGGGGAGTTGAACGCGGCGTACCGCAGAACGACGGGCACGGATGTGGCGGAACTGAACGGGCGGGGGTCCTGGGGGGTGGGGTGAGCGGGGGGGGGTCCCGGCCGAAGGGGCTCCCGGGTGCGCTGCGTGCAGCGCGACGTCCGAAATCCGCCAGCCCCGGCCGCCCCCACGCGCGAGGCTCGGCCCATGACCACCACGTACCCGCGCACCGCCCACACCCCGCTCCCCATCGCCCCCGCGGCGCTCGCCGAGCTCCGCGACACCGACGACGCCGGGCGGCCCTGCGCCCCCTTCGTCGACCACGAGGGCGGCGCCCCGCTCCGCTGCTGCCTGCGGCCCGTCGCCCCCGGCGAGCGCATCGCCCTCGTGTCGTACGCGCCGCTGCGCCGCTGGGCCACCGAGACCGGCGCGGCGCCCGGCGCCTACGACGAGCAGGGGCCCGTCTTCATCCACGCAGACCCCTGCGCGGGCCCGTCGGACCAGCGGGGCGGCTACCCGTTCTCGCGGGCAGGAGCGCTGCGCACGGTCCGCAGGTACAGCGACCAGGGGCGCATCCTCGGCGGCCGCCTCCTTGAGATCCCAAAGGACGAGGAGCGGGGGTTCGACGAAGTCTTCGACGAGGCGTTCGCCGACCCGCGGGTCGCCCTCGTGCACGTCAGGGCCGTGGAGTACGGCTGCTTCCACTTCGAGGTGCGGCGGCAGGACTGAAGCTCACCCCTCCTCCGCCGCCACGGCCACCGCCCGCGCGAACTCCCGTATCCGCTCGGTCTCCCCGCCCCTGTGCCACACCATCCCGAGCACCGAGTCGGGGAGCCCGTCGACCGGTACGAAGACGACGTCCTTGCGGCCGTGGTACTCCGCCGTGGGACCGCACAGCAGCATCGCCGCCCGGTCCGCCGCCACCAGCGTCAGGCCCTCCTGGAGCGTGCGGACCGAGGGCGCGGGCGGGCCCGAAGGGGCCTGCGCCGCACGCCAGTACGCGGGCGCGGGGCCGGCCGCCGCGATCAGCGGCGTGTCGGCGAGCTCCGCGGCGGTGAGCGAGGAGCGCCCCGCGAACGCGTGCCGCACCGACACGGCGACGGTCTGCCGCTCGCTGGAGAAGACGGGGCCGAGCACCAAGTCGGGCTCGTCCACCGGCAGGAGCACGATCCCCGCGTCCACGTCGCCCTCCCGCACCGCCCCGAACGGATCGGCGAAGGGGATCTCCACGATCTCCGTCGCACAGGCCGGATGCCGCTCCTGGAACACCTCGATGGCCCGCATCAGCCGGTCGTCCGCGGTGCCCTGGAACCCGATCCGCAGCGTGCCCTCGACGCCCCGCGCCGCCTCCCGCGCCCGTGCCACCACCGACGCCAACTCGGCGTAGGACGGCCGTAGTTCGGCAAGGAATCGCTCCCCGAGAGTGGTCAGGGAGACCCGTCGGCTCGTACGCTCCAGCAGGCGCGCGCCGATCCGCCGCTCCAGGGCGGCGAGCAACTGGCTGACACGGCTCTGCGATATGTAGAGCCGCTCGCCGGCCCGCCCGAAGTGCAGCTCTTCGGCAAGCACCAGGAAGCACTCCAGCTCCCGGATCTCCAGCCCGTTCCCGCTCATGGCGCGCCGTCCCTCCTCCTTGAACGCCCAGGTCCGCCGGACCGACACGTATCGATGAATCCGGCTCATTCAAGGATGAGATCATCCGCGTTGTTCCCGGGCGGGCACCCCCACAGGGTGGATGCCATGTCACAGAGCACACACGTCCCCACGCGGCCCGTCGCCCCGCCGCCCCCGCGCGGCCGTCTCGCCGTCCTCGCCGTCGCCGCCGCGACCTTCTCCGTCGTCACCACGGAGATGCTGCCCGTCGGACTCCTCACCTCACTCGGCTCCGGCCTGCACGTCTCGGACGGCACCGCGGGTCTCGCCGTCACCCTGCCCGGCCTCGTCGCCGCGCTCGCCGCCCTGCTGCTGCCCGTCGCCGTGCGCCGCGCCGACCGGCGCACGGTCCTCTGGCTGCTGATGACGCTGCTCGCCGTCGCCAACGTCCTCTCCGCGCTCGCACCCGTCTTCGCCGTCCTGCTCGTCGCGCGCGTGCTGGTCGGCGTCTGCATCGGCGGGGTGTGGGCCATCGCGGCCGGGCTCGGCGTGCGGCTCGTCCGTGCGGAGGGCGCGGGCCGCGCCACCGCGGTGATCTTCAGCGGGATCGCGGTGGCGTCGGTGCTGGGCGTGCCGGCGGGCACGCTTCTCGGCGAACTGGCGGGCTGGCGCTGGGGGTTCGCGGCGCTCGCCGCCCTCGCGCTCGCCGTCGCGGGGCTCCTCGCCACCGTGCTGCCCCGGCTCCCCGCGGCCGAGGGCGTCCGGCTCGGCGCGTTCCCCGCACTCCTGCGCGTCGGCAGGCTGCGGGCCGGACTCCTCGCCGTCATGCTCCTGGTCACCGGCCACTTCGCCGCGTACACGTACATCCGCCCGGTCCTGGAGCGGGTGCCCGGCATCGGCGCGGGCCTGATCAGCGGACTCCTCCTCGCCTACGGGACGGCCGGCATCGTCGGCAACTTCGCGGGCGGCGCCGTCGCGGCCCGCGACCCGCGCAGGGCGCTGCTCGCGATCTGCGCGGGGCTCGCCGCCGTGGTGCTGCTCATGGTGCCCGCGGGCGCCTCGTCCGCCGCGTCGGTGGCGCTGCTCGTGGCGTGGGGCCTGGCCTACGGAGGGGTCTCGGTCTCCGCGCAGAACTGGGTGATGGCCGCGGCGCCGCACGCCCGAGAGACGGCGTCGGCGCTCTTCGCGGGCGTGTTCAACACGGCGATCGCCCTCGGCGCGTTCGCGGGCGGCCGGGTCGCGGACAGCCGCGGGGCCGGTGCCGTGCTCTGGCTCGGTGGCGGTCTCGCGGGTCTTTCGCTGGTGGCCGTGGCGTGCGCGAAGGGGGCGGCCACCCACGAAAGGTGACCGCCCCCATGGGCGTGCAGGGATCAGGCCTTGAGCTCCGCCGCGACGAGCTCCGCGATCTGGACGGCGTTCAGCGCCGCGCCCTTGCGGAGGTTGTCGTCGGAGATGAAGAACGCCAGACCGTTCTCGACCGTCTCGTCCTTGCGGATGCGGCCCACGAACGAGTCGTCCTTGCCCGCGGCGACCAGCGGCGTGGGCACCTCCGTGACGACGACGCCCTCGGCCGCCTCGAGCAGCTCGGTGGCGCGCTCGGGGCTCAGCGGACGCGCGAAGCGGGCGTTGACCTGGAGGGAGTGGCCGGTGAAGACCGGGACGCGCACGCAGGTGCCGGAGACCTTCAGCTCGGGGATCTCCAGGATCTTGCGGGACTCGTGGCGGAGCTTCTGCTCCTCGTCCGTCTCGTTCAGGCCGTCGTCGACGACGGAGCCCGCCATCGGCAGGACGTTGTACGCGATCGGCGCGACGTACTTGTCGGGCTCGGGGAAGTCGACCGCCGAACCGTCGTGGGTGAGCTTGGGCGCGTCCTCGCCGACCTTCGCGACCTGCTGGTACAACTCCTCGACACCGGCGAGGCCGGAGCCGGAGACCGCCTGGTAGGTGGCGACGACGAGCGCTTCGAGGCCCGCCTCGGCGTGCAGCGGCTTCAGGACGGGCATCGCGGCCATCGTCGTGCAGTTCGGGTTCGCGATGATGCCCTTGGGGCGGTCCTTGATCGCGTGCGGGTTCACCTCGGAGACCACGAGGGGAACCTCGGGGTGCCGGCGCCAGGCGGAGGAGTTGTCGATCACGACGGCGCCCTGCGAGGCGACCTTCTCGGCGAGGGCCTTGGAGGTGGCGCCGCCCGCGGAGAACAGGACGATGTCCAGGCCGGTGTAGTCGGCCGTGGAGGCGTCCTCGACGGTCACGCCGTCGATGACCTTCCCCGCGCTGCGGGCCGAGGCGAAGAGGCGCAGCTCGTCGGCCGGGAACTTACGCTCGGCGAGGATCTTGCGCATGACCTTGCCGACCTGACCGGTGGCTCCGACGATTCCGACCTTCACAGGGACTTCCTCCATATGTGCGTGCGGCCTCGTGACCTCGGCCGGTCTGTGGGGGGGGTGGCTCCATGATGCGTCTCTCCAGTGCCGCGTTGTCCAATCCATTGTCCGAGGTGCGGGACGCCACATTCGCCGGGCGCCGCCGTGAACCTTTCGGGCGTCCCGGGCGTCGTAGGGGAAACGCGGGGACGGGAGGGGCACATTGCTGCGCAGGAAAGCGCGCCGCGCGCAGACCGGCGCCGGGGGAGCGGACCCGCTGGACGCGGCCCAGGAGGACCGGGTCCGTGCGGTGCTCGCGCTGGGCGGGGTGCCGCACGCCGACCTGCCCGACGGAGTGCAGCAGGTCAGGCTGAAGCTCCTGGAGCGGGCCGCGGACGGGCGTGAGGCGCCGCGTGACGTGTCGGCGTGGGCGGCCGTCGTCGCCTCCAACCTGGCCATGGACTGGCACCGGGCGCGGCGCAGGCAGGAGCGGCTCGGGGAGCGGCTCCAGGTGCTGTGGCGGGAGGCCACCGACGAGGACGGCGCGGAGAAGCGGGCCACCTCGCTGGCCGTCGCCGAGGGGCTCGGCGCGCTGCCGGACGCCCAGCGGCAGGTGGTGGTCCTGCGCTTCTACGCGGATCTCCCGGTCCGCGCGATAGCGGATGAACTGGGCATTCCGGAGGGAACGGTCAAGAGCAGACTGCACACGGCGGTACGGCTCCTGAGGGCGCGGCTGCACGAAGGGGAGGTGGTGTGACGTGCGGGACAGGGAGTTCGACGCGCTGATGACGGCGATCACGGACGAGCCGGTGCCGGACGAGGCACTGCGCGATCCGGACTTCGCCGCGGCCCACGCGGCGGCCGTCGCCGACGTGGCGCTGCTGCGGGAGCGGCTCGGCGAGGTGGGCGAAGCGCTGGCGTCCGCCGGGCCGGGGCCCGAGGTGCCGGGCGAGCGTGTGGTGCCGCTCAGGACCGCGCGCAAGGCGTCCCGGCCCTTCTCCGCCGTCGCTCTCGGCGCGGTCGCGGCCACGGTGGCCGCCGCCCTGGTCGGGGGGCTCGCCTGGCTCGCGGTGGACGCGGGGCGGGGGGCGGGAGACGCGGACAAGGCGGACACGGCGTCGGGCGCGAAGAGCAGGCCGGGCGGCGGTGCGGACGGCGACGCGGACGCGGGCCTCGGCGCCGAGGGGTTCGTGGCGTGCTCGCGGCTGATCGTGGAGGGCACGGTCACGGCGGTGGACCCGCTGCCGGGCGGGCTCCAGGACCGGATCACGCTCGACGCGACGCGCTACCTGAAGCCGGCGTCCGGGAAGCCCACGGTCACCTTCCCCATGGACCGGGCCGTGGACCCGCGCCTGGAGAAGGGCGACCGCGTCCTGATCACCGTCGACGAGGGCTCCGCGGAGCCCGCCGACTGGGCCGTCGGCAAGGAACGCGACCGGCTGCGCACGATGATCCTCAAGGCCCTGCCGGCCTCGAAGAAGATCAGGTGCGACGGCTGACCGGGAGGCCGACCGGCGACAGAAAAGCGCCGGACGGACTCGACCGAGTCCGTCCGGCGCCGGAGAACCAGCGGTCCGTTACGGCGTGACCTTCTCCACCTTCACGCTGCCGCTGCCCGCGACCGTGCCGCCCGCGTTCAGCAGGGACACCTCGCCGAACAGCTCACGGCCCTCCGCGGCCGGGGCCTTCGCCTCGACCTTGGCCTCGACCTGCGCCGACGCGCCGTTGGCGAGCTTCACCGTCTTCGACTCGTCGACGGTGACCTGGCCGAGCGCGCCCGAGAAGAAGACGTCGCGGTAGTCGTAGGCGGTCGCACCGGACGGCACCGAGTAGCCCGTCACCTCGATCGTGTACGTACCGGCGGCCGGCTTCTTCAGGCTGACCGACTCCTCCGAGTCGCCCTCCGCCGACGAGCCCACGACCGCGCCGTCCTTCTTCACGGAGAGGTCCAGGTCCGCGGCGATGTCCGCGGGCGAGCCGATGGCGACGTCGAGACGCTCCGCGCCCGCGGGCACGACGACCTCGGTGGTCTGTGTCTCACCCTGCTTGATGCCGGGCCGCGCCGACTTGGACGAGCCGAGCGAACCGCCCTTCAGCTTGCCGTCGACGGCCGCGAAGTTGTTCGTGGCCTTCCAGGAGACGGGCGCCGGCGTGCCGACCTTCGCCTCGGGCAGCTTCTGCACGGCCGGGTCGAAGTCGACACCGAGCGCGGCGACGTTCAGCTCGTACGGGTTGTCGAGCAGCGGCGACGTACGGCGCGACTCGACCTCGATCTCCCAGACACCGGCCTGCGGCTGCGCGTAGGCGCGCAGGTCCGGGCGGCAGGTGTTGGCCGGGTTCTCGTAGTTCGGGTAGCAGACGATCGACGAGGTCGAGTCGACCGGGACGCCGTACGGGTGCACGGCGATGAAGCGGGTCTGGCTCTTGCCCTTCAGGCCGCCGAGGGAGACCTCGAGGGACTTGGCGCCCTTCGGGACGGTCACGAAGTACGACTTCGAGCTGTTGCGCTGCGTGGAGCCCTTGCCCGAGAAGGTGTACGCGGGCTTCGCGAGCGGCGCCGAGACGACGACCGTCGACATGATCTGCTGGTCGATGCCCTCGGTGCGCTCGTCGTCGAGGTGAAGGATCGCGCTGTGCAGACCGGCCGACTTGGCCTTCGCCCGGACCTTGACGGTCACCGGCTTGTTCAGCGGCAGCGTGATCTCGTCGTCGCCGAGCAGCTCGAAGGTGCCCTCGTGGTTGTTGACCAGGTCCAGCTCGTGGCGGACGCCGCGGTCCGGGCCGGAGGTGCGGGTGACGGTGACGTCGTACGTCCGCTTCTGGCCGGTCTTCAAGCCGCCCTCACGGTCGTAGATGCCGGTGCCGGGCTTCTTCAGCTCCTGCTCGAGGGCGGTGTCGACCGGAGCCTTCACCGTGTAGGTGTGGGCCTTCGCGCCGTCCTCGATGGCCTCCCAGGCGTCCACGATGTTGATGAGGCCGGTGCCCTGCGCGTACGCCTGCTCGCCGCGGATGCGGTCCGCGGTCGAGGTCAGCGCGGTGCGCAGCTTCGCCGGGGTCAGGTCGATCTTCTCGCGCTTGGCGGCGGAGAGCAGCAGCGCCGAGGCACCCGCGGCCTGCGGGGACGCCATCGAGGTGCCCTGCAGCATCGAGTAGCCCGCAGGGAGCCGGTAGCCGGCCTCGGCGACCGGGGAGCCCGGCAGCCAGGTCTGCGTGGTGTTGATGGCCGAGCCGGGCGCCGAGATGATCGGCGCGAAGCCGCCGTCCTCACGCGGGCCGCGCGAGGAGAACGGCATCATCGCGTACGGGCGCTCGACCTCGGAGCCGTAGTTGGCGGCCCAGGTCTCCTTGGAGATGGCGGCGCCGACCGAGATGACCTTGTCGGCGAGGCCGGGGTCGCCGATGGTGTTCGCACCGGGCCCGGAGTTGCCCGCGGAGATCACCAGCTGGACGCCGTACTCGTCGATGAGGCGCTTGTAGAGCTCGGCGCGCGCGTTGTTGCCGTCGTTGAGTGCGGGCAGGCCGCCGATCGACATGTTCACGATGTCGACGCCGCGCTTGGTGACGAGGTCGATCATGCCCTCGGTGAGCGCGACGTTGGTGCAGCCGCCGGTCCAGGTGCAGGCGCGCGAGGAGACCAGCTTGGCGCCGGGGGCGGCGCCGTTCATCCTGCCGCCGAACAGGCCGTTGGCCGCGGTGATGCCCGCGACGTGCGTGCCGTGCTCGGACTCGATGACGCCGATGTTGACGAAGTCGGCCTTCTTGCCGACCCAGTCGCCGCCGTACGGGTCGGTCGGCACGTCCTTGCGGATCTCGACGACGAACGGGACGCGCTCGACGACGTCGGTCGCCGGGTCGTCCTTGCCGAAGTAGGCGACCTGGTGGTCGTCCTTGTACGGCTTCATCGGCTCGTCGTCGGTGAAGTCCTTGTTGTCGTTCAGGTCGACGCGGACGGTGCCGGCGGCCGGGTCGTACAGCACGCCCCAGCTGTCGGTGGTGTCGCCGTCCCGGTTGATGTCGCCCTTGGCGTCGCCGCCGGTGGTGGCCGACTCCAGGAAGCGGTTGACCTGGAAGGAGCCCGCCGGGGCCTTCCACGTCGCGCCGTTCCAGGTGAAGACGGGGCCCGTGACCGGGTTGGTCATACGGCGCCAGGTGCCGTCCGCGTCCACGATCGGGTCGGTCGCGGTCACCCAGTCGGTGATCTTGCGCTCGCCGGTCGTGGTCTTCTTCAGCGCCGGGTGGCCGAGGTCGACGCCGGAGTCCAGGATGCCGATGGTGACGCCGCGGCCGTCCGCCTTGCGATGCTTCTTCACGAAGTCGACGGCGCCGGTCTCGGCGGACGGGTTGTACGGGTTGTCCGCCGGGGTCTTCTCGTCCGGACCCGGGTACGTGCCGCGCGCGCCGTGCTTCGCGCCCTCGGCGCGGTCGGCGGCGGGCGTCGGGTCGTCCAGCTCGATCTCGTGCCGCAGGTCGATGGCGTGCACGGACGACAGCGCGGCCGCGGACTTGATCGCCGCGTCGGCCTTGGCGGTCGGCACGGTCGCGCGGACGTAGCCGAGCTTGTCGTAGGTGCGGCCGACCGAGCCGCCCTTGACGCCGTCGAGCCGGTCGGCGACCTGCTCGGTGGCGCCGGGCGCGGTGGCGACCATCATCGTGACGGTCTTCTCGCCGTCCGCCTTGGCGTCGGCGAGCAGGTCGGCGTCGGCCGACCCGAGCTTGCCGTCCGCGGACTTGGGGGCGGGCACGGGCGTCTCGTCCGCCGCGAAGGCGAGAGGGGCGGCCCCGGTCGCGCAGAGCGCGGCGGTGAGACCGACGGCTATCGCGAGACGGGGCGCGCGTCTGGCGCTGGAACTGGATCTGGGCATCGGCATCCCTGTGCGTGAAAGACGGGAAGGAGGGTCGATACGGTCCCGGATTCCGGGAAGGTCCGGAATCCGGGGCCGGATGACCGCTCAGCCTTACGCAAGTGACAGGTGTTTGGGGAGAGTTGTCCGAGCTGTGATCAGGGCGTGACGCAATTCCGCCATACGCCATGGCGGACAAGCCGCTGTATAAGCGGACATGGTTTCCCGGAGAGCCCCGTCACGGGCGTGAACCGCCTAGCGTCAACCCGTGCACAAAGAACTTCGGGTGGCGGCCTACGCCGTATGCGTACGGGACGGACAGGTGCTGCTCGCCCGCTGGGTCGCCGGTGACGGCAGCAAACGCTGGACGCTGCCCGGCGGCGGCATGGACCACGGCGAGGACCCCTACGACACGGTGATCCGGGAGGCCGACGAGGAGACCGGATACGTCCTCGAGCCCGTCGCCCTCCTCGGTGTCGACTCCCTGCGCCGCCGCTACCCGCGCAGGCTCGGCGCCCTCGCCGACTTCCACGGACTGCGGATCGTGTACGAGGGGCGCGTCACCGGCGGAGCGCTGCGCCACGAGACCGACGGGTCCACGGACCTCGCCGCCTGGCACCCCCTGGACGCCGTACCGGACCTCGACCGCGTCGGACTCGTCGACATCGGCCTGGAGCTGTGGCGCACCCGCCCCGCCGACGGCCACGCACACCCCACGGGACCGGCCCACTGACCCTTAGCACCGCCTCCCCTTCCCCGAGAGGTGAACGCGGAGTGACCGCCTCCTCTCCGCCGGGAGAGGGGTGCGTGACCGCGCAGGGTGCCGACTGATCCACGTACGGTGATCTGCGCTGCCCGTTGCCGTCTCGTTCACGCGCACGCCACCCCCGCTGCCAACGATCCAGTACGAGCGAGAAGTTCGCGGGCCGCACCCCGGCCCGGGCTCCCCGCGACCACTGCCGAAGCGTTCGCACCCGGGAGACCGCGCATGCCGCGCATACGCTCTGTCGCCACCGCAACCGCCACGGCCGCCGCGGATGCCGCCGCCGGACTCGACCGCCGCGCCCTGCTCGCCGCCACCGGAGCGGTCACCCTCTCCGCCGGCATCGGCTACGCGCTGGGCCCCGGCGCCGGCTCCGGGAACGCCGCACCCGCCGACCGCGCCACCGTCCCGCGCTCCCGTCCGGCGCCCGCCGCACCCGCCGCGCCCCGGATGCCGTACAAGAACGGCACCACCCTGCACACCGTCGCCGCCCCGCACGGCACCACCGGCTACCGGCGGCTCGGCGAAGGACCGGCCTGGCCGCGGGTCGTCCGCGGCGACCTCGCGGCGGCGAAGCCGGGCCGCGAGGGGCGCAGGACCGCGCTCGCCGCCTTCGTGCAATTCACCGACCTGCACCTCGTCGACGTGCAGAACCCGCTGCGGTACGAGTACCTGCGCGCCCAGACCGCGAGCGCCTGGCGTCCCCACGAGTCCCTGTCCGTGGCGGGCGCCGTCGCCCTCGTCGAACGGGTCAACGCGCTGCGCGGCGCGCCCGCCACCGGCGCGCCCCTGCACTGCGTCGTGACGACCGGCGACAACACCGACAACAACTCCCGCGCCGAACTCGACTGGTTCCTCAAGGTGATGAGCGGCGGCCGCATCACCCCCAACACCGGCGACCCGCGCCGCTACGAAGGCGTGCAGGCCAGCGGCCTGAAGCTGTACTGGCACCCGGACGACCCGCTGCGCGACACCGACAAGCGCCTCGGCTTCCCGCACCTGCACGGCTTCCTCGACGCCGCGATCCGCGAGGTCAACAGCCCCGGACTCGGCCTGCCCTGGTACTCCACGGTCGGCAACCACGACGCGCTGCCCGGCGGCTGCTGGGCGCCCCGCGACCCGTACCTCACCGAGTTCGCCACGGGCGGCAAGAAGCTGATGTCCCTCGACGAGGCGCGCGGAGCCGCCCTCTGGAAGGCGGTCAAGAAGGGCCACGACCCCAAGGGCGCCCGCTTCAAGGAACTCCTCCGGAGCGAGAAGCGGCGCATGCGGTCCGTCACGCCGGACGCGTCCCGCGCCCCCTTCACCCCCGCCGAGTACCTCCGGGCCCACCTCGACCCCGCCCACACGGGCCCCGGCCCCGTCGGCCACGGCTACACGCAGGAGAACCTCGCCGCCGCCACCCAGCACTACTCCTTCCGCATCAGCGACGACGTGCTCGGCATCAGCCTGGACAGCACCGACCCCGGCGGCCACTACGAAGGCTCGCTCGGCACCGCCCAGCTGCGCTGGCTGGAGCGCGAGCTGAAGGCCAACGAGCGGCGCGACGGCGGTCCTTCGTACGTCGTCGTCCTCAGCCACCACACCAGCAGGACCATGCGCAACCTCCGCCACGACCCGGCGCACCCCGGGGAGGCCCGGCACGGCGGCGACGAGATCGTCTCGCTGCTCGGCCGGTACCGCTCGGTCCTCGCCTGGGTCAACGGTCACAGCCACAAGAACGCCATCACCCCGCACCGCACCCCGCACGGCGCCTTCTGGGAGATCTCGACCGCCTCGCACATCGACTTCCCGCAGCTGGCGCGGGTGGTCGAGCTCACCGACAACCACGACGGAACGATTTCCCTCTTCACCACACTCATCGAGTCCGCCGCCCCGCACCGCACGGATTTCGCCGATCTCTCCCAGACCGGTCTTGCCGCCCTGTACCGGGAGCTGTCCTTCAACGCCCCCGGCGCGAAGCCCGCGTTGGGCGGCGACGCGGGTGACCGGAACACGGAACTCGTGCTGCGAAAGGGCTGAATCGGGCTCAACCCCGGCGGGCCGCTCAACCCTCCGCACCGGGCCACGGGTCCATCCGGCCGACGCAAGCCGGACGACGTCCGGGACCTGAAGGCCGGGAGGGGCAGGGCATGACAGTGCGCAGAGGGCGAGCGGGGCGGGCAGGGGTGACGGCGGCGGTTGCCGTGACGGCGGTGATGACGGTGACGGCCGGGGCGTTCGCGGCCCCCGCGCTCGCCGCGCCGCACGGCCACGGCGAGGGGCACCGCGCGACGCTGCGCGCGATGAAGGCCGCCCTGAACGAGGACGCACCCGGTGTCACCGTGCGGGCCAAGGACCGGCACGGCCCCTGGAACGCCGCGGCGGGCACCGGTGACCTGGCCCGGCACACCCCGCGCGGCGCCCACGACCACTACCGGATCGGCAGCGTCACCAAGACGTTCGTCGCGACCGTGCTCCTCCAGTTGGAGGCCGAGGGCCGCCTCGACCTGGACGACACGGTCGGGCAGTGGCTGCCGGGCGTCGTCGAGGGGAACGGCCACGACGGCGACCGGATCACGGTCCGCCAGATCCTCAGCCACACCAGCGGCATCTACGACGTGACGTCCGACGACGAGGTCCGGCGCAAGGTGTTCAGCGAGGACTTCCTCGCACACCGCTACGACACCTGGACCGCCGAGCAGCAGATCGCCATCGCCATGCGCCACAAGCCGGACTTCGCGCCCGGCACCGCCTGGAAGTACTCCAACACCAACTACGTCATCGCCGGAAAGCTCATCGAGCGGATCACCGGCAACCCGTACGCGCAGGAGATCGAGCAACGCATCATCGAGCCGCTCGGCCTGCGCGCCACCTCGGTCCCCGGCACCGACCCGGCCATGCCCGCACCCAGCTCCCGCGCGTACACCAAGCTCTCCGACGGACCCGACGCCAAGAACCACGACGTGACGGAGCTGAACCCGACCGTGGCGGGTGCGGCCGGCGGGATGATCTCCAACTCGGCCGACCTGAACCGCTTCTACGCGGCGCTGCTGCGGGGCAGGCTCCTGCCCGCGAAGCAGCTCGCCGAGATGAAGACCACCGTCCCCAAGGGCGACGGCCGGCCGGGCCAGCGGTACGGACTCGGTCTGGAGCCCTTCAAGACCGCGTGCGGCACGGTCGTCTGGGGCCACGGCGGCGACATCCACGGCTCGGCGTCCGGCGCGGGTGCGACGGCGGACGGCCGCCACGCGCTCGCGGTCAACTTCAACGGCCCCGGGGGCGACGTGCGGCCGGTGCTCGACGCGGAGTTCTGCGGCAAGGGGTGAACGGCAGGGGAGAGCGGGGTGGGGTGAGGCGTCAGCTGGGCAGTACCACGACGTACGCCGCCGGCTCGCGGTCCGTCGACGCCATCAGCGCCGTCCGCACCACGGTGGCCTGCTGCTCCAGCGAGTCCCTGAGCTTCCTCGGGGTGATGTGGACGACGGTGATGCCGAGACGCTCCAGGTGCTCGCGCTTGCGGACGTACTCGGACCACACCGCGTCGTCCTCCTGCTTCAGGCCCTGCCGGGGCGCCCGCGTGTCCAGCTCCACGGCCACGGCCTGGTCGGGCCAGTAGGCGTCGACGCCGCCGAGGTGCGGGCCGCCGGGCAGCCGCAGATCGACGTTCCACATCGGGTCGGGCAGGCCGTGCTCGGCGACCATGCGGTACAGCCGGTCCTCGGCGATGGCCCGCCCCTCGGCGATCAGGGAGTCGACGGCGTCCACCATGTGCGGGCGGGACAGCAGCCGCGCCTGGGTCAACTCCCGCACGACGGCGGCCGGTTCGCAGTGGCCGCCGCGCACCGCCTCGGTGAGCAGCCGCCGCACCGCGCCCGCGTCGGCGAGTCGCGCCACCGCGTCGGCGAGCGCGCGGGGGACGGGCGCGACCGGAACTCCCGTGATCTGCTGGGGAGTCGGCAGCGCGGCGCCGCGCACGAGCCGGGCGAAGCCCACGGAGCGCAGGCGCCGGGTGCGGGGCACCAGGACGTCGATGCGGTCCAGGGAGAGCAGCGGGGGAGCGGACGAGAAACGGTGCAGGGCCAGCGCGGCGAGCCCCGTGATCATCGCGTCGGCGTAGGCGGCGTGCGGTTCGCCCGCGCGGGGCTGGGAGGGCACGGCCCCGGCCTCGCGTGCGGGCAGGCGCCCCGCGTACAGCAGGGCGCCGTGCAGCCGCTCCTCGCTCGTCGGCGGGCCCGGGTGCAACAGACAGACACCGGGCAGGAGTTGCTGCCAAGGACCACCCGGGCGGCAGTGCGCGCCGACGTCCGCCGGGGAGACGCCGTGCTCGCCGAGCTGGGCCGTACTCATGACGCGCAGCTGGACGTCGGCGAGGTGCGTCAGGGGGAGGGGGGAAAGCGGGGCGTTGTGGTTCATGACCCGGTCGTTCCCGCGCCTCCTCGCCCCGCTAACCGCTGTTACACGCCCGTCGACAAACCAGGACAAGCTCGCCCTAAAGCACGGGCGTTCGACAGCCGAGGATCTCCGGCCCCCGGCACACCCCCTGACCTGCGCCGCCGCCCGCCGACGGCACAGGCCAGTGCCTCACTCCGTGCTAGATCGCGGCACCCGCGTCGCACGCCTGTGCCCGCAGCGACCGCGCCAGGTCGTCGCGTGCCTCGAGCACCAGACGGCGCAGGGCCGGTGCCGACGACTCGTGCGCGGCGAGCCACTCGTCGGCCGCCGCCAGCGTCGCCGCGTCACCCTGGAGGTGGGGGAAGAGGCCCCGCACCACGTCCATGCCGATCTGGATGGACCGCTCGGCCCACACCCGCTCGATCGCCGCGAAGTACTTCGAGACGTACGGCGCCGCGAGCTCCCGCTGCGACGGCTGCGTGAACCCCGAGATCGTCGCCTCGACCAGCGCGTTGGACAGCTGGTCGGACTCCACCACGGCGGCCCATGCCTGCGCCTTGACGGCCGCCGAGGGCCGCGCGGCCAGGCAGCGCACCTGGTGCCGCTTGCCGGAAGCGGTGTCGTCCCTGGCCAGCTCGGCGGCGAGCGCCTCCTCGTCGGCGGCGCCGTGCGCGGCCAGCGGGCTCAGGAACGCCCATCGCAGCTCCTGGTCGACCTCCAGGCCGTCGATCTTGGCGTTGCCGTCCAGGAAGCCCTGCAGCAGCTGCAGGTCGGCCGCCGACGACGCCACCGAGGCGAAGAACCGCGCCCACGTCAGCTGGTGCTGGCTGCCCGGCGCCGCGATCCGCAGCTCCCGCAGCGCACCTTCGGCGAGCGCAGTGGCGCCCTCCTCGCGCCACTCGGGCGCGGCGTAGTGCGTGAGGGCGGAGTTCGTCCACGCGTGCAGCATCTGCAGGACGCCGATGTCGCTCTCCTGCCCGGCGAAGCGCAGCACGAGGCCGATGAAGTCCCGCGCGGGCATGAGCCCGTCCCGCGTGAGGCTCCACAGCGCGGACCAGCACAGGGCGCGGGCCAGCGGGTCGGTGATGTCGCCGAGGTGGTCCCGCAGCGTGGCGAGGGAGTTCTCGTCGAAGCGGATCTTGCAGTACGTCAGGTCGTCGTCGTTGACCAGGACGAGCTCGGGCGCCGTCTCGCCGGCGAGCTCGGCCACGACCGTGCGCGGCCCGTCGACGTCGACCTCCGCGCGTGCGTACCGCTCCAGGTCGCCGCCCGCCGCCCGGCGGTAGAGGCCGACGGCCACGCGGTGCGGGCGCAGCTCGGGGTGGGACTCCGCGGCCTCCTGGAGGACGGAGAGCTCGGTGATCCGGCCCTCCGCGTTCAGGATGACCTGCGGGGTCAGGGAGTTGACGCCGGCCGTCTGGAGCCAGGCGCGCGACCAGGACGCCATGTCGCGCCCGGAGGTCTCCTCCAGGACCGAGAGCAGGTCGCCGAGGACCGTGTTCCCGTACGCGTGCCGCTTGAAGTAGCGCCGGGCGCCCTCCAGGAACGCCTCACGTCCCACGTACGCGACGAGCTGCTTGAGGACCGACGCGCCCTTCGCGTACGTGATCCCGTCGAAGTTGAGCTTGGCGTCCTCCAGGTCGCGGATGTCGGCCGTGACGGGGTGGGTGGAGGGCAGCTGGTCGGCGCGGTAGGCCCACGCCTTGCGGTTGTTGGCGAAGGTGATCCAGCCGTTGGTGAAGCGGGTCGCCTCCACCATCGAGAAGGAGCCCATGAAGTCGGCGAAGGACTCTTTGAGCCACAGGTCGTCCCACCACCGCATGGTGACGAGGTCGCCGAACCACATGTGCGCCATCTCGTGGAGGATGACGTTGGCCCGGCGCTCGTACGACGCCTGGGTCACCTTGCCGCGGAAGATGAACTCCTCGCGGAAGGTCACCAGGCCCGGGTTCTCCATCGCGCCGAGGTTGTACTCCGGCACGAACGCCTGGTCGTACTTCCCGAACGGGTACGGGTGGTCGAAGTTGTCGTGGAAGAAGTCCAGGCCCTGCTTGGTGACGAGGAAGACGTCGTCGGCGTCGAAGTGCGGGGCGAGGCCCTTGCGGCACATCGCGCCGAGGGGGATCTCCAGGCGGGTGCCGTCGTCCAGCACGCGCGTGTACGAGTCCGTCACGTAGTGGTACGGGCCCGCGACGACCGCCGTGATGTACGTCGAGATCGGCTTGGTCTCGGCGAACTTCCACACGCCGTCGGTCAGCTCGCCCACGCCGTTGGACCACGCCGTCCATCCCTCGGGGGCCTGGACCGCGAAGCGGTAGGGCGCCTTCAGGTCGGGCTGCTCGAAGTTGGCGAAGACACGGCGGGCGTCCGCCGGTTCGTACTGCGTGTAGAGGTAGACCTCGCCGTCCTCCGGGTCGACGAAGCGGTGCATGCCCTCACCGGTGCGGCTGTACGCACACTGGGCGTCCACCACCAGTTCGTTCTCCTCGGCCAGATCCTCCAGCGTGATCCGGGTGCCGTCGAAGACCTCGGAGGGGTCCAGGTCCCTGCCGTTGAGCGACACCGCGGTGACGCTCGGCGCGATCAGGTCCGCGAAGGTCGCGGCGCCCGGCTCGGCGCTCCGGAACCGGATCGTGGTGACCGAGCGGAACGTGCGCGGCTCCTGACCGCTCTCGCCGACCGCCGACCGCAGGTCGAGGAAGACCTCGTAACCGTCGACGGAGAGCAGCGCGGCCCTCTCGCGGGCCTCGTCGCGGGACAGATTCTCACCGGGCACGGGCGGCACTCCCTTGTGACTCGCATGACTCGTACGAATGTCTACGATCCTCGCATGTGCCGTCTGCGGCCGACATCCGGGAATGCCCCGGTGCGCCACGGACGTTTCCCCGGCCAGATGCGAACGGATTCCCTAGGGAGAGACATGTCCGAGAACGGCAGCAAGACCCCCGTCGACTTCTGGTTCGACCCGCTGTGCCCCTGGGCCTGGATGACGTCCCGCTGGATGCTCGAGGTCGAGAAGGTCCGCGACGTGGAGGTCCGCTGGCACGTGATGAGCCTGGCCGTCCTGAACGAGGACAAGCTCGACGATCTCCCCGACGAATACCGCGAGATGCTGGAGACGAAGGCCTGGGGCCCCGTCCGTGTCGTCATCGCCGCCCAGCAGAAGCACGGCGACGAGGTCCTCGGCAAGCTCTACACCGCGCTCGGCACCCGTTTCCACAACCGTGGCGAGGGCCCCACGCGCGAGGCGGTCGTCGGCGCGCTGGAAGACGCGGGCCTGCCCGCCGACCTCGTCGACCACATGGACTCGGACGCCTACGACACGGAGCTGCGCGCCTCCCACAAGGAGGGCATCGACAAGGTCGGCCAGGAGGTCGGCACGCCGGTCATCGCCGTCCCCGGCGCCGACGGCTCGCAGGTCGCCTTCTTCGGCCCGGTCGTGACCCCCGCTCCCAAGGGCGAGGCGGCGGCGAAGCTCTGGGACGGCACGCTGCTGGTGGCCTCGACCCCGGGCTTCTACGAGATCAAGCGGACCCGCACCCAGGGCCCGATCTTCGACTGACGCCCCCGGAAGACCGGCGCGTGCGGAGATGACCCCGCGCACAGAAAGGCCCCCGTGAGTCACGTCCTCACGGGGGGCCTTTCCTTCATCCGCCCGCCTCGGCGAAAGTTGAGAAGACGATCACGAGGCAGGACGTTTCTTCACGGGGTCAGCGGCCTCACGGGGCCAGCAGGAGGCTGTTCACCCGCTCCTTCGCGGCCGCGTAACGCTTGGCCACGTCCTGCCAGTTGACGACCTGCCACATGGCCTCGATGAAGTCGACCTTCTGGTTCTTGTACTGCAGGTAGAAGGCGTGCTCCCAGGCGTCGAAGACCAGGATCGGCGTCGAGCCCTGGCCGACGTTGCCCTGGTGGTCGTAGACCTGCTCGACGATGAGGCGGTTGCTGAGCGGCTCGTAGGCGAGCACGCCCCAGCCGGAGCCCTGCGTCGTCGCCGAGGCCTTGGTCAGCTGGGCCTTGAACTTGGCGAAGGAGCCGAAGGACTCGGTGATCGCGTCTGCGAGGTCGCCCACGCCGTCCGCGGCCAGCGGTTCACCGCCGCCGCCGTCCTTCGGGCTGTTCATGTTGTGCCAGTAGATGCTGTGGAGGATGTGGCCGGAGAGGTGGAACGCGAGGTTCTTCTCCAGGCCGTTGATGGCGCCCCACGTCTCCTTGTCGCGCGCCTCCTCCAGCTGCTCAAGAGTGTCGTTCGCGCCCTTCACGTACGCCGCGTGGTGCTTGTCGTGGTGCAGCTCGATGATCTGCGGGTTGATGACAGGTTCGAGCGCCGCGTAGTCGTACGGAAGTTCAGGAAGCGTGTAAATGGCCATGATCCGAGCCCTCCGACTGCTGCTCTGCTGTGATTCTCAAGTTATTGCAACTCTGTCGCAAGTGCAGGCTAGCAGCAGCTACTGGGAGAAGTTGATCAGCCCTTCGTCCTAGGTCCGCGCGGGAATATGCGCGTACGCCTCCGGGCGCCGACGCACACGAAGAAGCCCCGGACCGCGAGGTCCGGGGCTTCTTTACGGGGTTCGGTGCTCAGACGGCCGCAGCCCGCTTCTCCGCGAGCTTCTGCCGCACGATCCCGATGACGGCGAGCGCCAGCGTCAGGCCCCCCGTGGCGAGCAGCTGCTTGCGCGTGTCGGGCTGGTCGGTCATCAGATAGAAGATGTACGCCATGCCGGCCAGCGCCACCCAGGTCAGGAACGGGAACGCCCACATCCGGATGACGAGCTTCTCCGGCGCCTCGCGCTCGGTCCTGCGGCGCAGGATGAGCTGCGAGACGGCGATGAAGATCCAGACCATCAGGATCATCGCGCCGATCATGTTGAGCAGCCACGGGAAGACGTCGTCCGGACGCCAGTAGCTGAGCAGCACGCAGACGAAGCCGAAGAACGAGGAGGCGAGCACCGCGAGGCGCGGCACGCCGCCCGAGACCTTGCCGAGCGCCTTCGGGCCCTGGCCGCGCTCGATCAGGGAGTACGACATGCGCGACGCGCCGTAGATGTTGGCGTTCATCGCGGAGAGCAGGGCGACCAGGACGATCACGTTCATGATCTCGCCGGCGCCGGGGATGCCCAGGTGGTCGAGCGTGGCGACGTACGGGCCCTTGGCGGCGACCTCCTTGTTGTCCCACGGCAGCAGCGTCACGACGACGAGCATCGAGCCGACGTAGAAGACGGCGATGCGCCACATCGCGGTGCGCACGGCCTTCGCGACGCTCTTGACCGGGTTCTCGGACTCGGCGGCGGCGATGGTGACGGTCTCCAGACCGCCGTACGCGAAGACGGAGGCGAGGAGGCCGATGATCAGGCCGTCCGTGCCGTTCGGCATGAAGCCGCCCTCGCCCGTGAGGTTCTCCAGGCCGGGGGCCGGGTTGTCGGAGCCGGGCAGGATGCCGAGGATCGCGAGGACGCCGATGCCGAGGAAGAGCGTGATGGCGCCGACCTTGAGCGCGGCGAACCAGAACTCGAACTCGCCGAAGTTCTTCACGGCCGTCAGGTTGGCACCGCAGAAGACCAGCATGAAGAGGGCGACCCACGCCCACTCCGGGCTGTCGGGGAACCAGCCGACCATGATCTTGGCGGCGCCGATGCCCTCGAGCCCGACGGCTACGCAGAGCAGGAACCAGAAGCCCCAGCCCGCGGTGAAGCCCGCCCAGGGGCCGATGGCGCGCTCGGCGTGGACCGAGAAGGAGCCCGACGCGGGGTTCGCGGCCGACATCTCACCGAGCATGCGCATCACGAGCATGACAAGTGCACCGGAGACGGCGTAGGCGAGGACGATCGAGGGACCGGCCGCGGCGATGCCCGCCCCGGAGCCCACGAAGAGCCCGGCGCCGATCACGCCACCGAGCGCGATCATGGAAAGATGCCGCTGCTTGAGGCCGTGGACCAGCGGGGAGTCGGCCTTCGGTGCTTCGTCGGGTGCTGCGTCCTGTTGGGTGGACGTCCGAGACATGGGCGTGCCCTGTTCAGTAGCCGAGACGGGGGAGCGAGCGGCCCACAGTCTGAGGTCCGGTACCGCTGACAGGGAACACTTGACCGCTATACGGACACGACGCTCACACGTTGTGAAGAATCACGCACAACAAGTTCACCTGTTGTTCACGTTGGTCTCTTGGAGCGGGCCCCGTCACACGGGCCTCTTCCTGCGGGCCTCGCGCCACTCCCGCAGGCCCGCGACCGCAAGGACGAGCGTCGTCGCCCCCGCCGACCACAGCAGCTGCGGCCGTGCGTCGGCGTCCGTCAGCATCAGCCCCAGCACGGCGGCCATCGCGGCCAGCGCCGCCCACGTCAGATACGGGAACGCCCACATCCGCAGCACGAGCCGCTCCGGCGCCTCGCGCTCGATGCGCCGCCGCAGCCGCAGCTGTGACACGGCGATCAGCGCCCAGACGAAGAGCAGCACCGCACCGACGGAGTTGAGCATGTAGAGGAAGACGGAGTCCGGCCACTTCAGATTGAGGACCACGGACACGAAGCCGAACGCGACGGACGCGAGGACCGCACGCCGCGGCACCCCGCCCCCGGACGCCCCGCCGCGGGCCACCTTCAGCAGCGCCTTCGGCGCCTCGCCGCGCTCGGCCAGCGAGAAGACCATCCGGGAGGACCCGTAGAGGTTGGCGTTCAGCGCGGAGAGCAGCGCCACGAACACCACGATGTTCATGATCGTCCCGGCGGACGGCACCCCGATCGAGTCGAGGACCGTCACATACGGACTGGCTCCCGCCTTCTGCGCCGTCCACGGCAGCACCGTCACGATGACCAGCATCGACCCGACGTAGAAGAAGAGGATCCGGTAGACCGCGCTGCGCACCGCGCGGGCGACCGAGCGCACCGGGTCGTCGGACTCGGCGGCCGCGATCGTCACGACCTCGAGGCCGCCGAACGCGAAGACGACGGCGAGGACGCCCGAGACGACACCGGACCAGCCGTGCGGCAGGAACCCGCCCTGCCCCGTCAGGTTCGTCAGGCCCACCGGGTCCGTATCCGGCAGCACGCCGAAGACCGCGAGCAGTCCGAGGACCAGGAACGCGATGATCGCGAAGACCTTGAGCGTCGCGAACCAGAACTCGAACTCCCCGAAGTTCTTCACCGACGCGAGGTTGGCCGCCGTGAAGACCACCATGAAGATCAGCACCCAGGCCCACTGCGGCACCGCGGGCGCCCAGCCGTTGGCGATCTGTGCGGCGCCGGTCGCCTCCACGGCGAGCACCACGACCAGCAGGAACCAGTAGAGCCAGCCGACGCTGAACCCCGCCCAGCGGCCCATCGCGCGCTCCGCGTGCACGGAGAACGAGCCCGAGGCGGGCATCGCGGCGGACATCTCGCCGAGCATCCGCATCACGCACATCGCGAGCGCGCCCGCGATCAGATACGAGACGACGATGCCGGGGCCCGCCACCGAGATCCCGGCACCCGACCCCACGAAGAGCCCGGCGCCGATGACACCGCCGAGCCCGAGCATCGTGAGGTGACGCTGCTTGAGACCGCCGCCGAGGGGCTCGGGTCCGGCCCCCGTCTCGGGCAGGCTGTCCGGTGGTGCGTCGTGCATGGTGCTCAGGCTGCTCTCGGGGCTCACAAGACTTTGGCGGGACTCCACAGTCTCTCCGGGGTGCGCCCCCTCGCGCAAAACGGGGCACCCACCCGCCGACCTCCGTGACGAGCATCACGCCGGTCGAGGTGTACACGAACCCCTTTGTACGGAGCCCACCAAGGCCCCGCCCCCGGGTTGTCGGCCGATGACCGTGTTGCCGCCGCGCCGCCTGGGATAGCGTCGACGCGTTCCCACCTGCCCACGTCCCCCGCGGAGTCCCCGATGAGCATCGCCGCCGCCACCACCCGCCCCGGCCAGGTCCTCGCCGACCTGCTGCCCGCGTCCCGCGTGAAGGACGCGGCGCTCGTGCTCGGCGGCGCCGCGCTCACCGGAATCGCCGCCCAGATCGCGGTGCCCGTGCCGGGCTCCCCGGTGCCGGTGACCGGACAGACCTTCGCCGCGCTGCTCGTCGGCACGTCGCTGGGCGCCCGCCGCGGCTTCCTCTCCCTCGCCCTGTACGCCCTCGTGGGCATGGCGGGCATGCCGTGGTTCGCCCAGGCGGGCTCCGGCGTCGCGGCCCCGTCCCTCGGCTACGTCCTCGGCATGCTGCTCGCCGCCACCGTGGTGGGCGCCCTGGCCCGCCGCGGCGGCGACCGCTCCGTGCTGCGCACCGCGGGCACGATGGTCCTCGGCTCGGCGATCATCTACGCGGTCGGCGTCCCGTACCTGGCCGCCGCCACCGGCATGTCGATGACCCAGGCGGTCGCCGCCGGGCTCACGCCGTTCCTGATCGGCGACGCCCTGAAGGCCGCGCTCGCGATGGGCGCCCTGCCGACGGCGTGGAAGTTCCTGGACCGCTGACCGCCGACGGACCGGCCCGGTCTCAGGGCTGGTCGAGGCCGTAGTTCCGCCTGAAGAGGTTCGCCGGGTCGTACGTGACCTTCAGCCCGGCGAGCCTCTTCCGCGTCTCCGGGTCGTACAGCCCCTGCGGCCTGTCGTTGCCGCCGAAGACGAAGTTGAGCGAACGCCCCAGCGTCTGCGGGGCCACGAGCCCGAACGCCTCCGCGTGCACCCGGCGGTGGGCCTCGACGTCCGCCCCGTCCAGCGGCGAAAGGAGCCGCAGCAGCCAGCCCGCCTCGCGGTGGGGGACGGCGTTCTCCGTGGGGCGCGCCAGCGCTCCGCCCAGGTGGTTGAGTTGCAGGATGTGCATCGCGGCCGCGTCGGGTCCGGTCAGCGCGAGGACGGCGCAGGCCGCCTCGACGTCCAGGGTGTCCAGGACGGCGTTGTCGCCGTAGTAGGCGTGCGGGAAGTCCGGGTCGCCGTGGATGGAGGGGCTCTCCGCGTACGGCATCTCCCGCAGCGTGTCCGACACCGTGGGCCCGAGCTCCCGCAGCGGCGCCACGAGCCGCTCGCCCTCCGCCCGCGGACCGGTGAACGCGACCCGGATCAGGACGAGATAGCTGCCCCGCAGATGCGGAGGGAGCTGCGGCAGGTCCGGATAGACGAGCGCCGCGAGTGACGAGGTCACCTCGTCGGGCAGGGTCCGCGTCCACTCCTCGTAGCCGCGCAGCACCGCGGCCGGGTCGACCGCCCTGCCGTCGAACGTGAGGGCGCCGCCGTACAGCCGCGCCACCGGCACCAGACCGATCTCCAGCTCCGTGACCACGCCGAGCTGCGCGCCGCCGCCCAGCAGGCCCCAGAACAGCTCCGGGTCGCCGGCCCGCGTGACGTGGCGCAGGACACCGTCCCCGGTGACGACGTCGACCGAGCGGACGTGGTCGGCCGCGTAGCCGAACTCCCGGCACAGGATGCCGAGTCCGCCGCCGAGCGTGTACCCGACGGCGCCCACACTCGGCGCCGTACCGTTCAGCGGCGCGAGCCCGTGCTCCACCGCGGCCTCGACGACCTGACCCCAACGGGCGCCCGCGCCGACGGTCGCGGTGCGCGCGCCGGGGTCGATCCGCACGGAGTCCATGCGCCGCGTGGTGATGAGGACGCCGCCCTCGGAGGCTCCCGGCACGCCGTGCCCGGTGGCCTGCACGCCGACGGGCAGACCCGCCCCGGCCGCGTACGCCACCGCGGCGGCGACGTCGTCGGCGCTCTCCGCGCCGAAGACGATGTCGGGCCGGGTCGCGAACCCGGTCTGCATTCCGGCGATTTCCTCTTCGTATCCGGCGTCGTCCGGCCGGAACACGAGTCGCTGGGCGGTGTGGTCCACGGGTGCCTCCCCTGTCTCGTATGACACAGAGAGCATCGCGCACCCGCGGCCCGCCCCGCCGTCAGCTCTTCTGCGACTCCACCGGAAGGTCGTCCGGTCCCCGGGGGCGGACCTTCTCCCGCACCAGCGAGAAGACGACCACGAAGGCGGCGGCGAGGAGCGAGAGCAGCACCTGCTTGCGGCCGGTCTCGTCGGTCAGCATGTAGACGAGGACGAACGAGATCATCGCGATCGTGACCCACGTCAGGTACGGGAAGAGCCACATCTTCACGACGAGCTTCTCCGGCTCCTCGCGCAGGATGATCCCGCGCATCCGCAGCTGCGTGAAGCTGATGATCAGCCACACGAAGAGGGCCACCGCGCCCGAGGAGTTGAGCAGGAAGTCGAAGACGGTGTCCTTCCACTGGTAGTTGAACCAGACGGCGACGAAACCGAAGACGACCGAGCCGAGGATCGCGGCCTGCGGGACGCCCCGCGCGTTGGTGCGCGCGAAGGACTTGGGCGCGTCACCGCGCCGGCCGAGCGAGAAGGCCATGCGGGAGGCGGTGTAGAGCCCGGAGTTGAGGCAGGAGAGCACGGCGGTGAGGACGATGACGTTCATGACCTGACCGGCGTGCGGGATGCCGATCGAGTTCAGCGCGGCGACGTAACTGCCGTCCTTGGTGATCGACTTGTCGTTCCACGGAAGGAGGGTGATGACGACGAAGATCGAGCCCAGGTAGAAGACGCCGATGCGCCAGATGACGCTGTTGGTCGCCTTGGTGACGGCGCGCTGCGGGTCCTCGGACTCGCCGGCGGCCAGCGTGACGATCTCGCTGCCCATGAAGGAGAAGACGACCATCAGCACACCGGTGAGGATGGCGCCCGCGCCCTTGGGCATGAAGCCGCCCGCGTCGGTGAGGTGCGCGAATCCGGCGCCCGGGTTGTCGGAGCCGGGCAGCACGCCGAAGACGGCGAGCAGGCCGATGACCACGAAGCCGCCGATGGCGACGACCTTGATCCCGGCGAACCAGAACTCGAACTCGCCGTAGGAGCCCACCGAGACGAGGTTCGTCGCGGTGAGCACGACCATCACGATGAGCGCCCAGCCCCACTGCGGGACGGCGGGTATCCAGCCGTTGAGGATCACGGCGCCCGCGGTGGCCTCCACGGCGAGCACGACGACCCAGAAGAACCAGTAGAGCCAGCCGATGGAGAAGCCGGCCCAGCGGCCGAGCGCCTGGTCCGCGTAGGTGGAGAAGGAGCCGGAGGCGGGCCGTGCGGCGGCCATCTCACCGAGCATCCGCATCACGAGGACGACCATCGTGCCGACGAGGGCGTACGAGACGAGGATCGCGGGCCCCGCGGCGGCGATGCCCGAGCTGGAGCCGACGAAGAGACCGGCACCGATCACACCGCCGATGGCGATCATGGAGAGGTGACGGTTCTTGAGACCCGCTTTCAGGCCGTCGCCGGTGTCACCACTGTCGCCAGACCGCGGATCCCCAGGGGGATTGGGGGTGCTGTCTGCCTTCGCAAGGGAGGGTTGCGAGGTCATGGACGAATCCTTAAGTTCTCGGGTCACGAGCCCCCGCATTCAAACCCAGGGGTGAACGGGACGGAAGTCCTGAATCCGGATCGTTGTATTCCGGGCTTCAGGCCTGGACCAAGGTCCCGACCAGGGAGATCAAGATCCTGCCCGGTCGCGGCTACCCGCTCCACGACGTGCCACACTCGGACCCATGCGCGTGTACCTCGGCTCGGATCATGCCGGCTACGAACTCAAGAACCACTTGGTCGAATGGCTCAAGAGCCACGGCCATGAGCCCGTCGACTGCGGGCCCCACATCTATGACGCCCAGGACGACTACCCGCCGTTCTGCCTGCGCGCCGCGGAGCGGACCGCCGCGGACCCGGAGGCCCTCGGCATCGTCATCGGCGGCTCCGGCAACGGCGAGCAGATCGCCGCGAACAAGGTGAAGGGCGTGCGGGCGGCCCTGGCCTGGAGCGAGCAGACGGCCGCGCTCGGCCGCGAGCACAACGACGCCAACGTCATCTCGATCGGCGGCCGCATGCACACGCAGGAGGAGGCGACGAAGTTCGTCGAGATCTTCCTGGGGACGCCGTACTCGGGTGAGGAGCGTCACACGCGCCGCATCGAGATGCTGTCGGCGTACGAGGAGACGGGCGAGCTGCCCGCGATCCCCGCTCACCACCCCCAGCCGTAGCGAGGGCCCGGGGCTCCGCCCCGGACCCCGCTCCTCACACGCCGGAGGGGCTGATTCCAGGCTCCGCTCCTCGAAGCGCCGGGCGGGCCGGTGTCGGCCCGTCCGGCGTGTGAGGACGAGCCCTTGAGGCGATCCGACCCGCACCACCCCCGGAGGGACACCGTGCCGGAGGGGCACACCATTCACCGGCTCGCGGCCGACCACCGGGACCGGTTCCGGGGCCGCGCCGTCCGGGCGACCAGCCCGCAGGGCAAGTTCTCCGACAGCGCCGCCCTCGTCACCGGCCAGGTGATGGAGACCGCCGAGGCCCACGGCAAGCACCTCTTCCTCGGCTTCGCCGACACCGGCTGGATCCACGTCCACCTCGGCCTCTTCGGCAAGTACACCCTCGGCGAGATCCCCGCCCCGCCGCCCACGGACACCGTCCGGCTACGCCTGTCGAACGACACGTACTACGCCGACCTCCGCGGCCCCACCACCTGCGCCCTCATCACGGACGCCGAGAAGCGGGCGATACACGACCGCCTCGGCCCCGACCCCCTGCGGGAGGCGGACGACCCGGCGAAGGCCTACCGCCGCATCTCCCGCAGCCGCACCACGATCGCCGCGCTCCTCATGGACCAGAAGGTCATCGCGGGCGTCGGCAACGTCTACCGCGCGGAGGTCCTCTTCCGGCACGGCATCGACCCGTACACGGCGGGCAAGGACGTCACCGAGGCGCAGTGGACCGCGATCTGGGCGGACCTCGTCGACCTGATGCACGAGGGCGTACGCCTCAACCGCATCGACACCGTCAGGCCCGAGCACACCCCGGAGGCGATGGGACGCCCGCCGCGCGTCGACGACCACGGCGGCGAGGTCTACGTCTACCGCAGGGCGAACCAGCCCTGTCACCTCTGCGGCGGCGACATCCGCACCGCGGACCTGGCGGCCCGCAACCTCTTCTGGTGCCCCACCTGCCAACGCCCCGCCTGAAGCCCCCGGCTAGAACCCGTGCGGCAGCCAGGGCGCCACATCGGACCCGAAGGCCACCGACGCCTCGGCCAGCGTTCCCCGGCGCAGTTCCCGGACCCGGCCCGCGGCCGCCAGTGACGTGAGGGACGTACCGCCGAGGTAGGCGGCGCCCAGCTCGCGTACCGACAAGGAGAGGTCGGCCGCGTCGGTCGTGCGCTCGCACGACGCGCCCTTCGCGTCGCCAGTGAGGCGCCAACGGCCCTCGTTCCAGGGACAGAAGGCGTCCTCGACCTCGAACACCACGTCCAGCGGCGCCTGATACGTCCGGGCCTCCAGGGCCGCGCCCACCTCGACGAGCCGCACGTACAGCGAATCCCGCACCGAGATGGCGCAGCGGCGGACGTCCGAGACGAGCTGCAGCAACGCGTCGTCGACCGGACGGTTGTGGACACCGACCGACGACGTCAGGTCGATGTCGAACAGGAACCGCCACAGCGCCGCGTACGCCGCCGGGTCCAGGGCCTCGATGTCGCGCACCCGGACCGAACCCTTCGGACCCTGCCAGTCCCAGTCGGGCTTCACGGCGAACCGCACGTACCCGACGAGCTCACCCGCCCGCTCGGCGACCACGCACTGGAGCGGTGACGCGCCGTTCCGCTCGCTCTGCGGGTCGAGCAGCCCGAGCCGCTCCCAGCCCGGCTGCCGGGCCGTCATGCCCGGACGCTCCGTCACGCGTCGTGCGTACAGCGCCTCGCAGGCCTCGTGGACGTCGGCGGGCCGTACGTACCGAAGATGTACGTCGTCCGTCCCGGCGGGCACGGACAGCGACACCCGCGTCGTGTCGATGTCGGCCTTCATCTGCTGCGTCGCCGCGCCGTACCCGAACCGGCCGTAGATGACCGGCTCGGACGCGGTGAGCACGGCCAGCGGCTCGCCCCACGCGCGGACGTCGTCCAGCTGCCGCCGCATCATCGACGTCAGGATCCCGCGCCGCCGGTGCGTGGCCGCGACGCCGACCATCGTCACGCCCGCCGCGTCCACCAGCGCACCGCCCGGCACGGCCACACGGAAGGAGAACGCCCCCGCCGTCCCCACGCACGCGTCCCCGTCCCACACGCCGATCGACCGGTCGTGCTCGGTGAGCACGCGCCACAGCTCACGTTCCTCGTCCGACTCGGCGACCCCGCCGAACGCGACCTCCAACGTCCCGTACCACGCGTCCCAGTCGGCCTTCCCGAGCACCCGCAAGTCTGTTGTCATATGCCATGCCTATCAGGGCGCTACCGCCCGATGCGACGGGTTTTTCCCCGTCCGTGACGCGGTCCGCGACCCTGTCCGCGACCCCGCGACCGACCGCGCCGGGCATGCCTCCGACGGGGGACAACCGGGACCTCCCGTGCGAAGTACGCGGCCCGCTGGATAAGGTCCACGAGCAATGGAGGTACGCGCGGAAGCCGACACGTTCACGGCCCGGATGAAGAAGCGGTTGCACCGGGCCCGCATCACGCTGCGCAAATCCGGGGTCGACTACTTCCGCGGAGACGGCTCGGACTGGGTGGCCCTGGCCGGCCTGCTGCTCACCGTCCCCGTCATCACCACCTGCACGATCGTCAACAACGAGTGGTTCTCGCCGTCCGCGCTCGTCCTGCCCATCGTCGCGGGCGGCCTGCTGCTGCGCCCCGCGAGCCTCCTGGGCCTCTACGCCGCCTCCGCGGTGGCGCTGATCGTGGAGTCCGTCCGGCTCGGCCCGTACACGGAGGGCGCCGCCCGCGTCACGCCGGGCACGGTCCTCGTGGTCGCCGCCTGCGGCTTCTTCGGACTCCTCATCGCCCAGTTCCGCAGCCGGGTCGGCGTGCCCTGGCGCGGCGGCGGCACCATGCTCTTCGACCTGCGCGAACGCATCCGTGTCCAGAGCAAGCTGCCGAAGCTGCCGCGCGGCTGGCACCGCGAGATGGCGCTGCGCCCGGCGGGCGGCCAGTCCTTCTCCGGCGACTTCGTGGTCGCGGCCCGCACGAACGGCGGCCGCACCCTGGAGGCCGTCCTCACCGACGTCTCCGGCAAGGGCATGGACGCGGGCTCGCGCGCGCTGCTGCTCTCCGGCGCGTTCGGCGGCCTGCTCGGCTCCCTGCCCCCGCACGCCTTCCTGCCCGCCGCCAACGGCTACCTGCTCCGCCAGGACTGGGACGAGGGCTTCGCGACCTCCATCCACCTGGTCCTCGACCTGGAGACCGGCGACTACGAACTCTTCTCCGCGGGCCACCCGCCGGGCCTCCAGCTCAGCGCGGGCAGCGGCCGCTGGGAGGAGAAGACCGGCCAGGGCCCGCTCCTCGGCGTCTACGACGGCGCCCAGTTCGACCCCGTCAAAGGCGTCCTGCGCCCCGGCGACGTCCTGATGCTCTTCACCGACGGCCTCGTCGAAACCTCCGACCGCGACATCGCCGAGGGAATGGACCGCCTCACGGGCGAGGCCGACCGCTACGTGGCAGGCGGTTTCCACGGAGCGGCCTGGCACCTCATCGAGGCAGTGGCGAAGGACGTCAACGACGACAGGGCGCTGTTGCTGATCTGCCGGGAGGCGTGACGTCGTACGGCGGCTACGCCGTGCCGCTCGCCGAGCTGTGGGACAGGTCGGTGGACGGGCTCGGGCCGCCCGCCCCGGAGTCGCCGCCCCCGGAGTCGTCGCCGTTCCTGCCGCCCGGCAGGATGCGTGCCAGCCACGCCGAGCGTCCCGCGGCCAGGGGGCCGAGGACCGCGAGGAGGAGGACGTACCCCGCGATGAAGGGGGACAGGCGTTCGTCCAGGCTTGCACCCGCTGCCATCGTTGCGAGGATCAGGGCGAACTCGCCGCGGGCCAGGAGCGTCGTGGAGATGTTCGCCGCGGGGCCCGGGCCGAAGCCGTACACGCGTGCCGCGCCGAGTCCGGCCAGGACGTTCATCAGGAGGGTGACGGCTACCGCGGCGAGGACCGGCCAGAGCACGGTCGGCAGGTCGCCGGGGTCGATGGAGAGGCCGAAGGCGAAGAAGAAGATCGCGCCGAAGGCGTCCCGCAGGGGGTGGACCAGGGTGCGGATGCGGTCGCCCGACGCCGTGCTGCCGAGCATCAGGCCGACCATGAACGCGCCGATCGCGTCGGCGACGCCGAACCATTCGGAGACTCCGGCGACGAAGACCGCGACACCGAGGAAGGAGATGACGAGCAGCTCGTCGTCCCGGGTGTCCATGAGGCGGCCGACCAGCTTGGTGCCGAACCGGGCCGCGAGGGCGAGCAGCAGCAGGAAGCCGAAGGCCTTGCCGCCGTCCATCACGGCGGCGGCGAGACTGTCCGCGCCGGACAGGATGGGCTGCAGCGCCGCGAGGTAGAGGGCCAGGAAGATGTCCTCCACGACGATGATGCCGAGGATCGGCTTCGTCTCGGGGTTGCCGAGCCTGCCGGTGTCGACGAGGACCTTGGTGACGATCGCCGAGGAGGAGATGCCGAGGACTCCGGCGAGGACCAGCGCTTCGGAGGTGCCCCAGCCGAGCGCGAATCCGAAGCCCAGGCCGGCGCCGACGTTCAGGGCGAGGTAGGTGCCTCCGGCGATGGCCATCTTGCGGCCGCCGGTCCTGAGGTCGTCCATGTGGAACTCGAGGCCCAGGTAGAAGAGCAGCAGGACCAGGCCGAGCGCCGAGAGCATTTCCAGGTCGTGGGGGTTGGAGACCAGGACCACACCGGGGGTGTGGGGGCCGAGGAGGATCCCGGCCAGGATGAAGAGCGGGATGGTGGGGAGTCCGATGCGGCCGCCGAGGCGGGCGAGGACGGCGGCGGCGAGAAAGGCGCCGCCCATGGCTATCAGGGTGTCTGCGTGTCCGATGGGCCCGTTCCTCCCGTAGGGGGTGCAAGAAAAGTGAATGGCAAAGGGAGCGTCAAGAACGCGTCAATACTTAGGTTACCAAACGATCAGTGAGGGTCGCCCTGAACGCGCTTGGTGGGGTTCTCCCCACCCCGGGTTCGCCAGCCGCCCTCATGGTCCGCACCACCCCCGTCTCCGTACGTTCAAGAGGTCGAATTCGTACGGAGAGGTGGACAGGGACATGGGGCTGCGGCGGAAGAAGAACCGAGTCGTCGAGGAGGACGTTCGCGTCCTCGGCGGGACACCCGGCGACTGGGCCGTCGAACTGCGCGGCGTCCGTCGGCAGTACGGCCGCGGCTCCGGCGCCGTCCACGCCCTCGCCGGCATCGACCTCGCCCTGCCCCGCGGCAGCTTCACCGCCGTCATGGGCCCCTCCGGCTCCGGCAAGTCCACGTTCCTGCAGTGCGCCGCGGGCCTCGACCGGCCCAGCGGCGGCACCGTCCACCTCGGCGGCACCGAGATCACCGGCATGAGCGAGAACAAGCTCACCGCCCTGCGCCGTACCCGCCTCGGCTTCGTCTTCCAGGCCTTCAACCTGCTGCCTTCGCTGACCGTCGAACAGAACGTCGTCCTGCCGATGCGCCTCGCGGGCCACCGCCCCGACCGCCGCAGGGCCGCCGACATGCTCACCCGCGTCGGCCTCGGCGACAAGGGCCGCCGCCGCCCCGGCCAGCTCTCCGGCGGCCAGCAGCAGCGCGTCGCCATCGCCCGCGCCCTGGTCACCGAGCCCGACGTGATCTTCGCCGACGAGCCGACCGGCGCCCTCGACACCACCACCGCCGTCGAGATCCTCGGCCTCCTGCGCTCCGCGGTCGACGGTCTCGGCGCCACCGTCGTCATGGTCACCCACGACCCGGCGGCCGCCGCCCACGCCGACCGCGTCCTCTTCCTCGCCGACGGCTCCCTCGTCGACCGCCTGGAGCGCGCCTCCGCCGCACAGATCGCGGCCCGCATGACCGCCCTGACCGCGCCCGCGTCGTGCGCGGGGGTGGCCGCGTAATGGCCTACGTCCCCAATGGCCTCGCCCGCGCGGCGGTCCGCTTCAAACCCGCCGCCTTCGCGGGCACCTTCGTCGCGCTGATGATGGCCTCGCTGATCGTGGCCGCCTGCGGAATCCTCCTGGAGACGGGGTTGCGCGCCTCCGTGCCGCCCGAGCGGTACGCGGGCGCCCCCGTCGTCGCCGCCTCGAACCAGTCCGCCCACTTCGTCACCGGCAGCGGCGACAGCAAGTCCGAGTCCGACACGCCCCTGCCCGACCGGGCCCGCGTCGACAACTCCCTCGTCGTCAAGGCCCGTTCGGTGCCCGGCGCCCGCACCGCCGTCCCCGACGTCACCTTCCCCGTCAAGTCCGGCGACAAGGACGTCACCGCCCACGGCTGGGGCTCCACCGCCTTCACCGGCGAGAAGCTGACCGCCGGCCGCGCCCCGCACCCCGGCGAGGTCGTCCTCGCCGCCCGCGGCGCCTCCGTCGGCGACCGCACCACCCTCACCACCGCGGACGGACCGCGCGACGTCCGCGTGTCCGGCACCGTACGCGCCGGCAAGACCACCCCCACCGCCTGGTTCGCCGACTCCGAGGCCGTCCGCATCTCCGGCCACCCCGGACGCGTCGACGCCATCGCCGTCCTGCCCGAGCAGGGCGTTCCGGCCGACACCCTCAAGTCGCAGGTCGCACACGCCCTCGGCGACAAGGCCGAGGTCCACACCGGCGACGACCGCAGCGAAGCCGAGGGCTCCTCGCTCGCCTACGCCAAGGAACTGCTCACCGGCCTCGGCGGCTCCTTCGGCGGCATCGCCGCCCTCACCGCGGTCTTCACCGCCGCGGGCACCGTCGCCCTCTCGGTCGGCCAGCGCGCCCGCGAGTACGCCCTGCTGCGCGCCATCGGCACCACCCCCCGCCAGATCCGCCGCACCATCGCCACCGAGACCCTGCTCGTCGCCCCCGCCGCCGCGGCCGTCGGCCTGCTGCCCGGCATCGCCCTGGCCCACTGGTGGTTCGGACAGCTGAAGGAGAAGGGCGCGATCCCCGAGGGCGTCGACCTGTCCGTCTCCTTCGTCCCGCTCGTCAGCGCCGTCGGCGTCGCCGTCGTCACCGCGCTCGGCGCCGGCTACATGGCAGCCCGCCGCCCCTCCCGCATCAAGCCGGGCCAGGCGCTCGGCGAGGCCGCCGTGGAGCGGGTGCCGCTCGGCTGGATCCGTACGCCGCTGGGCGTCGCCGCCGCCGTCGGCGGCGCCGTCTTCGCCGGGTTCGCCGCCAACAACTCCGGCGACGACGCGGCGAACGCCGCGCTCGGCGTCGTCATGCTCTTCATGCTCGCCGTCGCCCTGCTCGGCCCGCTGGTGGCCCGCGGCTGCGCCGCCCTGTTCGGCCTCCCGCTGCGCGGCGCCGGCGCGTCCGCCTCGCTCGCCGCCGCCAACTCCCGCAGCAACGCCCGCCGCATGGCCTCCGCGATCACCCCGATCGTGCTCGCCATGGCCTTCTCCTCCGTCCTCGTCTTCATGCACACCAGCGAGGAGCGGGTCGCCGCCGACCAGCAGCGCGCGGGCGTCACCGCCGACCACATCCTCACCTCCGACGGGGGCCTCGCGCCGGGCACGCTGGCGAAGGCCGCCGACACGAAGGGCGTCACCTCCGCCGTCGGCCTGCTCAAGTCCTCCGTGCTCGTGCCGGTGGGCTCGGGCGCCGACCGCTGGCTGGAATCCGCGTCGACGCAGGGCGTCACGGGCACGGCCGCCGGGCTCGCGAAGGTCCAGGACCTGAAGGTCGAGACAGGCACCCTGAAGCTCGGCAAGGGGCAGATCGCCGTCGACGCCGCCCTCGCCGACTCCGCGCACGTGAAGACCGGCGACCGCCTCGACATCCGCCTGCCCGACGGCACCAAGGCCTCGCCGACCGTCGTCGCGACGTACGGCAGGGGCCTCGGCCTCTCCCAGGTGACCATGCCCGCCGCCGACCTGAAGCAGCACGTCAGCTCGGCGTTCGCCACCGAGATCTGGACCAGCGGCGGCTCCGCGCAGACGCTCGCCGGACTCGGTGCCCTCATGGACCGCGACGGCTACGCCACCGCACAGTCCATGGACAACGAGCTCAACGCCTGGGCCAACACCACGATGGCGGCCGTCCTCGGTGGCTTCGCGGCCGTCGCGGCGATCAACACCCTGGTGATGACGGTCCTGGACCGCCGCCGCGAACTCGGCACGCTCCGCCTGATCGGCTCCACCCGCCGCCAGGTCCTGCGGATGATCCGCTGGGAGGCGCTGCTCGTGGCCTGCGCGGGCATCGTCATCGGCTCGGCCATCGCGTTCGCCACACTCGTCCCCATGATGAAGGGCCTGACCGGCGAATCGCCGTACGTCCCGCCGCTGGTGTACGGCTCCTTCGTGGCCGCGGTCCTGGTCATGGGCCTGGCCTCGACAACGATCCCGGCGAGGGCGGCACTAAGGTCGGCCGCATGAGGCCCCAGGACCACCACCCCGAACCACTGCCCCTGCCAGGGCAACCGCTGTCCCTGCCCGAGGTGGAGGCTCTCGCCCGCGAGGCGCACGCCGGTCAGACGGACAAGGCGGGGCGTCCCTACGCCGAGCACCTCCGGGCCGTGGCCGACGGCGTGCGGCGGCGGGGCGGCGACGACGAGCAGATCGCGGCCGCCTGGCTGCACGACTCCGTCGAGGACGACGCCCTGTCGGAGCGGTGGCTCGCGGACGCCCCGCTGCCCCGGCGCACCAAGGACATCGTCCTCGCCCTCACCAAACGCGCGGGCGAGCCCCCGGAGACGTACGCCGAACGCATCCTCGCCACCCCGGGCGCCCGCCTCGTGAAGGAGGCGGACCTGGCGCACAACGCGGACCCGGCCCGCCTCGCGGTCCTCGACGCAACGACAAGGGCGCGCCTGACGGCGAAGTACGCCACCATGCGCGCCCTGTTGGGGCTCGGGGAGGACCCGGTTCCGTAGCTGTCGCTACATCGACCTGGCCCGCTCGCGGGCGAGCTGCGCCGCGTCCCGCTTGAACGCCCACTCCATCTTGGGCTCCATCGCGAACCGGAACATCCGCTGCACCGGTGGCGTGCACAGCGCGGTGACCACGCTCGCGGCGACCACCGACACGAAGATCTCGCCGAGCGGCTGGTGCAGCCAGTCGTAGGTGTCGAACCAGCCCCAGAAACGGGAGCCCTTGGCGAGGAAGCCGTGCAGCAGGTAGCCGTACAGCGTGCCGGCGCCGAGGACCGTGAACCACATCTTGCGGCGCGGCACCCACGCGAAGAAGCACGCGGTGAGGACGACCGAGCAGCCGAAGAGCGCCAGCGTCATCACGACACCGGCCCACCACGGGGCACCCAGCTCCTGGGCGCTGTCCCGGCGGTAGAACCAGGCCGACGTCATCCGGGGAGCCGCCCAGTACGCCAGGAGCAGCGCGCTCGCGAAGACCGGGATCGACAGGAGGCGCACCTCACGGCGGCGCACCAGCTGGAAGTACTCGGGCTTCATGAAGAGGCCGAGGACGAAGAACGGCAGGAACTGCAGGACGCGCTGCAGGTCGAGGTCGTCGCCGATGTCGGGTGAGATCACGGCGAGCGTGGCGATGGCCAGTGCGAGCGGCACCGGCCAGCGCACGATCTTCCACAGCGGCACGGTGAGCCGCCACACGAAGAGCGCGACCAGGAACCAGGTGAGGTACCAGGGGTCGAGCAGGCTGATGGGCTGGCCGGGGTCGTCGTCCGCCCAGCGCTTGAAGAAGGTGTACGCGATCTCGAAGATGACGTACGGCACGGCGACACCGGTCACGAGCCGCTTGAGGCGGTCGGCCCGCATGTCGAAACTGCGCGAGAAGTAGCCGGAGATGACGATGAACGCCGGCATGTGGAAGGTGTAGACGGTCATGTACAGCGCTTCGGCGGTACGACTGTGATCGGTCAGCGGTTCCCATGCGTGGGCCATCGCCACGAGGACGATCGCCAGGTACTTGGCGTTGTCGAAGAACGCGTCGCGCTGCTTGGCGGGCTTCGGCCCGCTGTGGGCGGTGCTGCGGCCTGCCGGGGTGGGGGGAGCCGTGGGGGCGGCCTGCGGGGGCGGGTGGGGGGCGCGGGGAGTGGGGACTCCGGCCGCCGGCACCTGGGCCGGTGGGAGGGGCGCCCGGTGGCGTCCGTGCGGGTGCACCGAGTTGGTCACAGGCCCTCCCACCAAGAGCTCGGCGAGACGACCCGGGACCGCACTGCGCCTACGGGGGTGGTGGCAGCGTGGAACATCTGAGGCACCCTAGCGTCGCTCCGGCGTATTCGTAAAACCCTCGTCACTTCTCTCAACTCAATCCCTGACAATCACGTCGGTGAATCCCGCAGGTCGACAAAGAGACGTGACGGTTCGGGACTGCATTCTGTCCAGTACGTCACAACTCATCCGGTTTAAATGGTGCATACCACCCGCGGGCGACTCCGGTGGAATGTCCGATTGTTGGATGCCGGATGTGCCCTCCGTGACAATTCGAATTTCCTGCGAACGTCGTGTGTGGCGGTGGCAACGACCACGTCGAATTCCGGTGACCGCGGGACCTCGAATTGCTGTACGACGGCGCGCTGCCCATGCGCCCCCTGGGCGCCCTTGTGCGCGGGGGCCGTCAGGTGTTGGCCGACGTTGCGTCACCGGCCGCATGGAGGACGCCTGTTGGTGGCACGATGGTCCGTGGCGGGGGTGTGCGGGGTCGTACCCCCCCGGGCCGGGAGAGCGACCGACCTAGGGTGTGATCAGTGTGGCCATTTCGCTGTCAGTGGTGCTGCTGTTGGCGATCATCCTCGTGGTGCTGATCCGCGGGGGGTCGCTCAAGGCGGGGCCCGCGATCGTCGCGGTGCTCTTCGGCTTCTTCCTCGCCTCCACGGGTATGGCGCCCTCCATAAACCGTTTCCTGAACGAAGTGGCGGAGACCATCAACTCGATCAGCTTCTGAACACTCCGCGGGGGAGTGTTCTCGAACCGGCGTACGCTGCGGTGAACCGGAGAGCGAGGGCACGGACCGAGGGGCGGGGGCGTAAGAGATGGTTCTGCGCGACTCGGACCCGGAGGAGATCGGCGGATATCCGGTCGAGGACCGGCTCGGCTCCGGCGGCATGGGCGTCGTCTATCTCGGCCGCTCCGCCTCGGGACGCCGCCTCGCACTGAAGGTCGTCCACGGCCAGTACGCCGACGACCAGGAGTTCCGCACCAGGTTCCGCCGCGAGGTGGCCGCCGCCCGCCGGGTCAGCGGAGCCTTCACCGCCCCCGTCGTGGACGCCGACGCCGACGCGTCGAGCCCCTGGATGGCCACGGTCTACATCCCCGGCGAGAACCTCGGCAGTCACGTCCGCCGCGAGGGCCCCCTCCCGCTCGACCGGCTCAGGGAACTGGCCGCGGGCCTCACCGAGGCGCTGCGCGACATCCACCGCGTCGGAGTCGTCCACCGCGACCTCAAGCCCGCCAACGTCATGCTCGCGGAGGACGGGCCGCGCGTCATCGACTTCGGCGTCTCCCGCGCCGCCGAAGCCCTCGGCGCCGACGCGCTCACCCAGACCGGCCGCGTCATGGGGACCCCGCCGTACATGTCCCCGGAACAGCTCACCACCCCGCGCGACGTCGGCCCCGCGTCCGACGTCTTCTCCCTCGGCGCCGTCCTCGCGTACGCGGCGACCGGACGCGGCCCCTTCGACAGCGACAGCCCCTACGAGACGGCCACCCGCGTCGTCCAAGGCACCCCCGAACTCGACGACGTACCCGCCGAGCTGCACCGCTTCATCGAGTGGTGCCTCGACAAGGACCCCGAGGCCCGCCCCACCCCCGACGAACTCCTCGCCCTGCTCAAGGGCGAACCGATACCCCCGAGACGCACCACGGCCCCGCCCGCGGAGCAGAAGCCCCCGGCCACCACCGAGGCCCCCGCCCCGCGCCGCCGCCGCGGACTCCTCCTGACGGCCGCGGTGGGCGGGCTGCTGCTCGCCCTCGCCGGGACGGCCGCCGTCGTACGTCTCGCCGGTGACGACGCACAAGTGGTGAGCCGGTTGCCCGCGGGCTGGCGGGACTGGACCGCGAAGGACACCGTCACCGCCGCCAAGGGCGAGGACCCCTCACCCTCGGGCCCCTTCACGCGCTGCGCCGCCGCCCGCGCGGGCCTGATCTGCGCCGGCGACGACGTCAAGGCGGTCCGCTTCTCCCTCGCCACGGGCAAGAGGGAGTGGGGACTGCCCGTCGACAGCGTCCCCGACGACAGCAGCAGCATGGAGGGCGACGTCATCGGCACCGCCGGCGACCGCGTCTACGTCTACCGCAACGACCAGACCGTCCCGGACAAGGACAGCGGCGAATCGTACGAGAAGTACGCGATCGAAGCCGTCGACGCCCGAACCGGCGACGTCCTGTGGACCACACCCACCCAGCGCGGCACCGGCGCCACGGCCCCCGACCTCACCCCGGACACCGGCACCGCCGCGGCCACGAAGGACGGCGTCCTCACCGTCCACGGCGCCGAGGGCGATGCGTACGCCCTCCTCGACCCCGAGGACGGCGACCCGCGCTGGAAGCGGCCGCTGCCGGGCGGGGAGTGCCGGCTGCGGGCCGTCGCGGGGGAGGGGTACCTGATCTGCACCGCGGGCAAGTCGGGCACCCGCCTCTCCCGCCTCGACCCCGCCACCGGCAGGCCCGCCTGGACGGTCACGGTCCGCGGCACCCGCAGCCTCCTCGGCGGGACCGGCGGCCGGCTCCTCCTCGCCGACACCTCCGGAGCCACGTACCGCGACGTCGTCGCCGTCACCGCGACCGGCAGCCACACGCGGCGCACCCTCACACTGGACCGCCCCCAGCCGGCCGCGGCGACCGCCACCCTCAGCCGGGGCACGCTCTACTTCACGCTCTCCAGCGGCAGCGTCCGCGCCGTCGACCCCCGCACCGGCCACCGGCTCTGGAGCCGCAACTCCACCGTCGAGTTCCCCGGTCGCCCCCTCGCCTCCGCGAGCCACGTCTACATCGCCTCGCCCAGCGGCCGCCTCGCCGCACTGGACGGGAAGACCGGCGACGTCGCGTGGACCCGGCCCGGCAGGGGCGTCGGCACATCCTGGATGGGAGACGAGGG
Source organism: Streptomyces sp. NPDC045678 (assembly GCF_056432085.1). Classification (NCBI taxonomy): domain Bacteria; kingdom Bacillati; phylum Actinomycetota; class Actinomycetes; order Kitasatosporales; family Streptomycetaceae; genus Streptomyces; species Streptomyces sp. NPDC045678. The sequence continues at coordinate 490,769 of NZ_JBWKJS010000001.1, forward strand.
CGCACGCCTCACGCTCGTGGGCGACGCGCTCTACGTCCCGTACGGCACACGCTCCGTGTACACCGTCGACGTACGCCACCCCTGAGGGGGAACGAAGAAACCCCAGGTCACACGACCTGGGGTTTCTATCGAAGAGCGGGCGACGGGAATCGAACCCGCGTAGCTAGTTTGGAAGACTAGGGCTCTACCATTGAGCTACGCCCGCACAGTTCGCGCCACGAGCGGATGCCGCGGCACGACAGGCATCGTAGCGGGTCCTGACCCCTCACCGCACGTGCCCCCCGGAACCGGCCCCGTTTAACGGGGAGCCGCACTGCCTGCGGGCATGTACCCTACGTGTCGCACCGACGGGGTGTGGCGCAGCTTGGTAGCGCGTCCGCTTTGGGAGCGGAAGGCCGTGGGTTCAAATCCCGCCACCCCGACCATCGAAACCTCTCTCACAAGATCGCATTGTGGCTCGGCTCCTGCTTGCCGTTACTATGCAAGCTGTGTGCCCGTGTGTCTCTGAGCCGGGCAGAATCCCAAGAAGTCAGCCCCAAGGAGACCGAACCGTGAAGAGCGCCGTGGAGACCCTGAACCCGACTCGGGTTCGGCTCACTGTTGAGGTGCCCTTCGAGGAGCTCAAGGACAGCCTCGACGCGGCCTACAAGAAGATCAACCAGCAGGTCACGGTGAAGGGCTTCCGCAAGGGCAAGATCCCGGCCCGCGTCATCGACCAGCGGTTCGGCCGTGGCGCCGTCCTCGAAGAGGCCGTCAACGACGCGCTCCCGAAGTTCTACACCGAGGCCGTCAACGAGGCCGAGCTCAACGTCCTGGGCCAGCCCGAGGTGGACATCACCGAGCTGAAGGACAACGAGACCCTCAACTTCACCGCCGAGGTCGACGTCCGTCCCTCCATCGAGATCCCGGACTACTCCGGCATCGAGGTCGAGGTCGACGCGATCGAGGTCAGCGACGAGGACGTCGACAAGGCCGTCGAGGAGCTGCGCGAGCGCTTCGCCTCCGCCTCCCCGGTCGAGCGTGCCGCCGAGGACGGCGACGTCGTGACGATCGACCTCGAGGCCAAGGTCGAGGGCGAGGTCCTGGAGGACGGCGTCGCGTCCGGCGTCTCCTACACGATCGGCTCCGGCGAGCTCCTCGAGGGCATCGACGACGCCGTGAAGGGCCTGGAGGCCGGTGGCGAGGCCACCTTCACCTCCGAGCTCAAGGGCGGCTCGGCGGCCGGCAAGGAGGCCGAGGTCACCGTCAAGGTCACCCAGGTCGCCGCCCGCGAACTCCCGTCCCTGGACGACGACTTCGCGCAGCTCGCCTCCGAGTTCGACACCCTCGACGAGCTGAAGGCCGACAGCCGCAAGCGCCTCGAGAACATGAAGCAGTACGACCAGGCGACGCAGGCCCAGGAGCGCGTCCTGGAGAAGCTGCTCGAGCTGGTCGAGGTCCCCGTCCCCGAGAAGCTCCTCGCGGACGAGATCCAGACCCGCAAGCACAACCTGGTGAACCACCAGCTCGGCCAGATGGGCCTCGACCTCGCGAAGTACCTGGAGATCCAGGGCAAGACCGAGGAAGAGTTCGACGCCGAGACCAAGGAGCAGGCCGAGAAGGGCATCAAGACGCAGTTCGTCCTCGACGAGCTCGTCAACAAGGAGAAGCTGAACGTGAACCAGGAGGAGCTCACCGAGCACCTCATGCGTCGCGCGCAGTCCTCCGGCATGTCCCCCGACCAGTTCGCCCAGGCCGTCGTCGAGGGCGGCCAGGTCCCGATGCTCGTCGGCGAGGTCGCCCGCGGCAAGGCCCTCGCGGTCGTCGTCGAGGCCGCCACGGTCAAGGACACGAACGGCGAGGTCGTCGACCTCGAGGACGACGAGGACGAGACGGCCGAGACCGTCGAGGCGACCTCCGACTCCGCCGAGGACAAGGCCGAGGACAAGGCCGACGAGAAGACCGAGGCGTGACCGCTGCGCTCGGCTGAAGCGTGACGGGCCCCCGGGACTTTACGGTCCCGGGGGCCCGGTGCTTTCAGGGGCGCGGGGAACCGCGCGATCAGCCCCCTCGGGGCCGCAGGCGCGTCTGCCGCGGCAGGACCCGCGGCGGGTGCGGGTTGTGGGGGTTGCTCGCGCAGTTCCCCGCGCCCCTGACGGGGCACGACCGGCACCGCTCGAGGCGCCCCGCCAGGACCTGCGCTCACAGCGAACAGTTGGTTCTCCGGGATTCCCGGAGGGACCCCGCGCGTTAGGGTCCATGAATACGAGGGCAGGGGAGTCCCCGACGCCGCCCCGGAGCGGCGCCGCACGCGGGCCCCCGCGCCCCAGCTGAAGACGTGAGACGGCCCGGCGCCGTCGTAAGACGAGCAGGTGGATACGTGACGAATCTGATGCCCTCCGCCGCCGGCGACCCCTCCATCGGTGGTGGCCTCGGCGACCAGGTCTACAACCGGCTGCTCGGCGAGCGGATCATCTTCCTCGGCCAGCCGGTCGACGACGACATTGCCAACAAGATCACCGCACAGCTGCTGCTCCTTGCCTCCGATCCGGACAAGGACATCTACCTCTACATCAACAGCCCCGGCGGCTCGATCACGGCCGGCATGGCGATCTACGACACCATGCAGTACATCAAGAACGACGTGGTGACGATCGCGATGGGCATGGCCGCCTCCATGGGCCAGTTCCTGCTCAGCGCGGGCACGCCCGGCAAGCGCTTCGCGCTGCCGAACGCCGAGATCCTGATCCACCAGCCGTCCGCGGGCCTCGCGGGCTCCGCGTCGGACATCAAGATCCACGCCGAGCGGCTGCTGCTGACCAAGAAGAAGATGGCCGAACTCACGGCGTTCCACACCGGCCAGACCGTTGAGCAGGTCACGCGCGACTCGGACCGCGACCGCTGGTTCGACCCGCAGGAGGCCAAGGAGTACGGCCTCATCGACGACATCATGTCCAGCGCCGCAGGCATGCCGGGCGGGGGCGGCACCGGAGCCTGAGCCCCGTGCTCAGCGCCCCGCAGCCGACACCTAAGCCCCTCGCTTCTCAGGAGAAACCAGAGATGAACAACTTCCCCGGCCGCGGCCTCTACGGCTCTGCACAGGCCGAGAGCGGCCAGGCCGAGTTCACCGGCACCGGCGCCGAGTCGCGTTATGTGATCCCGCGCTTCGTGGAGCGCACCTCGCAGGGCGTGCGCGAGTACGACCCGTACGCGAAGCTCTTCGAGGAGCGCGTGATCTTCCTCGGCGTGCAGATCGACGACGCCTCCGCCAACGACGTCATGGCGCAGCTCCTGTGCCTGGAGTCGATGGACCCGGACCGCGACATCTCGATCTACATCAACAGCCCGGGCGGCTCGTTCACGGCCCTCACGGCCATCTACGACACGATGCAGTTCGTGAAGCCCGACGTGCAGACCGTCTGCATGGGCCAGGCCGCGTCGGCCGCCGCCGTGCTTCTCGCGGCGGGCACGCCCGGCAAGCGCATGGCGCTGCCGAACGCGCGCATCCTGATCCACCAGCCCTACAGCGAGACCGGCCGCGGTCAGGTCTCCGACCTGGAGATCGCCGCCAACGAAATCCTCCGGATGCGTTCGCAGCTGGAGGAGATGCTGGCCAAGCACTCCACGACGCCGATCGAGAAGATCCGCGACGACATCGAGCGCGACAAGATCCTCACGGCCGAGGACGCGCTCGCGTACGGCCTGGTCGACCAGATCATCTCCACCCGGAAGATGAACAATTCCGCGGTTGCCTGACGCAGAGCTGTAGCATCTGCCGCTCCTTGGCACGGTTCGCGTACGACTCGCGTCGAAGTGAACCGTGCCAAGGGGGGCCCGAACGGGGGGCCCGGCAAGGTACCGTCGGATATGAGGCACCAGGAGCCGCTGAACGTGGCGTCTCCCAGGCGAAGGGGAAGCACCTCGTGGCACGCATCGGTGACGGCGGCGATCTGCTCAAGTGCTCGTTCTGCGGAAAGAGTCAGAAGCAGGTCAAAAAGCTCATCGCAGGCCCCGGTGTGTACATCTGCGACGAGTGCATCGACCTCTGTAACGAGATCATCGAGGAAGAGCTCGCGGAGACGAGCGAGGTCCGCTGGGAGGAACTCCCGAAGCCTCGCGAGATCTACGAATTCCTTGAGGGCTACGTCGTGGGCCAGGAGCCCGCGAAGAAGGCCCTCTCGGTAGCGGTGTACAACCACTACAAGCGGGTCCAGGCGGGAGAGAACGGCGGCGCGCAGGGCCGTGACGACGCGATCGAACTCGCGAAGTCCAACATCCTGTTGCTCGGCCCGACCGGTTCCGGCAAGACGCTCCTCGCGCAGACGCTCGCGCGCATGCTGAACGTGCCGTTCGCCATCGCGGACGCGACGGCGCTGACGGAGGCGGGCTATGTCGGCGAGGACGTCGAGAACATCCTCCTGAAGCTGATCCAGGCGGCCGACTACGACGTCAAGAAGGCCGAGACCGGGATCATCTACATCGACGAGATCGACAAGGTGGCTCGCAAGAGCGAGAACCCCTCGATCACGCGCGATGTCAGCGGCGAGGGCGTCCAGCAGGCGCTCCTGAAGATCCTGGAGGGCACGACGGCGTCGGTGCCCCCGCAGGGCGGCCGCAAGCACCCGCATCAGGAGTTCATCCAGATCGACACGACGAACGTGCTCTTCATCGTGGGCGGCGCCTTCGCCGGCCTCGAGAAGATCATCGAGTCGCGGGCTGGCGCGAAGGGCATCGGCTTCGGCGCCACCATCCGCTCCAAGCGCGAGATGGAGGAGAAGGACCAGTTCGAGGACATCATGCCGGAGGACCTGGTGAAGTTCGGGATGATCCCCGAGTTCATCGGCCGCCTCCCCGTGATCACCTCGGTCCACAACCTCGACCGCGAGGCCCTGCTCCAGATCCTCGTCGAGCCGCGCAACGCGCTGGTGAAGCAGTACCAGCGCCTGTTCGAACTCGACGGCGTGGAGCTGGAGTTCGAGCGTGAGGCGCTCGAGGCCATCGCGGACCAGGCGATCCTGCGGCAGACCGGAGCCCGGGGGCTCCGCGCCATCATGGAAGAGGTCCTGCAGTCGGTGATGTACGAGGTGCCGTCCCGCAAGGACGTGGCCCGCGTCGTCATCACGGCGGACGTCGTCCGCTCGAACGTCAACCCGACGCTGGTGCCGCGCGACGCGCGGGGTGGCGGTGCGGGGGAGCAGAAGTCCGCGTAGGCATCACGTACGCGCGAAAGGGGCGCCCGGCGATTCGATCGCCGGGCGCCCCTTTCTGTTGCCCTGCCTCACCGCTGTGCGGGTCAGACCTTGACGCGGAGTGCCTTGCGGGCCCTGAGCGTGGTGTCCGAGGCGTCGTCGAGGGAGACCTTGCCCGCCATGGCGTCGGCGATCGTGAGCGGCACCACGACGCCGACGGTGCTGTGGTCGCCCCAGATGCAGACCGGCATGCGGATCTCCTTGGGGCCGGAGGACGTGCCGCCGCCGTTGCTGTTCTCCATCACGGACTCCTGGCACTTGAGGACGGTGTCCTTCGTGCTGAAGTCCTTGGGACTGCCGACGAGTTCGCCCGTTTCCGAGCTGCTCTTCTGCGAGTCCTTCTTGATCTTCGCGAACATGGCGTCGACGACGGGGCTCGGGTTCTCGATCTCGCCGTAGACGCCCATGAACTGGAGGGCCTTCTGCGCCAGGGGATTGCTCTCGTCCCCCGACTGGTAGCCGGCGTCGACGTCCTGCGGATCCTTCACGCCGGCCTTCTCGGCGGCCGTCAGGTCGCTGGAGTTGAAGCCGCCGGTCATGTCGTCGCTCTTGTCGTACTCGTTGAGGATCGTGGGCGGCGTCGTCAGCGTGTGCGGGCCGTCGTCCTTGATGCCACCGTCCGCCACGGTCGAGGAACCGCCGCCGTTCTTGCCGCCCTTGTCGTCGTCGCCCGCGAAGACGAAGTAGCCGCCGACCGCGGCAGCCGCGACCACGGCGACGGCGGCGATGATCAGCCCGGTCTTCTTGCCGCCGCCGACGGGGGGAGGGGGCGGCACCTGGCCGTAGGGGGCCTGCTGGGGGAACTGCCCGTAGGGGCCGGGCTGCTGGGGCTGGTGGTAGCCGCCCTGCTGCGGGGCCTGCTGCGGGGCCTGCTGCGGGGCCTGCTGTGGATAGCCGTAGCCGGGCTGGGGCGGCGGCGGGGGAGCCTGCGGGGGGTAGCCGTAGCCGGGCTGGGGCGCCTGCGGCTGCCGGCCGTAGGGGCCGGGCTGCTGCGGCTGCTGGCCGTACGGTCCGGGCTGCTGGGGCTGCTGCCCGCCGTACGGGCCCGGCTGGTTGTAGCTCATGGGGGTTCCCCTCCGAAAACGCTCAGGTGTTGCCGCCATCCTGACGCAACAGGGCCCGGCCGCATGACCGGGCCCTGCTGTGCGGACACCGCCGGGCCCGGAGAGGCCCGACAGGTGCCGGATGTCAGATCTTCACGCGGACTTCGCCGCGGAACTTGGCCGTGGTGCCCGCCGACTCGTCGAGGTCGACGGCCGTGCCGGACAGCGCGCTGGCGACGTCCGTGGTGACGACGTAGCCGAGGGTGCTGTGGTCGCCCCAGATGCAGGTCGCCGCGGACATCTTGCTCGGACCGCCGGACCCCGCCGTGGAGCCGGAGGTGCCCGCGCCGGCCCCCAGGTCGACCTTCATCTCCTGGCACTTCAGGACGGCGCCGTCGAGCCCGTCCGGCTTGTACTCCTTGGGCTCGCCGACCAGCGTGACGCTCTGGCCGCCGCTCGCGCCCGCCTCGTTCTTCTCCTTGGCGTTGGTGAACATGTGGTCCACGACGCCCTCCGGGTCCGCTATGTCGCCGTAGACGCCGCCGAAGGTCAGCACCTTCTGCGCCATCGGGTTGTCCTTGCTGCCCGACTGGTACTGGGCCTGCACGTCCTTGGGGTTCTTCACCCCGGCCGCCTCGGCCTTGTCGAGGTCGATGCTGTTCAGGCCGCCGGAGCGGGCCTCGTCCTTCTTGTAGTCGCCCATGACGAGCGACGGCGTCGTCAGCTTGTGCGGCCCGTCGTCCTTGATGCCGGAGTCGTCACCCCCGCCGCCGGCCACGTTCGAGGAGTCGCCGCCCTTCTTGCCGCCCTCGTCGTCGCCGCCCGCGAAGACGAAGTAGCCGCCGACAGCCGCGGCGGCGACCACGGCGACGGCGGCGATGATCAGCCCGGTCTTCTTCTTGCCGCCACCGGGGGGCGGGGGCGGTACCTGCCCGTAGGGGGCCTGCGGCTGCTGGCCGTACGGAGGCTGGGGCTGTTGCCCGTAGGGGCCCGGCTGCTGGGGCTGGCTGTAGCCGCCCTGCTGGGGAGCCTGCTGCGGGGCCTGCGGGGGGTACCCGTAGCCGGGCTGGGGCGCCTGCGGCGGCTGGCCGTAGGGGCCGGGCTGCTGCGGCTGCTGGCCGTACGGCCCGGGCTGCTGGGGCTGCTGCCCGCCGTACGGGCCCGGCTGGTTGTAGCTCATTGCTGGGGTTCCCTCCCAATGCTTACGTGTTCCGAACATCCTGGCGGATGGACGCGCGGGGTCGGGCGGCCGGACGAGATCGATGCGGAGTTGTTGAAGGGCTGTTCCAGAGGACGGACGTACGAGGGGCCCGGGGCGGATCATCCGCCCCGGGCCCGGCTCCCTCGCGCTGCGCGTCCGCTCGCTACACCTTCACGCGCGCGGCCTTGCGCAGCTCGGCGGCGAAGGACGCGACCTCGTCCGTGGCCATGCCGCCACCGCCCTTCATCATCGCTGCCACGTCCACGCCGAAGACGATGCCGTATGTGCTGTGATCAGCCCATATGCAGATCGGAAGCTTCGTCTCCTTGCCGTCCTCGGCGATGCTCGCGGTCTGGCACTTCATGATCGCGTTGTCGAGTCCTTCGGGCTCCACCGCCTCGGGGCTGCCGACGAGATCGAACTTCTCGTCCGATTCGCCGTCCGCCTCGCCCGACTCCTTCTTCGCGTTCTCGTCGGCCTTGGCGAAGCCGTCGTCGATGGCCTTCTCCGGGTCCTCGATCTCGCCGTACATGCCCTGGAAGCTCATCTGCTTCCCCTTGAAGGCTTCACCGAACTCGTACGCCGCCGCCACACTCTCCGGGTTCTTGATGCCGATCTCCTCGGCGTTCTTCTTGTCGCCGGAGCCGAGCGGGCCGTCGTCGGGGGCACCCGACTCGTCGCCCTTCTTGTACTTGCCCACGGAGGCCGGCGGCACCAGCTTGTGCGCGCCGTCGTCCTCGACCGAGGCCGAGCCGCTGTCGCCGCCGAAGACGAAGTACGCGCCGACGGCGGCGGCCGCGACCACGGCGACCGCGCCGATCACGAGCCCGGTCTTCTTCTTTTTGCCGCCGCCTTGGGGCGGCTCCGGGTACGGGGCCTGCCCGTAGGGGCCGGGCTGCTGGGGCTGGCTGTAGCCGCCCTGCTGGGGCGGCGCCTGGGGCGGTGCCTGCGGGGGGAAGCCGTAGCCGGGCTGGGGCTGCTGCTGAGGGGGCTGACCGTAGGGGTTCGGCTGCTGCTGCGGCTGACCCCCGTACGGGTCGGGCTGCTGCTGCGGCTGCCCGCCGTAGGGTCCCGGTTGCTGCGGAGGCTGACCCCCGTACGGCCCCGGCTGCTGGGGCTGCTGGCCCCCGTACGGGCCCGGCTCGTTGTAGCTCATTACGTGGGGTCCCCCTCCGAACGCTGATGTGTCCCGGACATCCTGAAGGAAATCCCGGCCCCCTGGACCCCCCGGCCGCAAGCGATGTCGAACATTCCGGTTTCGGGACCGCTCCGTCACCCCTCTAAACTGGCCGCGTGACCGAGAACGCTCAGCAGCAGCCCCCAGCGACCACTCCCGAACTGCCGACCCAGTACGCGCCGGCCGAGGTAGAGGGGCCGCTGTACGAGCGCTGGGTGGAACGGGGTTACTTCTCGGCCGACGAGAAGAGCGAGAAGCCGCCGTACACCGTCGTCATCCCCCCGCCGAACGTCACCGGCGCGCTGCACCTGGGCCACGCCTTCGAGCACACGCTGATCGACGCCCTCACGCGCCGCAAGCGCATGCAGGGCCACGAGACGCTCTGGCAGCCCGGCATGGACCACGCGGGCATCGCCACCCAGAACGTCGTGGAGCGCGAGCTCGCCAAGGAGGGCAAGTCCCGCCACGACCTGGGGCGCGAGGCGTTCATCGAGCGCGTCTGGCAGTGGAAGGGCGAGTCCGGCGGCCAGATCTCCGGCCAGATGCGCCGCCTCGGCGACGGCGTGGACTGGGAGCGTGAGCGCTTCACCATGGACGAGGGCCTCTCGCAGGCCGTCCAGACCATCTTCAAGAAGCTCTACGACGACGAGCTGATCTACCGCGCCGAGCGCATCATCAACTGGTGCCCGCGCTGTCTGACGGCGATCTCGGACATCGAGGTCGAGTACCAGGACGACGACGGCGAGCTCGTCTCGATGAAGTACGGCGAGGGGGACGACACCATCGTCGTCGCCACCACCCGCGCCGAGACGATGCTCGGTGACACCGCCGTCGCGGTCCACCCGGAGGACGAGCGGTACAAGCACCTGGTCGGCAAGCAGATCAAGCTGCCGCTGACCGACCGCACGATCCCCGTCGTCGCCGACGAGCACGTCGACCCCGAGTTCGGCACCGGCGCCGTCAAGGTGACCCCGGCGCACGACCCGAACGACTTCGAGATCGGCCGGCGCCACGACCTGCCGAACATCGCGGTCATGGACGAGCACGCGGTCATCACGGTCCCCGGCCCCTTCCAGGGCCTGGACCGCCTGGAGGCCCGCTCCGCGATCGTCGGCGCGCTGCGCGCCGAGGGCCGCATCGTCGCCGAGAAGCGTCCGTACACGCACTCCGTCGGCCACTGCTCGCGCTGCAAGACCACCATCGAGCCGCGCCTGTCGATGCAGTGGTGGGTCAAGGTCGGCCCGCTCGCCAAGGCCGCCGGTGACGCGGTCCGCGACGGCAAGGTCAAGATCCACCCGCAGGAGATGGAGAAGCGGTACTTCGACTGGGTCGACAACCTCCACGACTGGTGCATCTCGCGCCAGCTCTGGTGGGGCCACCGCATCCCGGTCTGGTACGGCCCGAACGGCGAGGTCGTCTGCGTCGGACCCGACGACGAGGCGCCCACCGGCGAGGGCTGGACGCAGGACAACGACGTGCTCGACACGTGGTTCTCGTCGGGCCTGTGGCCGTTCTCCACGCTCGGCTGGCCCGAGGAGACCGAGAGCCTCGCGAAGTTCTACCCGAACTCCGTCCTGGTCACCGGCTACGACATCCTCTTCTTCTGGGTCGCCCGGATGATGATGTTCGGCCTGTACGCGATGGACGGCACCCCGCCGTTCCACACGATCGTGCTGCACGGCATGGTCCGCGACCAGTTCGGCAAGAAGATGTCGAAGTCCTTCGGCAACGCGGTCAACCCGCTGGACTGGATGGACAAGTACGGCTCGGACGCCCTGCGCTTCACGCTCGCCCGCGGCGCCAACCCCGGCACCGACGTGCCGATCGGCGAGGACTGGGTCCAGGGCTCGCGCAACTTCGCCAACAAGATCTGGAACGCCACGCGCTTCGCGATGATGAACGGCGCGACGATCGAGGGCGACCTGCCGCCGGTCGAGCAGCAGTCCGCCACGGACCGCTGGGTGCTGTCCCGCCTCAACGCGACGGTCGCCGAAGTCGACGCGCTCTACGACGACTTCCAGTTCGCCAAGCTCTCGGACGCCCTTTTCCACTTCGCGTGGGACGAGGTCTTCGACTGGTACGTCGAGCTGTCCAAGACGACGTTCATGGCGGGCGGCGACGGCGCGAAGGTCTCGGCGCGCGTCCTCGGCGAGGTCCTCGACGTCACGCTGCGGCTGCTCCACCCGATCGTCCCGTTCGTGACGGAGACGCTCTGGACGGCGCTGACCGGCCGCGAGTCGATCGTGATCGCCGACTGGCCGCTCGACAGCGGCTTCCGCGACGCGGCCGCCGAGCGCGAGATCGAGACGCTCCAGCAGGTCATCACCGAGGTCCGCCGCTTCCGCGCCGACCAGGGCCTGCAGCCGGGCCAGAAGGTCCCGGCCCGCCTCACCCTGGACGGCACGACGCTGGCCCCGCACGAGGCCGCGATCCGCCAGCTCCTGCGTCTCCAGCCGGAGGGCGACGCCTTCACGGCGACGGCGACGCTGCCGGTGTCGGGCGCCACGGTCGCGCTCGACCTGTCCGGCACGATCGACGTGGCGGCCGAGCGCAAGCGCCTCGCCAAGGACCTCGCCGCCGCCGAGAAGGAGAAGGCGCAGGCCGAGGCGAAGCTGGGCAACGAGGCGTTCCTCGCCAAGGCGCCGGACAACGTGGTCGACAAGATCCGCGGCCGCCTCACCAAGGCGGAGGCCGACATCGTCCGCCTGCAGGCACAGCTGGAGGCCCTGCCGGCCGCGTGACGGCACGCAGTCGAAGGCCCCGGGACCGGTAGCGGTCCCGGGGCCTTCGCGTACGTCTAGGCCTCCGTGGCCACCGGCCCCGTGCCCAGCGCCTCCGCGTTGCGCCGCGTCTTCGCCCAGCCGTTCCTGCCCCGCAGCACGCGCAGCAGCCCGCGCGTCGCGACGACGAAGACGTGGTAGGCGTACAGCCAGAGCGCGAAGCCCCACAACAGGCCCTTGAGCCGGGAGTGTCCGGGCGCGAAGTCCCTGCGGTAGACCGGGCCCCACAGCGCGAACGGCAGGATCGAGAGCAGGCACAGGACGAGCACCAGCGGCCAGACGCCGAGCGCCGAGTCCAGCGGGGCGCGGCCGAGCGCGAGGGCGGCCACGAGCAGCACCGTCAGGATCAGGCTCGCCACGTGCGCGAGGGGCTGCATGAAGGTGTAGAGCGTCTCCAGGACGCCGCGCCCCGAGTAGTGGCGCGAGCCGACGATGCGGGGCGCGTACCGCACGCACTGCAGGTTGCCCTGCGCCCAGCGGGTGCGCTGGGTCAGGAAGCGGCGGGCGTGCGGGAGGCCTTCCTGGGAGACGTAGGTGTCGGCGATGTGGGTCACGCGGTAGCCGCCCAGGATCATGTGCAGGCCCAGCTCGTAGTCCTCCAGGAGGGCGTCGCGCTGCCAGGGGCGGCGTTCGGCCGCGGCGATCCGGTCGAGTGCGGTGAGCCGGGTGAACTGGCCGTTGCCGCCCAGGCCGACGGAACCGGTGCGGGCGCGCAGCAGCTGCATGCCCGCGTTGGAGACGGCGAACTCCATGTCCTGCATACGGACGAGGAGCCGGGCGCCGGCGTTGAGGACCCGGCCGCGCCCGGGCAGCGGCCGCGGCTCGTCCACGTTCCGCATCCGCACGCTGACCTGCACGCCGCCCGTCTCGGGGTCGCCGAAACCGGCGGGCCCGCTGACGGCGGCCAGTGCGCCGGGAGCGAGGTGCCCGTCGGCGTCCACGACGCACACGACGACCCGGGAGCGGTCGGTGTCGGCGGGCAGGAAGTCGTCGAGCTCGGCGTAGGCGGCGTTGAGGGCCGCGCCCTTGCCGATCCGGGCGTCGGGCCTGCGGCGCGAGACGAGGTGGACCCGGACGTCGTCCTCGGCGAGCGCGGCGACGACGGAGGCCGTGCGGTCGTCGCTGGCGTCGTCGACGACCCAGACGTGGGCGGCGGGGAAGTCGGCCCGCAGGCGGGTCACGGTGGCGCCGACGACGGTCTCCTCGTCGCGGCAGGGCACGAAGAAGTGCCACGCGAAGGCGCCGGGGTCACCGGCTTCGTGGGCGGGCCGGCGCAGATAGGAGTACCGGGCGCCCGCCCAGTAGAGGAGGAAGCAGCCGAGGAGGACGAAGGGGAAGAGGAAGAGGAACCGGTCGGGGGTGAGCATGGGGGTCTGGGGTCCTGGGGGGGCGTAGGGCTGGAGGTCGGGGGGCGAGGGCGGGGCGGGGGCTGGTGGTTGCCAGGGCGGTGGCGGCGGTGGTGGCGGTGCCGGGTGCCGCCGGTGTCGCCCGTCACGCGGCCGCGCCGTCGCGGCCGCGTGACGGTCAGGCCGCTGCCGGCAGCGGGGTGGACGAGGTTCGGTCGGCCACCAGGTCCGCCAGGAGCGTGACGATGCGCCGGGAGGCCCGCGCGTCCCCGAAGGGGCTGGGAGTGGCGGCGAGCCTGAGCAGGCCCGCCCGGCCCTCGGCGAGCACCCGCCGCGCCGCACGCCCGACCTCGGGGCCCGGCTCGACGAGCTCGGCGAACCCCGCGGCCACGGCCTCGGGCCGCTCCGTGGACCGGCGCACCACCACGAGCGGCCGCCCGAGGACGGTGACCTCCTCCTGCACGCCGCCGGAGTCCGAGACGAGCAGCGCCGCGTGACGGGCGAGCGCGAGGAACTCCCCGTACCCGATGGGCGGCAGGAGCGTGAGCGCCGAGAGGAGCCCGTCGAGCCCGGCGGCCTCGGCGCGGGCACGGGTGCGCGGGTGCAGCGGGACGAGGACGGGCAACCGCTCGGCGAGGGCGGCCAGTTCGGTCAGTACGGCCCGGAGCGCGGCGGGGTCGTCGGTGTTCTCGGGCCGGTGGACGGTGGCGAGGACGTACGAGTCGGGGGTGAGCCCGTGCCCGGCGAGGAGCGCGGCGCGCTCGGCCTCGGAGGGCAGCGCGTCGCGGACGGCCTCCACGACGGTGTTGCCGGTGACGGCGATCCGCTCGCCGGGGACCGACTCGGCGATGAGGTTGGCGCGGTTGTCCTCCGTGGCGGCGCACAGGACATCGGAGAGCTGGTCGATGAGGACGCGGTTGTGCTCCTCGGGCATGGCGCGGTCGTGGCTGCGCAGGCCCGCCTCGATGTGGACGAGGGGAATGCCGCGGGCGTTGGCGGCGAGGGCGCCGGACAGCGCTGCGTTGGTGTCGCCCTGTACGACGACGGCGCGCGGCGGCCGGGCGGCGAACTCCGCGTCGAGCTGGGCGAGCGCGACGGAGATCTGCACGGCACGCGTCTGCCCGCCGACGCCGGCGAGCAGGGTGGGCTCGGGCAGCCCGAGCTCGGCGAGGAACCGTCCGGACAGGGAGTCGTCGTAGTGCTGCCCGGTATGGATCACACGGGCCGCCGGGCCGAGCGCCCGCACCAGGGGTGCCGTCTTGACCAGCTCGGGCCGGGTGCCGAGGACGACGGCGACGCTGGCGGCGGGACGGATGGCGGCGGTGAACACGCGGGGCACTCCAGGAGGAACGGGACATTGCGGTGTACGTCATGGAGAGTGCGGGGCCACGGTTGCGCTCCCGGATCGCACTTGGTTGCGCGACGGTTGCAAATGGCCGAATTGCCGCTTACGGGCCTTTGGTCCGGGACGTTCGCCCTTCGGGGGCCACGGCAAGGCTCGGGTGGGTCCAGGGGCGCGGGGAACTGCGTGCCCGGCCCCCACCGGCGCGCAGCTGGAGACCCCCCTACAGAGCCCCGCGATACCGGTACCCGACCCCTCGCACCGACTCCACCGGGTCCTCACCTCCGGAGCCTCCCACCGCCAGGCGCCGCCGCAACCTGAGCACCGCGAACTTCACCCGCTCCCGACCGCTCCCGTCCGGCGAGTCCCACACCAGGTCGAGAAGCTGCTCGGTCGTGACGATGCGCCCCCGGTTGCGGACCAGCACCTGGAGCAGCCGGTACTCGATGTCGCTGAGCCGGACCTCCCGCCCCTGCCACACCGCGGACCGCCGCTCCGGCACCATCCGGAGCCCCGCCTCCACATAGTCGCCGCGCCATTGGTCGGGCCGGCTCCTCCGCAGCAGCGCCTCGATGCGGGCGAGCAGCTCCTGCGTGTCGAAGGGCTTGGTCAGGTAGTCGTCGGCGCCCGCGCGCAGCCCCCGTACCCGTTCCGCCGGGCTCGTACGGCCGGAGAGGATCAGGACGGGCAGGTCGGTCATGTCCCGCGTGCGGTCGAGGACCTCCCAGCCGTCGAGGCCCGGCAGCACCAGGTCGAGGATCATCAGGGCGGGACGCTCCGCGAAGAGCAGACGCAGCGCGGCCTGGCCGTCCTCGGCGAGCACCGTCTCGTAGCCGGCCCGGTCGAGGACGGTACGCAGCGCGAGGCCGAGGTCGGGGTCGTCCTCGACGACGAGCAGACCGGTCATCCGCGGCCGGCGGGGTCGGGCGCGGCCGCCGACGCCGCCGAGGCGGGAGGCGCCGTCGGCAGCCGCACCACCACCGCCGTCCCCTCCCCCTCCCCACCGTGCACGGCGACGTGCCCGTCGTGCAGCCGCACGGCGTCCCGGACGGAGGAGAGCCCGAGCCCGGTCCCCGGATACGCGCCGCGACGGGCGTTGGGGGCCCGTACGAACTCGGTGAAGACCTCCTCCTGGAACTCCTTGGGGATGCCGATTCCGGTGTCGGCGACCGAGATCTCCCACCCCGTGCCGTCCGGCTCGTCGTAGGGGTGGGCCGACACCGTCACCGTGCCGCCCGCCGGGGTGAACTTCACGGCGTTGTCGAGCAGCGCGGCCAGCGCGTTCTCCAGATGGCCGCGGTCGGCGTAGGCGGGCGGCCCCGGCTCGTGGTCGTGGACCAGGAAGAGGCCCGCGGTCTCCGCGCGGGGCTGCAGCTCACCGGTGAGGCGCCCCAGGAGCCGGGCCATGTCCACGCGTGCGTACGCCGTCTCCTGGCGGCCTCCCGAGGCGGCCGCCGCCGTCGCGGCGTGCAGCAGCCCGTCGACCATCTCCTGCATGCGCTGCGCGTTGCGCCGGATCGTGTCCAGATACGTGGCCTGCGCCGCGGAGAGCGGCTCCGCGGACGGCGGGGCGAGCAGGTCGCAGAAGCTGAGGATCGTGGCGAGCGGGGTGCGCAGCTCGTGCGAGGCCCGGGCGGTGAACTCGGACCGCTCGCGGGCGAGCTCCCCGAGCGTACGGATGTGGCGCCGCAGATCGGTCTCGCGGCGGCGCTGCTCGGTGATGTCCTCGGCCAGCCAGAGCACGCCGACCCGTTCGCCCGCCACGTCGATGGGCCGTCGGCTGGTCCGTACGACCCGGCCGTCGAGGAAGCGGACCTCGGCCGTCCGTGGAAACTGACGGCGGTTGAGCTGCCGCAGGGAGGGGCTGCCCGCGGGCAGCTGCTCCGCGACGGCCGCGGCGAGGGCCTCGACCGGCGCGCCCGACGACGTGTCGACGTCCTGGAGCCGGGCCAGGTCCACGAGCCGTCGGTTGACGGCCACGACCCGGTTGTCGGCGCCGACGAGCAGCGCGCCCTCGGGCACCGCGGCGAGCAGGGCCTCGGCGACCTGCGCGGTCAGCCGCAGGTTCTGGGGCACGGCTCTAGCCGACGGGACCGGTGACGGTTCCGGACACCCCGGCGCCCCCGGAGGCCTCGCCGGCATCCGCGGCCCCCGGCGCCTCCGTGGCCTGCGCCGGAACCGGCCGTACGACAGCCTCGGGCACCACCTGAGAAGGCGCTACCGGCACCGCCACCGGCGCAGGAACCGGTACCGGCACCTGCACCGGCGGCCCCAGCGGCGTGAAGTCGAGACCGAGCCGTTCGAGTTCCGCCTCGGCCAGCGCGTCCAGCGTCTCGGGATCACCGTGCCGCCAGCCCCAGGCGAGGCTGCCCGGCGTCGCGTCCGGGATCTCCGACGCGGTGAGGGCCACCTCGTGCAGCGGTCGGAGCAGGGTGCGCAGGGCGAGCAGTTCACGGCCGTCGTCGGAGGCGGCGAGGTCACGGGCGGCGCCCGCCTGCCGGATCCACCGCAGCCGGCGCGGCAGCCAGGCGTTCAGCACGAGGCCGACCGGGACGACGAAGAGGGCGACGGCACCCACGGCCACGGCGGTCCGTACGGTCACCGGGTCCATCGCGTCGATGACGCCCGCGACGCGGCGCAGCACGTTGTCGACGCGGCCCCCGACCAGCGGGAGCGGCGCGTTGTGCTGTTGCAGGGCGCGGGGGACGGCGAGCAGACAGGCCAGCCTGTACGCGATGACGGCCGCGGTGGCCCACAGCGCGGTCCACAGGAGGACCCCGGCGTCACCGACGAGCTGATGGGTCCGTCGGGCGGGATTCTGGGCATACCACATGGTCCGATTTGACCCCCGGCACGCGCCGGGAGCGGGCAGCCGCGCCGAAGATACACCCGTTGTGTGCACGCCCAAGTGGTTCGACCGTGTTCATCCGCAAAGCGCAGGCGTGCGGCAAATCACCAAATCAGGGACGTAAGTCCGGTGGAACGGGCCGAAGGACCTTGGATGATGGAGAGCATGCGCACCTTGCCCGCCGCCCAGGCGATTCGCCAGGCGGCGGCCACGGCCGGCCGCCTCGGCGGACGCTGGTCGAGGGAGCCCCGCGCCCTGGACGTCCTCACCGCGCTGAGCGCGTTCGCGCTGATGAGCCTGGACGTCCCCGGTCTCGCCGAGGCGGACAACTCCCTCAACGGCCCGCTGGCCGTGCTGGCCCTCGCGGGCGGCGCGTGCTCGCTGCTCGTGCGCCGCAGAGCGCCCTGGCTGACGTACGGGGTGGCGCTCTGCTTCCTGGGCTGGCTGCACGAGCTGACGCTCGCCCAGTTCGCGCTGTACTCCCTGGGGCGCTACCGGGGCCGTCCGGCCGGGGCGATCGGCGTCGTCGGGTACGTCGCGTTCGCGTACGTGATGTTCAACCTGCCCGGCTGGCCCGTGCACCGGGGGGACACGCTCGGCGAGTTCTCCAGCCTGGTCGTCCCGATCGGGGTGCTCGCCGCGGGCGTCGGCGTCGCCGCGAACCGGCAGGACCTGGTCCGTGCGCTGGAGGCGAAGCGCGTGGAGACGGAGACGCTGCACGCGGTCCAGCGGGAGCGGACCCGCATCGCGCGGGACGTGCACGACTTCGTGGGCCGTGAGCTGACGCTTCTCAGCGTCCGCTCTCAGGTACTGGCGCGCCGGGCCGAGGGCGGCCCCTTCGAGGACGGCTTCGAGGAGCTCTCGGAGACGGCACGCAGCGCGCACCGGATGCTGAACGAGATCATCGTGCAGCGCGGCACGGACGGCGCTCCGACGCCGGGCCTCGCCGCCCTGCCCGCACTCGCCGAGCGCAGCGGCCGCGCGGGCAGCCCCGTCGACCTCCTCGTCGACGAGAAGGCACACTCCCTCTCACCGCTCCGTCAGGCGGCCGTGCACCGGGTGGTCCAGGAGTGCCTGACGAACGCGGCGAAGCACGCACCGGGCGAGCGGGTCTCCGTCCGCGTGACCCTGGACGGCGGCCGCCTCCACATCACGGTCACCAACCCGCTCCCCACCACGGCTCCGCCCTCCGCCCCGGTCTCGGCGGGCACAGGCACGACGGGCATGGCGGAACGGATCAGAGCGGTCGGCGGCACGTTCGAGGCGGGCCCGAAGGCATCCACGTACGAGGTCCACGCAACCCTCGCCACAGGCGAACCAACCTGACGGCCCCCGCCCCGCAGCAACGGAAGGGAGCCACGCCCCACAGCCGCAAGAGAGAGCGCGAGGCGCCCCAACCGAACGGTCCCCGCCCCGCAGCAACGGAAGGGAATCACGCCCACGCCCCGCAGCCGCGAGAGGGCGCGAGGTGATCCAGCCGGACGGCCCCCGCCCCGCAGCAGCGAAAGGGAACCACGCTCACGCCCCGCAGCCGCGGGACGGCGCGAGGGACCCAATCGGACGGGCCTCGACCCGCAGCCGCAGGACGACGCGAGGGCCCCAACCGGACGGCCCCGCCCCGCAGCCGCGAGACGGCGCGAGGCGAACCGACCTGACGTTCCCCGCTCCGCAGCCGCGGGCCGGCGCGAGGGACCCAACCGGACGGGCCGGGACCCGCAGCCGCGGGACGGCGCGAGGCGAACCGGCCTGACGGTCCCCGCTCCGCAGTCGCGGGACGGTGCGAGGTGATCCAGCCGGACGGGCCTCGACCCGCAGCCGCGGGACGGCGCGAGGGGACGTGCCGGGATGTCTGCCCGGAGCACGGCGCGCGGCGCTCCGGGCAAGAAGCAGGAC
The DNA here is from genome assembly GCF_056432085.1 of Streptomyces sp. NPDC045678. Classification (NCBI taxonomy): domain Bacteria; kingdom Bacillati; phylum Actinomycetota; class Actinomycetes; order Kitasatosporales; family Streptomycetaceae; genus Streptomyces; species Streptomyces sp. NPDC045678. Next base: position 509,627 of record NZ_JBWKJS010000001.1, read on the forward strand.
AACGCGGCGCAGGGATGGCGAGGACGGACATCCCGGCGCGTACCCGCCCCCTCACACCGGAGGCGGCCAAGCCCAAGCCCCCGCCCAGCCCAAGCCTCCGCCCCCAGCCCAAGCCCCGCCCACCGTGACGTCCCCACCCACCGCGACGATCCCACCCACCGCGACGATCCCGCCCGCCTACGCCGCCGACATCACCCGCTCGAGCCCGTCGAAGTCCTCCACACACTTCCCGCACCCCATGGCCACGCTGTCCAGCGGATCGTCCGCCACGAACACCGGAATCCCCGTCGCAGAGGCGATACGCAGGTCGAGGGCGGGCAGCAGCGCGCCACCCCCCGTGAGGACGATGCCGTGCTCCATGATGTCGCCGGAGAGTTCCGGAGGGCACTCCTCCAGCGTGGTCTTCACCGCGGCGATGATCTGCTCCACGGGCTCGTCGAGCGCGGCCCGCACCTCACGTGCCGTCAGATCGAGCGTCTTCGGCAGGCCGCCCACCTTCTCCCGCCCCCGCACCGTGAACGTCCGCATCTCCAGGGCGTCCTCACCCGGCACCGGCCACGCCGACCCGATGCCGACCTTGATGTCCTCGGCGGTGCGCTCGCCGATGAGCAGCGCGTGCTCCTTGCGCACGTAGTCGGTGATGGCCGTGTCGAGCCGGTCGCCGCCCACCCGCAGCGACTGGGCCGTGACGATGCCGCCCAGGGAGATCACCGCGACCTCGGTCGTCCCGCCGCCGATGTCGACGACCATCGACCCGCGGGGCTCGGCGACCGGCAGCCCCGCGCCGATGGCCGCCGCCATGGGCTCCTCGACCAGGTGGACGGCGCGCGCCCCGGCCCGCTGCGAGGCGTGCACGATCGCGCGCCGCTCCACGGGAGTGACGCCGCTCGGCACGCAGACGACCATGCGCGTACGGGGACGGCGCCCCGGCACCGCCTTGCGCACGAAGTGCCGGATGAGCTCCTCGGCCGCTTCGTAGTCGCTGATCACGCCGTCGCGCAGCGGCCGGATGGCGGTGATGGACCCGGGCGTCCGCCCGATGGTCTCCTTGGCCTCCGTCCCCACGGCGAGCACCCCGCTCCTGCCGCCCTTGTCCGCCCGCACGGCGACCACCGACGGCTCGTTGAGCACGATCCCCTTGCCGCGCACATAGAGGAGAGTGTTCGCCGTGCCGAGGTCGATACCTATGTCCATGATCGCCAAGTTTGCCCAACGGCTCCCCGAAGCGGAGGGACTTAGGTCCCGAATCGGACGGGTCGAAGGTCCCGACGAAGGTCCCGGCGAGAGACGCGCCCCCGGACCGGCGGGTTCCGACAGGTCCTGACGACGGCTGTCGGTGCCGCTCCGTAGACTGGCGTACGTGAGTGATCTCCCCCCGCGCGACGACCATGCCGACCACCCCGCCGACGCCGACCCCTTCGACGAGATCGTCGATGCCGAGACGGACCGCGACCCCGACCTCGCAGTGATCGAGGCGGGCAGCCGCACCCTGCGCACCCAGGCGGGTCCGCCCGAGAGCGGTGTCCCCGCGCGCCCCACCGACCCGGAGGTGGACCGGGCGCTGCGCGAGGTGGAGACGGAGCTCGCGGGCCGCTGGGGCGAGACCAAACTGGAGCCGTCCGTCAGCCGCATCGCCGCGCTGATGGACGTCCTGGGCGAGCCCCAGCGCGCGTACCCCTCGATCCACATCACGGGCACGAACGGCAAGACGTCCACCGCCCGCATGATCGAGGCCCTGTTCTCCGCCTTCGACCTGCGCACGGGGCGGTACACCTCGCCCCACGTCCAGTCGATCACCGAGCGGATCAGCCTGGACGGCGCCCCCATCGAGGCCGAGCGCTTCGTGGAGGCCTACCAGGACATCAAGCCGTACGTGGAGATGGTCGACTCCCAGCAGGAGTACCGCCTCTCGTTCTTCGAGGTCCTCACCGGCATGGCGTACGCGGCGTTCGCGGACGCCCCCGTGGACGTGGCCGTCGTCGAGGTCGGCATGGGCGGCAGCTGGGACGCGACGAACGTGATCGACGGCTCCGTCGCCGTCGTCACCCCCATCGACCTCGACCACACCGACCGCCTGGGCAACACGCCGGGCGAGATCGCCAAGGAGAAGGCCGGCATCATCAAGCAGGACGCCACGGTGATCATGGCGCAGCAGCCGGTGGACGCCGCGCAGGTCCTGCTGAAGAAGGCCGTCGAGGTCGACGCGACGGTCGCCCGCGAGGGCCTGGAGTTCGGTGTCGTCGCCCGTCAGGTGGCGGTCGGCGGCCAGCTCCTGACGCTCCGCGGCCTCGGCGGGGAGTACGAGGAGGTGTTCCTGCCGCTGCACGGCGAATACCAGGCGCACAACGCCGCGGTGGCGCTCGCCGCCGTGGAGGCGTTCTTCGGCATCGGCTCGCAGCACGCGCGCCCGCTGGACATCGACGCGATCCGCAAGGCGTTCGCGACGGTCTCCTCGCCGGGCCGGCTCGAAGTGGTGCGCCGTTCGCCCACCGTCGTCCTCGACGCCGCGCACAACCCGGCCGGTGCCCGCGCCACCTCCGCCGCGATCAGCGAGGTCTTCGACTTCAGCCGCCTCATCGGCGTGGTCGGCGCGAGCGACGACAAGGACGTGAAGGGCCTCCTGGAAGCCTTCGAGCCGATCTTCGCCGAGGTCGTCGTCACGCAGAACTCCAGCCACCGCGCGATGGACGCGGACACCCTCGCCGGACTCGCCGTGGAGGTCTTCGGCGACGACCGCGTGCAGGTCGAGCCGCGCCTCGACGACGCGCTGGAGGCGGCGATCACCCTCGCCGAGGAAGAGGGGGAGTACGCGGGCGGCGGCGTCCTCGTCACTGGTTCCGTCATCACGGTCGGCGAGGCCCGACTGCTCCTGGGGAGAGGCTGAATTCCTGTGCGTACGCTCTGCGCTTCGACGCTGATCGGCGAGTTCTTCGTGATCGGCTTCGCGGGTCTGGTCGCCATGAAGGACGAGGACCTGTCCATGGGCACGGTGTGGACGGTCTGCGGCATCGCGATGGTGGTGAGCCTCCTGCTCTGCGGGATGGTCACCCGGCCCGGCGGGGTGCAGCTCGGCTGGGCCCTCCAGATCGCGCTGATCGCGAGCGGTTTCGTGGTGCCGACGATGTTCTTCCTCGGCGCCGTCTTCGCCGCCCTCTGGTGGGCTTCGGTCCACTTCGGCCGCAAGATCGACGAGGCGAAGGCCCGCTTCGCGGCCATGGGGGAGGGGCAGCCGGAGGCCGGAGGTAACGCGGCGTAGCCGACCCCGGTATCGTGCGGCCCAATCCCACCCGATCGTAAAGATCGCAAGAACACCTCTTGGAGCCGCACATGAGCCAGCGCACCCTCGTCCTGCTGAAGCCCGACGCCGTCCGTCGTGGCCTGATCGGCGAGATCATCGGCCGCATCGAGCGCAAGGCGGGCTGGACGATCTCCGCGCTGGAGCTGCGTTCGCTGGACCAGGAGACCCTGGAGCAGCACTACGGCGAGCACAAGGGCAAGCCCTTCTACGAGCCGCTGGTCGCCTTCATGTCGTCCGGTCCCGTCGTCGCGCTCGTCGTCGAGGGCGAGCGGGTCATCGAGGGCGTGCGCGCGCTCGCGGGGCCGACCGACCCGATCGCCGCGGCGCCGGGCTCGATCCGCGGCGACTTCGGCACGATCGTCCGGGAGAACCTGATCCACGCCTCGGACTCGGAGGAGTCCGCGGAGCGCGAGCTCAAGATCTTCTTCCCGGGCGTCGTCTAGTCCGATCAGCCCCACACATTATTTTCTGACCGCGCGTCAGAAGTGCGCTGTTTCAGCCCGGGACGGCCGAAGGAATTCGGCCGTCCTTTGGCATATGCGCCCCCATTGGGGGAACCCGTGCCTCCGATGGCACGTCTCCAAGAGCGAGGCGGCCCATCATCTGCTGACAATGGCGGAGACCCTAGCGCCGTGTTCGCGCAGCCGAGACTACGATGGAAGCCTCCACTGCCACACAGCACCCACCTCGCCTACCTAAAAAGCCATCACACGCTCCACTAGGGAAGGCCAGACGCATCCTCATGGGGAACAACATGTCGTTCATCGGCCGTGACATGGCTGTCGACCTCGGGACCGCCAACACGCTGGTGTACGTCAGGGGTCGGGGGATCGTACTCAACGAGCCGTCCGTCGTCGCGATCAACACCAACACCGGTGGCATCCTCGCGGTCGGCGCAGAAGCGAAGAAGATGATCGGGCGCACGCCCGGCAACATCGTCGCGGTGCGCCCACTGAAGGACGGCGTGATCGCCGACTTCGAGATCACCGAGCGCATGCTCCGCTACTTCATCCTGAAGATCCACAAGCGGCGCTACCTCGCCCGTCCGCGTGTCGTCGTCTGCGTGCCCTCCGGCATCACGGGTGTCGAGCGCCGCGCCGTCATCGAGGCCTCCTCGCAGGCCGGCGCGCGTCAGGTGCACATCATCGAGGAGCCCATGGCCGCGGCCATCGGTTCCGGCCTCCCGGTCCACGAGGCCACGGGCAACATGGTGGTCGACATCGGCGGCGGCACCACCGAGGTGGCGGTCATCAGCCTCGGCGGAATCGTCACGGCACAGTCGATCCGCGTCGCCGGCGACGAGCTGGACAACGCGATCATCCAGCACATCAAGAAGGAGTACTCCCTCCTCCTCGGCGAGCGCACCGCCGAACAGATCAAGATCACCATCGGCTCGGCGTACGACATGGACGCCGACGAGCACACCGAGATCCGCGGCCGGGACCTGGTCTCCGGGCTGCCCAAGACCGTCGTCATCTCCGCCGCCGAGGTCCGCAAGGCCATCGAGGAGCCGGTCAACGCGATCGTCGACGCGGTCAAGACCACCCTCGACAAGTGCCCGCCCGAGCTGTCGGGTGACGTCATGGACCGAGGCATCGTTCTCACCGGTGGCGGCGCCCTGCTCCGCGGCCTCGACGAGCGACTGCGCCGGGAGACCGGCATGCCGATCCACATCGCCGAGGACCCGCTGGACAGCGTGGCGCTCGGCTCCGGAAAGTGTGTCGAGGAGTTCGAGGCGTTGCAGCAGGTGCTGGACGCCCAGCCGCGCAGATGATCTGACGCGTGAAGATCCGCCGTACGAGTGCCTGTCGACTCGTGCGGCGGATCGTTGATATAGAGGCAAGACACGCAATTCCCATAAGGCACGACAATTCCCCAGAACCTCGTGGAACCCGCAGATTCCACGGAATCCGATTGAGGAAGGCACGCCGCCGCACGTGAGGGACACACGAGAGAGCCGGCTGCTCCTGGTGCTGCTGGTCGCCATCGCGTTCGCTTTGATCACGGTGGACATCCGCGGCGGCGAGGACTCACCGGTCGACGGTGCCCGCCAGGCCGCCGCCACCGTCTTCGGGCCGGTCGAGGAGGGCATGTCCTCCGCCGTCGACCCGATCGGCAACGCCATCGGCGCGGTGCGCGACTCCGGTGAACGCCACAACCGCATCGCCGAACTGGAGCGCCAGAACGCCGCGCTGAAGGCCAAGCTCGGCAGCGACGACCGCAACCGCAGCCGCGTACGCCAGCTCGACAGCATGCTGAAGACAGCAGGCGCAGGGCAGTACGGCATCAAGGGCGCCGAGGTCATCGGGATAGGAGCGGCCCAGGGCTTCTCCTGGACCGTCACCATCGACGCGGGCGCCAACGACGGCATCAAGCGCGACATGACCGTCCTGAACGGCGACGGCCTGGTCGGCCGCGTCACCACGGTCGGCCCGAACACCGCGACCGTCCTGCTCGCCAACGACCCCGACTTCACCGTCGGCACCCGCATGGAGAAGACCGACGAGCTCGGCTTCGCCACCGGACAGGGCGATCGTCCGCTCTCCGTCCAGCTGCTCAACGGCAAGGCCGAGGTCGAGAAGGGCGACCGCCTGGTCACCTTCGGCTCGCGCAAGGACAAGCCGTTCGTGCCGGGCGTCCCGGTCGGCGAGATCGTCCGCGTCGACCCGTCGGGCGGCGACCTCACCCGCAACGTCTACGTGAAGCCGTACGTCGGGTTCACCAAGCTCGACATCGTCGGCGTCGTCGTCGAAGCACCCCGCGAGGACCCGCGCGACACGGTCCTGCCGAAGAAGCCCGAAAAGCCCAAGCCGACCCCGACGGTGACCGTCACGGCCACCCCGTCGGGCCGGCCGGTGGACGGCGCCGACGCAGGCAACGACGAGCAGTAGGAGACCGGACCCATGCGCTTCAACCGAATCCTGCTGTCCGCCGCCCTCGTCGTCGTCGCCCTGGTCATCCAGGTCAGCGTCCTGGCGCGGCTCCAGCTGCCGGGCGCGGTCCCGGACCTCGTCCTGCTCACCGTCCTCGGCCTCGCCCTGGTCTACGGCCACGTCGGCGGCGCCCTCGTCGGCTTCGGCGCGGGCCTCCTCGCCGACCTCGCGCCGCCCGCCGACCACGCAGCGGGCCGGTACGCGCTGGTGCTCTGCGTCATCGGCTACCTCGCGGGCCTCGCCAAGCCCGACGGCGGCCGGCTCCGCTCCGCCACCGGACCGCTCGTCGTGGTCGTCAGCGCCGCCATCGGCTCGACACTGCTGTACGCGGGCGTCGGCTCCCTCGTCGGCGACACCGCCGCCCGCCATGTGGGCCTGGTCGGGCTCCTGTTCACCGCCGCGCTCTACGACCTGCTGCTCGCGCCGTTCACCGTGCCGCTGATCATCGCGCTGGCCCGGCGCGCCGACAACGACCCGCTGGGGGAGAACTCGCCGGCCAACAAGTCCTCCGACGTCTCCTCCGGCTGGCTCTCGTCCGGCACCGGGCTGAGCATCGGCAACCAGCGCGGCGGCCTGCGGGCGAAGGCGGCCAAGGCCCGCGTGGCCCGCGCCGGACGCATCAAGGGGGTCAAGCGCCTGTGACCAACATCCCCGAGACCGGACGGACCCCGCGCGTCCAGATCCGCCTCGTCATCATCCAGATCCTCGTCCTCTCCCTCCTGTTCACCCTCGGCGGCCGCCTCTGGTACCTCCAGGTCCGCAACGGCGACGAGTACGCCGAGGAGGCCTCCGGCAACCACGTCCAGCAGGTCGTCCAGCCCGCCGTGCGCGGCTCGATCCTGGACGCCCGGGGCGTGCCCATCGCCGACAACGAGACCCGCCTCGTCGTCTCCGCGTCCCGCACCGACCTGATGAAGATGAAGGACGACGGCAAGGCGGTCCTCGCCAAGCTCGCCGACGTCCTCGACATGAAGCCCGAGGACGTCGAGGGCAAGGTCCGCCTCTGCGACGCCAAGACGCCGCAGCCCTGCTGGAACGGCTCGCCGTACCAGCCCATCCCGATCACCGACGAGGCGACGCCCAAGCAGGCCCTGCAGATCCGCGAGCGCTCCGAGGACTTCCCCGGCATCACCGCCGAACCCACGGCCGTGCGACGCTACGCCGCCCCCGGCAAGTCCAACACCGCCCAGGTCCTCGGCTACCTCTCGCCCGTCACGGACGAGGAGATCAAGAAGGCCGAGAACACCGACTCGCCGTTCCTCCGCTCGGACATGGTGGGCCGCTCCGGCCTGGAGCGCACGTACGACAAGCAGCTGCGCGGCAAGGCCGGCGTGACCCGCTACGAAGTGGACAATCTCGGCCGTGTCATCGGCGAGGCCGAGTCGGACGACGCGCGGCCCGGGGCGAACGTCGTCACCAGCATCGACGCGCGCGTGCAGGCCGTCTCCGAGTACTGGCTGAACGACGCGATGAAGAAGGCCCGCAAGGAGTTCGACAAGAACACCAACGAAAACTACAAGGCGGACGCGGGCGCCGTCGTCGTCATGGAGAACAAGACAGGACGCATCGTCTCCATGGCCTCCAACCCGTCGTACGACCCGAACGCCTGGGTCGGCGGCATCTCCGGCAAGGACTACGCCCGGCTCACCGGCAAGAAGTCCAACTACCCGCTGCTGAACCGCGCCATCCAGGGCCAGGCCGCCCCCGGCTCCATCTTCAAGGTCATCCCGACGACCGCCGCGGTCAACGCGGGCTACGACTTCAACGGCCGCTACCCGTGCCCCAGCTCGTACTCCATCGGCGGCCAGACCTTCAAGAACTACGAGTCCAAGGGTCACGGCTCCATCAGCCTCGGCCAGGCACTCGAGGTCTCCTGCGACACCGTCTTCTACAAGCTGTCGCACGACCAGTGGCGCAAGGACGGCGGCAACAAGCCGGTCAAGGACCCCAAGGACTGGTTCTACAAGACCGCCCACCAGTTCGGCCTCGGCAAGGAGACCGGCATCGACCTCCCCAACGAGGTCACAGGACGCGTCCCCGACCGCCAGTGGAAGAAGGACTACTGGAAGGCCAACAAGGACGCCTGGTGCAAGCAGGGCAAGAAGAGCGGCGGCGACTACGCCGAACGCATCGCCTACGAGAACTGCCTCGAAGGCATGAAGATGCGCGCCGGTGACTCCGTCAACTACTCCATCGGCCAGGGCGACACCCTCGTGACGCCCATACAGATGGCCACGATCTACTCGGCCATCGCCAACGGCGGCACCCTGTACGACCCCACCGTCGGCAAGGCGATCGTCAGCGCCGACGGCCGGCAGGTCGAGGAGATCGCGCCCAAGTCGCACGGCAAGCTGCCGTTCGACGCCAAGACGCAGAAGGACATAGACGGTGCCCTCGCCGACGTCGCCACGCGCGGCACGGCGGCCTGGCGGTTCCAGGGATGGCCGCAGGACAAGATCCCGATGCACGCCAAGACCGGTACCGCCGAGGTCTACGGCAAGCAGACCACCTCGTGGTTCGCGACGTACACCAAGGACTACACGATCGTCATGACGATCTCCCAGGGCGGTACGGGCTCCGGCGCCTCCGGCCCCGCCGTCCGCCAGATCTACAACGCGATCTACGGCCTGGACGACGAGGGCAAGCAGGACGCGAAGAAGGCCCTCCTGCCCGAGCCGCAGAAGAACCTGCCGAAGATCAAGCCCGACGGCTCCATCGCCTCCCCGAAGATCAAGCCGTACAAGCCCGCGGCCCCCAAGCCGCCGGCCGAGCAGCAACTGGCCGGCCCGCCGGCCGACTGGAGGCGCGACTGATGACCGGCAGCGGCTTCTCCGTCTCCGGGTACGGCCCGGAGCGCTCCGGGGTGTCGCGGCTCCTGGCCCGCGACTCGATAGTGCGCCGGCTCGACTGGCCGATGCTGCTCGCGGCGATCGCCCTCTCCGGGATCGGCACCGCGCTCGTCTACTCGGCGACCCGCAACCGCACCGAGCTCGTCGGCGACGACCCGTACTCCTTCGCGCTCAAGCACGTCCTGAACACCGGCATCGGCTTCGCCCTGATGATCGGCACCGTCTGGCTCGGCCACCGCACCCTGCGCACGGCCGTGCCGATCCTCTACGGCATCTCCGTCTTCCTGGTCCTGCTCGTCCTCACCCCGCTCGGCGCGACGATCAACGGCGCGCACGCGTGGATCGTGCTCGGCGGCGGCTTCTCGCTCCAGCCCTCCGAGTTCGTGAAGATCACGATCATCCTGGGCATGGCGATGCTGCTCGCGGCCCGCGTCGACGCGGGCGACCGCGACCACCCCGACCACCGCACCGTCCTCCAGGCCCTCGGCCTGGCCGCCGTCCCGATAATGATCGTCCTGCTCATGCCCGACCTCGGTTCGGTCATGGTGATGGCGATGATCGTGCTCGGCGTGCTGCTCGCCTCCGGCGCCTCCAACCGCTGGGTGTTCGGGCTGCTCGGCGCGGGCGTCGCCGGTGCGGTCGCCATATGGCAGCTGGGCGTCCTCGACGACTACCAGATCGCGCGCTTCGCGGCCTTCGCCAACCCCGCCCTCGACCCGGCGGGCGTCGGCTACAACACCAACCAGGCACGCATCGCGATCGGCTCGGGCGGGCTGACCGGCACCGGCCTCTTCAAGGGCTCGCAGACCACCGGCCAGTTCGTCCCCGAGCAGCAGACCGACTTCGTGTTCACCGTCGCCGGCGAGGAGCTCGGCTTCATGGGCGCGGGCGCGATCCTGGTCCTGCTCGGCGTCGTCCTGTGGCGCGCCTGCCGCATCGCCCGTGAGACCACCGAGCTCTACGGCACCGTCGTCGCCGCCGGAATCATCGCGTGGTTCGCCTTCCAGTCCTTCGAGAACATCGGGATGACCCTCGGCATCATGCCGGTCGCGGGTCTTCCGCTGCCCTTCGTCTCGTACGGAGGATCATCGATGTTCGCGGTCTGGGTGGCCGTCGGACTGCTCCAGTCGATCAAGGTGCAACGACCGATGTCGGCCTAGTCGACGCCGGTGTCGCCCCAGCCATGTTTGCCTTCCGATTTCGCGTCTAGATTCAATTCATGGCGGAGACGAAGCGCGAGATCGAGCGGAAGTACGACGTCACAGCGGGCACGGAGCTGCCGGACCTCTCCGGAGTCACCGGGGTCACGGGCGTCGTCGACAAAGGCACGGCGGACCTGGACGCCGTCTACTGGGACACCCCCGACCAGCGGCTCGCGGCGGCCTCCATCACGCTGCGCCGGCGCACCGGAGGCCACGACGCGGGCTGGCACCTGAAGCTTCCCGTGTCGCTCGCCGACGGCGTGCGCGACGAGATCCACGCGCCGCTCTCGGACACGGTGCCGCGCGCCCTGCTCGGTCTCGTGCGCGCCCGGGTGCGCGAGGCCGAACTGGTGCCGCTGCTGCGCCTGGAGACCACACGGCACGTGTGGCACCTCGTCGACGCGGAGGGCACCCTGCTCGCCGAGGTCAGCCTCGACGCGGTCCGCGCCGAGCGGTGCACCCCCGGCGGCGAGCGCATCGGCTGGTCCGAACTGGAGGTCGAGCTCGCCGACGACGGCGACCCGCAGCTGCTCGACAAGGTCGACAAGAAGCTCCGCAAAGCGGGCGTCGAACGCTCGCCGTGGTCCTCGAAGCTGAACCGGGCCCTGCGCACGACAGCACCGATGGACCCCGAGACCCAGTGCACCGACGACGAGGGCACGGGCCACGCCGTCGTCCACCTGGAGGACGACACACCCGTCTCCTCCGGAGACCACGTCCTCGCTCGTCTCCGCACCCAGCGCGACGCCCTCGTATCGCTCGACCCCGCCGTCCGCCGCGACCTGCCCGACTCCGTGCACCAGATGCGGGTCGCCACGAGGCGGCTGCGCAGCGCCTTCAAGTCGTACCGGAAGATCCTCGACCGCACGGTCACCGACCCCATCGGTGAGGAGCTCAAGTGGCTCGCCGCCGAGCTGGGCGTCGACCGCGACCAGGAAGTCCTCACCGAACGGCTCACCGAGCGCATCGGCGCGGTGCCAAGGACCCTCCTCCTCGGCCCGGTGCGCGGACGCCTGCGCATCTGGACCGTCGCCCGCGGCGCGGGCTCCCGGCGCAGGACGGTCGCCGTCCTGGAGAGCAAGCGCTACCTCGCCCTCCTCGACAACCTCGACGCCCTCATCGCCGCGCCCCCGCTGCGCCCCGCGGCCACCGCGCCGCCCGAGAAGGCGCTCGTCAAGGCGGCCCTCAAGGACTACGCCCGCCTCGCCACCCGTATCGAACACGCCCTCAGCCTGCCCCCGGGCCCGGAGCGCGACGTCGCCCTGCACGAGGCCCGCAAGGCCGCCAAGCGCGCCCGGTACGCGGGCGAGGCCGCGAAACCCGCGCTCGGAAAGCCCGCGAAGCGGTTCGCCCGACGGATGAAGTCCGTCCAGAAGGTGCTCGGCGACCACCAGGACAGCGTCGTCGCGCGCGAGGCCCTGCGCGCCCTGGCCATACAGGCACACCTGGCGGGGGAGTCCGCGTTCACCTGGGGCGTGCTGTACGGCCAGGAGGAGGCGGTGGGCGCGAACCGTGAGCGGGAACTGCCCGAGGTGTGGGCCGAGGCGTCCCGGGCGAAAGTGCGGTCGGCGCTGGGGAGCTGAACGCCGGGGTACGCTTGATGGTCACCCCTGCCAGCTCATGAAGGTCCGCGATGTCTGCCGAATCGGTCTTCCCACAGCTCGAAGCTCTGCTCCCGCATGTGCAGAAGCCCATCCAGTACGTCGGCGGTGAGCTGAACTCCACCGTCAAACCGTGGGAGTCCTGCGACGTCCGCTGGGCGCTCATGTACCCGGACGCGTACGAGGTGGGGCTGCCCAACCAGGGCGTCATGATCCTCTACGAGGTCCTCAACGAGCGCGAGGGCGTGCTCGCCGAGCGCACCTACAGCGTCTGGCCCGACCTGGAGGCCCTGATGCGCGAGCACCGGGTCCCCCAGTTCACCGTCGACTCGCACCGCCCCGTCGGTGCCTTCGACGTCTTCGGCCTGAGCTTCTCCACCGAGCTCGGGTACACGAACATGCTGACCGCCCTGGACCTCGCGGGCATCCCGCTGGAGTCCAAGGACCGCACCGTCGAGGACCCGATCGTCCTCGCCGGCGGTCACGCCGCCTTCAACCCCGAGCCGATCGCGGAGTTCATCGACGCCGCGATCATCGGCGACGGCGAGCAGGCCGTGCTCGACATGACGGAGATCATCCGCGCCTGGAAGGCCGAGGGCCGCCCCGGAGGCCGCGAGGAGGTCCTCTTCCGCCTCGCCAGGACCGGCTCCGTCTACGTCCCGCGGTTCTACGACGTCGAGTACCTCCCGGACGGCCGCATCGGCCGCGTCGTCCCCAACCGCAGCGGCGTGCCGTGGCGCGTGTCCAAGCACACCGTCATGGACCTCGACGAGTGGCCCTACCCCAAGCAGCCCCTCGTCCCGCTCGCCGAGACCGTCCACGAGCGCATGTCCGTGGAGATCTTCCGCGGCTGCACCCGCGGCTGCCGTTTCTGCCAGGCCGGCATGATCACGCGCCCCGTGCGGGAGCGAAGCATCACCGGCATCGGCGACATGGTCGACAAGGGTCTCAAGGCGACCGGCTTCGAAGAGGTCGGCCTGCTCTCGCTCTCCTCCGCCGACCACAGCGAGATCGCCGAGGTCGCCAAGGGCCTCGCCGACCGGTACGAGGAGGACAAGATCGGTCTGTCCCTCCCCTCGACCCGCGTCGACGCCTTCAACGTGGACCTCGCCAACGAGCTGACCAGGAACGGCCGCCGGTCGGGCCTGACCTTCGCCCCCGAGGGCGGCTCCGAGCGCATGCGCAAGGTCATCAACAAGATGGTGTCCGAGGAAGACCTCATCCGCACCGTCTCGACGGCGTACGGCAACGGCTGGCGCCAGGTGAAGCTGTACTTCATGTGCGGCCTGCCCACCGAGACCGACGACGACGTCCTCCAGATCGCCGACATGGCGACGAAGGTCATCCAGAAGGGCCGCGAGGTCTCCGGCTCGAACGACATCCGCTGCACGGTGTCGATCGGCGGCTTCGTGCCGAAGCCCCACACCCCGTTCCAGTGGGCCCCGCAGCTCTCCTCCGAGGAGACCGACGCCCGCCTGGAGAAGCTCCGCGACAAGATCCGCGGCGACAAGAAGTACGGCCGCTCGATCGGCTTCCGCTACCACGACGGCAAGCCCGGCATCGTCGAGGGCCTGCTCTCGCGCGGCGACCGCCGCATCGGCGCCGTCATCCGCGCCGTCTACGAAGAGGGCGGCCGCTTCGACGGCTGGCGCGAGCACTTCTCGTACGAGCGCTGGATGCGGTGTGCCGAGAAGACGCTGCCCGAGATGGGCGTCGACATCGACTGGTACACCACGCGCGAGCGCACCTACGAAGAAGTGCTGCCCTGGGACCACCTGGACTCCGGTCTCGACAAGGACTGGCTCTGGGAGGACTGGCAGGACTCGCTCGACGAGACCGAGGTCGAGGACTGCCGCTGGACCCCGTGCTTCGACTGCGGCGTCTGCCCGCAGATGGACACGCACATCCAGATCGGCCCCACCGGCAAGAAGCTCCTGCCGCTCACCGTCGTGAAGTAGCCGGACCCTCAATTGCCGCAACTCGCCCTGCCCACCGGCCTGGTGCACCGCTCCTACATCGCCGCGATGGAGGAGTTCCGGGCCGAGGGGCGGGGCGGGCCCGACGACGACACGACGCTCGGCGCGACCCTGCGCGACTACGGGCGGCGCTGGCGGGACCCCGCGGTCTTCGAGGCGTACGTCGCCGAGGTCCGTGCCGCCGCGCACCCCGCCGAAGCGCACTCCGTCCCCGTCACCACGCTCTGGTACGTCGACGACGCCGACTACCTCGGCAGGATCACCATCCGGCACACCATCGCCACCCGCTTCCTGCGCGAGTACGGCGGCCACATCGGCTACGACGTCCGCCCCTCCGCCCGACGCCGCGGCCACGCCACCGACATGCTGCGCGCCTGCCTCCCGCACGCCGCCGGACTCGGCCTGGAATCCGTCCTGGTGACCTGCGACACCGACAACATCGGCTCGCGCAAGGTCATCGAGGCGGCGGGCGGCACGTTCGAGGACGAACGCAGCGGGAAACTGCGGTACTGGATCCGAACCGGCGCCGCGCGCGTCTAGGACGACATGGACCTGGAAAAACGGCCTGACCCTCAGGTCGCGCAGCCCGTGGCGCCCACGCAGCCCGCAGTGCCCGCGCAGCCCGCGCCGCCCGTGGCTCCCGCGCAGGCCGACGGCTGTCTCGCCGTGGCGATCCGCATCCCGGTGCGGATCGTCGTGCTCGTGCTCGTCGTCCCCGTGCGCCTGCTGTGGGACGCGCTCGCCGTGTGCGGCAACTTCCTCTACCGCAACGCGCTGCGTCCCGTCGGCCGGGGCATCGGCACCGTACTGACGTGGCTGTGCAAGGCCGTCTTCGTGTGGCCGTGGGTCGGCCTGTGGCGGTATGTGCTCGTGCCGGTCGGCAAGGGCCTCGGTCGGCTGGGCCACGGCCTGCTCGTCGTCCCCGTGATGTGGCTCTACGCGCGCGTGCTGACCCCCATCGGCCACGGCATCGCCTGGCTGGGCCGGGTCCTCCTCGTCATCCCGGCGACGTGGCTCTACGCGCGCGTGCTGACGCCGGTCGGCCACGCCCTGTGGGCCGGCCTCGTATGGCTGGGCAAGGCCGTGTTCGTGTGGCCCTGGGTGGGCCTGTGGCGGTACGTGGTCGTGCCGGTCGGCATCGGGATCGCCTGGCTGGTCCGTACGCTGATCGTGGTGCCCGCCGTCTGGCTGTACAAGGCCGTGCTCACACCGGCCGGACGCGGCATCACCACGCTGCTCCGCCTGCTCTTCGTCGTGCCCCTCGTCGCCCTGTGGCGCTGGGTGCTCGCCCCCGTCGGGAGGGCGGTCGCCGTCGTCGCGCGGGAGATCGCCGACGCCTTCGGACACGCCTGGCGCATCGCCGGGCACATCTCCCTCGTCGTGGGCCGCTTCCTCGGCACACTCCTTCGGTGGATCTTCGTCGAGCCGGTCCGGTGGGCGTACCGCACCGTGCTCACGCCCCTCGGGCACGTCATCCGCGACACCCTGTGGAACCCCGTCGCCGCGGCCGCCCGGAGCGTCCGCCGCACGACGCGGCGGGCGCTCGCCTCGGCCAGGGACACCGTCCGCCAGGCCCGCGCCGACGTACGGCGGACGCTGTTCGGAGCGCCGCGCGAGCCGGTCCCGGTGGCCCGGCGGGAACCCGACACGCCCGAGACACGTACTCTAGGCAGCAGTACGACCGCACTCATGAAGGACTGACGACACTGGGCAAGCGACAGCCCGTAGGCCCGCCGCCCGCACCCGCGGTGCAGCGCATCCGCCTGCGCTACACCAAGCGCGGCCGCCTCCGGTTCACCAGCCACCGTGACTTCCAGCGCGCCTTCGAGCGTGCGCTGCGCCGCGCCGAGGTGCCCATGGCGTACTCGGCGGGGTTCACCCCGCACCCCAAGGTGTCGTACGCCAATGCCGCACCCACCGGCACGGGCAGTGAGGCCGAGTACCTGGAGATCGCGCTCACCGCACCGCGCGACCCGGACAAGCTCCGTGAGCTCCTCGACGAGTCGATGCCCGCCGGGCTCGACATCATCGACGCCGTCGAGTCCCGCACCTCGGGACTCGCCGACCGGCTGACGGCGTCCGTCTGGGAGCTGCGCCTGGACGGCGTGGAGCCCGCGGTGGCGCGGCGCGCCGCCGAGCAGTTCACGACGGCCGAGAAGGTCGAGGTCCAGCGCCGCACGAAGAACGGCATGCGCACCTTCGACGCACGCGAGGCCGTGGTGAGCCTGACGACCGTCGACGGCGGACCGTCCGCCGACGATGCTGATAGGCCGAGCGACAAGCCCTGTGCGATACTGCGGCTGGTTGTTCGGCACGTGACACCTGCCGTACGACCTGACGACGTCCTGTCCGGTCTCCGAGCTGTGGCCGACCTGGCGCCGCCGGTCCCCGCAGCGGTGACCAGGCTGGCGCAGGGGCTTTTCGATGAAGAGACCGGCACGGTGACCGACCCGCTCGCGCCCGACCGCGAGGCAGACACGGCCGCTCCACCCACGGCCGCCGTACCTGCCGCCGCGAAGGTGCCGGCGCCGGAAGGCCCCCGGTAAGGACGTACGTCACCGCGCAGCCCTCGTACTCGGGAGCCACCTGGGTCGGGCAGCGCACTGACCGAGACTTTCGCCAGGCCGTCCGCACATGGGCGTACGGAACCGGCGAGACAAGACATAGAGCTCCCGTGCGGCGCCCACGCCCCCGGATGGCGGCCCCGCGCACAGCGCGAGCCGCGACATCACCGGATCAGGCGCGGCGCCCGGGAGCGTGACGGGAGAACCGCCCGCATGCTTGAGCCGAACGAACCCACCGAGGGCTCGGACAACAACACCCCCAGCGACACCCTGCCGCCGCGCCGCAAGCGCCGCGCCGCATCGCGTCCGGCGGGTCCGCCGACCGGCGCCGCCGAAGCCGCGGCTCCGGCCATACCGGCCACCCCCGCCGCCGAAGAGGCTCCCGCCGCCGCGGCGGCCGACGAGCCCGCGCAGACGCCCGAGCCCGCGGAGGCTCCCGCCGCGCGCCCGCGCCGCCGTGCCTCCCGCCGCGCCTCCGCCCCGGCGGGCGCGCCGCAGACCGCCGAGGCGACGGAACCCGCCGCCGCGCCCGCGCCCGCCGCCGAGGCGGCACCGGAGGCCGCCCCGCAGGAGGAGGCCGCGGAGGCCCCCGCCGCGCGCCCGCGCCGCCGTGCCACCCGCCGCGCCTCCGCCCCCGCCGGCGCTCCGCAGGCCGCCGAGGAGGCCCCCGCGCAGACCGAGCCGGTCGCCGAGCCCGTCGCCGAGGAGGACGCGCCCAAGGGACGTACGCGCCGTCGTGCGACCCGCGCCGCGGCCCCCGCCGCCGAGCCGCAGACCACCGCCGAGGAGACGGCCGCCGCCGTCGAAGAGGCCCCCGCGCAGGCTCAGCCGGTCGCCGAGGAGGACGCGCCCAAGGGGCGTGCGCGCCGTCGCGCGACCCGCGGCGCCTCCGCGCCCGCCGGTGCGCCGCAGGCCGCCGAGCACGAGGTGGCCGCCAAGTTCGCCGACCAGCCGGCCGCCGTCGAGAAGGCCCCGGCCGACGAAGCCGCCGCAGAGGCCGCCGAGGACGACGCGCCCCGCGGCCGTCGCCGCCGCGCCACCCGCAAGACCGCGGCCACCGGGTTCTCCGCGCCGTCCGCGCACAAGGCCCGCAAGGCCCAGCGCGCCGAGGAGTCCGGCGAGGACGGCGGCCGCAAGCCCGCCCGCCCCGCCGTCGCCGTCTTCCAGGCCCCGGTGTTCGCCGAGCCGATGTTCCAGACCCCGGAGCGCGCCGCCGCGGCGGCCGCCGCCGAGGCCGCCGAGGACACGCCCGCCGAACCCGAGCCCGAGCCCACGCCCGCCCCCGTCGCGGAGGAGGAGACGACGCCGCGCCGTCGCCGCCGCCGTCGCGCCGCGGACGAGCAGCCCGTCGCCGAGGAGCGCGAGCCGGTCAAGGCCGCCCCCGTCGAGGAGCAGCCGGCCGAGGAGCCCGAGGAGGCCGCCGCCGAGCAGGCCGACTCCGACGACGACACGGAGGAGTCCGGCGAGCGCCAGGGCCGCCGTCGCCGTCGCGGTGGCCGCCGCCGTCGCCGCGGTGACTCCGCCGACCAGGACAGCGAGCAGAACGACGCGTCGGGCGACTCCGACGACGCCGAGCAGCAGGATCGCTCCGACGACGGCGCGTCCGACGACGCCGACGAGTCCGATGAGCCCGACGACGCCCAGGCCGCCGACGACGCCGCGGAGTCCAACGGCGCCGGTTCCAGCAGCAGCCGTCGCCGTCGCCGCCGTCGTCGGCGCGCCGGTGACTCCGCCGAGGGCGAGCCGGGCGACGGCGACCCCGAGCGCACGGTCGTCAAGGTCCGCGAGCCCCGCAAGAAGGAGGAGCGCGAGCTTGGCACCGGCGCCGACGAGGTCCAGTCCATCAAGGGCTCGACCCGCCTCGAGGCCAAGAAGCAGCGCCGCCGCGAGGGTCGCGAGCAGGGCCGCCGCCGCGTCCCGATCATCACGGAGGCCGAGTTCCTGGCCCGCCGCGAGGCCGTCGAGCGCGTCATGGTCGTCCGCCAGAACGGCGAGCGCACCCAGATCGGCGTCCTCGAGGACAACGTGCTCGTGGAGCACTACGTCAACAAGGAACAGGCCACCTCATACGTCGGCAACGTCTACCTGGGCAAGGTCCAGAACGTGCTGCCGTCCATGGAGGCCGCGTTCATCGACATCGGCAAGGGCCGCAACGCCGTCCTGTACGCCGGTGAGGTCAACTTCGAGGCGCTCGGGATGGCCAACGGCCCCCGCCGCATCGAGTCCGCCCTGAAGTCCGGCCAGTCGGTCCTCGTGCAGGTCACGAAGGACCCGATCGGCCACAAGGGCGCCCGTCTGACCAGCCAGGTCTCGCTGCCGGGCCGCTACCTGGTCTACGTGCCCGAGGGCTCGATGACCGGCATCAGCCGCAAGCTGCCCGACACCGAGCGCGCACGTCTGAAGACCATCCTCAAGAAGATCGTCCCCGAGGACGCGGGCGTCATCGTGCGCAC
Organism: Streptomyces sp. NPDC045678; assembly: GCF_056432085.1. Lineage (NCBI taxonomy): Bacteria > Bacillati > Actinomycetota > Actinomycetes > Kitasatosporales > Streptomycetaceae > Streptomyces > Streptomyces sp. NPDC045678. The sequence goes on from NZ_JBWKJS010000001.1 coordinate 528,503, forward strand.
CGCGGCCGAGGGCGCGAGCGAGGACGAACTGCGCCGCGACGTCGAGCGGCTCCAGGGGCAGTGGGAGGACATCCAGAAGAAGGCGAAGGCGATCTCCACGAGCTCGCCGAGCCTCCTGTACGGCGAGCCGGACATGACCGTCCGCGTCGTCCGCGACATCTTCAACGAGGACTTCTCCAAGGTCATCGTCAGCGGCGACGACGCGTGGCAGACCATCCACGGCTACGTCTCGCACGTCGCGCCCGACCTGGCGGACCGCCTCTCCAGGTGGACGTCCGAGGTCGACGTCTTCGCGACGTACCGGATCGACGAGCAGCTCGCCAAGGCCCTGGACCGTAAGGTCTGGCTGCCGAGCGGCGGCTCGCTGGTGATCGACAAGACCGAGGCGATGATCGTCGTCGACGTCAACACCGGCAAGTTCACCGGGCAGGGCGGCAACCTCGAAGAGACCGTGACGAGGAACAACCTCGAAGCGGCCGAGGAGATCGTGCGCCAGCTGCGCCTGCGCGACCTGGGCGGCATCGTCGTCATCGACTTCATCGACATGGTCCTGGAGTCGAACAGGGACCTGGTCCTGCGCCGCCTCCTGGAGTGCCTGGGCCGGGACAGGACCAAGCACCAGGTCGCCGAGGTCACCTCGCTCGGCCTGGTCCAGATGACCCGCAAGCGTGTCGGACAGGGCCTCCTGGAGTCCTTCTCCGAGACCTGCGTGCACTGCAACGGCCGCGGCGTCATCGTGCACATGGAGCAGCCCACCTCCGCCGGTGGCGGCGGCAAGCGCAAGAAGCGCGGCCGTGGCGGCTCGGACCAGCAGGACCACGGTCACGAGCACACGCACGAGGTGGAGACGGCGGACGTCGCCGAGCCGGAGACCGAGACCGCGGCGGAGGTCGCGGCCGAGGTCGCCGCTCCGGTGGCGCTGCCCGAGCCCGAGTTCGTCGCGGACGAGGAGCTCTACAGCAGCGCGGCCGAGGCCGAGGCCGCCGCGTCGTCCCGCGGCCGTTCGCGGCGGCGCGCGACGCGCCGGGCGTCGGCTCCGGCGGGCGCTCCCCGCGCGGAGACCGCTCCCGCGGAGCAGGCCCCGCAGGCCGACGCTCCGCAGGCGGACGCTCCCACGGACGAGGCTCCGAAGGCCGCGAAGAAGTCGGGCAGGAAGGCCAAGGCCGCCCAGAAGGCGGAGCGTGCCGCGAAGGCCGCGGCCAAGGACGCCGAGGTCCCGGTCGTCGAGTCCGATGTCGCCCGTTCCGAGGCCCCGGCCGTCGAGGACCCGATGGTGGGCAGCCCCGCGGCCGTCGAGGCGGCGCAGGAGGCACACGCCGAGGCCGCCGCGGCCCCCGAGGCGCCGGTGGACGACGCCGCGCCGAAGGGACGTACGCGCCGCCGTGCGGTCCGCAAGGCGACGTCGCCCGCGGGTTCGCCGAAGGCCGCCGAGCCCGAGGCCACCGAGGTCGTCGTGACGGAGGCCCCGAAGGCGGAGCAGGTCGCCGAGCCGGTGACCGAGCCGGTGACCGGCACCGTCGAGGCGCCCGTCGCCGACGCCGCGCCGCCGCGTCCGCGCCGCCGTGCGGTGCGCAAGGCCGCCGCGCCGACCGCGTCCGCCGAGGCGGCCGTCATGGTCGTCCCGTCGGCGGAGAAGCCGGCCGAGCAGCCCGCCGAGAAGGCCGCGACGGAGTCCGAGGCACCCGCCGAGGAAGCCGCTCCGGCCAAGAAGACGGCGCGCAAGACGGCTGCCAAGAAGGCGCCCGCGAAGAAGACGGCCGCAAAGAAGACCGCGGCCAAGAAGACGGCCGCCAAGAAGACGACGGCCAAGAAGGCGACGAAGGCGACGGCGAAGAAGGCCGCGGCGGCGGAGCAGACGCCGTCCGGCGTCTCCGCCAGCGCCGACGAGGCCTGACCCCTTCGCGCACCGGTGCCCCCTGCCCGACGGTCCTCCGTCGGGCAGGGGGCACCGGTGTGTCCGGCAAATGAGTCATTACACCCCGAAAGTGTGAAGGCGCTGCCCCGGCCTTGGAGCGCGGGGGAGTACCTGTAAAACTCTTGAGGTCTGATAAATGAACAGGGGCGTGAGCACGCGTGTGGGGAGACGGCGTGCACGCGTCCGGGGGAGGGATGACTGATGGCGCATGCGCGCCTGCGAGGCACGGGACGACACCGTGCGGTGAAACCGGTCAGGGGCGGCCGTCAGGCGGTGGCTCTTGCCACGGTCCTTTCGGCGGCCGGGATCCAGGCCGCGGGGTCCGTGGGGACCGCGTCGGCGGACGCCGGGCCCACCTGGACCGAAGGGCCGATCTTCAACGACCCGAAGGGCGACGTCGACGCGCAGTACGCGATCCGCTCCCGCCTGATCGAGCTGACGAACTCCGCCGTGCCCGGCTCGACGATCAAGGTCGCTGTCTACCACGTGTGGGAGGCCTCGGTCGTCAACGCGCTCGTCGACGCCAAGAACCGCGGCGTCCACGTGCAGATGCTGCTCGACGAGACCAGCAAGAGCGACCGGCCCACGAACACCTCGTACAACACGCTGAAGACGGCGCTCGGCACGGACAAGACCAAGTCGTCCTTCGTGTCGCTGTGCCCGACGGGGAAGTCCTGTCTGGGCGCCCCGAGGTACGGCAAGTCGATCATGCACAACAAGTTCTGGCTGTTCTCGGAGGTCGAGGGCGCCAAGGACGTGGTCGTGCAGACCACCTCGAACTCGACGCCCTCGGCGCACACCAAGTTCTTCAACGACGCGCTGCTGCTGCCGAACAACCCCGCCATGTACGACGCGTACGCGGACTACTTCACGGACATGCTCGGCAAGCGCTGGGCCGACTGGGACTACCGCACGGTCAGCAGCGGTCGCTACAAGGCGTACTTCTTCCCGCGCAACGGCACGGTCAACGAGACCGACACCATGTACTCGGTCCTGAACAACGTGAAGTGCACGTACAAGGACGCCGCGGGCGTCACGCAGCACACCAAGGTCCGCGCCGCGATCTTCAAGATCACACGGAAGCAGATCGCCGACAAGCTCGTCTCGCTGAAGAAGGCCGGCTGCTCGGTGAGCATCCTGTACGCGGAGACGGACAGCGCCAAGAGCCAGGGCGGCACCCCGGGCACCTGGGAGCAGCTGCACACGTCGGGCGGCCCCTCGGTGCGCTGCTACAACGACGACAGGGACCCGCTGCACCCCGGCTCCCGCCTCGCGGCGCCGTACATCATCCACTCGAAGTACCTGCTGGTCGACGGCGTGTACGACGGCAAGCGGAACAAGGTCTCCTTCACCGGCTCGCAGAACTACACGGCGCCGGCGCTGCGCGAGAACGACGAGGCGATCGTCAAGATCGACGACGACTCGGTGCACGATACGTACCGCTCGCACTTCGACCGCACGCGGGCCGTGGCCTGGCCGGGCAGCGCCGACAAGACGGACCTGTGCAAGGGCGTCAAGCCGCTGCCGCCGGACGGTGAGAAGCCGGTCACGTGACGGGGGAGCGGGGCCGGTTTGACCCTTCCGGGGCAGCCCCGTAACCTTGACCGTCGGCGTGTTCCTATGCGCGCCCGCCCCCTGTAAACCCTTTTCCTCTCGTGGCCCCGGCTGTGAGAGAGGCCGTTCCGCTTCTGCGGGCGGCTGGACTGCGGGGGTCCCGTTCCGAGCGAGAGAGAGATCCGCGTGTACGCCATCGTGCGCAGCGGTGGTCGTCAGCACAAGGTTGCTGTCGACGACATCGTTGAGGTTGACAAGATTTCCACTGCCAAGGTTGGCGACACGGTCGAGCTCTCGACCCTGCTCGTTGTCGACGGCGACGCTGTGACCAGCGACCCGTGGGTGCTGGCCGGCATCAAGGTCCAGGCCGAGGTCGTGGACCACCACAAGGGTGCGAAGATCGACATCCTTCGCTACAAGAACAAGACCGGTTACCGCCGTCGTCAGGGTCACCGTCAGCAGTACACGGCGATCAAGATCACCGGTATCCCCACGGCTGCGAAGTAAGGGACTGAGACAAGATGGCACACAAGAAGGGCGCATCGTCCACTCGGAACGGGCGCGATTCCAATGCTCAGCGGCTCGGCGTGAAGCGCTTCGGCGGTCAGCTCGTCAACGCCGGTGAGATCCTGGTCCGCCAGCGCGGCACCCACTTCCACCCGGGCTCGGGCGTCGGCCGCGGCAAGGACGACACCCTGTTCGCGCTGGACGCCGGTGCGGTGGAGTTCGGTACCCACCGTGGCCGCAAGGTCGTGAACATCGTTCCGGCCGCCTGAGTCCGTCTCTTCTGACTGATCAGGCGCTCGTCGAGCGAGTTCTGCGAGGGCGGACCTCTCTTCCCGGTGATCGGGAAGCGGGTCCGCCTTTCGCGTGTTGTAAATGGTTACAACACAGCTAAGACATTTCCGTTAGTTTCTGGAGGCACCGAACCATGACCACCTTCGTGGACCGCGTTGAGCTGCACGCCGCCGCGGGTAACGGAGGCCACGGCTGTGCCTCCGTCCACCGTGAGAAGTTCAAGCCGCTCGGCGGTCCCGACGGCGGGAACGGCGGCCGCGGCGGCGACGTGATCCTGGTCGTCGACCAGGACGTCACCACGCTCCTCGACTACCACCACAGCCCGCACCGCAAGGCCACCAACGGCCAGCCCGGCGCCGGCGACAACCGCTCCGGCAAGGACGGCCAGGACCTGGTCCTGCCCGTGCCGGACGGCACGGTCGTCCTCGACAAGGAGGGCAACGTCCTCGCCGACCTGGTCGGCCAGGGCACCACCTTCGTCGCGGGCCAGGGCGGCCGCGGCGGCCTCGGAAACGCGGCGCTGGCCTCCGCCCGCCGCAAGGCCCCCGGCTTCGCGCTGCTCGGTGTGCCCGGCGAGGAGCGGGACGTCGTCCTCGAGCTCAAGACCGTCGCCGACGTGGCGCTGGTGGGCTACCCGAGCGCCGGCAAGTCCTCGCTGATCTCCGTGCTGAGCGCGGCGAAGCCGAAGATCGCGGACTACCCGTTCACGACGCTGGTCCCCAACCTCGGCGTGGTCACGGCAGGATCGACCGTCTACACGGTCGCCGACGTGCCCGGTCTCATCCCTGGCGCCAGCCAGGGCCGCGGCCTCGGCCTGGAGTTCCTCCGGCACGTCGAGCGCTGCAGTGTGCTCGTCCACGTGCTCGACACGGCGACCCTGGAGTCCGACCGCGACCCCGTCTCCGACCTCGACGTCATCGAGGCCGAGCTGCGGGAGTACGGCGCGGGCCTGGAGAACCGGCCGCGCCTCGTCGTCCTGAACAAGATCGACGTACCCGACGGACAGGACCTCGCCGACCTGGTCAGGCCCGACCTGGAGGCGCGCGGCTACCGCGTCTTCGAGGTGTCCGCCGTCGCCCACAAGGGCCTCAAGGAGCTCTCGTTCGCCCTCGCCGAGCTGGTCGGCGAGGCGCGTGCCGCGAAGCCGAAGGAGGAGGCGACCCGCATCGTCATCCGCCCCAAGGCCGTGGACGACAGCGGCTTCACGGTCACCCGCGAGGAGGTCGGCGGCGAGCCGCTGTACCGCGTGCGCGGCGAGAAGCCGGAGCGCTGGGTGCGCCAGACCGACTTCAACAACGACGAGGCCGTCGGCTACCTCGCGGACCGCCTCAGCCGCCTCGGCGTCGAGGAAGAGCTGATGAAGGCGGGCGCCCGCAACGGCGACGGCGTCGCCATCGGCCCCGAGGAGAACGCGGTCGTCTTCGACTGGGAGCCGACGATGATGGCGGGCGCGGAGATGCTCGGCCGCCGTGGCGAGGACCACCGCCTCGAAGCGCCCCGCCCGGCCGCACAGCGCCGCAGGGACCGCGAGGCGGAGCGGGACGAGGCGCAGAAGGAGTACGACGACTTCAAGCCCTTCTAGCACTCCCCGCTGGAACCGCCGTACGGACAGACGACAGGGGCCCCGGAGCTTGCAAGCTCCGGGGCCCCTGTCGCGTGTGTCCGCGTGCGGACGGTCACGCCGTGACCGAGTCCTCCGCGCCGTTCGACTCGGACGGGTCCTGCGCCATCTCCTCCGCCGCTTCCTCCGCGACGCGCTGGCCCGGGATGTCCGCGTCGACGCGGGTGGCCATGCGGACGCGACGGGCGTCGGCCTTGGCGCTCAGTGCGAGGGCCGCCGCGTTGAAGCGGACCAGGGAAGGCGGGTCCGAGGGGCCCAGGAGGTGCTCCTTGAGCTCCGCGCGGGCCTCGGCGTGGGAGTCGAGCTCCGGCGTGCGTACGGCCTTCAGGAGGGCGGCCACGCCCTCCGCCTCGGGCGTCAGGATCGTCGCGGCGGACGCCGTCGGGAAGCTCGCGCGGAACTCCGCCTCGGACATGCCCGCCGTGTTGGCGACCGCGTACGGCTTCTCACTGCTCAGCCAGTCCGAGACGACCGAGGAGACGTCGCTGATCAGCAGGTCGGCCTGGTTGAAGCAGTTGAAGATCGCGGGACGCGCGGTGGTGATGATCTGGTGCTCCCACTCGGGGAACGACGCCCAGAACGCGGTCTCCCACGCGGCCGTCGCGGCCGCCACCGCCGCCTGCTGGTCGCCCTCGGGGGCGCCCTGGAGCATCATGCGCTCCTGTTCGTCCGCGCTCTTGCGGAAGGACCGCGCGGTCAGCCGGTCCAGCTCCGCGGTGCGGCGGACCAGCTCGGCCGCGGCCTCGGCGCCGGGGCGGGCACCGGACCGCTTGGCGTTGGCGGCCAGGATCATCGCCTTGATGCGCTCGTTCGCGGCGCCCGCCGCCGGGTTCTGCGAGCCGGTCATCGGGTGCGGCTTGTAGAGGAGGCGCACGCTCGGGTCCGCGAGGAGCTCACGGACGATGTTCTCGCCGGCCAGGACCACCGAGGTGTTGCCGGGGTTGCCGTCCCAGCCCTCCCAGGTGGGGGCGTACAGCACGGTCGTGTACGCGCCGGTGGGCGCGCCCGCGTACGGGCGGATCGGCGACAGCTGCGGGCGGCCGACCTCGACGACGTCCTTGTCCTCGACGCCGATGTCCGCGAGCTGGTAGCGGTCGCGGGCCGCGGGGCCCGCCACCCACACCTCGTCGTACGCCTTCGCGTACGGGTTGCAGGAGGAGAGCTTGTCGCTCTCGCCGTGGTTGATGAAGGCGTGCTTGATCGTCGGGATGCGCAGGACCTGCGAGGTCTTCGCGGCGTTCGCCGGGTGCAGCATCGTCTTCAGCGTCGACGTCTCCAGGGAGAACATCGTGGCGACCTTCGGGAAGCAGATGATCGGGACGTCCGTCGCGTCGATCTTCTGGACCATGAAGCGCTCGCGCAGCACGATCAGCGGCTTGCCGTCGAGCTCGGAGAGCGTGGAGAGCCACATGTTCGCCTGGTACGCGGACGTGGAGCCGCCGGAGAAGTACATCGCGACGGTCGGCTTGTAGGCCGCGAGCCACTCGTCGAGCCACTCCATGACCTTCTGGTCGTTCTTCGCCCGCTTCTTCGGGAGCAGCCAGGTGGCCAGGTACAGCGCGCCCGCCCCGATCAGTACGAGGGAGACGGCGAGCCCGATGCCGCCCCAGTACGCGTCGGTGGTCGCCGCGGTCACCAGCAGGCCGACCGTCGTCGGGACCGAGAAGGTCAGCAGGCGGTGGGCCTGGCGGCGGGAGAGGATCCGCGGCGGGGCGGCCGTCAGGTGCAGCTTCGACGTGTCGATGTTGCGCGTGACGATCGGCAGCGAACGGGTGCGGCGCACCAGCACGGCGACGGCCTGGCAGCCGAAGTGCAGGGCGTAGAAGGTGAGCAGCCCGATCGTCAGCGGCGACTGCTCGGCCAGCGGCTCGATGCCGTCTATGCGCAGCAGGCCGACCAGGATCAGCATGTCGCGCAGGAGCTGGCGCACCGTGACGTCGAAGCGGATCTTGCCAAGGAGGGAGAGGAGGCCCGGCTGCTTGTACTGCAGATAGATGTCGAGCGCGAGGTTCGCGGCGGCCGCGGCGACGAACACCGGGACGTAGGGGATCAGCGCGGTCGCGAGCTGCGTCGCGAAGAGCGCGAACATCGCGAACAGCGCTGTCAGCTGCACGATGCGTCGGGGGGCGAGTCCGGCAGAGGGCACGGGCTTTGGCTCCTGGCGGGGATGAAGAGGGGATGGGGGGGAAATCCGAGAAGAGTCGAAAGTCGACCACTGACCGTATGACGCGCAGTGGGTCCCTAGCAATCTTCCGTGACGTCAATCACCGGATAAAGGGGCAAAGGGACTGAACCTCGAAGGTGTTTTTCGCCTCTGACGGGAATACGCCCACCCGCCTCCGCGGCCCGGTCCGCGCCTCGGAATGGGCAGGCGCCCGGCCCGGGCCCTCACGTAGATTGCAGGTCCGGGACCGCGGGTCCGGGGCATCGGGATCATTTGGGGAAGAGCGTGGCATCGGCAAGGCAGTCAGTGGCAGAGGCCCGGCGGGTCGTCGTCAAGGTCGGGTCGTCGTCCCTGACCACCGCATCGGGGGGCCTGGACGCGGACCGTGTTGACGCCCTCGTCGACGTGCTCGCCAAGAGCCGCGACGGCGGCCTGCGCGAGATCGTGCTCGTCTCCTCCGGCGCCATCGCCGCGGGACTCTCCCCGCTCGGCCTCGTGCGCCGTCCCAAGGACCTCGCCCGCCAGCAGGCCGCGGCCAGCGTCGGCCAAGGCCTGCTCGTGGCCCGCTACACCGCTTCCTTCGCGCGTTACGGCGTACGGGTCGGGCAGGTGCTCCTCACCTCCGACGACATGGCCCGCAGGGCCCACCACCGCAACGCCTCGCGCACCCTCGACCAGCTGCTCGCCATGGGCGCGCTGCCCGTCGTGAACGAGAACGACACCGTGGCGACCGACGAGATCCGCTTCGGCGACAACGACCGGCTCGCCGCCCTCGTCGCCCACCTCGTCCGTGCCGACCTCCTCGTCCTCCTCTCCGACGTGGACGGCCTCTACGACGGCGACCCCGCGAAGCCCGGCACCTCCCGCATCGACGAGGTCACGGGCCCCGCCGACATGGCGCACGTCGAGATCGGCAGCGCGGGCAAGGCCGGCGTCGGCACCGGCGGCATGGTCACCAAGGTCGAGGCCGCCCGGATCGCCGCCGCCGCCGGCATCCCGGTCGTCCTGACCTCCGCGAGCCAGGCAGGGGACGCCCTCGCGGGCCGCGCCACCGGCACGTACTTCCACCGCACGGGACGCCGCTCCGCCGACCGTCTCCTGTGGCTGCAGCACGCCTCCGAGCCGCGGGGGGCCCTCACCCTGGACGACGGGGCGGTGCGCGCGGTCGTCGAGGGGCGCAAGTCGCTGCTGCCTGCCGGGATCGCCGCCGTGGAGGGGGAGTTCACCGCGGGCGACCCCGTCGAGCTGCGGGACGCCGCGGGCCGTGCGGTGGCGCGCGGTCTGGTGAACTTCGACGCCAAGGAGATCCCGTTGCTCATCGGTCGCTCCACACGGGACCTCGCCAAGGAACTCGGACCTGCGTACGAGCGGGAAGTCGTGCACCGGGACGACCTCGTCCTGCTGCCCGGATAGCGCTCGGAAAAGCCCCAGGTCGCGTCGGACCGTCCGTCCCGCACGCCTCGTACGCCCCGGCTGAAAACCATCGCGCACGGCCCCCGCCGACCGGCCCGCGGAAGGTGAAACTCCCCAAAACCGCCCCGCGGGACTGCTTGGCCTGCTCAACTTTGTTGAAGACAGTTCTGCACGACCGTTGCGTATCGGCACACCATTGCGTAAAGGAGGCCGTCGTGAGACGAGTGCGCCCTGGGGCGGCGTCCCGCGGCTCGGCTGAGCGGGCGCTGACGAGCGTCGCCGCGGGGACGGCGTACGAGAGCGATCCGCACGGGCCACGCGCGGCCGACGCGGGTGAGAGCCGGGAGAGCGAGCCGGTGGAGACGCCCCGCCTCTGGCACGTCACGCTGAGCGTCTCGGGCACCGAAGCTCCGTTGGACGAGGTCAGGCGGGGTCTCGAACAGCTCGCCCACGATCATCCCTTTCTGCTGACCAGCAGGTACGCGCCGGACCACGCCGAGATCCGCTACTGGGAGGAGGCCCGTGACCTGCACGACGCGGCCGCGGTCGCCCTGCGCCTGTGGGGCGAACACCGGCAGAGCGCCCAGCTGCCGCCGTGGGAGATCGTGGGGCTCGAAGTGATCGGACGCGACACATATCACCAACGCGTCGCGGAGGGTTACGGACCGTTACCGGCCACCCCGGTCGGCGTGCACCCCTTTTGAGCCGTAGTCGCACGGCAGACCGGCCGGACCGGTCTCGGGAAGTGGAACAGCGGGTGGACGCCCCGCACACGGGGATTACCCTGCGGGCATGACGTCGCTCTCTCCCGTCTCGCCCTACGACAACCTCTCGCCGGTCGCCCAGACCGCCTACCGCGCCCGCGGCGCCGCCGCCACGCTCGCCCCGCTGCCGCGCTCCGCCAAGGACGACGCGCTGCTCGCGATCGCCGACGCGCTCGAGGTGCGGACCGCCGAGATCGTCGAGGCCAACGGCAAGGACACGGAGCGCGCCCGCGAGGCCGGCACCAGCGAGTCCATCGTCGACCGCCTCACCCTCACCCCCGAGCGGGTCCGCGCCATCGCCGCCGACGTGCGCGACGTGGCCGCCCTGCCCGACCCGGTCGGCGAGGTCGTCCGCGGCTCGACGCTCCCCAACGGCATCGACCTGCGCCAGGTCCGCGTCCCGCTCGGCGTCGTCGGGATCATCTACGAGGCCCGCCCGAACGTCACCGTGGACGCGGCGGCCCTCTGCCTGAAGTCCGGCAACGCCGTACTGCTCCGCGGCTCGTCCTCGGCGTACGCGTCGAACACGGCCCTCGTGCGCGTCCTGCGCGACGCGGTGCACGGCGCAGGGCTGCCCGCCGACGCCGTCCAGCTCGTCCCCGGCGAGAACCGCGACTCCGTGCGCGAGCTCATGCGCGCCCGCGGCCTCGTCGACGTCCTCATCCCGCGCGGCGGCGCCTCGCTGATCAAGACGGTCGTCGAGGAGTCCACCGTCCCCGTCATCGAGACCGGCACCGGCAACTGCCACGTCTACGTGGACGCCGCGGCCGACCTCGACATGGCCGTCGACATCCTCATCAACTCCAAGGCGCAGCGCCCCAGCGTCTGCAACGCCGCCGAGACCCTGCTCGTGCACCGGGACATCGCCGACGCGTTCCTGCCGCGCGCCCTGGACGCCCTCGCCGAGGCCGGCGTCACCGTCCACGCCGACGAGCGCGTCATCACGTACGCCGAGGGCAGCAAGGCCACCGTCGTCCCCGCGACCACCGAGGACTGGGAGACCGAGTACCTCTCGTACGACATCGCGGCCGCCGTCGTCGACACGCTGGAGCAGGCCGTCGAGCACATCCGGCTGTGGACCTCCGGGCACACCGAGGCCATCGTCACCACCTCGCAGCAGGCCGCCCGCCGCTTCACCCAGCTCGTCGACTCCACCACGGTCGCCGTGAACGCCTCGACGCGCTTCACCGACGGCGGCCAGTTCGGCTTCGGTGCCGAGATCGGTATCTCGACCCAGAAGCTGCACGCGCGCGGTCCGATGGGGCTGCCCGAGCTGACCTCCACCAAGTACATCGTCACGGGTGACGGTCACATCCGCTGAATTCCCCTGCGCCCTGCCCAAATTGACCCTTCCAGGTCTAGGCTGGAGGGGTGCCGGAGGACGTGGGGGGCACGCCGTCGTTCCCTGACGGCTGGGAGCCCGACGACGACCACGACCGCGGGGGTGCGGACGAAGAGTTCGCCTCCGTGGTCTTCGACGAGGACTTCGTGCGGGCCGCGGAGATCCATGAACCGACCGCCGTGGAGCGGCTGTTGGCCGCTGCCGAGGCGCGCGCCGAGGCCTCCGAGGCGGAGGCCCGCCGGGCGCGCACCCGCGGCCGGGGCCACGACGCGGTGGACGACGAGCTCTACGAAGACGGTTTCGGCCCCGACGACAGCACCGGGTTCGGCCGCGACGACGACCTCGACGACGCCTACGAACGCGACTCCCCGGAGGGGCGGTACGGCCGCCCGGGCCGCCACCCCGGCCAGGTCCGCTGGCATCGCCCCATAGCCTGGATGCTCGCCCTCCTGATGGGCATCGGCATGGTCGCCCTCGCCTTCACCGCCGTCTACCGAGGGGCCTCGTCGGGCGGCCAGGGTCAGGTGCCCGCGCCCGCCTCCACCGAGGTCGGGCAGAGCGCCGACAGTGAAACGTCGCCCAGCCCCTCCGTCTCCGCCGAATTCAGCCAGTCCGCGGTGCCCGCGACGCCACGTACGCCCTGAGGCGCACACCGTGGCGAGTTGTCGGAACTTGTCGCGTACCAGGGCGTTTACCTGACGGCCCGGAGACCTACCCTGAAGGTATGGGCGGGCCAGGAGATCCACCCGCGGGGACACCCGAGGGCGCTGCCGGCGGTGGCGAGGACGAGTACCGGTCGGTGGTCTTCGACGAGTCGTTCGTGCGGGCTGCCCGGCTCCAGGAGTTCTCCGCGCAGGAGCGCATGGGCGACCACACGCGCGCCGTGCGCCGTCGCCCGGGGCTCCACCGGACGCTCTCCCGGCAGCTGTTGATACTCGTGGTGCTGGTCGCCGTCGCCTTCGGCACCGCGATCTACATGGGCCTGCGCAGCCCGTACCAGTCTCCGGCCGTCAAGCGTCCCGAACCCCTGCGCATGACGGTGACGCCTCTCGCCCCGGCCGGCCGCGTGCCCGGCTCGAAGAGCGTCTCGAACCTGTACGCGCACAGCCCCGCTGCCGAGTTCCGCGTGGGCGCGGGCGGCATCAACCTCCCGCCCGCGCGCCGCACTTCGCACTTCTCGGACAGCCAGGTCATGGGGGCGCTCGTCACCGCCAAGGACTACCTGGTCGAGTCCGCACTCGACCCGGATGTGCTCGCGGGCGGCTCCCCGCGCGACGTACGCCTCCTGATCGACCCGCAGCAGTACACCCAGTTCGACCGGAGCTTCGCCCGCCCGGCGGCCGACGGGCGGCACGCGGCGACGGGCTGGCTCGTGCGGTTCGACCCGGCGCGGACCGCGCTCGCCGACCACCGGGTCAGGACCGACGGCACGCTGCGGATCGTCGAGACCGACAAGAACACGCTGGAGATCACCTCGGACCACACGTTCGTGTACGCGCTGCGAGAGGCCGACCGCGGGGGCGCGCGGCACGCCAAGGGCGCCGACGACGAACGGGCGCGGGCGTCGCTGTTCACCGTCCGCCGCGAGCTGCACTTCCGCTTCGACCGCGACGACCTGCGGATGCACCGCGCCGAGGTGGTCGCCTCCGTCACGCAGGCCGGCCCCCTCGCCTGCGCCGCCGAGTCGGCGAACCACCTGCGGCCGCTGCTCGCCGGGCAGAAGGCGAAGACGGGCGGTCCTGCCGGCACGGACCCGTACGCGACCGGGGGCGCGACGCCGCTGTGCGGGTCTCTCGCGGCGTCGGCCCAGCCTTCGCTCTCCGCGTCCTGAGCGGGCGTTCTGCGCCGGTGTACGGCTGCGCGTTTACGGCTGCTTGTCCTCGGGGGCGCCGTCGGTGCCGCTCTGGCCCGTGAACCTGCCGCGGAGCTTGCCGCCGAGGTCGCCCGCGCCGCCCGCGAGGTCGTTGACCAGCTTCATCAGCGGGTCCTTGCTGTTGCGCACGTTGTCGGCGTACGACGACGCCGACTGCCGGAAGGAGTCGGAGACCGAGGTGTCCTTGTCCTCGTCGCGGCGGGGGTAGTGGCCGTCCATGATCCGCTGGAAGTCGCGGGACTCGGCCCACTTCTTCAGCTCGGCGGCGCGGACCGTGGCGAAGGGGTGCGTGCGCGGCAGGACGTTGAGGATCTTCAGAACGGAGTCGCGCAGGTCGCCCCCGGCCTCGTACTCCTCGGCCTGCTCCAGGAACGCGTCCACGTTCATCTCGTGCAGGTGGTTGCCGCCCGCGAGCTTCATCAGGCCGCGCATCGAGGCCTTCAGGTCCTGTCCGACCAGCAGGCCCGCCCGGTCCGCCGACAGCTCGGACTTGCGGAACCACTCGCGCAGCCCCGTCACGATCGCCATGATCGCGACGTTGCCGAGCGGGATCCACGCGACCTTCAGGGCGAGATTCGTGAGGAACAGCAGGATCGTGCGGTAGACGGAGTGACCGGAGAGGGCGTGGCCCACCTCGTGGCCGACGACCGCCCGCATCTCCTCCTCGTCGAGCAGCTCGACCAGGCCCGTCGTCACGACGATGATCGGCTCGTCCAGCCCGATGCACATCGCGTTCGGATTCGGGTCCTGGTTCACGTACATCGGCGGGACCTTCTCCAGGTCCAGGATGTAACAGGCGTCCCGCAGCATGGTGTTGAGGTGCGCGAACTGCGCGTCGGACACGCGCACGGAGTCCGACAGGAACAGGAGCCTCAGGCTCCGCTCGGGGAGCAGGCCGCTGAGGGCCTTGAAGACCGTGTCGAAGCCGCTGAGCTTGCGCAGGGCGACCAGGGCCGAGCGGTCCGCCGGATGCTCGTAGGCGCGCGACGAGATGCCCGGGAAGCGCCTGCGCTGCCGGCTCGGCACCTGCTCGTGGCCCTCGCCGCCCCCGCCGTGGTGGTTGTCGTCGGTCATGCCGCATCCCCCATGTCTCGTCCTCTCGTGCCCCCGAGGTGGGGCCAAGCCTAGGCGGAGATACCGTGACAGGGCAGCACACAGAAGGAGTCTTCCGTCATGGAGCACAACCCTGGGGCCGACTGGCTCACGGAGGCGGCCAAGGCCGCGGAGCAGCAGGGACCGGGCAATCTGCTGCGGATCGTGCTGATCGTCATGGTCGTCGGATGCGTACTGGTCGGCTGGTTCCTGTTGCGGGGCTACCGACAGGGGGCCGGGGGCGCGGGCGCCGACAAGAACACCTCCGAAAACGTCGGCAAGGGCGCCTCCGAGGGCGCCTCCGAAGACGTCGACAAGGGCGCCGACCACCGCAACGGCTGAGTCGGCGTAAGGCGGAACGGGCCTCCCGCTTACGATGGGCCGGAAGTCTTTATGTCCATCCCACCTCCGGATAGGTCCTGCCTGAGATGAGCCTCCACAGCAACGCCGCCCAGCTGGTCACTCTCGCCTCCGAGGGCGGCGAGCACGGCGGCAACCACGAAAGCCTCAGCCCTCTCCTCACCGGCGGAGGCGCGTTCGTCGTCCTCCTGCTGCTCCTGTGGATCACCACCCGCTTCAACCGGGACCGCTGAAACAGAGCCCGTCCGCCGGGCCGGTAGGGTCTGCACGCATGGGAGAGCAGGACATGCCTACCGGTCCGGAGACCGGTCCGGTGAGCAACGGCAAGCGCCGCCTGGGCGTCATGGGCGGAACGTTTGATCCGATCCACCACGGACACCTCGTGGCGGCCAGTGAGGTCGCCGCGCAATTCCACCTCGACGAGGTGGTGTTCGTGCCGACCGGCCAGCCGTGGCAGAAGAGCGACAAGCAGGTCTCGCCCGCCGAGGACCGCTATCTGATGACGGTCATCGCGACCGCGGAGAACCCGCAGTTCTCGGTCAGCCGCATCGATCTCGACCGCGGCGGGGCCACGTACACCACGGACACGCTGCGCGATCTGCGTGCCCTCAACCCCGACACGGACCTCTTCTTCATCACGGGCGCCGACGCCCTCGGCCAGATCCTCACCTGGCGGGACACGGAAGAGCTGTTCTCCCTCGCGCACTTCATCGGGGTCACCCGGCCCGGCCACACGCTGGCCGACCCCGGGCTGCCCAAGGGCGGTGTCTCCCTGGTGGAGGTTCCCGCCCTTGCCATCTCGTCCACGGACTGCCGCGCGCGCGTCGCCAAGGGCGATCCGGTCTGGTACCTGGTGCCCGACGGTGTGGTGCGTTATATCGACAAGCGTGAGCTGTACCGCGGCGAATGAGCCGAGAGGGGCACCGGTGAACGACCGACAGTACGACCCTTATGCGGGCAGTGACCCGTATGCGGGCGAGTACGCGGGTGAGTACGCGGCCGACCAGTACCAGGTCGTCGGGTACGACGAGTACGGGCGGCCGGTGTACCAGCAGGTTCCGCAGGCCCAGCAGGCCCAGCAGGCCCAGCAGGCCCAGCAGGCCCAGCAGGCCCAGCAGGCCCAGCAGGTCCAGCAGCCGCAGGTGCCCCAGCAGTCCCAGCAGCCCCAGGGGTACGGGTACGACCCGTACGCGGGCGGGCAGCAGGGGTATGACGTGTACGGCGGGACCGGCACCTCGTACGACACCACTGGCGCCCCCTACGGGACGGCCCCGGCCCAGGACACCGCCTGGATCCCACAGCAGCAGCAACAGCAACAGCAGCCTCAGGCACAGCCGCAACAGCAGCCTCAGCGGTCTGTGCCGGAGCCCGAGCCCGCGCCTGCGCCGACGCCCGCGCCCACGCAGCGTCGCGAGCAGCCCGGCGAGTACAAGACCGAGCAGTTCTCGTTCATCGAGGAGCCGGACGAGGAATCCGAAGACGTCATCGACTGGCTGAAGTTCACCGAGAGCCGCACCGAGCGGCGCGAGGAGGCCAAGCGGCGCGGGCGTTCCCGGGTCGTCGCGCTCGTCGTGGTCCTCGCCCTGGTGATCGCGGGCGGCGTCGGCTACCTCTGGTTCGCGGGCAAGCTCCCGGGCGGGTCCGGCGACGACGGCGGTGCGGCCGCCGCGTCAGGACCGCAGAAGCGCGACGTGATCGTCCTGCACCTGCACAACACCAAGGGCGGCGGCACCTCGACCGCGCTCCTGGTGAACAACGCCACCACGGAGCGGGGCGCCACCGTCCTGCTGCCCAACACCCTCGCCGTGTCGGACGACGACGGCACGCCGACGACGCTCGGCAAGTCCGTCGACGACGACGGCTCGACCGGCACCCGCGACGCGATCGACACGGTGCTCGGCACCCAGGTCGAGGGCACCTGGCGGCTTGACACCCCGTACCTGGAGAACCTCGTCGAGCTCGTCGGCAACATCGACATCGACACGAACGCCGACGTGCCCGACCCCAAGGCCAAGAACGGCGAGGCCCCCCTGGTCAAGAAGGGCGAGCAGCAGACCCTCAGCGGCCGGATGGCCGTCGCCTACGCCACCTACCGCGCGTCCGGCGAGCAGGAGACCGACCAGCTCCAGCGCTTCGGAGCGGTCATGCAGGGCGTTCTGCGCAAGCTGTCGTCGGACCCGCAGGCGGCCACGACCACCGTGCAGTCGCTCGCCCAGATCCTCGACCCGTCGCTGGAGGACAAGGACCTCGGCGCGTTCCTCGCCAAGCTCGCCGACCGCGCGAAGGGCGGCGACTACAAGTCGACGCTGCTGCCGGTGGGGCAGGGCGGCACGCTGACCGACGGCGCCGGGGAGGCCGTGGTCAAGGACGTGCTCGGCGGCGCCGTGAAGAGTCCGGAGAAGGACGCGGCCGTGCGGGTCGGCGTGAAGAACGCCTCCGGGAAGAAGGGCGCGGCCCAGGACGCCCGGGTCTCCCTGGTCAACGGCGGCTACACCTTCATCGACGGCGGCGCGGGCTCGGCGGCCCAGCCCGCCTCGCAGGTCACCTACGCCGACGCGGACAAGAAGGAGCAGGCCACCGAGGTAGCCAAGACCCTCGGCCTGCCGGCGAGCGCGGTCGGCAAGGGCAGGACGACAGCCAACGCCGACGTCTCCGTAGTGCTCGGACAGGACTACAGGACCAGGTGAGAGCGGTCGGCGCGGGCCGTGCCGGACGGCCCGCGCCGGAGCGGTGACGTAATCGTCTGGGGCGCTGTCGGCGGTCCGTGAGACCCTTGGGGTGTATCCACCAGCCGAAGGAAAGCTCACTAGTGACCGCCACGGACCGCTCCACCGAGCTCATCACCGTCGCCGCCCAGGCGGCTGCCGACAAGCTCGCGCACGACATCATCGCGTACGACGTCAGCGACGTGCTGTCGATCACGGACGCCTTCCTGCTCGCCTCCGCACCCAACGACCGCCAGGTCAAGTCGATCGTCGACGAGATCGAGGAGCAGCTGAACAAGCAGCTCGGCGCCAAGCCGGTCCGCCGTGAGGGCGACCGCGACGCCCGCTGGATCCTCCTCGACTACGTGGACATCGTGGTGCACGTCCAGCACAGCGAGGAGCGTGTCTTCTACGCGCTCGAGCGCCTCTGGAAGGACTGCCCCGAGATCGACCTGCCCGAGGACGCCAAGGCGACCCGCGGCAAGGGCGCCGAGCACGCCGAGCAGCGGGCCGCGGAGGAGGCCGACCTGGACGGTGAGCTGCGGTGACCCACCGCGGCCCGCGGCTCATCCTGTGGCGGCACGGTCAGACGGCGTGGAACCTGGAGCGCCGCTTCCAGGGCTCCACGGACATCGAGCTGACCGAGACGGGCGTCGCCCAGGCCAAGCGCGCCGCCCGGCTGCTCGCCTCCCTGAAGCCGGACGCCATCGTCGCCTCCGACCTCAAGCGTGCCGCGGCCACGGCGGGTGAGCTCGCCGCGATCACCGGCCTCCCCGTCACGCACGAGGAGGCGCTCCGCGAGACGTACGCGGGCGAGTGGCAGGGCCTGACGCACGACGAGATCATCGCCCGCTTCGGCGACCAGTACGCCGCGTGGAAGCGCGGCGAGGCGGTGCGCCGCGGCGGCGGCGAGCTGGAGACCGAGGTGGCCGACCGAGCCGCCCCGGTCGTCCTGCGCCATGCCGAGAAGCTGCCCGAGGACGGCACGCTCGTGGTGGTCAGCCACGGCGGCACGATCCGTACGACGATCGGCCGTCTCCTCGGCCTGGAACCCCACCACTGGGAGGGGCTCGGCGGCCTCACCAACTGCTGCTGGTCGGTCCTCGGCCGCGGCGCGCGGGGCTGGCGCCTGCTGGAGCACAACGCCGGCACGCTGCCGGAACCGGTGCTCG
The DNA here is from genome assembly GCF_056432085.1 of Streptomyces sp. NPDC045678. Lineage (NCBI taxonomy): Bacteria > Bacillati > Actinomycetota > Actinomycetes > Kitasatosporales > Streptomycetaceae > Streptomyces > Streptomyces sp. NPDC045678. Next base: position 547,276 of record NZ_JBWKJS010000001.1, read on the forward strand.
GCGACGACGACTGAGCCCCCCGGTGGGCGCCCGGACCCGGATTTCACATTCCGGCTGGTCGCAGGCTAAAGTTCTTCTTGTTCGCCCGCCGAGCGGGAAGAACGCAAGGGGCTATAGCTCAGTTGGTAGAGCGCCTGCATGGCATGCAGGAGGTCAGGAGTTCAATTCTCCTTAGCTCCACAGTCCCGGAAATCCCGTCCCCTTCAGGGGACGGGATTTTTCTGTGTGTTCCGCCACGGCCTGTTCCCCCCGGGTCGCGCAGACCGTGGCAGAATCGGACGGCCGGAAGGGGACGCAGCCCGACGGGAGGGAGAGAGCGATGCCTGCGAGCATCTTCGGAGAGGTCGACCACCCCTCCGAAGCGGCGGCGGTACGAGAACGGTCCGCGCTCCGCACGCTCCTCGACTGCCCTTCCTGCGGCTCGTCCCACGTCGCCCAAGTACTCGGTGACAACGGCGGGGTCTCGTACGTGTGCACCGCCTGCGGCCACAGCTGGAGCTGATCGATGGGTGCACACCGGCGGAAATGCGATTGGTGCGGCAGTGGTACGCCGATCGTCCGCGACATGGAACCGGTCAACCCGGAGTACCAGTACTGGTGCGAGGAATGCGCGCGGGCGCTGATCATAAAAGGCGACCCCATCGAGACGTACCGCGAGCTCGAGGGGGAGCCGATCTACGGCCGGCTCCTCGACGAGCACTGCACCCTCAAGCGGTTCTACTCGTTCGCCACCGCGTGACGGCGGCCCACAAGAACGCGAAAGCGGTCACTACGTAGAGGGCGGACAGCGTCATCTGGCCATAGTTCTGGTCGAGTTCGAGCCGCCCCACTCCATGGGGCACCCACCACAGGGCGTACGAGCAGAAGACCAGGCACACGCCTCCGACCGCCGCCCACCGCGCCCGACCGCCCCTTCGCTCTGCCTCCGCCCGCAGGAGCAGCACCATCGGCACGCACCACACCCAGTGGTGTGACCACGACACCGGACTCACCAGAAGCGCCGTCGCGGCGCAGGAGAGCACCGCCCAGGCCCGCTCCCCGCGCAGCGCGGCGGCCACCGCCACCGCGAGGCCCAGCGCGCCGGTCACGGCGGCTGTCAGGGCCCAGAGGGCGCCGGGCTCCCCGGTGTGCATGAGTCGCGCCAGGACGCCGCGCAGCGACTGGTTCGCGGTGTCCTCCGCAAACCCGACACGGCCCGCCTCGAAGACCATCCGGGTCCAGAACCGCCACGAGTCGTACGGCAGGACGGCGGCCGCGAGGAGCGTCGCCCCGGCGAACGACACGGCCGCCACGCACGCGTGCCGCACGGCCGGCCGCCACGGTCCGCGCCGCGCGGCTTCGGCGGCCCCGGTGAGCAGCAGGAGGACCGCGAAGAGCGCGGGCGTGAGCTTGATGGCCGCCGCGACGCCGATGCCCACGCCCGCCCAGCCGTGTCCGGGGCGCCGCGACAGGTCCCACAGGACGAGGACGGCGAGCAGCAGATTGATCTGCCCGTAGCGCAGCGTCGTCCACACCGGCTCGCACCACACGACGAGGGCGGACGTCCACAGAACGCCCTCCACGCGCGCGTGCCGTCCGCCGTGGACCAGCCGTAGGGACAGGTGCGCGAAGACGATCAGGAGCGCCAGGTTGCCCAGCGTCGCGAGGGTGCGCATGACCGCCGTGTCCAGCAGGGTCAGCGGTGTGAAGAGCAACGCGGCGAACGGCGGGTAAGTGGTGGGCAGATGGGCCTCGGTGGTGCGCAGCGCGTAGAGGTCACCGCCCGCGCGCACGGTCTCGCCCTCGGCCCGGTAGACCATCAGGTCGATCATCGAGACGTCGGCGGCCCGCTGGGCCAGCCAGAAGGCCGCGAAGGAGAGCAGGCAGGCCCCGGCGGCCAGTGGCACACGGCGGCGGGCAACGGGGAGCGCGAGCACGGTCACGAAGGCTGACAGTACCGCCCGTATCACCCCAGACCGGACCAGACCGGAAACGATTTGGTGGAGCACGGGTATGACCGTGTAATGTTGGCGGAGCCGCCGGGGAAACCGGGCGGACAGGCAAGGGGCTATAGCTCAGTTGGTAGAGCGCCTGCATGGCATGCAGGAGGTCAGGAGTTCAATTCTCCTTAGCTCCACAGGATATGAGCGGGCCACCCGGATCGGGTGGCCCGCTCTTTCGTGTCGTGAGCGCTGCCGTGTCCTACTGCCTTCCGCTGCCCAGTGCGCGGCGGCCGCGGCCCGGCGGGAGCGCGGTCGGCAGCGTCGTGCGGGACGGGGGTGCCTCCTTCGATGCCTCCTCGATGCGCAGGGCGAGCGCGGGGCAGCGCCGCACGGCGCGGGTGGCACGCGCTTCGGAGTAACGCGGTACGGACGCTTCCGCTACCGCCGGGAAGCCGTCGGGGCCCAGCTGGATCAGCTCCGGGACGATGTCCGCGCAGAGACCGTGACCCTGGCAGAGCGTCCAGTCGACGGCCAGCGTGCGCCCACTGGGGGCCTCTGCCGGCGGTGTGTCCTCCTGGAGGGGGAGGACGCCCTCGACGGGACGACCGCATCCGCCGCCCAGGACGTGCGCGGCGAGGTCGTCGGTGAACGCCGAGATCGACGACTCCAGGAAGGCCGCCGAGCCGTCCGGATGCTTGCACGCGCCGCGCCGCTTCACGGCCCGTGTCACCTCGCGCAGCGCTTCGAGCGCGGTCGGTCCGCCGCCCTGTAACACGTCGGCGAGGCCACGGGCCGCCGCGGGCAGGCCGAGGTAGCAGGGGCCGCACTGCCCGCTGCTCTCGGCGGCCAGCCAGTGCGCCACCCGCAACGCCTCTCCCAGGGGACAGGTGCCCTCACCGATCGGCAGGATCGCGCCCGCGCCGAGCGCGCCGCCGCACGCGTCCAGGGAGGCGCGGGACACGACGGCGTCGTGTGCCGTCATCCCGTCGAGCCACCTGCCGTGATAGCCGCCCGTCAGCACGCCCTGGGGGAGCGCGGGGGCGCCGGCCAGCTGAAGGACGTACTGGAGAGGCACTCCGGTGGGGACCTCGACGACCATCGGCCGGGCGACCGCTCCGGAGAGGGTCAGCAGGACGGTGCCGGGTTCGTCGCGCAGGCCGGTGCGGCAGTAGCGGTCGGCGCCGGTCCTGGCGGCGACGGCGAGCTGGGCGAAGGTCTCCGCGTTGGAGAGCAGGGTGGGGGCGCCGCCCACTCCGGAGTCGGACGTCCGTACTTTGCGGCCCGGTGGCAGCGGGGGGCCGCCGTCCGCCGAGCGGACGAGGGCGGACGACTCTCCGGTGACCATGCGCACCGGGTTGCGCTGCACACGCGCGCGGAGGGCCGATCCGCGGCGGTTGCCGAGGCCGCGCTCGGCCAGCGCCGTGCGCATCGACGCCTCGGTCGAGTCGCGGGTCACGCCGACGACCAGGGTGCGCGCCCCGATGGCCTCGGCGGCGAGGAGGGCGCCGTCGAGGATGAGGTGCGGCGCGCGGTTGATCAGGACGGTGTCCTTGCGGCAGGCGGGCTCGTCCTCGCTGCCGTTGACGACGACCACGGGGCGTATGCCGCGACGGATCGCCGCGTCGGCGACGGACCGCAGCTTCCGGGCGAAGGGGAAGCCCGCGCCGCCGCGGCCCCGCAGGCCGATGTGTTCGGCGAGGCGGGCGAGCGGTTCGCCGGCCATCGGCTCCAGCGGGCCGTGCACCTTCAGGTGCATGGAGAGGTCGAGGCGTTCGACGAGGTCGAAGCCCGAGGTGAGCAGGGGCAGGCCGACGACGCGGACTTCGGGGACGTCGGGGATCGAGGCGTTCACGGGTGGCCTCCGGTGGCGGCGTTCCAGGGCTCGCCCGTGCTGGGGGCCTGAAAGGGCCTGTGCAGCGGTTCGGTGGCGGGGCCGCTGTCGTACGCGGGGTCGAGGGGAGCGTCGTACGAGGGGTCGTAGACGGGCTGGGGCGCGGTGTCGTACGTCGGCTGGGGCGCGACGTAGGGGGACTCGGCGGGTGGTGGCGGGCAGGGCGCGGGCCAGCGGCCCGTGGGCTCGGCGCGGGGTGGCGGGACGGTGGGGTGTGGCGGGGGTGCGGTGACGGTCAGGGCGCGATAGGCCGCGGAGATGCCCACCACGGGGTCCGTCGCGGGGGCCGGGGCGTTCGTGCCGGGCAGCGGCACGGAGAGGGTGTCCCGCGCGGGAGCCTCCTCCCGGTGCGGGGTGGCGCGTTCCGGTTCGAGCAGGGCGAGGACGTGGGCGGCGACCTTCCGTTTGACCGGGCGTGGTGCCGCGCGGAGGGCGACCGCTCCGGCGACCGCGACCAGGCACAGGGCGTACAGCGTGATCACCCACGTCTTGGGCTCGCGGCCCGCGTACAGGCCGTGGATCAGCGCCGAACACCAGGCGGGGTAGGCGAGCATGTGCATCGCCCGCCAGCGCGACGCGATCCGGGCGGGGGAGGCGAAGGCGCTGCGGAGGGCGCCGGTGACGGCCGTGGTGACCATCAGGAGGCCCGCGAGCGAGCCGAGCCCGATGAGCCCGGCGCTGCCCGTGACGCCGAGTCCGAAGGGCATCAGGGCGCCGAACAGCGACACGTGGTCGAGCGCGACCTTGACGGTGCTGTGCAGCAGCAGGAAGCCGACGGAGGCGATCGCGGTGGCGCGGTGCACGGCCTGGGCGAGCAGGCGCTGGCGCGAGTGCAGGAACAGACGGTCGGTGGCCACCAGGCCCCAGACCACGGCGCAGGTCAGCGAGACCAGGGAGAGGACGCCCGCGGTGAAGTCGATGGCGGCCCGCAGGGTGTCACCGCCGGCGAAGACGAGCAGGGGTATCAGGAGCAGTGCGCCGACGCCCAGGGCCCGTGGAGCGGGCGAGCGGGCCGCGGAACGCGGGAGGGAACGGCTCTTGCGGTGCGGGTGCAGAGGGTTCATGGGGGCGGCTCCGAGATGGTTCGGTCCCGCCGCATGCTAAGTCGCTCCATACCGGTGGGTACGGGGTTTGAGTTATTGCGCTGTTATCAAAGTGCGACACGATCTTGTTGTTGCCCCGATAGTGGGCGGTACGCGGAGTAACCCTTGGCCAACGCCTGTCGGTGGCGGCGGTACGGCGCCTTGCCGCGGCGCCCGGCCGGTCCGGCGCGGAAGCTCGTCGCGGGCCGCGGGAGGGCTGCGGTACCCTGACGCCATGCGTGCCGTACGCCTTCTGCTTAGCGGGCCGCGCTGATCAGTCCCGACCGCCGGTGAATCGCGGTCGGAATCGGCGCGGCGTCCCCTCCTGTGCGAGGGGCATTTTTGTTTGACCAGCACGGTCAATTCCGCAGGCAGAGACGATCGATGGAGCTTTGAGGATCATGAGCGAGACGAATTCTGCTGCCGCCTCCGAGGTGGCCGCGCCGCACCGCTATACGGCCGCTCTGGCCGCGGACATCGAGGCACGCTGGCAGGACTTCTGGGACGCCGACGGCACCTACGAGGCGCCGAACCCGAGCGGCGACATGGCCGCGCGGGACGAGGCCGAGGCCGCGCTGGTCGCCAAGCCCAAGAAGTTCATCATGGACATGTTCCCGTACCCGTCCGGGGCGGGCCTGCACGTCGGCCACCCCCTGGGGTACATCGCCACGGACGTCTTCGCGCGTTTCCAGCGCATGACCGGTCACAACGTCCTGCACACCCTGGGCTTCGACGCCTTCGGCCTGCCCGCCGAGCAGTACGCGGTGCAGACGGGCACCCACCCGCGGGTCTCCACCGAGGCCAACATCGAGAACATGAAGTCCCAGCTGCGCGCGCTGGGCCTGGGTCACGACAAGCGGCGCTCGTTCGCGACGATCGACCCCGAGTACTACAAGTGGACCCAGTGGATCTTCGTCCAGATCTTCAACTCCTGGTACGACGCCGACGCCGCCAAGGCCCGCCCGATCGCCGACCTGGTCGCCCAGTTCGAGAGCGGTGAGCGTGCCGTACCGGACTCCACGCGCGTGTGGAGCGAGCTGGACGCCGTCGAGCGCGCCGAGGTGCTGAGCCAGTACCGCCTGGCCTACGCCTCCGACGCGCCCGTCAACTGGTGCCCCGGCCTGGGCACTGTCCTGGCCAACGAGGAGGTCACCGCCGACGGCCGCTCCGAGCGCGGCAACTTCCCCGTCTTCAAGGCCAAGCTGCGCCAGTGGAACATGCGCATCACCGCGTACGCCGACCGCCTGCTGGACGACCTGGACGCGCTGGACTGGCCCGAGGCCATCAAGCTGCAGCAGCGCAATTGGATCGGCCGCTCCGAAGGCGCCCGTGTGAGCTTCCCCGTGGGCATCGAGGGCGACGCGATCACCGTCTTCACCACCCGCCAGGACACCCTGTTCGGCGCGACCTACATGGTCCTGGCGCCCGAGCACGACCTGGTCGACAAGGTCATCCCGGACGCCTGGCCCGAGGGCACCCACGAGACGTGGACCGGCGGGCACGCCACCCCGGCCGAGGCCGTCGCCAAGTACCGCGCGTTCGCCGCCGCCAAGTCCGATGTCGAGCGCCAGGCCGACGCCAAGGAGAAGACCGGCGTCTTCACCGGCGTCTACGCCACCAACCCGGTCAGCGGCGAGCAGGTCCCGGTCTTCATCGCCGACTACGTACTGATGGGCTACGGCACCGGCGCGATCATGGCCGTCCCGGCGCACGACAGCCGCGACTTCGCCTTCGCGCGCGCCTTCAATCTGCCGATGCGCTGCGTGGTGGAGCCGTCGGACGACCGTGGGACCGACCCGAGGACGTGGGACGAGGCCTTCTCCTCGTACGAGGCGAAGCTGATCAACTCCGCGAACCAGGAGATCTCCCTCGACGGCATGGACGTCACGGGCGCCAAGGCCCGCATCACCGGCTGGCTGGCCACCCGCGGCATCGGCGAGGGCACCGTCAACTTCCGGCTGCGCGACTGGCTGTTCAGCCGCCAGCGCTACTGGGGCGAGCCCTTCCCGATCGTCTACGACGAGGACGGCGTCGCCCACGCGCTGCCCGAGTCGATGCTGCCCCTGGAGCTGCCGGAGGTCGACGACTACTCCCCGCGCACCTTCGACCCGGACGACGCGAACACCTCTCCGGAGACGCCGCTCTCCCGCAACGAGGACTGGGTCAACGTCACCCTGGACCTGGGCGACGGCCCGCGGACCTACCGCCGCGAGACCAACACCATGCCCAACTGGGCGGGTTCGTGCTGGTACGAGCTGCGCTACCTGGACCCGCGCAACGACCAGCAGCTGGTCGACCCGGCCGTCGAGCAGTACTGGATGGGCCCGCGCGAGGGCCAGCCGACCGGCGGCGTCGACCTGTACGTGGGCGGCGCCGAGCACGCGGTGCTGCACCTGCTGTACGCGCGCTTCTGGTCGAAGGTCCTGTTCGACCTGGGCCACATCTCGTCGGCGGAGCCGTTCCACAAGCTGTACAACCAGGGCATGATCCAGGCGTACGTCTACCGGGACAGCCGCGGCTTCCCGGTGCCGGCCACCGAGGTCGAGGAGCGCGACGGCAAGTTCTTCTTCGAGGGCGAGCCGGTCAAGCGCGAGCTGGGCAAGATGGGCAAGTCCCTGAAGAACGCCGTCACGCCGGACGAGATCTGCGACGAGTACGGCGCGGACACGCTGCGCCTGTACGAGATGGCGATGGGCCCCCTGGACGTGTCACGTCCCTGGGACACGCGTGCGGTCGTCGGCCAGTACCGCCTGCTGCAGCGGCTGTGGCGTCTGATCGTCGACGAGTCGACCGGTGAGGTCACCGTCGCCGACGTCGCAGAGGCGGACATCGACGAGTCCACCCTGCGCGCCCTGCACAAGGCCATCGACGGTGTGCGCCAGGACCTGGACGGCATGCGGTTCAACACCGCGATCGCCAAGATCACCGAGCTGAACAACCACTTGACCAAGGTGGGCGGCGCGGTTCCGAGGTCCGTCGCGGAGCGCCTGGTGCTGCTGATCGCGCCGCTGGCCCCGCACATCGCCGAGGAGCTGTGGCGCAAGCTGGGCCACACCGACTCCGTGGTCCACCGGGACTTCCCGGTCGCCGACCCGGCGTACGTCGTGGACGAGTCCGTGACCTGCGTCGTGCAGATCAAGGGCAAGGTCAAGGCGCGCCTGGAGGTCTCCCCGTCCATCTCCGACGCCGAGCTGGAGAAGGTGGCGCTGGCCGACGAGAAGGTCGTGGCGGCGCTGGACGGCGCGGGGATCCGCAAGGTGATCGTGCGGGCGCCGAAGCTGGTGAACATCGTTCCTGCGTGATCGTTCGCGTGGAGCGGTAGTGGAGCGGTATAGGGGTCTTCCCTTACGGGCAGGTTGGGGGTTCCGTTGGAACCTCCGACCTGCCTTCTCCGTTTACGGTGGAAGAGGCCGATGGAGCGGATCGGGCGGACCGCGGGCCACGCGGGCCGGATGCGGAGAGGAGCGTCATGGAAGCCGTGGGCGCGATCGTGGCGCTGCTTGTGGTGCTGTTCCTGGTGCTGGGTGTGTACGTGACCGTGAAGGCGGTCCGTGCGGCCAAGCGCGGGGTCGACCGCACCATCATGGAGGCCCGCCGGACGGTCGAGGACACCACGCTGCGGGCGAGGAGCTTCGCGCAGGCCGGCAGCGCCGGTGAACTGGCGCAGCTGCGTCTCGCGTTGCGCACGTCCATGCGTGCCACGCAGGACGTCCTCCAGGCGGGCGCCCCCGAGGACGCCTCGCTGAAGGAGACCCTCCAGCTGTTCGACCGGCTCAGCGTCCACGGACACGAGCTGGACGACGAGCTCCGGCGCCTTGAGCGGGACCCGGACAAGGCGGCTCTGGCCGAGCGGCTTCCCGGCCTGCGGGAGCGCACGGAGCAGATCAAGAAGGCCGCCGACTCCCTGCGGTGGTCGGCGCGCGACCGGGCCCGCCGGTTCGCCGACGACGATCTGGACTCGCTGAGCACCCAGATCGACATGGAGGCGGGCGCCCTGCGGCACTGGACGACGGAGCCGGCGCCCGAACGGGCCCCGGCCGCCTGGCCCGAGCCCGCGTCGGCAGAGGGCAAGACCGCCGAGCAGACCGAACAGACCTGGTCCGAGCCGTCCGCACAGGCCCGTCCGGCAGCCCAGGAGCCGACGCGGCCCGCGATCACCCCGCCCAGCGCGCGGGTGACGTATCCGTGGGAGAAGAAGGCCAAGCCCGAGAGCACGACCTGATCTGCCCCGGCGCCGGAGCACCGGGGCGGGGAGGGCCCGGGCTGCCACCCGACGGCCCAGACAGGTAACCTCCAGCTCATGTCCCGCCATGTCGCGATCGTCACGGATTCAACGGCCTACCTGCCGCAGGAGACGATGGAGCGGCACAGCATCACCGCGGTGCCCCTGACCGTGGTCCTGGGAGACCAGGCCCTGGAGGAGGGCACCGAGATCTCGGCCCGCTCCCTCGCCCTGGCCCTGCAGAAACGCAAGTCGGTGACCACGTCCCGGCCCAGCCCTCAAGTCTTCGCGGACACCTATCGCAGGATCGCCGAGGCAGGCGCGACCGACATCGTCTCGCTCCACCTGTCCGCCGAGTTCTCCGGTACGTACGACGCCGCGGTCCTCTCCGCGATGGACGCGCCGGTGCCGGTGCGGGTGGTGGACACCGGCATGGTGGCGATGGCGCTCGGCTTCTGCGCCCTCGCGGCGGCGCAGGCAGCGGAGGCGGGCGACTCGGCGGAGGAGGCGGTGGTCGCCGCGGAGAAGCGGGCCGCGGGCACCTCCGCGTTCTTCTATGTCGACACCCTCGACTACCTCCGCAGGGGCGGCCGCATCGGCGCGGCACAGGCGCTCTTCGGCTCCGCGCTCGCCGTCAAGCCGCTGCTGAAGCTGGACGGCGGCCGCATCGACATGCTGGAGAAGGTACGGACGGCGTCGAAGGCGATCGCCCGGCTCGAGGAGATCGTGGTCGAGCGCGCCGGTTCCGGCCGGGTCGACATCGCGGTGCACCACCTGGCGGCCCCGGACCGGGCGTCGACGCTCGCCGAGAGGCTGCGGGAGCGGGTGCCCGACCTCGGTGAACTGCACGTGAGCGAGGTCGGAGCGGTGATCGGGGCGCACACGGGGCCGGGGTTGCTGGGGGCTGTGGTCTCGCCTCGGTGAGGTCAGGTTGAGTCCCACGTGTGGGTGACGGAGTTATCCACAACTGCCGGGTAATCCACGGGAATTGACCAAGATCAACAAGTTGTGGTGGCGGTGCGTAGCGTCGTCGGCATGACGATTCGATCAGTTCCCCGGACAGTTTCTGCGACGAGCGGGCCCGGCCGTGGCCCTGCGTCCGATGGGCGCGCGACGGACGGGCGCGCCTCCGACGGGCGTGCGCTCGACGGCCGCGCCGGTAGTCGGCACGCTCGCGGGCGGGCCCGGCGCCGACGTGCGTCGGGGGAGGCGGTCAGGCGGCGGGCGGAGAGCTTGTTCGCGGACCCGCAGCCACCACCTTGGCCTGCGGCACCTTTGCCGTCGCCGTCGCCGTCGCCCACGCCCGCGTCATTGCCATCGCCGAGGCTGGAGGTGGCGGGTCCGGACGCCGCGTTGGTGGGCGGGAATGGGGAGACCGAGGAAGAGGCACCGGTAGGGGGAGGGGGCGCGGGACTTGTCTCGGATGACGCGGAGGGCGCGCGGGCGGATTCCTCGCGGAAGGAGCGGTTGGGGCTTGCCGTGCGGGAGCGCCTGCCGATGTGGGTGCAGGCGCGGTGCGGTCTCGAACGACGAGCCGTGGTGGCGCTCGTCCTGATCCTCGGGGTCGCCGCGGTTTTCGCCGCCCAGCACTTCTGGACGGGCCGGGCCCAGCCCGTGCGGCCGCCGGACGTGGTGCGTGAGGCGGGTGCCATCGCCGAGCGGGGTGCGGAGCCGGCTCCGTCGCCGGGGTCTGCGGCGCAGGCGGGGCGGACGGCGGCGGGGGCGGAAGGCGGCGGCGCCGCGGGCGTGATCGTGGTGGACGTCAGCGGGAAGGTCCGTAGGCCGGGCGTCCATCGGTTGCCCGCCGGATCCCGGGTGGCGGACGCGCTGCGGGCCGCCGGCGGGGTCAGGCCGGGCACGAAGACGGGGGACCTCAACCGCGCGCGATTCCTGGTGGACGGCGAACAGGTCGTGGTGGGCGGGGCGCAGACGGCGGACGGTGCGAGTGGGGCCGGGGTGGGGGCCGGGTCGGCAGGACCGGGTGCCACGGGATCGGGTGCTGCGGGGCAGGGCGCTGCGGGGTCGGGTGGCGCCGGGCCGGGAGCCGCCGGTCCCATCGGTCTGAACACGGCGACCCCGGAACAGCTCGACGAACTCCCCGGCGTCGGACCCGTGTTGGCGCAGCACATCCTCGACTACCGCACGCAGCACGGCGGATTCCGCTCGGTCGAGGAACTCCGTGAGGTCAACGGCATCGGCGATCGGCGCTTCGCCGATCTCCAAGGTCTCGTACGGCCATGACGCGCGCGGCAGTTCACCTGGCGTCGGGCCACCGTCTCGGCGCCTCGCATCCCCGCCAGGAGGGCCCGGCGGACCTGCGGCTGGTGCCGCCCGCGCTGGCGGCCTGGGGATCCGCGGCCCTGATGCTGGACGCCCCACCGCGCTGGGCGATCGCCACGGTGGTGGCCGCCGTGCTGGCGGCCGGAGTCCTGTTGGTGACGTGGACGGCTCGCGGGGCCGCAGAGGGCGGTCATCCGGGGACCGGGCCAAGGAGACCGAGACGGTGGGGACGTTTCACAGTCGCCGCGGTTCTGCTCTGCGCCGCGGGGGCGGCGGCGTCGGCGGCGCTGCACGGGGCGGATCTGCGGCGTGGCCCGGTTCCCTCTCTGGCAGGTGAATACGCGCAGGTGGAGGCGGAGTTGCGGGTCACGTCCGACCCGCGCCGCACCCGCCCCCGTGTCGCGAGCGCGCACACGATGCCGCCGGCCGTGCTCCTGGACGCGGAAGTCCTCCGTGTCACGCAGAGGGACGGCACGTCGACCGAGACCCGCACGCCGGTTCTGGTGGTGGTGCGAACGGAGGGCGACGGGGCCGCCGTGCGAGCGGAGGGTGATGGGGCCGCCCTGCGAGCGGAGGGCGACCGGGCTGCCCTGCGAGCGGAGGGCGACGGGGCTTTCCCGCGAGCGGAAGGTGATGGGGCCGCCGTGCGAGCGGAGGGCGATGGGGCCGCCGTGCGAGCGGAGGGCGATGGGGCCGCCGTGCGAGCGGAGGGCGACCGGGCTGCCCTGCGAGCGGAGGGCGACGGCCCCGCCTCCCATCACGACTCGGCCCACCCCACCACCCCTTCCTGGACGGGCCTCCTTCCGTCGACGCGGGTGCGGGTGCAGGGGCGGCTGGCGCCGCCGATGTCGGACGGGGGCCGCGTTGCCGCCGTGCTGCGGGTGGACGGGGAGCGGGCGCCGCGAACCGTGGGGGCGCCTTCCGGGGCGCAGAGGGTTGCCGGGGAACTGCGGGGCGGCTTGCGGGAGGCCACGCGCGGGCTGCCGGCCGATGCCCGGGCGCTGCTGCCGGGGCTTGTCGTCGGGGACACCTCGCGGGTGCCCGCCGAGTTGGACCAGGCGTTCCGGGCGACCGACCTCACGCATCTGCTCGCCGTGAGCGGGGCGAACCTGACGATCGTGCTCGTCCTGCTCATCGGACCACCGGGCCTCGCCCAGCGGGCCGAGCGGCGGGGACTCGCCCCCAGGCTGGGGATTCCGCTGCGCACGACCGCGGTGCTCGGTGGGGCGCTGACCATCGGGTTCGTCATCGTCTGCCGACCGGACCCGAGCGTGTTGCGGGCCGCGGCCTGCGGGCTGATCGCGTTGCTCGCCATCGTCACGGGACGGCGCAGGTCACTCGTTCCCGCGCTGGCGACGGCGGTGCTGGTGCTGGTGCTGTACGACCCGTGGCTGGCCCGGAGTCACGGCTTTCTGCTCTCCGTCCTGGCCACGGGCGCCCTGCTGACCCTCGCGCCGCGCTGGGGTGAGGCGTTGCGCGGCAAAGGGGTGCCGGCGCGGTTGGCCGACGCGTTGGCCGCCGCGGCCGCGGCCCAGGCGGTCTGCGCGCCGGTGGTCGCCGTCCTCGCGGCTCGGGTGAGTCTGGTCGCGGTGCCGTGCAATCTCCTCGCCGAGTTCGCCGTCGCGCCTGCCACGGTGCTCGGGTTCGCGGCGCTGGCGGTGGCGCCGGTCGCGATGCCCGTTGCCAAGGTGCTGGCGTGGGGTGCGAGTTGGCCCGTGGAGTGGATCGCGGGTATCGCTCGCACGGGGGCGGCGTTGCCGGGGAACGGGGTCGACTGGCCGGGTGGCTGGCACGGGGGACTCGTGCTCGCGGGCATCACCGTGGTCCTCGTCCTGGTGGGACGCAGGATCGTGCGGCATCCGTGGCTGGTCGTCGCCTGTGCCGCACTGTTCTTCCTGGTGGTCGTCCAGCCTCCCCCCGTCACGCGGGTGATCGCGGGCTGGCCGCCGCCCGGATGGCGCCTGACGATGTGCGACGTCGGGCAGGGGGACGCGACGGTGCTCGCGGCCGGGGACGGCTCGGGGGTGGTGGTCGACGCGGGGCCCGACCCACTGGCGGCGGACCGTTGCCTGCGCTCGCTCGGAATCAGACAGGTGCCGCTCGTCCTGCTCACGCACTTTCACGCGGACCACGTCGCGGGGCTGCCGGGGGTGCTGCGAGGGCGCGAGGTGGGGGAGATCCAGACGACGGGGTTCGGGGAGCCGCCGGAGCAGGTCGACTTCGTGCGGGAGCAGGCGGCAGCCGCGCGGGTTCCGGTGGTGTCGGCCGTGGCGGGGGAGCGGCGCAGGGCGGGCCCCCTGGACTGGCAGGTGCTGTGGCCTCCGGCGGGGCCGGTGCCGAGACCCGAGGGGCCGAACGACGCGAGCGTCACTCTGCTGGTACGGACGGGTGGGCTGAGGGTGCTGCTTCTCGGCGACCTGGAGCCGCCCGCGCAGAGGGCCCTGCTGCGGAGCCCGGCCGCGGCATCGCTCGGTTCCGTGGACGTGATGAAAGTCGCCCACCACGGCTCGGCTCACCAGGAGCCCGAGCTCCTGCGCAGGGCGGCGCCCCGGCTGGCACTGATCTCGTGCGGCGCCGACAACTCGTACGGGCACCCGTCACCCCTCACCCTGGCGGCGCTGCGGGCCGGGGGAGCGCAGGTGCTGCGCACGGACACGGACGGAGCGGTCGCGGTGATGGGGACGACGGGAGGGGGAGCGGGGGCCGGATCCCGGGCGGCACCCGGGCTCGAAGTGGTCACGCGCCCGCCGTGAGCGTTGGCCGCGGACTGCCGTGAGCGCCCCTTGCCGGGCCACGCCACCCGCCGACCGAGTCTCACCGTCACCTCCCTCGCGGCCATTTCGGGCCAGTCGCGACACTTCACGGCGCATCGGCAGCATTCCCGTGATCTGGGTCCGTGTTGCATCGAAAGCCGCAACGGTGATCGAATGCCCTTTCGTTGCAGTTTGCAGGTGTTGTCAAGTAAGGCGGGGGTGTGTCGCGCGTGTTCGGCCGCTGGCTGGGAAACCGTACGAATCGGACCGGACGGGTGGGGGCCTTGTCGGCGCTCACGGTCCCGTCGAGTGCGGGGGTGCTCAGCTGCCGGGTGCTCGACCCGGTCAACGAACCCGTGCGGAACGCGGAATTCGCCGTCAGCGATGCCATGGGGCGCAAGGTCGTCAGCGGGGGCACCGACCCCTTCGGGTCGTTCGTCACGGCTGTTCCGGCGGGGGACTACCGGCTGGCGGTCTCGGCGGAGGGATTCACTCCGTACCGGGCGAGCGCCACGGTGGCGGAGGACGCGCACGCCTCGCTCGGTGACGTCACGCTCCAGGTCGCCCAGCCCCCGACGCTCCCCGAGCCCGGCGACTGGGAGGTGGACCCGCTCCACTCCTCGGTCTGCTTCACCGCGCGGCACATCGGTCTGGCCAGGATCCGTGGCCGGTTCAACAGCTTCGCGGGCGCGATCCGGATCGGGGAGCGGATGGAGGACTCCGCGATGCACGTCGTCATCGACGCCGCCTCCATCGACACGGCGGTCCAGATGCGCGACGACCACCTGCGTTCCGGTGACTTCCTCGACGTGGGGCGGTTCCCGACGATGGAGTTCTACAGCGACCGCTTCGTCCACAAGGGCGGCAGCCGCTGGGCGATATCCGGGGGCCTGACGCTGCACGGTGTGACGCGGACGGTCACGCTCGACACGGAGTACCTCGGGGTCGGCAAGGGGCTGGAGGGCGAGACCCGCGTCGCCTGCCGCGCCACCACTGAACTGCACCGCGACGACTTCACGATCACCTGGCAGACGATGCTGGCCCGCGGTATCGCCGCCGTCGGGCACAGCATCACCATCGACCTCGACATCCAGGTCATCCCGAAGAGCGGCTGACGGCCACGACCACCCGGGAACCGCCGCCCGTCGGCGCTCGCTACGGAGACTCCAGCCAGCCCTCGTGCTCCGCGGCCAGCTCGTCGAGTGCCGACGGGTCGAGGCGGGAGTCGGGGTCCTCGACCACGACCAGCCACTGGGCGTCCTCCGCGTCGTCCTCGCCCGCCAGGGCGTCGCGGACCAGCTGGGGCTCCTCGGCCACGCCGAAACGGTCGGGAAGCTCTTCGGCGACCACCTCCGCGGCATCGCGGTCGGGCAGCACCAGGACATGTCGTACGTCGCTCACTCGACCATTCTCCGATACGGGAGAGGGCCTCGGGAAAGGCCGTACGAGAAGGGCGTACGGGAAGGGCGTGCGGGAAGGGCGTACGGGAAGGGCGTACGGGAAGGCCGTACGGGCCGGGCTGTCAGTGCCGCGTGGGATGCTTGACCGCGATGGCCAGGAAGACAGCAAACGACGACCCGCTCGCTCCTCTCACGCTCGCCGTGGGGCAGGAGGACCTCCTCCTCGACCGCGCCGTGCAGCAGGTGGTCGCGGCCGCCCGCGCCTCCGACGCGGACACGGACGTGCGCGACCTCACCCCCGACCAGCTGCAGCCCGGCACGCTCGCCGAGCTGACGAGCCCGTCGCTCTTCGCCGAGCGCAAGGTCGTCGTCGTGCGGAACGCGCAGGATCTGTCGGCCGACACGGTCAAGGACGTGAAGGTGTATCTGGGGTCGCCGGCCGAGGAGATCACCCTTGTCCTGCTGCACGCGGGCGGCGCCAAGGGCAAGGGACTGCTCGACGCCGCGCGCAAGGCGGGCGCGCGCGAGGTCGCCTGCCCCAAGATGACCAAGCCCGCGGACCGGCTGTCGTTCGTGCGCGCGGAGTTCCGCACCACGGGCCGCTCGGCGACACCGGAGGCCTGCCAGGCGCTCGTCGACGCGATCGGCAGCGACCTGCGGGAGCTCGCCTCCGCGGTCTCCCAGCTGGCGGCGGACGTCGAGGGCACGATCGACGAAGCGGTGGTGGGGCGGTACTACACGGGCCGCGCCGAGGCCTCCAGCTTCACGGTGGCCGACCGGGCCGTCGAGGGCCGGGCCGCGGAGGCGCTCGAAGCGTTGCGCTGGTCCCTGGCGACGGGCGTCGCCCCCGTCATGATCACCAGCGCCCTCGCGCAGGGCGTCCGGGCGATCGGCAAGCTCTCCTCCGCGCGCGGCGGCCGCCCCGCCGACCTCGCCCGTGAGCTGGGCATGCCGCCCTGGAAGATCGACCGCGTGCGCCAGCAGATGCGCGGCTGGACCCCGGACGGAGTGGCTGCCGCGCTGACCGCGGTGGCCGCGGCTGACGCGGGCGTCAAGGGTGGCGGTGACGACCCCGAGTACGCCTTGGAGAAGGCGGTCGTCGCCATCGCCCGTGCGGCGCGGTCCCGGCGGGGCTAGGCGGTTACTGGCCGTGGGCCCGGCCTCCGCGTGGCTCGTCTGCGATTTCGTCTGCGGCGTGCGTCGTGGCTTGTCGCGCAGTTCCCCGCGCCCCTGACCCCACCCCCCAGCCCGACGCCCGGGAACCGCGCCCCCTGACGCAGCACCCCCGCCCCCAGCTCGCCGCCCGGGAGTCCCCGAAACCCGGCACCGCCCCCGGACACAGCAATGCCCCCGGAGTGGGTCCGGGGGCATCGTCGCAGCGTGGCGTACTGCGTGGTCTGTCCGCGATTCGAGGTAGAGGGCTCGAATTACCCTCGCGGGAGGATTGATCAGCGCCCCGGCGAACCGGGGCCAAGGGCGTCAGCCCTTAGAGGGACGCGGCCTTCGAAGCAAGCGCCGACTTCTTGTTGGCGGCCTGGTTCTTGTGGATGACGCCCTTGGAGACGGCCTTGTCCAGCTGACGCGTGGCCTCACGCGTGAGCTCGGCGGCCTTCTGGGTGTCACCGGCGGCAACGGCCTCGCGGGCCTTGCGGATCGCGGTCTTCAGCGAAGACTTGACCGCCTTGTTGCGCTGACGCGCCTTCTCGTTGGTCTTGATCCGCTTGATCTGGGACTTGATGTTCGCCACGAAAGAGCCTTTTCAGGTTCAGGTACTGCAGAGGTACTGCAGATGAGTGTTATGACACGCGCCTCGATGCTTGAGAGGACTACGAGACACAGCTGTCCACGGTACCAGTCGCCCTCCTACCGGCCCAAACCGAGCGCAGTGGCCCACCCATGGGACGATGGAACCTACGTATAGATCCGACCCGAGGCGACAGGCGCCTCAAGAGACAGGACCCTGCGTGCCCGCGACCCCTAAAAATGTGCCCGAGCCGAGCCGTACCGATCCGGCGCTGATCCGCAATTTCTGCATCATCGCGCACATCGACCACGGCAAGTCCACGCTCGCCGACCGCATGCTGCAGCTCACCGGTGTGGTGGAGCAGCGGCAGATGCGTGCTCAGTACCTCGACCGCATGGACATCGAGCGCGAGCGCGGCATCACGATCAAGTCCCAGGCGGTGCGTCTGCCCTGGGCCCCGACAGAGGGCCCGAACGAGGGCAGTACGCACATCCTCAACATGATCGACACCCCGGGCCACGTGGACTTCACGTATGAAGTCTCGCGTTCGCTCGCGGCCTGTGAGGGCACGATCCTCCTGGTCGACGCGGCCCAGGGCATCGAGGCGCAGACTCTCGCCAACCTCTACCTGGCGATGGAGAACGACCTCAAGATCATCCCCGTGCTGAACAAGATCGACCTGCCCGCGGCCCAGCCGGAGAAGTTCTCCGAGGAGCTCGCCAACCTCATCGGCTGCGAGCCCGAGGACGTCCTGAAGGTCTCCGCGAAGACCGGCATGGGCGTCGAGGCGCTGCTCGACAAGGCCGTCGCCGAGATCCCGCCCCCGGTCGGCGTCGCGGACGCCCCGGCGCGCGCGATGATCTTCGACTCGGTCTACGACTCCTACCGCGGCGTCGTGACGTACGTGCGTGTGGTCGACGGCCAGCTCAACAAGCGCGAGCGGATCCGGATGATGTCCACCGGCGCCACGCACGAGCTGCTCGAGATCGGTGTCTCGTCCCCCGAGATGACGCCGGCCGACGGCATCGGCGTCGGCGAGGTGGGCTACATCATCACCGGCGTGAAGGACGTCCGTCAGTCCAAGGTCGGTGACACGATCACCTCCCTGAGCAAGGGCGCCACCGAGCCGCTCGGCGGTTACAAGGACCCCAAGCCGATGGTGTTCTCGGGCCTGTACCCGCTGGACGGCTCCGAGTACCCGGACCTGCGCGAGGCCCTCGACAAGCTGCAGCTCAACGACGCCGCGCTCGTCTACGAGCCCGAGACCTCGGCCGCGCTCGGCTTCGGTTTCCGCGTCGGCTTCCTCGGGCTCCTGCACCTCGACGTCATCCGCGAGCGCCTGGAGCGCGAGTTCGGACTCGACCTGATCGCCACCGCCCCCAACGTGGTCTACCGCGTGATCATGGAGGACGGCACCGAGCACACGGTCACCAACCCGAGTGAATTCCCCGAGGGCAAGATCGACCAGGTCTTCGAACCGGTCGTGCGAGCCACGATCCTCGCGCCCAGCGAGTTCATCGGCTCGATCATGGAGCTGTGCCAGAACCGGCGCGGCGTCATGCTCGGCATGGACTACCTCTCCGAGGACCGCGTCGAGATCCGCTACACGCTGCCGCTCGCCGAGATCGTCTTCGACTTCTTCGACCAGCTGAAGTCCAAGACGCGCGGTTACGCCTCGCTGGACTACGAGCCCACGGGCGAGCAGTCCGCCCAGCTCGTCAAGGTCGACATCCTGCTCCACGGCGACAAGGTCGACGCGTTCTCGGCGGTCACGCACAAGGACCAGGCGTACGCGTACGGCGTGCGGCTCGTCGCCAAGCTGCGCGAGCTCATCCCGCGCCAGGCCTTCGAGGTGCCCGTCCAGGCGGCGATCGGGTCCCGGGTCATCGCCCGCGAGACCATCCGCGCCATCCGCAAGGACGTCCTCGCGAAGTGCTACGGCGGTGACATCTCCCGTAAGCGCAAGCTGCTCGAGAAGCAGAAGGAGGGCAAGAAGCGCATGAAGATGGTCGGCTCCGTCGAGGTGCCGCAGGAAGCCTTCATCGCCGTGCTCTCCAGCGACGACAGCGGCCCCGGCAAGGCCAAGAAGTAGTCACCCCGGCCCGCGGCTCAGCCGTGGCCACGCGGGCCCGGTGCGCATGCGTACCGGGCCCGCGGCGCGTTGCCGCGGGCCTGCCCGTTCCGTTTGGGTGTCTGTAGGAAGTGACAGGCAGCTGCCCCTTACGCACCGGGCGTCGGCGCTCTACTCTGATCACCACTCGTAGGTTACTCGCAAGTTAAACAAGTAGCCCTGAGGGATGTAAGAAGCAGCCGCCAGCCAGTTCGCCGCACTGTCGTGGGCCCGGAGGATGTCGTGAGCGACACACAGACCTTGATCGAGAACCGTCCGCCGTCCGTGGCGCATCTCTTCCTGGAGCGCGTGGCGGCCACCCCGGACGCCGAGGCCTATCGCTACCCCGTCCCGGCGGCATCGGACGAGGGCCCCGACGACTGGAAGTCCCTCAGCTGGGCGCAGGCCGCCGAGCGCGTCGACGCCATCGCCGCCGGCCTCGTCGAGCTCGGCCTGCGGGCCGAGGACCGTGTCGCCCTCGCCTCGTCCACGCGCGTCGAGTGGATCCTCTGCGACCTCGCCATCATGTGCGCCGGCGCGGCCACCACGACCGTGTACCCGCAGACCAACGCCGAGGAGTCGGCGTACATCCTGGCCGACTCCGACAGCCGCGTGCTGATCGCCGAGGACGCCGCGCAGCTCGCCAAGGCGCGCGAGAAGCGCGCCGACCTGCCCGAGCTGCGGCACGTCGTGGTCCTCGACCCCGAGGGCGCGGCGCCCGCCGACGGCGACCCCGAGGGCTGGGTGCTCACCCTCGCCGACCTGGAGGCCCGCGGCGCCGCCCACCTGGAGAAGAACCCGGGGCTCGTCAAGGAGCGGATCGCGGCGATCACCAGGGACCAGCTCGCCACGATCATCTACACCTCCGGCACCACGGGCCGCCCCAAGGGCGTGCGCCTGCCGCAGGACAACTGGTCGTACATGGCCAAGGCCATCGCGGCGACCGGCCTGCTCGGCCCCGACGACGTGCAGTACCTGTGGCTGCCGCTCGCCCACGTCTTCGGCAAGGTGCTGACCTCCGGACAGATCGAGCTCGGACACGTCACCGCCGTCGACGGTCGCGTCGACAAGATCATCGAGAACCTGCCGGTGGTGCAGCCGACGTACATGGCGGCCGTCCCCCGCATCTTCGAGAAGGTCTACAACGGCGTCGCGGCCAAGGCGCGGGCCGGCGGCGCGGCCAAGTACAAGATCTTCCAGTGGGCCGCCGAGGTCTCCCGCGAGTACGCGAAGGTCAGCCAGGACAATTTCCGCAGGACGGGCACCGCGTCCGTGCCCTTCGGGCTGCGCGCCAAGCACAAGACCGCCGACACCCTCGTCTACTCCAAGCTGCGCGAGGCCTTCGGCGGGCGGCTGCGCGCCGCCGTCTCCGGCTCCGCCGCCCTCGCCCCCGAGATCGGCTACTTCTTCGCAGGCGCGGGCATCCACATCCTCGAGGGATACGGCCTGACGGAGTCCTCCGCCGCCTCCTTCGTGAACCCCGGCGAGGCCTACCGCACCGGCACGGTCGGCAAGCCGCTGCCCGGCACCGAGGTGCGCATCGCGGACGACGGCGAGATCCTGCTGCGCGGCCCCGGCATCATGGAGGGCTACCACGGCCTCCCGGAGAAGACGGCAGAGGTCCTGGAGTCCGACGGGTGGTTCCACACCGGAGACATCGGTGAGCTGTCCGTCGACGGCTACCTGCGGATCACCGACCGCAAGAAGGACCTGATCAAAACCTCCGGCGGGAAGTACATCGCGCCCGCCGAGGTCGAGGGCCAGTTCAAGGCCGTGTGTCCGTACGTCTCCAACATCCTCGTCCATGGCGCCGACCGGAACTTCTGCACCGCCCTCATCTCCCTCGACGAGCCCGCGATCCTGGAGTGGGCCAAGGAGAACGGACAGGAGGGCACGTCGTACGCGGAGGTGTGCGCCGCCCCCGCGACGGTCGAGCTCATCGACGGCTACGTGCGCGAGCTCAACGAAGGCCTGCAGCGCTGGCAGACCATCAAGAAGTTCCGGCTCCTGCCGCGCGACCTGGACGTCGAGCACGGCGAGCTGACGCCCAGCCTGAAGCTGAAGCGTCCGGTGGTCGAACGGGAGTACAAGCACCTGATCGAGGACATGTACGCGGGGTCGCGCGAGGCCTGAGCACAGGGCATGACCCCGGGGTCCGGGGGCCTGCGGTACGCGGCCGGGTGTCGGTCTACACGCCCCGGCCGCAGCGCATCTCCTGCACCAGTTCCTCCATGTGCTTCACGTGGCGGCGCAGTTCGAGGACGTCCTCGAGGCTGCTCGCGGCCATATGGGTCTCGATCGCCGTGAGACGCGCGGCCAGCTCGTCGAACTGGCGCTGCTCGCGGGCCAGTATCCGTTCCAGCTGCCTGTTCTTGCGGTGCAGTTCGAGGAAGACGGTGACCTTGGCGCGCAGCACCCACGGGTCGAACGGTTTGGTGAGGTAGTCGGCCGCGCCCGTCGCGTAGCCACGGAACGCGTAGCCCGAGTCGTTGTCGGTGCCCGTCAGGAAGATGATGGGCACGTCCTTGGTCTGGTCGAGCCGTTTGATGTTCGACGCGGTCTCGAATCCGTCCATGCCCGGCATGCGGACGTCCAGGAGGATCACGGCGAATCGTTGCCGCAGGATCGCCTTCATGGCCTCCTCGCCCGAACGAGCCCGGACCAGGGGCTCGTTCAGCGATCCGAGGACGGCCTCCAGCGCCATCAGGTTGTCCTCCATGTCGTCGACCAGGAGGATGCTCGCGCGGTTGTCGGGGGCGGCCTCTGCATTCATGGTCACGGTGCCTCACTCCGTCAGTGGCGGAACAACGCCCTCTGCTCGAGCGCTGTCCTGCTCCTGAACGGCTGTCTCTGGATCGGTGGGGGGTTGCTCGTCGGTCGACGAGCCTGCTGGGTCCAGGAGGGCACAGACGACGCCGAGCAGCTGGTCCACGTCCACGGGTTTGGGGACGTAGTCGGTGGCGCCCTGGGAGATCGCCTTCTCGCGGTCCCCGGGCATGGCCTTGGCTGTCAGGGCGACGATGGGCAGACCGCGCCAGCGGGGGCTGCGACGGATCGCGGCCATGGTTTCGTAGCCATCCATCTCCGGCATCATGATGTCCATCAGCACGATGTCGACATCGGGGTTGCGTTCCAGCGTCTCGATGCCCTCACGGCCGTTCTCCGCGTACAGGACGGGCATGCCGACGCGGCTGAGCACATGGGTGAGGGCGAAGACGTTGCGGATGTCGTCGTCGACGATGAGCACCCTGCGGCCCGGCAGTATGCGGCCCGCGCGCCCTTCCTTCCACTCTTCGAGCTTGGTGGGCGTGGGCCAGCTGTCGTCGGGTTCGAGCGCGGTGTGCGGCCGCAGGGCGGCCTGTTCGACCGGCTCCGGGAGGTGCTGGATGTGTGTCGCGGCGTACGCGATGGCGGCCGCGCCGTGGCCCGGGTGCACCACGGGGACGTAGAGCGAGAAGGTGGAGCCCTGGCCGGGGCGGCTCTCCGCGGTGATACGGCCGCCGAGCAGGCCCGCGATCTCGCGGCTGATGGAGAGGCCGAGGCCCGTGCCGCCGTACTTGCGGTTGGTGGTGCCGTCGGCCTGCTGGAACGCCTCGAAGATCACCGGGAGTTGCTCGGCGGGGATGCCGATGCCGGTGTCGCTGACGGCGAAGCACAGCAGGTCCTCGTTGTCGTGGAGCAGCCGGTCGCCCGAGGACTCCTTGACGCGGCTGACCCGCAGCTCGACGCTGCCCGCCGAGGTGAACTTGACCGCGTTCGACAGCAGGTTGCGCAGGATCTGCTGGAGGCGCTGCTCGTCCGAGAACATCTCCCGCGGCACGTCCTCGCCCACCGACACGTCGAAGGCGAGACCGCGGTCCAGGGTGAGCGGGCGGAACGTCGCGTGGACGTAGTCGAGGACCTTGATGAGGGGGAGCTTCTTGGGGCGGACGTCCATCCGGCCCGCCTCGATCTTCGACAGGTCCAGGATGTCGTTGATGAGCTGGAGCAGGTCGGAGCCGGAGCGGTGGATGGTCGTCGCGAACTGCACCTCCTGGTCGGAGAGGTGGTCGTCGGGGTTGTCGGAGAGCAGCCGGGCGAGGATCAGCAGCGAGTTGAGCGGGGTGCGCAGCTCGTGCGACATGTTCGCAAGGAACTCCGACTTGTACTGGGAGCTCGTGGCCAGCAGCGCGGCCTTCTCCTCCAGCTCCGCGTTGGACCGGCGCAGCTCGGCCTGCTGGCGCTGGAGTTCGTCCGAGCGCTCCTGGAGCTGGATGGCCAGCCGCTGCGACTCGCCGAGCAGCGACTCCGTGCGGGAGTTGGCGATGATGGTGTTGATCGCGACGCCGATGGTGTTCACGAACTGGTCGAAGAACGCCAGGTGCACGTCGGAGAAGCGGGAGAACGTCGCCAGCTCGATGACGCCGAGCAGCTTGTCCTCGAAGAGGATCGGGATGATGACGACCGTCGCCGGTGCCGCGTCGCCGAGACCCGAGTGGATCTTGATGTAGTCCGGCGGTACCTCCTCGACGAGGATGCGCTTCTTCTCCAGGGCCGCCTGGCGCACCAGGCCCTGCGCGGGCATGCCGCCCGTGTCGACGACCGAGCCCTGTGCCGCTCCGTACCCGGCGATGAAGGCGAGGCCCTTGGCGGTCACCTGGCTGGGCGCGGGCGACTCCGCCGTGTCGGGGTCGGCCAGGAAGAAGGCGCCGTACTGCGCGTTCACCAGCGGGGTCAGCTCGCGCAGGATCAGGTCGGCGACCTCCATCAGGTCGCGGTGGCCCTGCATCAGGCCGGCGAGGCGGGCGAGGTTGGACTCCAGCCAGTCCTTCGCGCGGGTGGTCTCGCGCAGGTTGGAGACCATGAGGTTGATGTTGTCCTTGAGGTCGGTGACCTCGCCGCGCGTCTCGACGGTGATGGCGCGGGTCATGTCGCCCTGGGCCACGGCGGAGGCGACCTCGGCGATGGCGCGGACCTGCGTGGTGAGGTTCAGCGCCAGCTCGTTCACGTTCGTCGTCAGGCGCTTCCACGTGCCGTACACGCCCTCGACCCGGGCCTGCCCGCCCAGCTGGCCCTCGGAGCCGACCTCGCGGGCCACGCGCGTGACCTCGGAGGAGAACGAGGACAGCGTGTCCACCATCGTGTTGATGGTGGTCTTCAGCTCCAGGATCTCGCCGCGCGCGTCGACGTCGATCTTCTTGGAGAGGTCGCCCTGGGCCACCGCGGTGGCCACCTGCGCGATGTTGCGGACCTGGCCCGTCAGGTTGTCCGCCATGTAGTTGACGTTGTCGGTGAGGTCCTTCCACACACCGGAGACGCCCAGCACCTGCGCGCGGCCGCCGAGCCGGCCGTCCGTGCCGACCTCGCGGGCGACGCGGGTCACCTCGTCGGCGAAGGCGCGCAGCTGCTCCACCATCGTGTTGACGGTGTCCTTGAGCTCCAGGATCTCGCCGCGCGCCGTGACCGTGATCATCTTGGACAGGTCGCCGTTGGCGACGGCCGTGGTGACCTGGGCGATGTTGCGGACCTGGGAGGTGAGGTTCGACGCCATGAAGTTGACGTTGTCGGTGAGGTCCTTCCACACGCCCGACACACCCCGGACCTGCGCCTGACCGCCGAGGTTGCCCTCCGTGCCGACCTCGCGCGCCACGCGCGTGACCTCGTCGGCGAAGGCGGACAGCTGGTCGACCATCGTGTTGATCGTCGACTTCAGCTCCAGGATCTCGCCCTTCGCCTCGACCGTGATCTTCTTGCCCAGGTCCCCCTGGGCCACGGCCGTCGACACGAGCGCGATGTTCCGCACCTGCGAGGTCAGGTTGTCGGCCATGAAGTTGACGTTGTCGGTGAGGTCCTTCCACACACCGGAGACGCCCCGCACCTGGGCGCGCCCGCCCAGGTTGCCCTCCGTGCCGACCTCGCGCGCCACGCGCGTGACCTCGTCGGCGAAGGCGGACAGCTGGTCCACCATCGTGTTCACCGTCGACTTCAGCTCCAGGATCTCGCCCCGGGCGTCGACGGTGATCTTCTGGCTCAGGTCGCCGTTGGCGACGGCCGTGGTGACCTGGGCGATGTTGCGGACCTGGGAGGTGAGGTTCGACGCCATGAAGTTGACGTTGTCGGTGAGGTCCTTCCACACCCCCGACACCCCGCGCGCCTGCGCGCGGCCGCCCAACTGCCCCTCCGTGCCCACCTCGCGCGCCACACGTGTCACCTCGGCGGCGAACGCGGAGAGCTGCTCCACCATCGTGTTCACGGTGAGCTTCAGTTCGAGGAGCTCGCCCGTCGCCTCGACGGTCACGGTGCGGGTCAGGTCGCCCTGCGCCACCGCCGTCGTCACGAGCGCGATGTCCCGCACCTGCGCGGTGAGCCGGGACGCCATCGTGTTGACGGCCTCCGTCACGTCGCGCCAACTGCCCGAAAGACCCCGCACCTTGGCGCGCCCGCCGAGACGTCCCTCCGTGCCGACCTCACGGGCGACCCGCGTGACCTCGCCGGTGAAGAGGGACAGCTGGTCCACCATCGTGTTGACGGCCCGCCCCAGACGCCGTAAGTCACCCCGCAGTTCACGCGTGCCGTCGTGCAGGTCGACCCGTTGCGTGAGGTCACCGCCCGCCACCGCGTTCAGCACCCGGGTCGCGTTCGCCGCCGGCGCGACCAGCGCGTCGAGCAGGGTGTTGACCTCCGAGACGCGGGCGGCCCAGCGGCCCTGGCCCGGGCTCGCGCCGAACCGCTCGTCCAGCCGGCCGTGCCGTATGATCTCGCGCCGCACGCGGACCAGCTCGCCGTCGAAGTGCAGCGAACGGTCCAGCATCTCGTTGAACACCGAGTACAGCTCGGCGGTCAGGCCGTCGCCGACCGGCGCCACCTTGGTGAAGTCGCCGTCCCGCGCGGCACGCATGGCCGCGAGAAGGGGACGAAGCTGGCAGATGGCTGGATCCGCACCGGACTCGGCACTCTGCGTCGGGACCGGAACCCGGTCTTTTCCCAGCACAGGCATAGCACTGTTCTCACTCATAACGGCCCACTTCGGTAACTCGGTGCTTATGAGCGTGGCCAGTCTGTCACTCTGTCGGTGTCGCCTGAGGCGTATTCGCCCGAACTGCTCAGGAGCCGCACCGTGGGGCCCATTCCGATGCAACGGGAGGCCGATATTCGTGTCTCCGCCATGGACCCGGGCCGCCCCGGGCCACCGGCGGTGGTGCGCACGTCACTGCCCGGAAACCCGCTGGCGCCCGCCGCCGCGCGCAGATTCGTGCGGGCGGCGCTCGCCGACTGGACCGAGCTCGGCGTGCCCGCGGCCGCGGGCATCACCAACCGGCTGGCCGACGACGCGGTGCTGCTGGTCAGCGAGTTGGTGACCAACGCCGTCGTGCACGCGGGCACGGCCGTGGAGCTGATGTGCCGCCTCGACGAGGCGCTGCCCGGCGAGGACACCGAGACCCTCCTCATCGAGGTCGCCGACCACCACCCCTCCCGTGCCGTCCGCGGCGACCACCGCCCGCCGCCTTCCGACACCCCCGAGTACGGCCGCGGTCTCCACCTCGTCGCGACCCTCTCCGAGTCCTGGGGCATCACCTACCGCACCGGCACGAAATCCGTCTGGGCCCGGCTGCCCGTCGAGGGCGTCCAGGCCGTCCACGAGATCGAGACGTACGCGAGCGAACAGGCGCTGCAGCGCGGACTGCGCGCGGCCGAGATCCTCGCGCCGCTGCCCGGGCGCGCCGCGCAGGACACCGAGTGGATCAACAGGGGCGCGCTCTCCTTCCTCGCCGAGGCGTCCGACCTGCTGGCCGGACAGTTCGACGAGGACCTGGTGGCCGCACTCGCCGGGCAGCTGCTCGTGCCGCGCCTCGCGGACTGGTGCGCGGTCTGGCTCGACGACGGGGCGGCACACGACTTCGTGGGCGTGCAGGGCGCGCGGCTCGCCCGTGTGTGGCACACCAGCGAGCACCGGATGGAGGAGCTGCGCCGCGTCCTGGAGAAGGAGCCGCCCCGCGTCCCGGACACGGCGGGCTCCGGCGCCTTTCCGCTGCCCTGGCCCGGTGAGGCGTCGGCGGGCGGGTCGTCCGGCGCGGCACTGGCGTACCGGCTGACGGCGGGCGGGCGCGTCCTCGGCACGCTCGTCATCGGCCGGCCCGGGCTCGTCCGCTTCCCCGACGAAGTGACCGGGCTCGTCGAGGACTTCAGCCGCCGGGTCGCCCTGGCCATCAGCACGGCCCGGCGCTACCAGCGCCAGGCCAACATCAGTCAGGTGCTCCAGCGCGGACTGCTGCCCAGCAAGGTTGCGGAGATCCCCGACGTGGAGAGCGCCATCGTCTACGAACCGCGGGACAAGGGCGGCCCCGGCGGTGACTTCTACGACCTGTTCCAGGCGGGCGAGGGACGCTGGTGCTTCGCGCTCGGCGACGTCCAGGGCAAGGGGCCTGAGGCGGCCGTCGTCATCGGCCTCGCCCGCCCCTGGCTGCGGCTGCTCGCCCGCGAGGGGTACCAGGTCGCGGAGGTCATGGACCGCCTCAACCAGCTGCTCCTGGACGACGCGACCGAGGCGGCGGACGCGGCGGCGGCGGTCGTCGCGGTGGCGGGCGGGCAGGGCGTGCCGCCCGACAACCCCACCTCGCGGTTCCTCTCGCTCCTGTACGGGGAGATCGTCCCGTACGAAGGGGGTGTGCGCGTCACTCTCGCGTGCGCGGGGCATCCGCTGCCGCTCGTCATGTCCGCCGACGGGGAGGTGCGGGAGGCGGCCACCCCGCAGATGCTGCTCGGGGTCGTCGACGACGAGACGTACCGGAGCGAGAGCTTCGACCTGCGGTGCGGCGAGACGCTCCTGTGCGTCACGGACGGCGTGACCGAGCGCCGGACGGGCCCCCGCCAGTTCGACGACGGCGACGGTCTCGCGAAGGCACTGGCCGGCTGCGCGGGCCTCGACGCGGCGCTGGTGGCGGAACGGCTCCGACGGCTGGTGCACGAGTTCTCGGAGCGGCCGCCGGACGACGACCTGGCGCTTCTGGTGCTGCGGGCGCGGTGAGGCGGGAGAGCGGGGCGCGTGGGGTGCGGTCGCGGGTGGGGGACAATCGACGGTATGCCCTCCGCACTGCCCGATGGTGAGCCCATGCCCGAGGACGGCGCGCTGCCCGCGTCCGCCCTGGACGGCGCGGCCTCCCGCCCCCTCGGCTTCTACCTGCACGTCCCGTACTGCGCCACGCGCTGCGGCTACTGCGACTTCAACACGTACACCGCGACCGAGCTGCGCGGCTCCGGCGGCGTCCTCGCCTCCCGCGACAACTACGCGCAGACCCTCGCCGACGAGGTGCGGCTCGCCCGGAAGGTCCTGGGCGACGACCCGCGGCCCGTGCGGACCGTGTTCGTCGGGGGCGGTACGCCGACGCTGCTCGCGGCCCGCGACCTCGTGGCGATGCTCGCCGCCGTACGGGACGAGTTCGGGCTCGCGGACGACGCGGAGATCACGACCGAGGCGAATCCGGAGTCGGTCGACGAGGCGTACCTGAGCGAACTCCGGGAGGGCGGCTTCAACCGTGTCTCCTTCGGCATGCAGAGCGCGAAGCAGCACGTCCTGAAGGTGCTCGACCGTACGCACACGCCCGGGCGGCCCGAGGCGTGCGTCGCCGAGGCACGCGCCGCGGGCTTCGACCACGTGAACCTCGACCTGATCTACGGCACGCCCGGCGAGACGGACGACGACTGGCGCGCCACGCTCGACGCGGCGCTCGGCGCAGGGCCCGACCACGTCAGCGCCTACGCGCTCATCGTGGAGGAGGGCACGCAGCTGGCGCGGCGCATCCGACGCGGCGAGGTGCCGATGACCGACGACGACGTGCACGCGGACCGGTACCTGATCGCCGACGAGGTGCTTGGGAGCGCGGGCTTCTCGTGGTACGAGGTGTCCAACTGGGCCACGTCCGACAGCGGCCGCTGCCTGCACAACGAGCTGTACTGGCGCGGCGCCGACTGGTGGGGCGCGGGGCCGGGCGCGCACAGCCACGTCGGCGGCGTGCGGTGGTGGAACGTCAAGCACCCCGGCGCGTACGCGGCGGCGCTCGCGGGCGGCGGCTCGCCCGGGGCCGGACGGGAAGTGCTGTCCGCGGAGGACCGCCGCGTGGAGCGGATCCTGCTGGAGCTCCGGCTGCGGGAGGGCTGCCCGTTGTCGCTGCTGCGGGAGGCCGGGCTTGCGGCGTCCGTGCGGGCGCGGGACGAGGGGCTTCTTGAGGCGGGGCCGTACGGGGAGGGGCGGGCTGTGCTGACGCTGCGGGGGCGGTTGTTGGCGGATGCGGTGGTGCGGGACCTGGTGGACTAGGTCTGGCGGGGCGCCTTGGGCGGTGTGCGCTCGGGGTTCGGTTGTGGGTGCGGGGCCGCGGGGGGTATGTGCGTACTCGCTATCCCTGCGCCGTGCCTGTAGAGCTTCTGGCTGTCAGGGTGTGCTCGGTGCTCCGTGCGCACATACCCCCGCGGCCCCTCGCGTTTCGTACGCGGCTGCGGCGCGGTGGGGGCAACCTCGGGCCCTTACGCCCGCTGGATGGTGCGGGGCAAACGGGTGGGTGGGACCGGTCCGCCGCGGAGCGGGGGCTAGGGGAGTGTGACGAAGTCGATCAGTTCTTCCACGCGGCCCAGGAGCGGCGGCTCCAGGTCCTTGTAGGAGTGGACCGAGTTCAGGATGCGCTTCCAGGCCGCGCCCGTGTTGGGCGGCCAGCCAAGGGCGTGGCAGATGCCCGTCTTCCAGTCCTGGCCGCGGGGCACGTGGGGCCAGGCGGGGATGCCGACCGAGGACGGCTTCACCGCCTCCCAAATGTCGATGTAGGGATGCCCGACGACCAGGGCGTGGGCGCTGGTGACCTGCGTCGCGATGCGGGACTCCTTGGAGCCGGGGACCAGGTGGTCGACCAGGACGCCGAGGCGGGCGTCGGGGCCGGGGGCGAACTCGGCGACGATCGCGGGGAGGTCGTCGATGCCCTCCAGGTACTCGACGACGACGCCCTCGATGCGCAGGTCGTCGCCCCAGACGCGCTCGACCAGTTCGGCGTCGTGCCGGCCCTCCACGTAGATGCGTCCCGCGCGGGCGACCCTGGCCCGCGCCCCGGGCACGGCCACCGAGCCGGACGCGGTGCGGGAGGGACGTACGGGAGCAGCCCCGGAGGGGCGGACCAGAGTGACCGGGCGGCCCTCCAGAAGGAAACCGCCCGGCTCCATCGGGAAGACGCGGTGCTTGCCGAAGCGGTCCTCCAGCGTCACCGTCGGGCCCTGCGCCGTCTTCTCGCAGCGGATCACCGCCCCGCAGAAGCCGGTGCTCAGCTCCTCGACCACGAGGCCGGCGTCCGCCGCCACCTCCGGTACGGGCTTCGGCTTCTTCCAAGGGGGCGTGAGGTCGGCGGAGTACTGGCGCATTCTCGTGACGATAGGAAGAGCGAAGGCGTCACGCCTCACGACACGCCGAAGCGGGTTGCCAGTGTGGCGCGTTGGGCACGGACAAAAGCCGCATCCACTGTCGCGCCGTGCCCGGGTACGTAGAGCGCGTCCTCGCCGCCCAGGTCCAGGAGGCGGTCCAGCGCGGCGGGCCAGTGGTTCGGCGCCGCGTCCGGGCCCGCCTGCGGCTCGCCCGACTCCTCCACCAGGTCGCCGCAGAAGACGACCTCCCGGCCGCCCTCGGTGCCGGGCACGAGGACCGCGAGGTCGTGGCCGGAGTGGCCGGGCCCGATGTTGGCGAGCAGCACCTGGACGCCGCCGCCCAGGTCGAGCGTCCACTCCCCGCACACCAGGTGGTGCGGGCGGACCAGCAGGTCGGCCGCCTCGGCCGCCGCGTCCGGGGCCAGGCCGTGCCGCACCGCGTCCTCGCGCAGCTCGTCGCGGCCCCTGGCGAAGACCGTGTCGATGCCCACCGCCCCGTACACCTCGACGCCCGCGAAGGCCGCAGCCCCGAGGACGTGGTCGAAGTGCGGGTGCGTGAGCACGAGGTGGGTGGCTCTGCGGTCGCCGCCCAGGATCCGCCGGGCCTGCGTGCGCAGTGCCGCGCCCTCCGCCAGGCTCGACCCCGCCTCGATCATGAGGGCCGCGTCGTCGCCGACGACGAGCCCCGCCGTGCAGTCCCAGACGGGCAGACGGCACCGTCCCACGCGCGGGGCGAGCCGCTCCCAGCCCGCCGCTTCCCATGCCGGCGTCACGTTCATACGGTGACGCTATCCGTACGGGCGGTGTTCGGCAGCCGCTGTCTTGCCCGGCCCGTACCCGACGGCCGTACACTGACCCTTTGAAGTGCTGGCACTCGCCCGCGGGGAGTGCCAGGCGAGGGGGCTCGGGGGATGCCGGGGCCCGTCGTGAACGACGGAGACAGCTGGAGGTGTGCGCGATGCTCAGTGAACGCAGGCTCGAAGTGCTGCGCGCCATCGTCCATGACTACGTGGGGACGGAGGAGCCCGTCGGCTCCAAGGCGCTCACCGAGCGACACCGTCTGGGGGTCTCCCCGGCCACCGTCCGCAACGACATGGCGGTGCTGGAGGAGGAAGGGTTCATCGCCCAGCCGCACACCAGCGCGGGGCGCATCCCCACCGACAAGGGCTACCGCCTCTTCGTCGACAAACTCGCGGGCGTCAAACCGATGACCGCGCCCGAGCGGCGCGCCATCCAGAACTTCCTCGACGGCGCCGTCGACCTCGACGACGTCGTGGGGCGCACGGTGCGGCTGCTCGCGCAGCTCACCCGGCAGGTCGCCGTGGTGCAGTACCCGTCGCTCACGCGGTCGACGGTGCGGCACGTGGAGCTGCTCTCGCTGGCCCCCGCCCGGCTGATGCTCGTACTGATCACGGACACGGGCCGGGTCGAGCAGCGCATGATCGACTGCCCCGTGCCGTTCGGCGAGAGCGCGCTCGCGGACCTGCGGGCCCGGCTGAACAGCAGGGTCGCGGGGCGGCGCTTCGCGGATGTGCCACAGTTGGTGCAGGACCTGCCCGAGGCCTTCGAGGCCGAGGACCGCGGCACCGTCGCGACGGTCCTGTCCACCCTCCTCGAGACGCTCGTGGAGGAGACGGAGGAGCGGTTGATGATCGGCGGCACCGCCAATCTCACCCGCTTCGGACATGACTTTCCCCTCACCATCCGGCCCGTTCTCGAAGCCCTTGAGGAGCAGGTCGTGCTCCTCAAGTTGCTTGGGGAAGTGCAGGATTCGGGCATGGCCGTACGGATCGGTCACGAGAACGCCCATGAGGGGCTCAGCTCCACGTCCGTGGTCTCGGTCGGCTACGGTTCGGGAAGCGAGGCAGTCGCCAAACTCGGCGTGGTCGGACCGACCCGCATGGACTATCCGGGAACGATGGGAGCAGTACGCGCAGTGGCACGTTACGTCGGACAGATCCTGGCGGAGTCGTAAGTGGCCACGGACTACTACGCCGTACTCGGCGTGCGCCGCGACGCTTCCCAGGACGAGATCAAGAAGGCCTTCCGGAGGCTGGCGCGTGAGCTTCACCCGGATGTGAATCCGGACCCGAAGACTCAGGAGCGCTTCAAGGAGATCAACGCCGCGTACGAGGTGTTGTCGGACCCGCAGAAGAAGCAGGTCTACGACCTCGGTGGCGACCCCCTGTCCCAGGCGGGCGGCGGCGGAGGCGCGGGCGGCTTCGGCGCCGGCGGCTTCGGCAACTTCTCCGACATCATGGACGCGTTCTTCGGGACGGCGTCGCAGCGCGGGCCGCGCTCGCGCACGCGTCGCGGCCAGGACGCCATGATCCGGCTCGAGATCGACCTCGAAGAGGCCGCCTTCGGGACCACCAAGGACATCCAGGTCGACACGGCCGTCGTCTGTACGACCTGCAGCGGCGAGGGTGCCGCGCCGGGGACGTCCGCGCAGACGTGTGACATGTGCCGCGGTCGCGGTGAGGTGTCGCAGGTCACGCGGTCCTTCCTCGGCCAGGTCATGACGTCCCGGCCCTGCCCGCAGTGCCAGGGCTTCGGCACGGTCGTGCCGACGCCGTGCCCCGAGTGCGCGGGCGACGGGCGGATCCGCTCGCGGCGGACGCTGACGGTCAAGATTCCGGCGGGTGTCGACAACGGCACGCGGATCCAGCTCGCGGGCGAGGGCGAGGTCGGCCCCGGCGGTGGTCCCGCCGGCGACCTGTACGTCGAGATCCACGAGCTGCCGCACGCCGTCTTCCAGCGGCGCGGTGACGATCTGCACTGCACGGTGACGATCCCGATGACCGCGGCGGCCCTCGGCACGAAGGTGCCGCTGGAGACGCTCGACGGCCTGGAAAGGATCGACATCCGTCCCGGCACGCAGTCGGGGCAGTCCGTTCCGCTGCACGGGCGCGGCATCACGCACCTGCGGGGCGGCGGTCGCGGTGACCTCATCGTGCACGTCGAGGTCCTTACGCCGACGAAGCTCGACGCCGAGCAGGAGCGGGTGCTGCGGGAGCTGGCGCAGCTGCGGGGGGAGGAACGGCCCACGGGGCAGTTCCAGCCCGGGCAGCAGGGCCTGTTCTCCCGCCTGAAGGACGCGTTCAACGGGCGGTAGCGCCTTGAGCGGTTCTCCGGTGCCCCCGGCGCGGGATCTTCCCGTGCCGGGGGCTCCTTTTGTTTCCCTGCGGGCCGTGGGGGCTGGTCGCGCAGTTCCCCGCGCCCCTAAAAGCAACCCGTCCCGCGCCTCTAAAAGCAACCGTCCCGCGCCCTAAAAGGGGCCCGGGACGGGCCTTTCAGGGGCGCGGGGAACTGCGCGAGCAACCCGGGACGGGCCGCAGACGCCGACGGTGGGCAGGGGGCAGACGGGGCGGCGCACGCCCGGTGCGGGGTGCGCGATTCGGTGCGGGATGCAGGGCGTGGCACGATGCCGTCATGTCCTCCGCACTGACCGAGCTCTGTCGTCTTCCGATCGTGCAGGCCCCCATGGCGGGCGGTGCCTCCGGGCCCGCGCTGGCCGGGGCCGTCGCCGAGGCCGGGGGGCTCGGGTTCCTCGCTGCCGGGTACAAGACCGCCGACGGGATGTACCAGGAGATCAAACAGTTGCGGGGGCTCACCTCGCGGCCCTTCGGCGTCAACCTGTTCATGCCGCAGCCCGACACCGCGGACGCCGCGGCCGTCGAGGTGTACCGCAACCAGCTCGCCGGCGAGGCCACCTGGTACGAGACCGAGCTCGGCGACCCGGACAGCGGGCGCGACGACGGGTACGACGCCAAGCTGGCGATCCTGCTCGACGACCCCGTACCGCTCGTCTCCTTCACCTTCGGCTGCCCCACCCGTGACGTCCTCGACTCCTTCGCCCGCGTCAACACCCTGACCGTCGTCACCGTCACCACCGCCGAGGAGGCCCAGACCGCCCAGTGGGCGGGCGCCGACGCCGTGTGCGTGCAGGGCGTCGAGGCGGGCGGACACCAGGGCACCCACAAGGACAACCCGGAGGCCGACGGGGCCGGCATCGGTCTCCTCTCGCTGATCACGCAGGTCCGCGAGACCGTGCAGATCCCCATCGTCGCCGCCGGCGGGCTGATGCGCGGCGCGCAGATCGCCGCCGTGCTCGCCGCGGGCGCCGACGCCGCGCAGCTCGGCACCGCCTTCCTCGTCACCCCCGAGTCGGGTGCCAACCCGCTCCACAAGCAGGCCATGACCAATCCGCTCTTCGTGCGGACCGAGCTGACCCGGGCGTTCTCCGGCCGCCCCGCGCGCGGCCTCGTCAACCGGTTCATGCGGGAGCACGGCCCGTACGCCCCCGCCGCCTACCCGCAGGTCCACCACCTCACCAGCGCCCTGCGCAAGGCCGCCGCGAAGGCCGGGGACGCGCAGGCCATGGCGCTCTGGGCCGGGCAGGGCCACCGGCTCGCCCGCGAGCTGCCCGCCGCACAGCTCGTCGAGGTCCTCGCCGCCGAACTCGCCGAGGCGAGGGCGCAGGCCGCGTCGGCTTCGGAGGGCTCCGCATGACCGCCCCGGTCTTCGTCGTCGAGCACTTCGACGCGGGCGGCGGCGGGCGCTACGTGCTGGACGGGCCCGAGGGGCGGCACGCCGTCTCCGTGAAGCGGCTGCGCGCCGGTGAGGACGTCGTCCTGACCGACGGCGCCGGGCGCTGGGCGGAGTGCGTGGTCGTGGACACCGAGGGCAAGGACCGGCTGATCGTCCACATGGACTCCGTCGCCGACGAGCCCGAGGAGTCGCCCCGCATCACCGTCGTACAGGCCCTGCCCAAGGGCGACCGCGGGGAACTCGCCGTGGAGACCATGACGGAGACCGGCGTCGACGCCGTCGTGCCGTGGACCGCGTCGCGCTGCATCACGCAGTGGAAGGGCGAGCGCGGCCTCAAGGCCCTCGCCAAGTGGCGGGCCACCGCGCGCGAGGCCGGCAAGCAGTCGCGCCGGGTCCGCTTCCCCGAGGTCGCCGACGCCGCGTCGACCAAGCAGGTCGCCGCGCTCCTCGCGGACGCGGACTTCGCGGCCGTCCTGCACGAGGAGGGCAGCAGCGACCCGCTGGCCACGGCGGAGCTTCCCGCGGCCGGGCACATCGTGCTGGTGGTCGGGCCCGAAGGGGGCGTATCGCCGGAGGAGCTCGCGGTGTTCGCCGAGTCGGGTGCCAAGCCGTACCGGCTCGGGCGTAGCGTGTTGCGCACGTCGACCGCCGGGACCGCGGCGACGGCGCTCCTCCTGGGACGCACCGGCCGCTGGTCCTGACCGAACCCCACGGGGGATGCGTTGGAACTCGCCCAGGTGCGTCTGCTCGTCGCGGACTTCCCCGCCTGCTACCGCTTCTACGGCGAAGTGCTGGGCCTCAAGCCCCAGTCGGGCGCCCAGGACGGACCGTACGAGAAGTTCAGTCCCGCCGTCGGCTCGGCCGGCATCGCGCTGCAGGACCGGGCGATGATGGCGGGGCTGCTCGGTGAGCTGGCCGACGCGGCGACCGGGCACCGCTCACTGGTGGTGCTCAGGGTCGACGACCTGGACGCGTACTGCGCGGAGATCGTCGGGCGCGGGGCGGTGCTCGCGCACGGGCCCGCGCCCATGACGGAGCGCATGCGGGTGGCCCACCTCAAGGATCCCGAGGGCAACCTGGTGGAGTTGCAGGAGTGGCTGCTGCTGCGCACCTGAGCCGTTTCCGGCCGGGCCCGCCCGGCGGGGCGCGGTGGACGGATGGCCGCAAGCGGTCTACCGCACCGCCGTGCGCGGTGGCACTCTGCCGCCCATGGGGGCATTGAGGCGGTTACGCGGCCGGGTGTCGGGGACACGGCGTACGACGATCCTGTACGCCGTCGGGTTCGCCGGCGCCGCCGCGCTGGGAGTCACCGCGTGCGAGCCCGTGGACGGCGGGATGAACACCTCCGCGGTCGCGCTCACCGTGGACGAGATGGGGACCAAGGAGCTGGAGCGGCAGGGGGCCGACGTGGCCTGGCTCAGCTGCACCGCCGGTTTCCAGGACAAGGTCACGCCGAGCGGCGGGTCCGCCCCGACGGAGTCCGTGATCGAGGTGGACTGCCAGGGCGAGACCGACGACGGGACGGACATCGCCGTCAAGGGCCGGGTGAGCTCCGTCGTCGACGGGGCCTGCGTACGCGGCAACCTCACCGCCAGGATCGGCAACGAGGAGTGGTTCCGCGTCGACGTCCTCGGCAACTGCGACGCGGGCGACGGAAACGGCGACGGAAACGGCAACGGCGGCGGCAACGGTGACGGCGGGAACGACGGGGGCGATCAGCCCTCCACCCCGCCGACCCCCCAGGAGCCCGACCCCGCGCCCACCCCCACCGTCACCGTGACCGTCACCGCGGACCCGCCCCCGCCCCGGCCGACCTGCGATTGCGTGCCCGGGAAATGATCGTCCCCCTGTCGGCCCGACCTGCGCCTGCCTAGGCTGGTCGGTGTGACAGAGGCAGCGCACCGCGCATATCTCCGGTTCCCGCACATCCACGGCGAGTTGCTCGCGTTCGCGGCAGAGGACGACGTCTGGGTCGCGCCCCTCGACGGGGGCCGCGCCTGGCGGGTCAGCGCCGACAACACGCCCGTGAACCATCCACGCATATCCCCGGACGGCACGACCGTCGCCTGGACCTCCACGCGCGACGGAGCCCCCGAGGTGCACATCGCACCCGTCGACGGCGGCCCCTCCAAGAGGCTGACGTACTGGGGGAGTTGGCGTACCTCCGTGCGCGGCTGGACCCCCGACGGGCGGGTCCTCGCCGTCAGCGCGGCGGGACAGGCCTCCCTGCGCCGCAGTTGGGCGCGGGCCGTGCCGCTCGACGGCGGCCCCGCCGCCACCCTGCCGTACGGCCCCGTCGGCGACGCCGCCCACGGCCCCGACGGGCAGGTCCTGCTGCTCTCCGTCCCGATGGGCCGCGAGGCCGCCTGGTGGAAGCGGTACCGCGGCGGCACCGCGGGCAAGCTGTGGATCCGGCACGCCGACGAGGACGGCGCGGCCCCCGGCGGGGAGGAGCCCCGTTTCGTACGCGTCCACGAAGAGCTCGACGGCAACATCGAGTACCCGCTCCTCGTCGGCGGGCGCATCGCCTTCCTCTCCGACCACGAGGGCGTCGGCGCTCTCTACTCCTCCCTGCCCGACGGCTCCGACCTGCGCCGCCACACCCCCCTCGACGGCTTCTACGCCCGCCACGCGGCCACCGACGGCACCCGCGTCGTCTACATGTCCGCGGGTGAACTCTGGCTCCTCGACGATCTGTCGGACGCCGAACCCCGCCGCGTCGACCCGCGCCTCGGCGGCCAGCGCACCGACCTCCAGCCGCACCCCGTGAGCGCCGCCCACTGGTTCGGGACCGCCGCGCCCGACCACACCGGACGCGGCAGCGCCGTCTCCGTGCGCGGCTCCGTCCACTGGGTCACGCACCGGGAGGGCCCCGCCCGAGCGCTCGCCGCCGAGCAGGGGGTGCGCGCCCGGCTGCCGCGCACGTTCCGCGTGCAGGGCGAGGAGCACGTCGTATGGGTCACGGACGCCGAGGGCGACGAGGCCCTCGAATTCGCGCCCGCCACCGGCTCCGCACCCGGCGCCACCCCGCGCAGGCTCGCCGCCGGACAGCTCGGCCGGGTGCTCGGGCTCGCCGTCGCCCCCGACGGCTCCCGCGCCGCCGTCGCCTCGCACGACGGGCGGGTACTGCTCGTCGAGCGCGAGAGCGGCGAGGTCCGCGAGGTGGACCGCAGCGAGGACGGCGAGGTCACCGGCCTCGTCTTCTCACCCGACTCCTCCTGGCTCGCCTGGTCGCACCCCGGCCCGAGCCCGCTGCGGCAGCTGAAGCTCGCCAACACCGCCGACCTGTCGGTGGCCGAGGCGACCCCGCTGCGCTTCCGCGACTACGCGCCCGCGTTCACCCTCGACGGCAAGCACCTCGCGTTCCTCTCCGCCCGCGCCTTCGACCCGGTCTACGACGCGCACGTCTTCGACCTCGCCTTCGTCGGCGGCTCACGCCCGTACCTGATCACGCTCGCCGCGACCACGCCGTCCCCCTTCGGGCCGCAGCGCCACGGCAGGGCCTTCGACGCGCAGGACGGCGCCGAGACCCCCGACAGCGAGGGCGCGCCCGTCACCCGCATCGACTTCGACGGACTCGCCGACCGCATCGTGCCGTTCCCCGTCGAGGCCGCCCGCTACAGCACGCTGCGGGCCGCGAAGGACGGCCTGCTCTGGCTCCGCCACCCGGTGCGCGGCGTCCTCGGCGCCTCCCGCGCCACCCCGCACGCCCCGGACCCCAGGACCGAGCTGGAGCGGTACGACTTCGCGGAGCGCCGCGTCGAGGAACTCGCCGCCGACGCCGACCACTTCGCGGTCACCGGCGACGGCAAGCGGATCCTGCTGTGGACCGACGGCAAGCTGAAGGTCGTGCCCAGCGACCGGCGCGCCTCCGGCGACGAGGACAGCGCGTCGAACATCACCGTCGATCTCACCCGCATCCGTCACACCGTCGACCCGGCGGCCGAGTGGCGCCAGATGTACGACGAGACGGGCCGCCTCATGCGGGACAACTTCTGGCGGCCCGACATGGGCGGCGTCGACTGGGCCGGTGTACTGGAGCGCTACCGCCCCGTCCTCGACCGCGTCGCAACCCACGACGACCTCGTCGACCTGCTGTGGGAGGTGCACGGCGAACTCGGCACCTCGCACGCCTACGTCACACCGCGCGGCGGCGGAGGCGGATCGCACCGGCAGGGCCTCCTCGGCGCGGACCTCGCCCGCGGCGAGGACGGCCTGTGGCGCATCGACCGGATCCTGCCCTCGGAGACGTCCGACCCGGACGCGCGGTCGCCGCTCGCCGCGCCCGGCGTCGCGGTCCGCCCCGGTGACGCGGTCATCGAGGTCAACGGCAGGCCCGTCGACCCCGTCGCGGGGCCGGGACCGCTGCTCGTCGGCACCGCGGGCAAGGCCGTCGAGCTGACGGTCTCGCCGTCCGGCGGCGGCGACGCCCGGCACGCCGTGGTCGTCCCCGTCGACGACGAGGAGCCGCTGCGCTACCACGCCTGGGTCGCCGACCGGCGGGCCTACGTCCACGAGCGCTCGGGCGGCCGCCTCGGCTACCTGCACGTGCCCGACATGCAGGCGCCGGGGTGGGCGCAGATCCACCGTGACCTGCGCGTCGAGGTCGCCCGCGAGGGCCTGGTCGTGGACGTCAGGGAGAACCGCGGCGGGCACACCTCGCAGCTCGTCGTGGAGAAGTTGGCGCGCCGCGTCGTCGGCTGGGACCTGCCCCGCGGCTCCCGCGCGCTCAGCTATCCGGCGGACGCGCCGCGCGGTCCGGTCGTCGCCGTCGCCAACGAGTTCTCCGGCTCCGACGGCGACATCGTCAACGCCGCGATCAGGGCGCTCGGCATCGGACCCGTGGTGGGCACCCGCACGTGGGGCGGCGTCATCGGCATCGACAGCCGCTACCACCTGGTCGACGGGACGCTGGTGACGCAGCCGAAGTACGCGTTCTGGCTGGAGGGCGAGGGCTGGGGCGTCGAGAACCACGGCGTCGAACCGGACGTGGAGGTCGTCACCACCCCGGACGACCACGCGGCGGGCCGTGACCCGCAGTTGGA
Source organism: Streptomyces sp. NPDC045678 (assembly GCF_056432085.1). NCBI lineage: Bacteria > Bacillati > Actinomycetota > Actinomycetes > Kitasatosporales > Streptomycetaceae > Streptomyces > Streptomyces sp. NPDC045678. The sequence goes on from NZ_JBWKJS010000001.1 coordinate 587,652, forward strand.
CGAGGCGGTGCGGATCGCGCTGGCCGCGCTCGCGGAGAACCCGGCGAAGACCCCGCCGGAGCTGCCGGGCGCGGAGTGACCCGGCCTCGGCGGCCTCGCTCCGGCGACCTTGCCCCGGCCCGGTGACGCGGGGCCGATAGCATGCGGAACGTACTGATCTTCCCCAATCCAGGAGGCGGCCCATGGCGGGCGAAGCGCAAAGCGACTGCCTGTTCTGCAAGATCGTCGCGGGCGAGGTGCCGGCGACCGTCGTCCGGGAGACCGAGACGACCGTGGCCTTCCGCGACATCAACCCGCAGGCGCCGACCCACGTCCTGGTGATCCCCAAGGCGCACTACCCGGACGCCGCGTCGCTCGCCGCCGCCGAGCCGGCGATCGCCGCGGACGTGCTGCGGGAGGCGGGCGAGGTCGCCGCCGAGGAGAAGGCCGACAGCTACCGCATCGTCTTCAACACCGGGGCCGGCGCGGGCCAGACCGTCTGGCACGCGCACGCGCACGTCCTGGGCGGCCGCGGCCTCCAGTGGCCGCCCGGATAGCGGGCCGTCCTCCTTGTCCGCACGTGAACTGGTGGTGCTCGGCACCGCCAGCCAGGTCCCCACCCGGCACCGCAACCACAACGGCTATGTCCTGCTCTGGGACGGCCAGGGCATCATGTTCGACCCCGGCGAGGGCACGCAGCGCCAGATGCTGCGCGCCGGGGTCGCCGCCCACGACCTGCACCGGATCTGCGTCACGCACTTCCACGGTGACCACTCCCTGGGCCTGGCCGGGGTGATCCAGCGCATCAACCTCGACCGGGTTCCGCACCCCGTCACCGCCCACTACCCGGCGTCGGGACAGCGCTTCTTCGACCGGCTGCGGTACGCGACGGCCTACCGCGAGACCGTGCGGCTCACCGAGGCGCCGGTCGCCGCGGACGGCCCGCTGGACGTCACGCCCGCGTACACCCTCGACGCGATGAAGCTCTCCCACCCCGTCGAGTCGTACGGCTACCGCCTCACCGAGCCCGACGGGCGCCGGATGCTGCCCCGGCTCCTCGCCGAGCACGGCATCGGCGGGCCCGACGTCGGCCGGCTGCAGCAGGAGGGCAGCCTGCGCGGCGTGACCCTCGAGGAGGTCAGCGAGGTGCGGCGCGGGCAGCGGTTCGCCTTCGTGATGGACACCCGGCTCTGCGACGGCGTGCACGCCCTCGCCGAGGGCTGCGACATGCTCGTCATCGAGTCGACGTTCCTCGACGAGGACGAGCAGCTCGCCACCGACCACGGCCACTTGACCGCCGGACAGGCGGCCCGCGTGGCCGTCGAAGCGGGCGTGCGCCACCTCGTCCTCACCCACTTCAGCCAGCGCTACCCCGACCCGGACCGCTACGAACAGCAGGCCCGCGCCGCCGGATACGAAGGCGAACTCACCGTCGCCCGCGACCTGTTGCGCGTGCCCCTCCCCAAGCGAACCTGAGCACCACCACAGAACTGAGCGAGACCGCACCATGCCGATCCCCAAGGCCGAACTCCACCTCCACATCGAAGGCACCCTCGAACCCGAGCTCGCCTTCGCGCTCGCCGCACGCAACGGCGTCGAACTGCCCTACGCCGACACCGAAGAGCTCCGCAAGGCCTACCTCTTCGACGACCTCCAGACCTTCCTCAACCTCTACTACCGCCTCATGGCCGTGCTGCGCACCGAGGCCGACTTCGAGGAACTCGCGGACGCCTACCTCGCCCGCGCCGCCGCACAGGGCGTCCGGCACGCGGAGATCTTCTTCGACCCGCAGGCGCACACCGCGCGCGGGGTCCCCATCGGCACCGTCGTCGAAGGGCTCGCCCGCGCCCTGGACCGCAGCGAGGAGCGGCACGGCGTCTCCACGCGCCTCATCATGTGCTTCCTGCGCGACCAGTCCGCCGACTCCGCGCTGGAGACCCTGACGGCCGCCGAGCCCCACCTCCACCGCATCATCGGCATCGGCCTGGACTCCGCCGAGGTCGGCCACCCGCCGGCCAAGTTCAAGCAGGTGTACGAGGCGGCCGCCGCCCGCGGCCTGCGGCTCGTCGCCCACGCGGGGGAGGAGGGCCCGCCCGCGTACATCACGGAGGCCCTCGACGTCCTGGGCGTCGAGCGCATCGACCACGGGCTGCGCTGCATGGAGGACCCGGAACTGGTAAAGCGCCTGGTCCGCGACCGGGTCCCGCTCACGCTCTGCCCGCTCTCCAACGTCCGGCTGCGCACCATCGACGTCCTGGAGGACCACCCGCTGCCGCGGATGCTGGACGCGGGCCTCATGTGCACGGTCAACTCCGACGACCCTGCCTACTTCGGCGGGTACGCCGACGACAACTTCCACGCCGTGTGCGAGGCCCTCGGGCTCGACCGGGAGCGGCTGCGGACGCTGGCCCGCAACTCCTTCCTGGCGAGCTTCCTCGACCGGGACGCGGCGGACGAGGCCCTGCGGGCGAAGTACCTCGCCGAGGTCGACGCTTATTCGTTCGACTGATCGCCGGGTGCCGGGCTAGGGTCCCCGGCATGGACTCCATCGCGCAGATCTACGGCTGACACGGCCCCTTGGCCCCCGCCCGCCCCTTCCGGGGCCGTGGCGGCGGGCCGTCGTGTCCCCACCCGTAGCTTTTCGTACGCGAAGGAACTCCCATGTCATCCCGACGTCTCTCCCGCCGCCCTGCCCACATCGCCATGGTCGGCGTCCCGATGGTCAGCCACGTGCTGCCCGGACTCGAAGTCATCCGTGAACTGGTGGCGCGCGGCCACCGCGTGACGTACGCCAACGACCCCGCGACCGCCGGGCTCATCGAGCCCACCGGCGCCGAACTCGTCGCGTACGAGTCCACGCTCCCGTTCCGCGACAACATCTGGCCCGACGACCCGATCGAGGCGAGCGCGCTCTTCCTCGACGACGCGATGGCGGTGCTCCCGCAGCTCCACGCGGCGTACGACGACGACCCCGCGGACCTGTACCTGTACGACGTCGGCGCGTACGTCGCCCGTGCGCTCGCCGAGGCGCAGGGGCGGCCGCTCGTTCAGCTGTCGCCCACCTTCGTGGCGTGGGGCAGCTATCAGGAGGACGTCGGCGCGCACCTCGCCCAACTGCCGGGCGCCGACGTCCTGGAGGCCCGGTTCGAGGAGTGGCTCGCCGGGTGCGGTGCCACCACGCTGGACGTCGCGGAGTTCTCGGGGGTGCCGCCGCGCGCCCTCGCCACCGTGCCGCGGGCCATGCAGCCGCACGCCGACACCGTCGACGCCGCGCGGGTCGACTTCGTCGGGCCCTGCCTCGGCGACCGCGCCCGGCGCGAGACGTGGGAGCGGCCCGCCGGCGCGGAGAAGGTGCTCCTGGTGTCGCTCGGCTCGGCGTACACCGTGCAGCCGGAGTTCTACCGGCAGTGCGTGGCCGCCTTCGGGGATCTGCCGGGGTGGCACGTCGTGCTGCAGATCGGCAAGCACGTGGATCCCGCGGAGCTCGGCGACGACGTTCCCGGCAACGTCGAAGTCCGTTCGTGGGTGCCGCAGCTGGCCGTTCTGGAGCAGGCCGACGCCTTTGTCACGCACGCCGGGATGGGCAGCAGCGGCGAGGGTCTCCACGCCGGTGTGCCGATGATCGCCGTGCCGCAGGGCGCGGAGCAGCCGATGAACGCGGACCGGCTCGTGGAGCTCGGTGTCGCGCGGCGCGTGGACACGTCGGAGGCGACCGGTGAGGTGCTGCGGGCCGCCCTGCTCGAGCTGACCTCGGATCCCTGTGTCGCCCGCAGGTGCGCCGAGTTGAAGGAGGAGGTCCGCGCCGAGGGCGGTGCGGTGCGCGCGGCCGACCTGATCGAGGCCGAGCTCTGACGCTCGGCACCCGCCATTGACGCTCGACGTTCGCGTACCTAGTCTCCGTTCTCATGCATGGACAGAGTCTCGTCATCGCGGATGTCCGTCTCACCCCCGTCCTCGTCGCCGACCCGCCGCTGCTCAACACGCAGGGCGTGCATCAGCCCTACACGCCCCGCCTGATCATCGAGGTGGTCACCGCGGGTGGGGTGAGCGGGATAGGGGAGACCTACGGGGACTCGAAGTACCTGGAGCTGGCCCGGCCTCTCGCCGGGCGGCTCGTCGGGCACGACGTGTCCGATCTGAACGGGCTGTTCACACTCGCGGACGACGTGGCCGTGGACGCCGCGCGGGTCGACGACTCCGTGGACGTCGGCGGTCTGCGCGGCGTGCAGACCGCCGGCAAGCTGCGGCTGTCCGTCGTCTCCGGGTTCGAGGTCGCGTGCCTGGATGCCCTCGGCAAGGCGCTCGGGCTGCCCGTGCACGCCCTGCTCGGCGGCAAGGCGCGCGACGCCGTGGAGTACAGCGCGTACCTGTTCTACAAGTGGGCCGAGCACCCCGCGGGCGTCGCGAGCGAGAAGGACGAGGGGTGGGGTGCCGCGCTCGACCCGGCCGGGATCGTCGCCCAGGCACGCCTGTTCACCGAGCGGTACGGCTTCACCTCCTTCAAGCTCAAGGGCGGCGTCTTCCCGCCCGACGAGGAGGTCGCCGCGATCCGCGCGCTGGCCGAGGCGTTCCCCGGCCTGCCGCTGCGGCTCGACCCCAACGGTGCCTGGTCCGTGGAGACGTCGCTGAAGGTCGCGGCGGAACTCGGCGACGTACTCGAATACCTGGAGGACCCGGCGCTCGGCACGCCCGCCATGGCGCGGGTCGCCGCGGGCACGCGGGTGCCGCTCGCCACGAACATGTGCGTGACGACCTTCGAGGAGATACCGGAGGCCTTCACGCAGGGCGCCGTGCAGGTCGTGCTCTCCGACCACCACTACTGGGGCGGACTGCGGCGCACCCGTGAACTGGCGGCCGTCTGCCGCACGTTCGGCGTCAGCGTGTCCATGCACTCCAACACGCACCTCGGCATCAGCCTCGCCGCGATGACCCACGTGGCGGCCACCGTCCCCGGCCTCGACCACGCCTGCGACTCGCACTACCCGTGGCAGGCCGAGGACGTCCTGACCTCCCGGCTCCGGTTCACCGACGGCAAGGTCGCCGTCACCGACACCCCCGGCCTCGGCGTCGCACTCGACCGGGAGAAGCTCGCCGCCCTGCACGCGCGCTGGCTCGACGACGACTTCCGCGCACTGCGGGAGCGCGACGACGCCGCGGCGATGCGGGCCGCCGACCCGGAATGGACGACTCCGGCCGTGCCGCGCTGGTAGGTCCACGACCGGTAACCGCGAGCCCCGGCAGGCATCGTCCGTTACGTTGCCTGCATGGTCGTACCCGTACAGCCCACCGTCGACCCGCTGAAAGCGGCCCGCAGAGCCGGGGATCCGGACTGCGACGTCTACCTCACCGGCACGGTCTTCCTCGACATCATCTTCACCGGCCTCGACTCGGCGCCCGTGCGCGGGACCGAGTCCTGGGCCCGCGGCATGGGATCGAGCCCCGGGGGCGTCGCCAACATGGCGACCGCCCTCGCCCGGCTCGGCCTGCACACCTCGCTCGCCGCGGCCTTCGGGGACGACCACTACGGGGAGTACTGCTGGGACGCCCTCGAACAGGGAGAGGGCATCGACCTCACCCCGTCACGCACCGTGCCCGGCTGGCACTCCCCGGTGACCGTCTCCATGGCGTACGAGGGCGAACGCACCATGGTGAGCCATGGCCACGAGCCGCCGCCGGACGCCGACGCCCCCGACGGAGGCGCCCCGTCCTGCCCGCCCCGCGCGCGTGCCGCCGTCGCCTCCCTGACGCCCGGCGCCCGCGCCCCCTGGATCGCGCAGGCCGCACGCAGCGGCACCCGCATCTTCGCCGACGTCGGCTGGGACGACACCGGCCGCTGGGACCTCGCGGCCCTGCCCGACCTGGCGCACTGCGAGGCGTTCCTGCCCAACGCGGAGGAGGCGATGCGCTACACCCGCACCTCCTGCCCCCGCGCGGCGGCCCGCGCCCTCACCGACCACGTGCCGCTCGCCGTGGTGACCCTCGGCGCGGAGGGCGCGTACGCCGTGGACGGGCGGACCGGCGAGACGGCGGAGGTCCCGGCCATCGAGGTCGAGGCGCTCGACCCCACCGGCGCCGGAGACGTCTTCGTCGCCGGGTTCGTCACCGGCACCCTCGCCGAGTGGCCCCTCGCGGACCGGCTCGCCTTCGCCGGCCTCACCGCCGCGCTCTCCGTCCAGGAGTTCGGCGGCTCCCTGTCGGCGCCCGGCTGGGCGGAGGTGGGCGCGTGGTGGCGCCGGGTCCGCGAATTCGACGACCAGGACCCCCTGGCCCTGCGGCGCTACGCCTTCCTGCAGTCCCTGCTGCCCGCCGCGGCGCGCCCGTGGCCGCTCCGCAGGGCCGTGCCGACGATCGGGTTCCGGTCGGCGTAGCGGAAGAGCTGAGGCGGAAGGGGGGAAAAGGCCTACGGCCTGTCCCGCGCCGCGTCGTACTCTTGGGAGAGCAAGGCTGTCGAGCGGCCACCAAGCCCCGCACGAGGAGGATGAGCAGGCCTACAGAGCCGGCCCATGACTCAGACACCCACGACTCACACCGACGCGCAGGACAGGGCCCGAGCCCACTTCGCCGTCCCGGCCAACCACCCGATGGTGACGGTTCTCGGCTCCGGCGACGCCCTGCTGCGGGTGATCGAGAAGGCCTTCCCGGCGGCCGACATCCACGTCCGGGGCAATGAGATCAGCGCCGTGGGCAGCGCCCCCGAAGTCGCTCTCATCCAGCGCTTGTTCGACCAGATGATGCTGGTGCTCCGCACCGGTCAGCCGATGACGGAGGACGCAGTGGAACGCTCGATCGCCATGCTGAGGGCGGACGAGAACGGCAACGGCGCGGAGGAGACCCCCGCCGAGGTCCTCACGCAGAACATCCTCTCGTCCCGCGGCCGCACCATCCGCCCCAAGACCCTCAACCAGAAGCGGTACGTCGACGCGATCGACAAGCACACCATCGTCTTCGGCATCGGGCCCGCGGGCACGGGCAAGACCTACCTGGCCATGGCCAAGGCCGTGCAGGCCCTCCAGTCCAAGCAGGTCAACCGCATCATCCTGACGCGTCCCGCGGTCGAGGCGGGCGAGCGGCTCGGCTTCCTGCCGGGCACCCTGTACGAGAAGATCGACCCGTACCTCCGCCCGCTCTACGACGCCCTGCACGACATGCTCGACCCCGACTCCATCCCGCGCCTCATGGCGGCGGGCACCATCGAGGTCGCCCCCCTCGCGTACATGCGCGGCCGGACGCTGAACGACGCGTTCATCATCCTCGACGAGGCGCAGAACACCAGCGCCGAGCAGATGAAGATGTTCCTGACCCGCCTCGGCTTCGACTCGAAGATCGTCATCACCGGCGACATCACCCAGGTCGACCTGCCGGGCGGCACCAAGAGCGGTCTGCGCGAGGTGCAGCGGATCCTCGACGGCGTGGAGGACATCCACTTCTCGCGGCTCACGTCCAACGACGTGGTCCGGCACAAGCTGGTCGGCCGTATCGTCGACGCGTACGAGCAGCACGACAGCCGCAGCAGCGGCAACAACGGGAAGTAGACCAGCAGCACCATGTCGATCGACGTCAACAACGAGTCCGGAACCGAGGTCGACGAGCAGGCGATCCTCGACATCGCCCGCTACGCCCTCGCGCGGATGCGCATCCACCCGCTCTCCGAGCTCTCGGTGATCGTCGTGGACACCGACGCCATGGAGCAGCTGCACATCCAGTGGATGGACCTGCCGGGGCCCACGGACGTCATGTCCTTCCCCATGGACGAGCTGCGGCCGCCCATGAAGGACGACGAGGAGCCGCCGCAGGGCCTCCTCGGCGACATCGTGCTCTGCCCCGAGGTCGCCACCCAGCAGGGCAAGGACGCCCCGACGCAGCACTCCATGGACGAGGAGCTCCAGCTCCTCACCGTCCACGGCGTCCTGCACCTGCTCGGGTACGACCACGAGGAGCCCGACGAGAAGGCCGAGATGTTCGGCCTCCAGGCCGCGATCGTCGACGGCTGGCGCGCCGAGAAGGGCCTCACCGGCCCGTCCCCGGCGCCCACGGTCTCGTAGCGCCATGAACCCTCAGCTGATCGCCGGCGCGGTCGCCCTGGTCGTCGTGGCCTGGCTCGCGGCGTGCGCCGAGGCGGGCATCGCCCGGGTCTCCAGTTTCCGCGCGGACGAGGCGGTCCGCTCCGGGCGGCGCGGCAGCGCGAAGCTCGCGCAGGTCGCCGCCGACCCGACGCGGTACCTCAACGTGGCGCTGCTCGTGCGGGTGGCGTGCGAGATGGCCGCGGCGGCCCTGGTGACGTACGCCTGCCTCCAGGAGTTCGACGAGACCTGGCACGCCCTCGCGGTCGCCATCGGCGTGATGGTCCTGGTCAGCTATGTCGCCGTGGGGGTGTCCCCGCGCACGATCGGCCGTCAGCACCCGCTGAACACGGCGACCGCCGCGGCGTACGTCCTGCTGCCGCTGGCCCGCGTCATGGGCCCGATCCCGCCGCTCCTGATCCTCATCGGCAACGCGCTCACGCCCGGCAAGGGCTTCCGGCGCGGCCCGTTCGCCTCCGAGGCCGAGCTGCGCGCGATGGTGGACCTCGCCGAGAAGGAGTCGCTGATCGAGGACGAGGAGCGGCGCATGGTCCACTCCGTCTTCGAGCTCGGCGACACGCTCGTACGGGAGGTCATGGTCCCGCGCACGGACCTGGTAGCCATCGAACGGTTCAAGACGATCCGCCAGGCCCTGACCCTCGCCCTGCGCTCCGGCTTCTCGCGCATACCGGTGACGGGCGAGAGCGAGGACGACATCGTCGGCATGGTGTACCTGAAGGACCTGGCCCGCAAGACGCACATCAACCGGGACAGCGAGTCCGAGCTGGTGTCGACGGCGATGCGCCCGGCCACCTTCGTCCCGGACACGAAGAACGCGGGCGACCTGCTGCGCGAGATGCAGCAGGAGCGCAATCACGTGGCCGTGGTCATCGACGAGTACGGCGGCACGGCCGGCATCGTGACCATCGAGGACATCCTCGAGGAGATCGTCGGCGAGATCACCGACGAGTACGACCGCGAGCTGCCGCCCGTCGAGGAGCTGGCCGACGGCTGCTACCGCGTGACGGCCCGCCTAGACATCGGCGACCTCGGGGAGCTCTTCGGGGTCGACGAGTTCGACGACGAGGACGTGGAGACCGTCGGCGGCCTCCTCGCCAAGCAGCTGGGCCGCGTCCCGATCGCGGGGGCCTCCGCGACCGTGCCGCTGCCGGACGCGCGCGAGCTGAAGCTCACCGCGGAGTCCGCCGCGGGCCGCCGCAACCGCATCATGACGGTGCTCGTGGAGCCCGTGGCCGCCGGTGCCGGGGCGGAGAGGGCGGGGGAGACCGGGTGACGCCCGAGGGCCTGCGCGCGTTCTGCCTCTCCTTCAACGGCGCGGTGGAGGACTTCCCGTTCACGCCGGAGACGTCCGTCTTCAAGGTGGCCGGGAAGATGTTCGCGCTCACGGCCCTCGACGGACGCCCGCTCACCGTCAATCTGAAGTGCGAGCCGGACATCGCCGCCCGGCTGCGGGCGGCGCATCCGGAGATCGTGCCGGGCTGGCACATGAACAAGCGCCACTGGAACACGGTGACCGTCGACGGCGGCCTGCCCGACCGGCAGGTCCGGGAGCTCGTCGAGGACTCGTACGACTTGGTGGTCGCGAAACTGCCCCGGGCGGAGCGGCTGCGGCTCGACCGTCCCTGAGGGGCGTGCGCGGCGCGGGAGCGCACCCGGCGAAGTGTCCCAACAGGCCCTCGCCATCGGGGTGGTGGGACAGGCAGAATGGAGTGACAGGCGGATCCGAAAACGCTCCCACTCCGGGCTGCCGGCCAAGGAACTCGGAGTGGAAACGTCTGTGCGATGGCGTCCGCCGCAGCTGGCCCCGGCCTCAGGCCGGGGTCAGTTCGCGTTCACACGTGGGGCAGCACCCACCTGTCGATGATCTCCTGGATCATCACCAAGAGGCTCACCCACGGGGCCGACAGTGCGGCCCGTTCGGTCCACGTGCGGATGGTGCGGCGCCCGTCAGGCTTTTCGGCCATCGGGCTGTACTCCTTCCTGGTTCCACGCAAGTCGTGGATACCGCGGCGAGCCACGAACGGGTGGCGCCAGGAAGGGGGAAATCAGCGGTGCCGACGGCACTCGGTGGAGTGGGTCCGCACCTGATCGGCTCTGTTCCCAACCTCCTTGCGACGACGGTCAGTTGAGCAGGCTACCCTCTGCCATATCGTAGCCTGGACGTGGCGACATGGGTAGTACTGTCGGACACGTTGCGCATCGTGGGCTCGCCAAGTGCGATATAGCTACTCGGCAACTGTCGGCCTCGGCTCCGCCGCTGCGGTTGCGCGTGCGTGCGCTACGAGGTCTCCTGGCAGTGGCGTGAACTGTCGTCCCGGAAGGTCTCGATGAGTAAGCTGCTAGTCTGCTATGTTGCACCTCGCACGGTCCGGTTGGGGGTGGAGCCATCATGAGCGCGCCAAGTGCGGCACTTCAGCGGCTGCGGCTGCGCACCGAGCTCCGAAAGGCGCGGACCGCCGCGCGTCTCACACAGCGGCAGGTCGCCGCGAAGATGGAGTGGAGCCCCTCCAAGCTGATCCGGATCGAGGCTGGCGAGGTCGGCATCTCCGTCAACGACCTGCGCCCCCTCCTGGACGCGTACGGGATCCGGGACCGCCGCAAGATCGAGGAACTGCTCGACCTCGCGCGGGGCAGCCGCAAGATGCCGTACACGGAGTACCGCGACCTGTACAGCAAGGAGTTCCTGCAGTTCCTGGCGCTGGAGTCGTCGGCGTCGATCGTGCGGGCGTACAACTCCCTCCAGGTGCCGGGTCCTTTGCAGACCGAGGAGTACGGCCGCGCGATCATGCGGGCGTACGACAAGGGGATCGACAACGAGGCGGTCGAGCGCGCCATCGAGGTGCGCCTTTCCCGCCAGGACACGCTGACGTCGGGTGACCGGGAGATCTTCTACATCCTCGACGAATCGGTCGTGCGCCGTCAGGTCGGCGGACGTGGCGTCATGCGGGCCCAGTTGGAGCGCCTCGCGGAGCTCGCCTCGCTGCCGAAGGTGAGCATTCAGATCCTCCCCTTCAGCGTCGGCGCGCACCCCGGTATCCAGGGCCCCTTCACGCTCTTCGAGTTCGAGGCGGACGAGATGCCGGACTCGCTCTACCTGGAAAACCCCCGGGGTGACTCCTACACCACCAACTCCCCCGAGGAGAGCGGGCGTTACCTGGAGAGGTTCTGGGAGCTGGAGGATCTCGCCGTCAAGGAGCGCAACGTCGACATGCTGCGGATGCTGGCGGCGCGGGCCGAGGAGGGTGCCGACGAACTGGAACGGCTGCTTTCGCCGGTCGAAGCCGCCTGACGCATCATCAATCCCACGGCACGCAACGGACCTTGGCGGGAAACCGGTCGTTCATATATGTATGTCGCGCCGTTATCCTGGAAGAGGTGCTACGTCCCTCTGCACCAGCCGTGCTGGGCCGGCTGGCCTTCCGCACCCGGGGTGGAGGAGAAGCGTGGTCAGCACATGGTCATGGCGCAAGAGCAGTGCGAGCGGGGATCCCCGAGAGGACTGCGTGGAGATCGCCTGGACCGGCAGGACGGTCCTGATCCGCGACTCCGCACGCCCGCGGGGCGCGGTCGTCGCGGTGGGCCCGGACACCTGGGTCGCCTTCCTGTCCTCGGTCGTCCGAGCCCCGATTCCGACGCGTGACGTGACGGCGGCCCGGCCCTGACGGGGCTGGGCCGGGTCACACCGGTCCGCGGGGCTCACGCGCGCTTGCGCCCGCCGAGCCCGACCGCCACCGCGGCCGCCGTCACGAGCACCACCGCCGCGTCGATCGCCAGGACCGTCCGCGTGCCCGACAGCAGGTCCGAGCCCGTCGTCGCGAGGACACCGAGCACCGGTATGCCGACGGTGAGGCCCACCTGCTGCGTGGAGGTGACCAGGCCCGTCGCCAGGCCCTGCTCCTCGTCGGGGACGCCCGACGTGACCGTCACGCCGTACGACACGATCGCGCCCAGGTGGAACATGCTCGCCACCGACACGGCCGCCGTGGCCAGCCACACCGACCGGCCGCCCTCACCGATGCCGAGCAGCGCGGCCCCCAGCAGGCCCTGGCCGACCAGCGACCCGACCAGCGTGCGGCGTGCGCCGAAGCGGCCGATGACCCGGGGCGCGTACACGCCGGCGACCACCGACAGGACGCCCTGCGCACCGAAGATCAGGCCGGTCTCGAAGGCCGAGAGGCGCAGCACCTCCTGGAAGTAGAGGGTCAGCACGAACACGACCGTCGACATCATCGAGAACGTGACCAGACCGCCGAGGTTGCCCCACGCCACCGTGCGGCGGCGCAGCATCGGCAGCGACACGAGCGGGGACGCGGCGCGCGACTCGACGTATCCGAAGGCCGCGAGCAGGAGGACGCCCGCCACCAGCGTGACGATGACGTCCGTGCCGCCGAAGCCGCGCTGGGCCGCCGTGGACAGGGCGTAGATCAGGGAGAGCAGACCGCCGGTGACCGTCACGGCGCCGGGGACGTCCAGGCGCGGGCGGTCCGGGGTACGGGACTCGGGCAGCAGGCCCGGCGCCAGCGGCAGCACGATCAGCGCGAAGAGGGTCAGCAGGCCCATCGTGGAACGCCAGCCGAGGGTGTCGGTCAGTACGCCGCCCAGCACCATGCCGACCGTGAAGCCGAGCGAGAGCAGCGTGCCGGAGATGCCGAGCGCGCGGTCGCGCTGCGGGCCCTCGGGGAACGTGGTCGTCAGGAGGGACATGCCGGTCGGCACGATGGCCGCCGCGCCCACCCCCTGCAGCGCGCGCCCGGCGAGGAACGACGCCGGGTCCCACGCGAACGTGGCGAGCAGCGAGGCGAGGCCGAAGAGCGCGAGACCCGCGAGGAACAGCTTGCGGCGCCCGAAGAGGTCACCGGTCCTGCCGAAGAGGAGCAGGAAACCGCCGGACGGCAGCGCGAAGGCGGTCACCGCCCACTGGAGCGCGGAGTGGCTCATGCCGAGGTCGGGGCCGAGCACGGGCAGTGCGACGTTCAGTACGGAGAAGTCCAGCGCGACCATGAACTGCGCGGCGCAGAGCACGAAGAGGACGAGCTTGTCGCGGGTGGAGAGCTTCGGGCCGCGCGGCTGCGGCGCCGGTGGTGCGGCCTGGGGGGACGGGGCAGTGGTGGTGTCGATCGCCATGGTCAAGAGCTTGCGTCGGCCGGAATAGACGTGGGGAGCGGGAACTTATGCTGGTGGTCGGAACACCAGTCAGGGCTTGGGGGAGCGCCATATGGCGGCAGCGGAAGCGGCGGGCACGGCATCGATGACGGCGTCCGACGGCGGCGCGTCCAAGGCGCGGCGGCTCGGGGAGCTCCGGGAGTTCCTGATGAGCCGGCGTGCGCGGGTCAGCCCCGCGGAGGCCGGGCTTCCCGACGGCGGGGCCCGCCGCCGCACCCCGGGGCTGCGCCGCGAGGAGGTCGCCGTGCTCGCCGGGGTCGGGGCGTCCTGGTACCAGTGGCTGGAGCAGGGCCGCGACATCTCCGTGTCGCCGCAGGTCCTGGACTCCGTGGCGCGCGTGCTGAAGCTGAGCGGCGCCGAGCGGCGCCATCTGTACGTGCTTGCCGGGCTCAATCCGCCGCGGCCCGAGGTCGCCAGGGACGACCGGGAGATGTGCGAGGGGCTGCACCGGCTCATCGACACGTGGATGCCGCAGCCGGCGCACATCATGGACGCGTACTGGAACTGCGTCATGTACAACGACGCGGCCGCGTCGGTGCTCGGGATGCGCTCGGAGACGTCCGAGAACTGTCTGCTCACCTTCTTCACCGACCCCATCTACCGGGCCCGCGCGCGGAGCTGGCAGCGGAACGCGCCGCAGGTCGTGGCGATGTACCGGGCCGCGTGCTCGGAGCATCCCGACGACGACGGGTTCGCGGCGGTGATCGCCGAGGCGAAGACGGTGAGCCAGGACTTCGTGGAGCTGTGGGAGCGGCGGGACATCCTGCCCGGCGGGCAGGTCGCCAAGGAGATCGAGCACCCGGTGGTGGGGACGCTGTTCCTGGAGTCGACGCAGCTGAAGGTGCCGGCCAGGCCCGACCTCACCATCGTGCTGCACACGCCGATGCCGGACGCCGAGGTGGACACCGCGGGGAAGCTGGCGTGGCTGGCCTCGCCCGAGGGGCGGCGCGGGTCGATCTACCCGGTGGCCGGGTAGCCGGTCCATCCGGTGGCGGTCCCGCGGGGCGTGCTCCGTATGCTCGGGGCATGACTGAGAGCGCCGCGCTTGACCCCGAGGACCGCAAGATCGTCACCCTGGCCCGTTCCGCGAGGGCCCGCAACGGCGTGCCCGAGGGTGCGGCGGTGCGGGACGAGACGGGACGCACGTACGTGGCGGGGACGGTCGCTCTCGACTCGCTTCGGCTGTCCGCGCTGAGGACGGCGGTCGCCATGGCCGTGGCGTCCGGTGCGGAGTCGCTGGAGGCGGCAGCGGTCGTCTCCGGGGCGGAGGCGGTCGCCGACGAGGATCTCGCCGCGGTACGGGACCTGGGCGGGGCCGGGACGCCGGTGTTCCTGGCGGGGGCGGACGGCGAGGTCAGGGCGCGGGTCGAGGCGGGCTGAGCCCTCCGCCCACCACCCTCCGGGCGGGTCTCCGCCCCCGAAGACGGACTCCCGGGGCTCCCTCTTCGGGCCGGGCGGTGCGGCGGGGCTCCGGGGATCAGGGACAATGGGCGCCATGAGCGTTCGTACCCCGTCTTCAGCCGAGCCGTCCGAGGCCGTCCACCGCGCCGGCTTCGCCTGCTTCGTCGGCCGCCCCAACGCGGGCAAGTCCACCCTCACGAACGCTCTGGTCGGCAAGAAGGTGGCGATCACCGCCGACCAGCCGCAGACCACGCGGCACACGGTGCGCGGCATCGTGCACCGTCCCGACGCGCAGATGATCCTGGTGGACACGCCGGGGCTGCACAAGCCGCGCACACTGCTCGGCGAGCGGCTCAACGACGTCGTGCGCACGACGTGGGCCGAGGTCGACGTGATCGGCTTCTGCCTGCCCGCGAACGAGAAGCTCGGCCCCGGCGACCGGTTCATCGCCAAGGAGCTCGCCTCCATCAAGAAGACGCCGAAGATCGCGATCGTCACGAAGACGGACCTGGTCGACAGCAAGACGCTCGCCGAGCAGCTCATCGCCATCGACCAGCTCGGCAAGGAGCTGGGCTTCGAGTGGGCCGAGATCGTGCCGGTGTCGGCCGTCGGCGACCAGCAGGTCGGCCTGCTCGCGGACCTCATCGTGCCGCTGCTGCCGGAGGGCCCCGCGCTCTACCCCGAGGGCGACCTCACGGACGAGCCCGAGCAGGTCATGGTCGCGGAGCTGATCCGCGAGGCGGCGCTGGAGGGTGTGCGGGACGAGCTGCCGCACTCCATCGCGGTCGTGGTCGAGGAGATGCTGCCCCGCGAGGACCGCCCCGCCGACAAGCCGCTGCTCGACATCCACGCGTTCGTCTACATCGAGCGGCCCAGCCAGAAGGGCATCATCATCGGCCCGAAGGGCAAGCGCCTCAAGGACGTCGGCATCAAGTCCCGCAAGCAGATCGAGGCGCTGCTCGGCACGCCCGTCTTCCTGGACCTGCACGTGAAGGTCGCCAAGGACTGGCAGCGGGACCCGCGCCAGCTGCGCAAGCTCGGCTTCTGAGCGGCATCCTCACCGCACTCCCCTGATCCGCGTCACCAGCACCGACCCCGTCAGCCCGATCACCGCCGCCGTCAGGTACAGCGCCCGGTAGCCGCCCAGGTGGGTCACGATCGGGGCCGCCAGGGCGGGGGCCGCCACCTGGGGGAGGGAGTTGGCCACGTTGATGATGCCCAGGTCCTTGCCGCGGTCCGCCGCCGCGGGCAGGACGTCCGTCATCAGCGCGAAGTCCACCGACGTGAAGACGCCGAAGCCGATGCCGAGCACCGCCGCCGCGACGATCGCGCCGGGCCAGGTCTGCCAGAGGGCCAGCATCGCCGTCGCCACCGCCATGAGCGCGCCCGACCACATCACGAACGGTTTGCGGCGGGCCGTCCGGTCCGACCAGGCGCCGCCCACGACGACGGTGGCGAGCATCGTCGCGCCGTTCACCGCCGTGAGGACCAGCACGCCCTCGTCCGGATCGGGGCGGTGCAGGCGGTCGCGGAGGAAGTAGAGAAGGTAGAGCAGCACCAGGGAGTTGCTGACGTTCAGCAGGAACCGGGTCAGCCACGCCCACGCCAGGTCCGGGTGGCGGCGCGGGCTCAGGCGGAAGCCCGCGAGGAAGCCCCGCAGGGACCACGGCGGCCGGTCGGCGGCCGACAGGCGCAGGTCCCGGTGGTGTACGACGTAGGGCAGGACGCCCACCACCGTGAAGACCGCGCAGGCCGCGTACCCCGCGCCCGTCCCGCCCGCCGCCGTCGCGAGCCCCGTCCCCACCACCACGCCCAGCAGCTGCGCCGCGCCCAGCCACCCGCCCACCGAGCCCCGCTGCAGACGCGGCACACGGTCGGGCACGGCGGCCGTCACCGCCGCGAACGCGGCGTTCAGGGTGAGCTGGACCAGGCACCAGCCCACCGCCAGCCGTCCCACCGAGTCCGCCGAGGAGAGCAGGAGGAGCGAGAGCGCGCCGCCGGCCGTGCCCGCCACGATCCACGGGGTGCGCCTGCCCCAGCGGGACGTCGTACGGTCCGAGAGCGCGCCGAAGAACGGGTTCGCGGCGAGGGAGACGACCGCGCCGACGCCCGTCACCCAGGCGAGGACGGTCTCCTTGGACGTGCCCGCCGGCGCGAGGTCCTCCGCCTGGACGGCGAGCAGGATCTGCAGCGGCCCGTACCAGCCCACCCAGATCGCGCCGTTGGCGAGCGACAGCGAGGCCGTCCAGCCCCGGCCGACCCGTTCGGCCGGCTCCCGCAGCGCAATCGACGTCATGGGCGGCGCGCCCGCAGGACCTCGTGCAGCCAGTGGTACGACGCCTTGGGCGTGCGCACCTGCGTGGCGTGGTCGACGTGCACGAGACCGAACCGCTGCCGATACCCCTCCGCCCACTCGAAGTTGTCGATCAGCGACCAGATGAAGTAGCCACGCACGTCCGCTCCCGCCCGCAGCGCGCGGTGCAGCGCTCGTAGATGGCCGTCGAGGTAGGCGATGCGGTCCTGGTCGTCGAGTCCGTCGTACGAGCAGCCGTTCTCGGTGATGACGAGGGGCGGGAGCCGGTCGCCGTACCGGTCGCGGAAGGCGGTGAGGAGTTCGGGGAGGGCGTCGGGGACGACCGGCCAGCCGAAGTCCGTGACCGGGAAGCCGTCGATCCGCCGCGGTGAGAAGGGGAGTTCGGGCGGGAGCGTGACCCCCGCGAACTCCGTCGCCGTGCCCTCGGGGAGCGGCGCGCCCACCTTCGTCGGCTGGTAGAAGTTGATCCCGTACCAGTCCAGCGGCTCGGAGATCACCTTCAGGTCCGCCGCGAGGTCCTTTGAGGGCATCAGCTCCCCGATGCCCTCCGGGTAGTCGCCGAGGAGCAGCGGGTCCGCGACGAGGCGGTTGAGGAGCAGGTCGTAGAAGTCGGCGGCGGCCGTGTCGTCCTCGGTGTCGGACGCGGGCCACGTCGGGCCGTGCGAGTTGGCGATGCCGATGTCGCGGGCGCCGGCCGCACGCAGCGCCCGTACGGCGAGGCCGTGCGCGAGGAGCTGGTGGTGGGCGGCGGGCAGCGCGTCGAACAGGAGCCGTTCGCCGGGGGCGTGCTGGCCGAGGGCGTGGCCCAGCAGGGTGTGTTCCGCCGGTTCGTTGAGGGTGATCCACTTGGTGACGCGGTCGCCGATGCGGGCCGCGACCACCGCCGCGTACTCGGCGAACCGCTCGGCGGTGCGCCGGTTCAGCCAGCCGCCCGCCTGCTGCACGACGAGCGGGGTGTCCCAGTGGAAGAGGGTGGGGACGGGCCGTACGCCCGCCGCGCACAGCTCGTCGACGAGGCGGTCGTAGAAGTCCAGGCCCGCCGGGTTCACCGCGCCCGCCCCGGCGGGCAGCACGCGCGGCCACGAGACCGAGAAGCGGTACGCGTCCACGCCGAGGTCGCGGACGAGCGCCACGTCCTCGCGGTAGCGGTGGTAGTGGTCGCAGGCGACCGCGGCCGTCGAGCCGTCCTTCACGTTCCCCGGCACGGCCGTGAACGCGTCCCAGACGGAGGCGCCGCGCTCGTCGGCGGCGCCCTCGATCTGGTGGGCCGATGTGGAGACGCCCCACAGGAAGTCGCGGGGGAACTCAGGGAACGGTGGTCTCGCCGGTGCCGCGCTCGCTGCCATGGGCGGGATCTTCCGTACCGGCCAGTACGGAAGTCAATGGTCGTGCGCGGAAAAAGTGAACACCCCTCAAGTTTCTGTCGGGCCTATGGCTAGGCGCCCTCCTTCAGTACGCGCGAGATCAGCTTCCGCTGCG
Organism: Streptomyces sp. NPDC045678; assembly: GCF_056432085.1. Taxonomy (NCBI): domain Bacteria; kingdom Bacillati; phylum Actinomycetota; class Actinomycetes; order Kitasatosporales; family Streptomycetaceae; genus Streptomyces; species Streptomyces sp. NPDC045678. The sequence goes on from NZ_JBWKJS010000001.1 coordinate 606,069, forward strand.
GCTCCGTCAGCCGCGGGTCCGAGCAGTACACCGTCTGCCCGTCCACCGTCAGCTGGTAGTTGAAGCCGTCCGGCACCCCTATCGGCGGGGCGCCCCGTCCCTCGGCCACGGCCTGTTCGGCCAGGGCGTGCCATTCCGGGGCATCGGCCAGCTCCGAGGTGTCCACCTCGGCATGCCGGTCGATGCCCGCGAATCCTCCGGTCCGCTTCACCTGGATACGCATGGGTCCTGTCTACTCCACCGGGCGGGCGGCCGGTAGCACGTCATCAGTCGGTCGCGGGGACCTTGACCGTGGACCACGCGTCGATGACGGCCTTGAGCTCGTCCCCGTCGCCGTACTTCGTGCGGGCGGCGGCCACCGTCAGCTTCGCGAAGTCGGTGAAGGAGGCGTCCTGCGCCAGCTCGCCGCCGGTCAGGACGGTGTACCAGATCTGTCCGGCCCGCTCCCACGAGTGACCGCCGAGGGCGTCGGCGACCAGGTAGAACGCCCGGTTCGGGATGCCGGAGTTGATGTGTACGCCGCCGTTGTCGCGGCCCGTGCGCACATAGTGGTCCATGTCGGCGGGCTGCGGGTCCTTGCCGAGCACGTCGTCGTCGTACGCCGTGCCGGGCTCCTTCATGGAGCGCAGCGCCTTGCCGGTGACGCGCGGGGCGAGCAGGCCCGCGCCGATCAGCCAGTCGGCCTCCTGGGCGGTCTGGCCCAGCGTGTACTGCTTGATCATCGAGCCGAAGACGTCCGCCATCGACTCGTTCAGGGCGCCCGGCTGGCCGAAGTACGTGAGGTTCGCCGTGTACTGCACCACGCCGTGGGTGAGCTCGTGGCCGATGACGTCCACGGGGATGGTGAAGTCCAGGAAGATCTCGTTGTCGCCGTCGCCGAACACCATCTGTTCGCCGTTCCAGAAGGCGTTCCCGTAGTCCTCGCCGTAGTGGACCGTCGCGTTCAGCGGCAGGCCGTTGCCGTCGATGGAATTGCGGTCGTACGACTTCTGGTACAGCTCGAAGGTCGCGCCGAGGCCCGCGTACGCGCGGTTGACGGTGGCGTCCTTGCCCGGCTTGTCGCCCTCGCTCCGCACCTTGCGGCCCGGGAGCTCCGTGCGGTGTTTGGCGTCGTAGATCGTGCGGTGCGGCTTGCCCGCCGTGGCCTCCTTGGGCGGGGTGGCGCCGGGCGCGCCGATGACGGTCGTCAGACGGCGGTGCGTGCGCTCGATGGAGTCCCGCTCCAGGGTGCGGCGGGCGGGTCCGGCGAGCGCGGGGTCCTGGCTCTGGGCGAGCGTGTCCAGGACGTGGGGCGGCACGATGGTGCAGAAGACGGGCTCGAAGGCTCGTGGGTTGACGGTCATGGCGGCAATGTGGCACTGGGTCATGCCACTGTCACTACCTGCGACCATGATTGCTGAAATAGAGGGATTGATCAGCACTAGGGGTTTATCCGGCCACGGTCCCGCATACTGATACGGGCCCGCGCGATCGAGCGCGGCTCGGCTAGGCTGCGGCACATCATGCGATTCGGGCTGCTTCTCCTTAGCTGCCGCGGCGAGGGCCTGTAGTCGAGGCCGACCCCCTCCCCGCGGAGTTCGGCGTTGCGCTAAGACCGTCGGCCGTCCTTCAGGACACTTCCGAGGAGCCCCGCACATGCCGAACTTCCAGCGCCCCACTTCCATGCCGATCCACAAGTACGGGCAGTACGAGCAGGTCGACATCCCCGACCGCACCTGGCCCGACCAGCGGATCACGGTCGCTCCCCGCTGGCTCTCCACCGACCTGCGCGACGGCAACCAGGCGCTGATCGACCCGATGTCCCCGGCCCGCAAGCGCGCCATGTTCGACCTGCTGGTCCGCATGGGCTACAAGGAGATCGAGGTCGGCTTCCCCTCCTCGGGCCAGACGGACTTCGATTTCGTACGGTCGATCATCGAGGACGAGAACGCGATCCCCGAGGACGTGACCATCTCCGTCCTGACGCAGGCGCGCGAAGAGCTCATCGAGCGCACGGTGGAGTCCCTGAAGGGCGCCCGGCGCGCGACCGTCCACCTGTACAACGCGACTGCACCCGTGTGGCGCGATGTGGTCTTCCGCGGCTCGCGGGACGCCGTGAAGCAGATCGCCGTCGACGGCACGCGCCTGGTCATGGAGTACGCCGACAAGCTGCTCGACGACCGTACGACCTTCGGATACCAGTACAGCCCCGAGATCTTCACCGACACCGAGCTGGACTTCGCCCTGGAGGTCTGCGAGGGCGTCATGGACGTCTGGCAGCCCGACGCCGACCGCGAGATCATCCTGAACCTGCCCGCCACGGTCGAGCGCTCCACGCCCTCCACGCACGCGGACCGCTTCGAGTGGATGTCGCGCAACCTGTCCCGGCGCGAGTTCGTCTGCCTCTCCATCCACCCGCACAACGACCGCGGCACCGCCGTCGCCGCCGCCGAGCTGGCCGTCATGGCCGGCGGCGACCGCGTCGAGGGCTGCCTGTTCGGTCAGGGCGAGCGCACCGGCAACGTCGACCTGGTGACGCTGGGCATGAACCTCTTCTCGCAGGGCGTCGACCCGCAGATCGACCTGTCCGACATCGACGAGGTCCGCCGCGTGTACGAGTACTGCACGCAGATGGAGGTCCACCCCCGCCACCCCTACGCGGGCGACCTGGTCTACACCGCCTTCTCCGGCTCCCACCAGGACGCCATCAAGAAGGGCTTCGACGCGCTGGAGGGCCGGGCCGCCGCCGCGGGCAAGACCGTCGACGACGTCGAGTGGGCCGTGCCGTACCTGCCCATCGACCCCAAGGACGTCGGCCGGTCCTACGAGGCCGTCATCCGCGTCAACTCACAGTCCGGCAAGGGCGGCATCGCGTACGTCCTGAAGAACGACCACAAGCTGGACCTGCCCCGCCGCATGCAGATCGAGTTCTCCAGGATCATCCAGACGAAAACCGACGCCGAGGGCGGCGAGGTCACGCCCGGAGCGATCTGGAGCGTCTTCCAGGACGAGTACCTGCCGAACCCCGGGAACACCGAGGCGCAGTGGGGGCGGATTCAGGTCAAGAACGGTCAGACGACGACCGACACCGACGGCGTCGACCGCCTCACCGTCGAGGCCACGCTGGACGGCGAGGACACGGTTCTGACCGGTACGGGCAACGGCCCGATCTCCGCCTTCTTCGACGCGCTGCAGGGCATCGGCATCGACGTGCGCCTGCTGGACTACCAGGAGCACACGATGAGCGAGGGCGCGTCCGCGCAGGCCGCCTCGTACATCGAGTGCGCGATCGGCGACAAGGTGCTGTGGGGCATCGGCATCGACGCGAACACGACGCGCGCCTCCCTGAAGGCCGTCGTCTCCGCCGTCAACCGCGCGGCGCGCTAGTCCGCCGCCCGTCCCCGCCCGGCCCCGTCCGCCCTTCCGGCGGGCGGGGCCGCGTCATCTCCCGGCCATGTCGGACTCGCTCTCCTGTGCGAGGTGCTGACGCCGCATCATCGATGTGGCTAACATCACGCCAACACGGCAATGCAGCCGGGGAGTTACGGAGGTGCGTGATGCTGCCAGATCGGGGACGAAACGGCCGGAATTCCCGCATCCTCGCCAAGCCGGTCTCACGCGGGCGGGCGCTGTGCAGGCGCGTGATCGGCATGAACACGGCCTGGGACGCCGTGGGCGACGGCGAGTTCTTCTGCCCGGCGTGCGGCGGCGACCGCAACTACCAGCGCCTCACGGGCCGGCGCCGCTTCGTCCTGCTGGGCGTGCCCGTCCTGCCGCGGGGCACCCGCGGCCCCGTCATCCAGTGCGCCGCCTGCCAGGACCTGTTCGACCCGGACGTCCTCGACCACCCCACCACCACCCGGCTCTCCGCGATGCTCCGCGACGCCGTCCACACGATCGTCCTCGCGGTCCTCTCCACGGGCGGCACCGGATCGCGCACGGTCCTCGAGACGGCCGTCTGCGCGCTGCAGGGCGCGGGCCACGAGGACTGTACGGAGGACCGGCTCGTCGCCCTCGTCAACGCGCTCGCCACGGACGCCGGGCGCGCCACCGAACCCGACTGCGGTCCCGGCCTCGCCATCGAACTCCACGAGGCGCTCGGCCCGCTGGCCCCGCACCTCGCCCCCGCGGGCCGCGACGCGCTGCTCCTCCAGGGCGCCCGCATCGCCCTCGCCGACGGGCCCTACACCCCCGCCGAGCGCGATGTGCTCAGCACGGCGGGCTGCGCCCTGACGATCTGCTCGGAGGACGTGACACGCCTCCTCGCGACGGCACGGACGCCGTCCTGAGCCGATCCCGGCGCGCGAGCGCGAGGGCGGGGCTCGCCGGGCGGCGGTGACCCTCCCGAACACCCCGGCGTTCGCCGGGGTGTTCGTCCTGTTCCGGTACGTCCTCCCCGGCGTCCGGCGCTGGGGGCGGCTCCGGGAGGCGCTGCCCGTACTCCGCGGGGAGTAGTTCCGGCCGCCCGCCTCCCCACGGCGTAGCCCACGCCTCGCCCCTGGGCCCGAGGGAAATTCCAGCGGCTGACGGGAGGGTAGGGCGTGAACCTGTCACCGCTGTCGAAAGGGGCCCGTCATGGGGGCCGTACCAACCAACGCCGCACCGGCGCGGCGACGGCGCACCGTGCCCTGGGTGTTTCTGGGGCTGTGGATCGTCGTGCTCGCGATCGCCTCGCCGTTCGCGTCGAAGCTCGCCGACGTCCAGACGGACCGGGCCATCGACTACCTTCCGGCAAGCGCGTCCTCCACCGAAGTCGCCAACCTGCAGGACAAGTTGCCGGGCGGCGAGGCCACCGAGCTCGTGCTCGTCTACCACCGGGACGGCGGGCTCACCCCCGCCGACCGGAAGACGGCCGCGGACCAGGTCGCCGAAGTCGCCGACGCCCACAAGCTCGTCGGCAAGCCGGAGGCCGTCCCCTCCAAGGACGGCACCACCCTCATGTACCCCGTCGCGAGCACCGAGCCCGGACGGGACGAGGACAAGCGGGACGCACTGGTCAACGACGTGCGGGACATCACGCACGGCGAGGGCGGACTGAGCGTCGACGTCGGTGGCGCGGGGGCCCTCGACACCGATGCGAGTGAGGTCTACAACTCGCTCGGCGGCCCCCTGCTCTACACCACCGCCGGCGTCGTCGCGCTGCTGCTCATCATCATCTACCGCAGCCCGTTCCTGTGGCTCGTGCCGCTCGCCGTCGCGGGCGTCGCCGACTATCTCGCGATGGGCGTCGCGTACGGACTGAACCAGGCCTTCGACACGTCCGTCACCGGGCAGAGCTCGGGCATCATGACCATCCTCGTGTTCGGCGCGGGCACGGACTACGCGCTGCTCCTCGTCGCCCGCTACCGGGAGGAACTGCGCAGGATCGAGCGGCCCTACGACGCCATGGTCACCGCCCTGCGCGGCTGCGGGCCCGCCGTGCTCGCGTCCTCCGGCACCGTCGCCGCCGGACTGCTCTGCCTGCTCGCCGCCGACCTCAACAGCAGCCGCGGCATGGGACCGCTCGGCACCGTCGGCGTGCTGTGCGCGCTCGTGACCATGCTGACCCTGCTGCCCGCCGTGCTCGTCCTCCTCGGCCGACGCGTGTTCTGGCCGCTCGTACCCGCCTTCGGGACCACACCCAAGCAGCGGCGCAGCCTCTTCGCCGCGATGGGCACCTCCGCGGAACGCAGGCCGCTCACCGTGCTCGCGAGCGGAGCCGTGCTGCTCGGCGCACTCGCCCTCGGCGCGTTCAACCTGCCCGGCGCGCTCAAGCAGGAGGACTCCTTCACCAAGACCCCCGAATCCGTGTCCGCCGTGAAGACCCTCGCCGCCGCCTACCCCGCGCAGGGCACCCAGCCCATCACCGTGATGACGCCGGACGGGCGGGCCGACGACTCCCTGGCGCGCATCCGCGACACCGAGGGCGTGGGCCGCGCCGAGCGGGGACGTACCGCCGCGGGCTGGACCGAGATCACCGTCACCGCGAAGTCCGCGCCCGAGTCCGCGGGCGAGACCAAGACCATCGAGGCACTGCGCGACGGGCTCGACGGCTCGTACGTCGGCGGTCCCAGCGCGCAGCAACTCGACCTGGCGGACACCAACGTCCGCGACCGGAACATCGTCGTGCCGCTCGTCCTCGGCGCCGTCCTGCTCGTCCTGGTGGCCCTGCTGCGCAGCCTCGTCGCGCCGCTGCTGCTGCTCGCCGCGGTCGTCGCGGTGTGGGGCGCCTCGCTCGGCATCGCGGGCCTCGTCTTCGAGCCGCTCTTCGGGTTCGACGGCTCCGACCCGGGCCTCGGGCTGCTCTCCTTCGTCTTCCTCGTCGCACTCGGCGTGGACTACGGGATCTTCCTGATGCACCGGATGCGGGAGGAGTGCCTGAACGGCGCCGAACCGGGCGCGGCCGCGCTCACCGCGCTGCGCACCACCGGCGGCGTCATCGCCTCCGCGGGCCTCGTCCTCGCCGCCACGTTCGCCGTGCTGACCAACATGCCGCTGGTCCAACTCGTCGAGCTCGGCTTCATCATCGCCGTCGGCGTGCTGCTCGACACCTTCCTGGTCCGCACGTACCTGGTGACGAGCGCGAGCGTGGCGCTCGGCAGGAAGGTCTGGTGGCCAGGACCGCTGTCCCGGCCCGCCCCGGCCGCCCCGCCGCCGGCCCACGAGGCCGAGCCCGCCCGGGTCCCGTCGACTTGAGCCGGTCTTTCCCGGCGCCCCTCCTCTCCCGGAGGGGCGCCCGTATGCCGGAAGATGGAGCGGTGGAATCTCCTGAGCCCGGCCCCTGCGCGGGGCACGGCGTCCGCAGCGACCTCGTCGAGCGCGTACTCGGCCCGGCCGCCCCCGGCGAACGGCTGCGCACGGACGCTCTGTTCGCCCTCGCCATGGCCGTCAGCGCCGCCGTGACCGTGCAGGTCGTACGGGACAACGGACAGGCACCGGACATGGCCGGCTGGGTGCTGCTGCTCGTCGCCCACGTCGTCGTCGTGTGGCGGCGCCGCGCCCCGCTGCGCGTCATGCTCGCCCTGATGGCGGTCCTGCTGCCCTACCACTCCCTGGACAACAACCACACCGCGCCCATGGCCGTGTCGATGGTCGCGCTGTTCACCGTGGCCTCCCGCAGCCGGCCCTGCAACACGCTCCTCATCGGCGCCGGCGTCATGGGCGTCATGCTGGGCGTGAAGTTCCACGAAGGCATGGCCGAGGGCGCGCAGTCGCTGCGGATCTCCGGCTGGATCGTCGCGTTCCTGCTGCTCGGCGTGTACGTGCGCATCCACCGCCAGTACGTCGCCTCCGTGGTGGAGCGCGCCGAACGCGCCGAACGCACCCGCGAGGAGGAGGCACGCCGCAGGGTCGCCGAGGAGCGGCTGCGGGTCGCCCGCGACCTGCACGACCTGCTCGCGCACAGCATCACGCTCGTCGGCGTCCAGACGTCCGTCGCCGCGCACGTCCTGGCCGCCGACCCGGACCGGCTCGACCGTGCCGCGGTCGCCAAGGCGCTCGACGACGTCGCCGAGACCTGCCGCACCGCCCGCGGTGAACTACGCGCCACGCTCCAGGTGTTGCGCTCCGGCTCCGACGACGAGGACGGGGCGGCGGCGGACGAGGCACGCGGGCCGCTGCCGGGCCTCGACGGCCTGCCCGACCTCGCCGACGCGGCCCGTACCGCGGGTGCCCGCGTCGAACTCGCCGTGACGGACTGCGGGGCACCGGCCGCCGTGGGCGCCGCGGCCTACCGCATCGTGCAGGAGGCGCTGACCAACGTCGTACGGCACGCGGGGCCCGACATCACCGTGCGGGTGTCGGTGCGCCCCGAGGACGCGGCGCTGTGCGTGCGGGTCGCGGACGACGGGCGCGGCGGCCGCGCCCAAGGGGACGGTCACGCACCGGGGTTCGGACTCCTCGGAATGCGGGAGCGGGCCCGTACGGTCGGTGGGACCCTGGACGCGGGCCCGCGGCCCGAAGGGGGATTCCTGGTGTCCGCGGTGCTTCCGCTCGCATCCGTTCCCCTGGGAGGCCTGTCGTGACGGTGCCCATCCGCGTGCTCCTCGCCGACGATCAGACGCTGGTGCGGGCCGCGTTCGCGATGCTCGTCGACTCGGCGCCCGACATGGAGGTCGTGGGGCAGGCGGGCACGGGGCGCGCGGCGGTCGACCTGGCCCGCTCCGAACGCGCCGACCTCGTCGTCATGGACATCCGCATGCCCGACCTCGACGGCATCGAGGCGACACGGCTGCTCGCCGCCGACGAGGACCTGGCGGGCGTGAAGGTCCTGATGCTGACCACGTACGACACCGACGAGCACGTCGTCGACGCGCTGCGCGCGGGCGCGTCCGGCTTCCTGGTCAAGGACACCAGGCCCGCCGAACTCCTGGACGCCATCCGCACGGTGGCGGCCGGCGACGCGCTCCTGTCGCCGGGCCCCACGGCCCGGCTGATCGCCCGGGTGCTGCGGGCGCCGGACACCGGGGTGCCCGTCGAGGGCGGGCCCGACGGGCTCTCGGAGCGGGAGCGGCAGGTCCTGCGGCTCGTCGCGCGCGGCCTGAACAACCAGGAGATCGCCGACATGCTGGGCCTGAGCCCGCTGACCGCGAAGACGCACGTCAGCCGCATCATGGGGAAGCTGAGCGCCCGCGACAGGGCCCAACTCGTCATCATCGCTTACGAGTCGGGTCTTGTCGCGCCGGGCTCCGTGGCCTCGCCCTGAGCGACGGCCGGGCCGCGGGCGCCGCCCGGCCGGTATCGGACGCGCACCCCTCAGAGGGCGAGCCGGCGTCTCACAGCAGCCCGGCCGTGGCCAGGTGCTTGCCCACCCGCTCGGTCTCCGCCGCCGACAGCGGGATCTGCGGCTCCGCCGTGGCAGGGCAGTCGATGATCCCGCGCAGCCGCAGCGCCGCCTTGAACGCGCCGAGCGCCGCGGAACTGCCGCCCATCCGCGCCGGATCGCCCGCCGTCACCATCCCGAACAGCCCGCACAGCCGCTCCTGTTCGGCCCGCGCCCGCGCCCAGTCACCCTCACGGCAGGCGCGGTGGAGCCGCACGTACCCCTCCGGGTCGACGTTCCCGAGTCCCGGCACGACACCGTCGGCGCCCATCGCCAGCGCCGAGTCGACGGTGAGCTCCGACCCCGTCAGGACACCGAACCCGGCGAGCCCCGGCTCCGCCCGCTTGCCGAGGACCACGCGCCGGAACGCCCCCTCGTCGCCGCTGGAGTCCTTCAGGCCCGCCAGCACACCGTCCCGGCCCAGCTCCAGGACCAGTTCCGCGGGCAGCTTCGTGTGCACCGCCACCGGAATGTCGTACGCGACGACGGGCACCCCGCAGCCCTCCGCGACGAGCCGGAAGTGGCGGGCGATCTCGGCCGGATGGGTCCGTGTGTAGAAGGGCGCGGTGACGACGACCGCGTCCGCGCCCGCCTCGGTGGCGGCCCGCGCGCGGTCGAGGACGCGGGGCGTGGTCATGTCGATGGCCCCGGCCAGGACCGGGAGGCGCCCGCCCGCATGGCGGACGACGGTCTCGACGACCAGTGTGCGCTGCCGGTCGGTCAGGTACGCGACCTCGGAGGTCGAGCCGAGCACGAAGAGACCGTCGACGCCGCCCGCGACCAGGTGGTCGACGAGCCGGGTGAGGGAGGGGACGTCCACCTCGCGGTCCGGTGTCAGGGGGGTGCAGACGGGCGGGACGACACCGGTCAGCGGGGCGGGCATGGTCATGGATGCTCCCTTGGGGTGGCGCTGTGCGGGACGGTGGCGCTGTCCGTGGCTCCGGCCGTGGCGGCGGCCTGGGTGACGAGGTCGTGGGTCGATTCCCCCTCGGCCACGGGATGGAAACAGCGGAACCGGTGTACTTCGCCCGCCTGTCGGTTCTCCGGCATGGCGGTGGCGCACACCTCGTCCGCCTTCCAGCAGCGGGTGCGGAAGGGGCAGCCGCTCGGCGGCCGGGTCGCCGACGGCACGGGGCCGACGAGCGGGATCGGGTCGATGGGGTCGAGCAGCCCGGGCGTGGCGGAGAACAGGGCGCGCGTGTACGGGTGCCGGGCGCGGGTCAGGCTCTCCCCGGCCGGCGCCTCCTCGACGATCCGGCCCAGGTACATCGTGACGACGCGGTCGCTCATCCTGCGTACGGTCTGGATGTCGTGGGACACGAAGACGAGCGCGAGCCCCAGGCGCTCCTTCAGGTCGAGGAGCAGGTTGAGGATCTGGGCGCGTACGGACACGTCGAGGGCGCTCGTCGGCTCGTCGGCGACCACCAGGTCCGGTTCGAGGGCGAGGGCGCGGGCGATGGCGACGCGCTGGCGCTGCCCGCCGGACAGCTGTCCCGGCAGCCCGTCGGCGAGGCTCTTCGGCAGGCCGACCAGCGACATCAACTCCCGTACGCGCTCGTCCCGTTCCCTCGGGGTGCCTCGTCTGTGCACGTCGAGGGGGTCCCGCAGGATCCGGTTCACCGGGAGGCGGCGGTTCAGGGCGGTCGACGGGTCCTGGAAGATCATCCCGGCGCGGGTCCCGATGGAGGTCCGCCGTTCCGCGGCCGGCATCGTCCACAGGTCGTGGCCGCGGAAGGACACGGTGCCCTTACTGGGGCGCTGGGCGCCGACGACGACCTTGGCCAGGGTCGACTTGCCGCAGCCGGATTCGCCGACGATGCCCACGGTCTCGCCGGGGGCGAGGGCCACGGTTGCTTCTGTCAGGGCGTACACGTGGTCCCGGGAGAGGAGGCCTCCCGAGCGGGCCCTGTGCACTACGTGCACGTTGTCCAGTTCCACGATGGGGGGCTTGGGGGTCATTTCGGCTTCCGCTCCGTCGTGGCTGGTCGCGCAGTTCCCCGCGCCCCTGAGAAGCCCCCCGGAGGCGCGTCTGAAAGGCCCGCCGCGGTGGTTCGCAATGCCTCGTCCGCCGGGTGGTGGCAGGCCGTGGAGTGTGCCGGTGTACCCGCCAGCCGCGGAGGCGTCTCGCGGCACACCTCGCTCGCCAGCGGGCAGCGGTCCGCGAATCTGCAGCCCGGCGGGAAGTCCGCCGGGGACGGGACCACGCCCTTGATCTGCGTGAGGCGTTGCGCCGCCGACTCGAGCGACAGCACCGAACCGAGCAGGCCCCGCGTGTAGTGGTGGGCGGGGGACTCCACCAGGTCCGCCGTCACGCCCGTCTCGACGATCTGCCCTCCGTACATCACCACCACCCGGTCGGTGACGTCGGCGACGAGCGCGAGGTCGTGCGAGACGAGGATCAGCGCGAAGCCCAGCTCCTCGCGCAGCCGCAGCAGGAGCTGGATGATCTGCGCCTGCACGGTGACGTCGAGCGCGGTCGTCGGCTCGTCGGCGACGATCAGTTTCGGGTCGCGGGAGAGGGACATGGCGATCAGGACGCGCTGGCGCTGGCCGCCGGAGAGTTCGTGCGGATAGCTGCGCAGGGTGCGGTCGGGGTCCAGGCCGACGAGTGCGAGGAGTTCGGACGCCGAGCGCCGGCCACCTCTCCGTACGACCTGTTTGAGCTGCGCGCGGACCGTCATCGCGGGGTTCAGCGAGGACAGGGCGTCCTGGTAGATCATCGCCATGTCGTGGCCGAGCAGCCGCCGCCGGGCGCGCATCGGCAGGCCGGTCAGCTCCTGCCCGTCGAAGGTGACGCGGCCGCCGACCCGGGCGCCCTTCGGCTCCAGGCCCATGACCGTGAGCGCCGTCAGTGACTTGCCGCAGCCCGACTCGCCGACCAGGCCGAGGACTTCACCGGGCCGTACGTCGAAGCTGATCCCGTCGACGATGTCGACGCCCCCGTGGCGCTGCGGGAAGGAGAGGGTGAGGCCGGTGACGGCCAGCACCGGAGCACCCGTGGGGAGGGGGCGGGCGCGGGAGCGGAGCCGGTGGGCCGCCCGGGGCAGGCCGGGCAGTTCGAGGACGCGGCCGCTGCCGGGTTCGGGGGCCTCCAGGCGGTCCTGGGCGCGGTCCGTGCCGGTGACGTCGCGGGTCGAGGGGGCGGCCCAGGCGTCCGACACGCCTTCGGAGAGGACGTTCAGGGCGAGGACGGTGATCAGCATGAGGAGGCCGGGGAAGACCGTCGCCCACCAGCCGCCGATCAGCACCATGTTCTTGCCGTCCGCGATGACGCTGCCCCAGGACGGGTCGGGCGGCCGCACGCCCGCGCCGATGAAGGAGAGCGACGCCTCGAAGACGATGGCCTCGGCGACCTGCACGGTGCAGAAGACCAGGATGGGCGCGGCGCAGTTGACGGCGACGTGCCGGATCAGGATGTGCGGGGTGCGGGCGCCGACGATGCGTTCGGCGACGACGTAGTCCTCGCCGTACTGGTCGAGGACGTTGGCCCGTACGACCCGTGCGATCGGCGGGGTGAACAGGAAGGCGATGGCGCAGATCAGGACGGTGATGCCGCCGCCGAACACGGCGACGAGCACGGCGGCGAGCGCGATGCCGGGGAACGCCATGACGACGTCCAGGCAGCGCATCAGCGTCTCGTCGACGGCCTTGCGGGAGGTCGCGGCGACCGCGCCGATGACGGCGCCCGCGACGAGTGCGAGCAGGGTCGCGCCGAGCCCGATGGCGAGCGACCAGCGTGCCCCGTACATCAGCCGGCTGAGGATGTCGCGGCCCAGGCTGTCCTGGCCCATCCAGTGGTCGGCGGAGGGCGCTCCGGTCCCGCCGGCCTGGGGCTGCTGGTCGAGCGGGTCGTGCGGGGCGAGCAGCGGCGCGAAGAGGGCCACCAGGACGACGAGTGCGACGACGCCGACCGCGATGCGGGAGAGGACGGGGAGCTTGCGCAGGGAGCGGAGCCGGATGCCGGGCACGGAGAGCCGCTCGGCGAGGGCCTTACGAGTGTGTGGCTGGGCGGGCGTCAACTCGTCCCCCTCAGGCGTGGGTTGACCAGCAGGTAGAGGATGTCGATGACGAGGTTCACGACCACGAAGCCGACGGCGGTGGTGATGACGACGCCCTGCACGACGGCGGGGTCGCCGTTCTTCACGGCGTCGATCATCAGCTTCCCCATGCCGGGCAGCGAGAAGATCGTCTCGATGACGACCGCGCCGCCGAGCAGGTAGCCGACGCGCAGGCCGAGCACGGTGAGCGGGTTGATGAGGGCGTTGCGCAGGACGTTGCGGCCGACGACGACCACCGGGGGCAGGCCGTTGCCGATGGCTGTCCGTACGTAGTCCTTGTCGAGCTCCTCGACCACGGCGGTGCGGACGATGCGGGTGAGGCCCGCGGCCACGGGCAGCGAGAGCGCGAGGGCGGGCAGCGTCATGGTCCTGAGCCAGCCGGTGAAGGAGTCGGCGGGGTTGATGTAGCCGCCGGTCGGGAACCAGCCGAGGTCCACGGCCAGGTACTGGATCATCAGGAGAGCCAGCCAGAAGCCGGGCGCCGCGACGCCGGTCAGGGAGACGACGCGGATCAGCTGGTCGGGCAGCCGGTCGCGGTAGATCGCGGCGGTGATGCCGAGGCCGAGGGAGAGCACCACGGCGATGCCGAGGCCCAGGAAGGTCAGCTGCACGGTGAGGGGGAGCGCGGTGGCGATCTGGTCGACGACGGGGGAGCGGTTGAGGACGCTGATGCCCATGTCGCCCTGGAGCAGGTCGCCGACGAAGGCGAGGTAGCGGACGGGCAGCGGGTCGAGGAGCCCGTTCTCCTCCCGGAACCGGTGCAGCTGCTCGGGGGTCGGGTTGGCGCCCTGGAAGAACGCGGACGCCGGGTCGACGTCGGAGAAGCGCATCACGAGGAACACGAAGAGCACGATGCCGAGCAGCAGCGGCACGAGCAGGGCGACGCGGCGGGCCAGGATTCTGAGGACAGCGGTCACGGTGTGCGGCTCCTGAACTCGCTTTCCGTCATACCCACTTGGCCTGCAGCAGGTTGATGCCCGGGTACGGCTGGGCCTTGACGCCGGTGATCTTCTTGGGGTCCCAGGCCGTCATGAGTTCGTTGTGCACGACCGGATAGAGCACGGCCTGCCGCGCCACGGTGTCGATGTAGTCCTGGATCATCGCCCGCTTCTTCGACGCCTCGGGTTCGCGGGTGGCCTGGTCCATGTCCTTGAAGAGCTTCTTCGCGACAGCGTTGTCGGCCCAGCGCGCGTAGCCCATCCAGATGTTCTCGGGGCCGTAGTTGTAGTGCATGATCAGGTCGGCGTCGAGCCCGAACTGGTTGGGGTTGGAGGCGGCCGCGACGACCTGGAAGTCCTTCTTCTGGTCCAGCTTCGTGAAGACGGCGGTGGTTTCCTGGGGGTCGAGGGTGACCTCGACGCCGAGCTTCTCCCAGCCGTCCTGGATGGTGGGCAGGCAGTCGACGATCCAGCTCACGTTGACGGCCATGAGGTTGACCGTGAGCTTGCCGACTCCGGCCTCCTTGAGGAGCTTCCTGGCCCTGTCCAGGTCGTATCCGTACACGGTCCCGGCGGGCCGGTAGGTGGGGTTGGACTCGTTCAGGAAGGACGTCGCCGCTCTGCCGTGACCCTTGAGGGCGGCCTGGATCATCTTGTCGCGGTCTATGGCGTAGTGCAGGGCCTGCCGGACGCGGACGTCGTCGAACGGCTTGTGCGCGGTGTTGAACAGCAGGAAGAGGTTGTTCATCCCGGCGCCGCCCTCGACGCTCATCCCGCTCTTCTTCAGCTGCCCGATGTTGGCGTACGGGATGTTGTCGGCGATCTCCGCCTCGGCGCTGCCGCCGGAGATCTTCGCGACGCGCGGCGCGGCGTCCACGATGGTCAGCCAGTTCATCTTCTTGAACGCGGCCTTGCGCGGTCCGTTGTAGTCGTCGAAGGCCTCGAAGGTCGTGTTCGACTTCGGGTGGTGCGAGGCCATCTTGTACGGCCCCGAGCCGACGGCCTTCCCCTTGGTCGCGTCGTCCCAGGCGCCCGGCTGCGAGAAGACGTGCTTCGGCATGATCTTGGCGAGGGAGAGACGGGCGGCGCCGTCCGGGAACGGGAACTTGAGGATCAGCTCGACGGAGGTGGCGTCGACCTTCCTGACCTCCTTGAGCCACCCCGCGAAGAACCCCTTCGCGAGGGTCTGGGTCTTCGGGTCGAGGATCCGCTCGAAGACGAACACGACGTCGTCGGCGGTGACGGGCTTGCCGTCGTGCCACTTCGCCCCCGGGCGCAGCGTGAACTTCCACGTCGTCGCCTTCAGGTCGTTCGGGAGCTCGGTGGCGAGCGCGGCGTACGGCTCGCGGCTGATCGGATCGGTCCCGAGGAGCCCCTCGTAGATGTGCTCGTTCCCGGCCATCGCGAAGGCGGACGCGGTCTGGGTCGGATCCCAGCTCCCGTCGTTCCCGTACCCGATGACGGCGGTGAGCGTCGCACTGCCGCCCTGCCCGCCGCCACCCGTCTCGTTGGTGGACTCGGGCCCCGACGAGCAGGCGGAGAGCGTGGTGGTGACGGCGGCGGCCGCGCCCAGCGCACCCGTGTACTTGAGGAAGGACCGGCGGTCCGGCGCGGTCCGAGGGATCAGATCACTCACGGTGTGTCTCCCTTGCCTCCCTGAGAGGTCCCACGTCCTACGTCGTGGGTGGCGTGGCGACCATAGGAGCGGCGAGGGGCCTGGTCAAGGGAGCGCGCAGGGATCCGAACGGGACGAACTCGTGCCGGAGGTGGGACGTGGGATGTCCGCCGTGCCTACGATGGCGCGCATGGCCGATGAGCCGATCCGAGAGCGGCGTGTGAGCGGGCAAGTGCGGCGTGAGGTCGTCGAGTTGATCCTGGAAAGAGGGCTGCGGCCGGGCGCGCCGCTGCCCACGGAGGCCGAGCTGATGGTCGCGCTCGGCGTCAGCCGCAACTCCGTTCGGGAGGCGCTCAAGGCCCTCCAGGCCCTGGACATCGTGGAGATCAGACACGGCCACGGGACCTACGTGGGGCAGGCCTCGCTCACCCCGCTCGCCGACGGCCTGACCTTCCGCGCGCTCGTCAGGCTCCGCGACGACACCCGGGCGCTGGTGGAGATCCTCGAACTGCGCGAGGTCCTGGAGGAGGGGCTGATGCGGCGCGTCGCCGGGGCGCTCGGTGAGGCCGAGCTGTCCCGCCTGGAGTCGTTGGTGCACGGGATGGAGGAGGCGGCGGCCGCGGGAACGGCCTTCCCCGACCTGGACCGCGAGTTCCACGAGACGCTGTACCGCCCGCTGGGGAACGAACTGGTGCCGCAGCTCCTCGGCGCGTTCTGGCACGTCTTCCACCGGGTGGCGGGGGCGCGGGGCTGGGCGAGCGATCCGGCACCCGAGCTGACGGTGGCCCGGCACCGGGACATCGTGGCCGCGCTGCGCGCGAAGGACGCGGGGCGCGCCCAGCGGGCGATGGCCGACCACTTCCGGGGCATCGGGGCGCGGGCGGGGCAGGGGATGCGGGGGGTGGGGTAGTGGACGGGGGCTACCCGGCGCTCTCCCCCGGGGTGGCGGCGAGGGCGTAGGCGAGGCCTTCGGCGGTGCCGGTCTCCAGACCGGAGCGGTACTCCTCCTCGTACGCGGTGTCGCCGATGGACGTCCTGATCGCGCGTTCGGACTCCGCGCGGGCGGCGACCAGTTGCGGCATGCCCAGCTGGGACGGGCCGATGGCCTGCCACATGCGCTGGCTGATGCCGAGCAGACGCGCCGCGTGCCTGCCCCTGTCCCGGGCGGCGGCCGTCGAGGCCAGCAGGTCGATGGCCATGACCGCACCGAGGCTGTCGTGGAGCAGTGCCTTGCCCTCCAGCGCGCGGCGGGCGTGGACCGCGGCTTCGGCGGGGGAGCCGAGGCCGGCGGAGGCCAGTGCCCTGGTGTATCCGGCCCAGGCGCCCAACCACCGCTCGCCGAGCCGCTCGGTCCGGGCGCACAGCTCTTCGGCGTGGGTCGCCGCGCCGGTGAAGTCCCCGCGGTGGACGCGCACGAACGCGCGCGTCACCTTGATCAGGAGCCAGGCCTCGGGAAAGCCGCCCTCGGCGTCCACGGGCTCCGCTGCGGTGTCGAGCACGACGGAGGCCCCCAGCTGGTCCCCGCGCAGGGCCAGCGCGGCGCCTTCGAGGTAGGCGGCGGCATGGGCCCCCGGGGCGTCGGCGCCCCCGACGGTCTCGCGCAGCGCGTACGCGAGCCGTTGCGTGGCGTCGAGGTCACCCTGCCCGAGCGCCGCGAGACCGTACGCCCACTGGGCCTTGGCGCGCTCGGCGGCCGGTCCGGGGCACAGGTCGAGCGCCCGCCCCAGGTAGTGCCTCCCCTCCCGGGGAAACCCGCAGGCGAACCAGAAGAACCACAGCGCCCCGCCCAGCTCGAGCGCCGTGCGGCCGTCGCCGCGCGACAGACAGAAGTCCAGCGCCGTCCGGAGGTTGGCGTGGTCGGCGGTCAGCCGCGCGGACCAGCCGACCTGACGCGGGCCCAGCCACTCGGCCTCGGCCCGCAGCACCAGCGCGCGGTGGAAGTCCAGGTGTCTGCGCCGGGCGGGCTCCTCCTCGCCCAGCTCGCGCAGCCACTGCGCGCCGAACTCGCGCACCGTGTCCAGCATGCTGAACCGCACGGACCCCGAGCCGTCCCCACGACGGCGTACGAGGGACTTGGCGACCAGGCCGTCGAGCAGCCGCCCGACCTCTTCGGCGGGGAGCGGGCCCCCTGCTCCGACGGCCCGCGCGCCGTCCGCCTCGAAGCCGCCGGTGAACACCGAGAGCCGGGCCCACAGCAGCCGCTCCAGCGGCTCGCACAGCTCGTGGCTCCAGCCGATGGTGGTGCGCAGGGTGCGA
The DNA here is from genome assembly GCF_056432085.1 of Streptomyces sp. NPDC045678. NCBI lineage: Bacteria > Bacillati > Actinomycetota > Actinomycetes > Kitasatosporales > Streptomycetaceae > Streptomyces > Streptomyces sp. NPDC045678. The sequence continues at coordinate 623,715 of NZ_JBWKJS010000001.1, forward strand.
TGGCGCGGCGGGGTGGTGCCATGGGCGCCGTCCCGCGCGATCAGCGCCTCGAAGCGGTGCTGCAACCGGTCGGCGAGCTCTTCGATGGAGAGGCCGGGCAGCTGGGCCGCCGCCAGCTCGATGGCCAGCGGAATCCCGTCGAGGCGGTGGCAGACGGCCGCGGCGGTGGCCCGCCGTGAGTCGGTCAGCGCGAAGTCGGGCACCGAGGCGGCCGCCCGGTCGGCGAAGAGCGTCAGCGCGTCGCCGTGCTCGGTGGCGGTGCCCGCCCCCGTGGGAGGGTGCGCCACCGGCAGCGGGGCCACCTCGTGGCGCCGCTCGCCAGGGATGCCGAGGGGCTGTCTGCTGGTGACCAGGATGCGCAGCTCCGGTGCCGCGTCGAGCAGTGTCCGCGTCAGGCGGGCACACTTCGCGACGAGGTGCTCGCACGAGTCCAGGACCAGCAGCAGCCTCTTGTCGGCGAGCCATCGGGCGACCAGCTCCTCGGCGGGACCGGCGGCCTGGTCGACGAGGCCGAGCTCCTCGAGGAGGACGTTGCCGAGCAGGGACGGTTCCCGCAGCGGTGCCAGCTGCACCAAGTGCACCCCGTGCGTGAAGTCCGGCTCCATCCGGCGGGCGACCCGCAGCGCGAGCCGTGTCTTGCCGACGCCGCCCACGCCGGTCAGTGTCACGAGGCGGTCGGTTTCCAGCAGAGTGACCAGCGACCGCAGTTCGCCGGAACGCCCGACGAAACTCGTCGTCTCGGAGGGGAGCTTCACGTCACACAGTGTGCTCCTCCCCGGCGCCGAGGGGCGTGCTTGCCCCGAGATCGGCCCGACATGAGTGACGCCCCGGGCAAGACGCGCAAAAGTCGGCACGAAGAGATCAGCACCGGTCATCGTCTCGCCTGCTCCGGTCAACCAGTCGTGCAGCCACGGCCGTTCGGCCATAGTGGCCGTTCACCGAGCGGGGCTACGGAGAGTCAGGGGGCCTGCGCATGGCCACCCTCAGGGGATGGCGCGAGCGATGGAGGGTCCGTGTGCGGTTCGTCGTCCGGCGGGCGGCCGCCGTCGCCTGCGGGGCCGTACTGCTCGCGCCGACGATCTGGTCGGCGCACGGCTCCGCGGCGCCGCCGCACTTCTTCCTGGACCTGTCGGCCCTGACGGTGGGCGGCGCGCTGGCCGTCCGCGCCGGCGCCCGGCACGCGTCGGCCACGGCCGCCCTGGCCCGTGTCACCGAGGTGGCGCGGGCGGCGGAAGGGGCGATCCTGCGCCCCGTCGCCACGCGCCTCGGCGGGGTGGAGGTGTGCACGCAACACCACTGCCCCGTCCAGGGGGCGACGGTCGGCGGTGACGTGTACGACGTCGCGCACACGCCGTACGGCCTGCGGGTGCTGATCGGGGACGTGCGCGGCCACGACCTGGCGACGGTGCGGATCACGGCCGAGGTCATCGGTGCCTTCCGCGACCAGGTGTACGTCACGCCCCACCTGGCCGACCTGGTGCGGGCGGTGGACGCCCGGATCTCCCCGGTGCTCGGTCCGGAGGACTTCGTCACCGCCCTCTTCGCCGAGTTCGCCCCCGGCGAGGTGCGGATCGCCAACTGCGGGCACCCGGCGCCGCTGCGGGTGGGCCGGCAGACCAAGCTGCTCGAACCTCCGGAACACGCGCTGCCGCTGGGGCTCGGTCCGGCGCCCGCAGCGCACCGCGCTGGCTGCAGCCCGGTGACCGGGTGCTGTTCTACACGGACGGGCTCAGCGAGGCCCGCGACGCGGACGGCACCGACTTCCCGCTGCTCGAAGGGGTCGCCCAGGCGCTGGGCGAGCCGCTGCCCGCCGACGCGCTCGACGCGCTGTACGCACGGCTGACCGGGCACACGCGGGGACCGCTGACCGACGACGTCGCGTTCGTGCTCTGCCAGCCCGCCGACCGGCCTTCCGTCCTGTGGGAAGGGGATCCGTGCGGTCGGGCGGCAAGGGGCGCCGGACCGGGCGGGCACCGTGAGCCGCACTCGGTCAGGGGCGCGGGCCCGCGCTGTTGATCATGGGGCCAAGCTCGCGGGACAGGGCCACGGTCAGCGCGCGGAAGATGTGCACCTCGGGGTTCTCCTCGGCCGCCCGTACCGCGAGGTAGCTGCTCTCCCACGGGGCGTCGAGGATCGGGACGAACGCGGCGCCCGGCCAGGCGTAGTAGCGGGCGAAGGACTTCAGGCCCGACCCTGCCGCACGGCCCGTGATCACGCCGGTCAGGACCTCCTGCGGCGTCACCGCGTACTCCGTGCTGCGGCGCCGGGCCTCCTCGCCGAAGTAGAGGTAGTCCGTGAAGGGGCGCGGGGTGTGGCCGGGGACGCGGAAGAACGGGAGGGCCGCGACGTCCGCGAGCGTCGCGCCGGTCTGCCCGGCCTCCGCGAGCGGGGAGTGCTCCGGGACGACCACGATGCGCTGCTCTGTCGTCAGGACGTCGGCCACCACCCGCTCGTCATCGGGGCCCGGACGTACGAAGGCCACGTCCACGCGGTCCTCCGTCAGCGCCGTCACATGCTCGGTGAAGTCCAACTGGCGGATTTCCACGCGGACGTCGGGGCGGGCGCGCCGGTACGCGTTGATCGCCGCCGGGGTCAGCTCCGCCGAGCCGTGCCCCATGATGCCGACCCGCAGCGGCCGGCCCGCCGCGCCCGCGCCGGGCCGCACCGTCTCCGCCATGTCGTCGAGCGCCGCGTTCGAAGCGGCGAGCAGGACACGCGCGTGACCCGCAAGGCGCACGCCCGCCGGGGTGGGCGACACCGGGCTCGTGCCCCGGTCGACGAGCAGCGTGCCGAGCTCCGCCTCCAGACGCCGGACGTGCTGCGTCACGGCGGGCGGGGAGAGGAAGAGGCGGGCCGCGGCCCGCCCGAAGTGACCCTCCTCCACCACCGCGAGGAACGACGACAGAAGTCGCAGATCGAGCGGCGCGGAGGACATGCGTACCAGCGTAGACCCGGAGGTCAGCGGCGTGCGCGCCGTCTTCACGAATCGTGAACGGGGGAGGCGGGCGCGGGCGCGGCGCGCCTACTACTGGATGCCATGAGCACCACCACCACTCCGTCCGCCACCCCGTCCGCGTCCCGCGCCGACGGGTCTCTCCCCGCTCCTCCCCGCCGGTACGGGCTGCGGGCGGCCTGGATCATGATGGCCTCCGGGTGGAGCGCCAACCAGTTCTCCGCGCTGCTCGGCGCCTACCGCTCCGAGCTCGGCCTCTCCGAGTCCGCCGTCACCGGCCTCTTCGCCCTGTACGTCGTCGGGCTCATCCCGGGCCTCCTGGTGTGCGGGCCGCTGGCCGACCGCGTCGGGCGCCGCCCGGTCGCGCTGACGGCACTCGCGCTGAACCTGCTCTCCACCGGCGTGCTGATGCTGGGCGCGGGCGCCACGGGGTGGCTGTGGCCCGGGCGGTTCATCACCGGGGTGAGCGCGGGTGCGCTGCTCGCGGCGGGCGGCGCGTGGATCAAGGAGCTCTCCTCGGAGCCGTACGTCCCCCTCGGCACGAGGACCGCCTCGACCGCCTCGCGCCGCGCCGGGCTCTTCGTCTCGGCCGGGTTCGCCTCCGGCGGCCTCGTGGCGGCACTGATCGCCCGGTGGGCCGAGGCGCCGATGGTCACGGCGTACGTACCGCACCTGCTGCTCGCGGCGGGCGCGGGCCTGGCCGCGCTGACCGCCCCCGAGACGGGCACCCGGCACCGGGTGACACACAAGCACCCCGGCATCGGACGCCCCTTCCGGCGCGGCGTCCTCCCCGTCGCCCCCTGGGTCTTCGCCGCCCCCAGCGTCGGCTTCGTGACGCTGCCCGGCCTCGTGCACGGCGGCCTCGTCCACACCGGCGTCGCCACCGCCCTCGTGCCCGGCACCGGCCTGCTCGTGCAGCCCCTCGCCCGCCGCGTGGCGAAGCGGCACCGGCTCGCGACCGCCGTCGCGGGCCTGCTCGTCGTCACCGCCGGCTTCGGCGCCGCCGCGCTCGCCGCCGTCACGGAGGACCGCACGACCGCACTCGCCGCCGCCGCGGTCCTCGGCGCGGGCTACGGCTTCGTCCTGACGTACGGCCTCACCGAGGTCACCGCCCTCGCCCCGCCGCACCGCCTGGCCCGCCTCACCGCGTACTTCTGGACGGCGGCGTACGTCGGGATGTTCGCGCCGTACGCGATCACGCTCCTGTCCGGCGCGGTGCCGCCCCCGGCCCTCCTCGGCGCGGCGGCCGTCCTCGCGGCCCTGTCCTGTGTGCTCCTGATCACCCTCCACGCACGGCGTCCGGATCCGGCACGCGGGTAGCAGCGCAGCGAGCCGCGGTCTCGCGGTGCGGTCGTGCGCGGCGCGTTCCCGCACCGGTACGTATCCTCGGCACGCTCCACCCACCGAAGTCCACGACGCCCGCCGAAGCGGCACCTGCGAGAGGCACCACCATGACCACCGAGCTGAGCCCCGACGCCCCGGCCCTCGACGGCCTGCTGGAGCAGGCCCGGAAGGACTACGACGCCCTCGCCGCACGCGGGCTCTCCCTCGACCTGACCCGGGGCAAGCCCGCGCCCGAGCAGCTCGACCTCGCCGAGGACCTCCTGAGCCTGCCCGGCGGCCGGCACACCGCCGCCGACGGCACCGACGTCCGCAACTACGGCGGGCTCCAGGGTCTGCCCGAGCTCCGGGAGATCTTCGCCGAGCTGCTCCAGGTGCCCGCCGGCCAGCTGCTCGCGCTCGGCAACTCCAGCCTCGAGCTGATGCACGACTGCATCGTGCACGCCCTCCTCGGCGTGCTGCCCGGCGCCGAGTCGCGCTGGGTGGACCAGGAGCGCGTCGCGTTCCTGTGCCCCGTGCCCGGCTACGACCGGCACTTCGGCCTCTGCGAGCGGTTCGGCATCGACATGATCCCCGTGCCGATGACGGCCGACGGACCCGACATGGACGAGGTCGAGCGGCTCGTCGCCGAGAACCCCGCGGTCAAGGGCATCTGGTGCGTGCCCAAGTACAGCAACCCCGACGGCGTGGTCTACAGCGACGAGACCGTGGCGCGTCTGGCCGCGATGCCCACCGCCGCCCCGGACTTCCGGATCTTCTGGGACAACGCGTACGCGGCCCACCACCTCACCGACGAGCCCGCCGAGATCGCGGACCTGCTCGCCGCCTGCGCCGCCGCCGGGCACGAGGACCGCGCGTTCGTCTTCGGCTCCACCTCCAAGATCACCGCCGCGGGCGCGGGCGTCGCCTTCTTCGGCTCGTCGCCCGCCAACGTGAAGTGGCTCCTCGCCAACAACCAGAAGCGGTCGATCGGCCCCGACAAGGTCAACCAGCTGCGGCACGTCATGTTCCTGAAGGACGCGGACGGCGTACGCGCCCACATGGAGCGCCAGCGCGCCCTGCTGCAGCCGAAGTTCGAGACGGTCGCGCGGATCCTGGACGAGGAACTCGGCGGGACGGGCCTCGCGACCTGGACCTCCCCCAAGGGCGGCTACTTCGTCACCCTCACCGTCCCGGACGGCTGCGCCAAGGACGTCGTGCGCCGCGCCGCCGAGGCGGGCATCGTGCTGACCCCGGCCGGCGCGACGCACCCGCACGGCGACGACCCGCGCGACGCGGTCATCCGCGTGGCGCCCAGCTACCCCGGACTCGCGGAACTCGACCGGGCGATCAAGGGACTCACGGTGTGCGTGCGCCTCGTCGGGTACGAGAAGCAGGCCAAGGCGGCCCGCTGAGGTTCAACCGGACGTGTGCGGGGGACTGTGCGGGCCCTTCGCGGCCGGTCGCGCGGTTCCCCGCGCCCCTTCGGGGCCCGGACCCCGTACCAGGAACGGGCTCAGCAGTCCCGGCACCGCACGCTCCGCGAACTCCAGGCCCTCCGCTTCCCCCACGTCGTACGCCGCGTACGCCTGCGCGCCCGCGGCCGTCGTCGCGCTCAGCGTCACCAGGCCCGCGCGGCGCTGCAGCACGGACTGCTTGACGGTCCAGCCGATGACCCCGCCGCGCCGCAGCGCCACCGTGGAGCGGCGCAGGGTCCCGGACCGCACGACGAGATAGTCGGCGTCGAGCGCGTGCCCCAGAGCGCGGTACGCGTCGCGGGCGAGCGCCACCGCGACCGGCACGAGCACCACCGCGGTGCCCACCCCCACATACGTGAGCACCCGCACGTCGAGCAGCGCTCCGAGCAGCAGCAGGACCAGCGCGGGCGCCAGTGCCGCCGACACCGCCCACCGGATCCGGCGGGACCGCGCCGCCCGCGGATGCGGCGCGAGCTCGGCCGCCGTGGGCGTCACCGGCTCCCGCAGGACCCGCGCCGCCACCTCGTCGGCGAGCCGCCGGGGCGCGGCGGGCAGCAGCGTGCTCGGCCCCGCCTGGTCCTCCTCGTCGCGGCGCGAGAGACCCGTGGCCACCGCGTCCACCCGGGCCGCGCCCGAAAGACGCAGGCCCAGCGGCTCCACCACGGCGACACCGCGCAGCCGCGCCTCCTCCAGGGAGACCGAGCGGGTCGTGAAAAGACCGCGCCGCACCCGCAGCGTCCCGCCGGGCTCCCGCTCCAGGCGGTAGTTCCACCACATCTCGATCCACAGCCCGAGCGCTCCCACCGAGCCGGTGGCGAGACCGATCGCGATCAGCGCCAGCACCATGCCCGGCACGGACATCCCCCGGAACGCGTCACCCACCCACTCGATGACGTCCTGCTGCACACCGAACCACTCACTGACCTGCATCACCGCGCCGCCCGCCGCGGCGGCGAGCGCGGAGGTGACGAACGAGAGCGGGGCGTACCGGATCCAGCGCGGGTCGAGGGAGGCGAGCGTGCCCTGCGCGTCGGAGGCGCCGCCCGGCACCGCCCGGCTGAGCAGCTCCCGCCGCAGCCGCTCGCCCTCCGCCCTGCGCACGGGCCGCAGTTCGAGGGTGGCCTCCTGGCCCGCGCTCTGCTCGCCGGTGCCTATGCGGACCTCCACCAGGCCGAGGAGGCGCAGCAGCGGATGGGCGACCAGGTCGACGGAGCGTATGCGCTCCCGGCTCAGGGAGCGGTGCTTGACGAAGAGGATGCCGCTGCGCAGCTCCGCCCGGTCGGGCCCGACGCGGTACCGGCTGTGACGCAGCCGCAGCGCCTCGATGCCGACACCGCTCGCGATGACGAGCAGGCTGAGGCCCACCGCCCAGGCGATCACGGGCCCCATGGCCACCCAGCCCTGGAAGCTGAGGGTGACCGGCACGCCGACGGCGGTCACGATGCCGCCCGTCATCTGGACGGTGACGAGCAGCGAACGCCGGTCGAGCCGCCGCCAGCCCATCTCCTCCTCGGCGTCCGGTCCCGCCGCCGGCTCCGTGGCAGCGAGCCCGCTCACGTCGCGTCCCCCGGCGTCGCCTGGGTGACGAGCGCCAGCCGCTCCGCGAGTTCGGCGGCCGTCGCGTGATCGAGCCCCTCGACCTTCAGGGCGCCCCGCGCGGACGCCGTCGTCACGGTCACCGTGGTCAGCCCGAAGATCCGCTGGACGGGCCCGCGCATCGTGTCGACGGTCTGGAGCCGCGACATCGGCGCGATCCGCCCCTCCATCCAGAAGAACCCGGTCCGCACGTACACCGCGTCGTCGGTGACCTCCCAGCGGTGGACCTTGTACCACCACAGCGGCAGCAGCACGCCGACGAGCAGCCCCGGCACCGCGATGACCACGGCGGGCAGCAGCAGCCAGAAGCGGGCCGGCGCGATCAGCGCGCCGAGCAGACCGAGGACGGCCACGGGCGCGGCCACCGTCAGCAGCAGCTGCGTACGCCACCAGGCGACGGCGCGGCGGTCCAGGGGGTTGCGCGGCGGACGCAGCCGCGGATTCTGCTTCCGGTCGCCTTGGTCAAGAACCATGAGACGAAAGGTACTTGCCGCAGGTCGAGGCCCGCTCGTCGGCGCCACGCGGGCGCTCTGAGGGCTGGGCTCAGTGCTGCTGCGCCTTCTGCGGCGTCGCCTCGCTCGGCCGCACGATGACGTACCCCTCGCCCTCCAGCTTCAGCTGCACGGCCTCGCCCGAACCACCGCGGATCATCGAGCCGATGGACTGCGACCGGTGCAGGGAGGTGGAGAGGTGGGCGGTCCAGCCGACCACCGCGTCCGTGTCGACGTACACGGGCTGCTGCGGCGAGACCGGGATCACCAGCGGCGTGCCCTCGCAGACCAGGCCGAGGCGGCCCGCGCCGGTGAAGACGCTGTTGAACAGGCCGCCGCCGGTCATGCCCGCGCCCTTCACCGTCTTGATCTCGTACGACAGGGTCGCGTCGAAACAGAGGACGTTGCGGCCGTTGACGGTGAGGACGTCGCCGGGCTCGATGTCGACGATGAAGCAGTTCTGCGCCTCGTGCGCGAACCACGCCTCGCCCTGGCCGCGCACCGCCATCAGCGGCAGCCCCTCGCCGGTCACCGCCCGCTTGAGCATGCCACCGACGCCCTGGCTCTTCCGCTCGAACTGCAGCTCGCCCCGGTAGGCGATCATCGCGCCCTGCCGGGCGTGCATCTCACCGCTGACCGCGTACTTGATGGACTTGGCGTTCTGGAGGGTCATGCCGGGCGCGTGGGCCGGCTGGGCCATGTGGTCGCTGGAGAACAAGTCACTCTTCATGCCCACATCTTGAGCCACTGCGGACCGACCGCCAACACTTCGGCGGGCGCCGAAAGGTCACGCCCTTACGGTCGTTGGATGACGACCCCCGCGTACGCATACGAGGAATTCCGCGCCCTGCACCGCGCCGGTGCGCCCCTGCTGCTGCCGAACGCCTGGGACCACGCGTCCGCCGCGGCTCTGACCGCCGCCGGGTTCCGCGCGGTGGGGACGACCAGCCTGGGCGTGGCGGCCGCGGCGGGCCTCCCCGACGGTACGGGCGCGACCCGGGCGGAGACGGTCCGGCTGGCCCGCGGCCTGACCCGCCTGGACGCGCTGATCAGCGTCGACGTCGAGGGCGGCTTCAGCGACGACCCGGGGGACGTGGCCGCGCTGGCGGCGGAACTGGCGGAGGCGGGCGCGGTCGGCATCAACATCGAGGACGGCCGCGCGGACGGCACGCTGCGGGACGCGGGGCACCAGGTCGAGATTCTGGCGGCGGTTCGGGAGGCGGTGGGCGGCCGCCTGTTCGTCAACGCCCGCACGGATACGTACTGGTTGCGGGACGCGGGGAGGGTCTCGGAGACGGGGGACCGACTGGAGGCGTACCGCGGGGCGGGCGCGGACGGGGTGTTCGTACCGGGCCTGCGCGACCCGCACGTGATCGCCGAGCTGACGTCGGTGGTCCTGGGCGACACCCCGCTCAACGTCCTCCACGCCCCCGACGGGCCGTCGATGCCGGAGCTGGCGGAGGCGGGCGTCGCGAGGGTCAGCTGCGGCTCGCTGTTGTTCCGGGCGGCGCTGGGGGCGGCGGTGACGGCGGCGCGGTCCGTGGCGGACGGCGCGGGCGGCCTCCCGTCGGCCGAGGACGTCCCCTCGTACGCGGAGACGCAGGCGTTGGCCGACGGGTTCGCCTGACGGGGCGCGGGTCGGTGGGGGCTGGCCGCGCAGTTCCCCGCCCCTTAAGGGGCGACCATCGCCACGAACGCGGACCAGGCGCCGGCGCCGATCACCAGGGCGGGACCCTGGGGAACCTTGCTGTCCCGCACGGGGACGACCCCGGGGACTCCGTCGACGACCTCGACGCAGTCCTCCCCGCCGTTGCCGCCGCTGTAGCTGCTCTTGCGCCAGCGGGCGGCGCCCACGAAGTCGTACGCGACCTCGACGCATGACTCTCCGCCGCTGCCACCGCTGTAGCTGCTCTTGCGCCAGCGGGCGGTGCTCAGGTCGTACTCGCGCATCGTCTGTAATCCTCCGACACCGACTCGATCAGGTCCAGGGACGCCTCAGGCGACAACGCGACGGCCCTGAGCAGATCGTAAGTCGCCTGCGTCCGCTTCACCACCGCCGGATCGTCCAGGAGATTCCCCGAAAGCACCGCCTCTGTATAGACCGTTGGCGGGGCGTCCTCGAACTCCATGAGCGTCATCATCTTGCCCATCTCGGGGTGTGCCCCGGCTGCGAACGGCAGCACCTGCACCAGCACCTTGCGCTCGCGCATCATCGTTGCGATGTGGTCGAGCTGCTGGGCCATCACGGTGGGGCCTCCGACGGGGACGAGCGGCACGGTCTCGTGCAGGATCGCCCAATATGTCGGCCGGGCCGCGTCCTTGAGCAGCAGCGCGCGGTCCATGCGACCCCTGATCAGCTCCTCGATGTACTCGTCGGTGGCGAACGGATTGCTGCCCAGGAAGACCGCTCGCGCGTAGTCGGGGGTCTGCAGAAGTCCCGGCACTACCGTTGGCGCGAAGTCACAGATCTCCGTCGCCAGCAGCTCCAACTCCGCCGCGTGAGCGAAGTACTCCGTAAACGGCTGATCCTTGATGAGCTTGCGCCACAATCGTTCGAAAAAGCCGTCGGTTTGTAGCACCTCATCAATACGTTGTGCCACATCCAACTGTGGTTTTCGAATCGCCTGCTCGAACTGGCCGATGTAGCCCCCGGATACGAATACGCGGACCCCCAGCGCCGACTGGCTGAGCCCCGCGTCCTCCCGTCTCCGCTTCAGCTCCGCGCCGAAGAATTCCCATGCCGCCTGCCTCGAACCATTGGCCATGGCCAACCGCCTTTCGCTGCCTCGCAGTTGTAGAGGGCAGACCCCTGCCGAGTGTAGGTCGCGTGCGCCACCGTAGGGGCGAGAAGAGTGAAATCCGAAGGCAAAGGGGAGCCACGTGAAGGCGGACGGAAAGCAGCACGCAGTGGCATGTATCGAACAGGCGGAGGACACCGTGAAGGAATTGCGCGCCGCGCTCGCGCGAGTGGGAATTACCCTGCCGTCATTGAGGATGGACCCCGCGTCGATCGCGAGGGACGCCCCGTGTCCGCGGATCGAATTGGGGGGTTGTTCGGTCGAGGCGACCGCACGTCTCGCCGCCGCGCTGAGGAGTGCGCCATGAATGACCTTCCGCTGAACCTGCCCGTCGGGGCGTACGTGGTGGACACCCGGAGCGGGGAGGTGGGACGGGTGATGGGCCACGAGGGGCCGTACGTCCAGCTGCGCCCCTACGGAGGGGGCCGCGAGTGGGACTGCGCCCCGGAGGCCGTCCGTACGGCCACGACGGCGGAGCGGCTCCGCGCGGCGACGGCGTACGCGAACGCCCGGAGCCGGGGCGAGGTGCCCTGACGGTCAGCCGTATCGGCCGGTCACAGACCGGCCTCCGCTTCCGCGTCGTTCCGGATGCGGCGGATCTCGGCGATGGCGTCCGCGGGGCCCTGCTCCGACGCGTTCACCAGCCGTTCCAGTTCGCGCAGGCGGGCCGCGCACTGCGGATGGCGCTCGATCGCGACGAAGACGGCCCACGAGTGGAGGAAGACGTGGAGGGGGCCAGGCTCTGCGTCTGCTGGGCGTTCGTCGTCGCCTCGAACAGGTGCTGGGTGAGCGCGGGCACTCGGCTCGGTGCGATCCGGGCCACCGCGGCACGCAGCGCGTCGGGTGTCAGCTCGGGCATCGCGGAATCAGTGGCCCGTAGGGCTCGTCGGGCTGTGCGCTCACAGAGGCCTCCGGTGCCGACGGGGCGACCCTTCGTACGCTACCGGGCCCCGTTGAGAGAGTGGGCGTATGTGGGTGAACCGGCCCCGGATGAGCACCCGGGCCCGGCAGCTCGGCGGCGTACGCGAGAATGGACCCCATGAGTCTGTTCCGCGACGACGGCATCGTGCTGCGCACCCAGAAGCTCGGTGAAGCGGACCGCATCATGCTGCTGTCTCCCGGGGGACGACCCCCGTACCC
>NZ_JBWKJS010000001.1:635588-1038009 GCF_056432085.1 Streptomyces sp. NPDC045678
CCCCAGCCGGTCAAGCGTGGGGGTGGGCGATGAGTCTCTTCAGGGATGACGGAATCGTTCTGCGTACCCAGAAGCTCGGTGAAGCGGACCGCATCATGCTGCTGTCTCCCGGGGGACGACCCCCGTACCCCCAGCCGGTCAAGCGTGGGGGTGGGCGATGAGTCTCTTCAGGGATGACGGAATCGTTCTGCGTACCCAGAAGCTCGGTGAAGCGGACCGCATCATCACCCTGCTCACGCGCGGTCACGGCCGCGTACGCGCCGTAGCGCGCGGTGTGCGGCGGACCAAGTCGAAGTTCGGGGCCCGGCTGGAGCCGTTCTCCCACGTCGACGTGCAGTTCTTCGCGCGGGGGAGCGAACTGGTCGGGCGGGGGCTCCCGCTCTGCACGCAGAGTGAGACCATCGCTCCCTACGGTGGCGGCATCGTGACCGACTACGCCCGCTACACCGCCGGCACGGCCATGCTGGAGACGGCGGAACGGTTCACCGATCACGAAGGGGAGCCCGCCGTGCAGCAGTACCTGCTGCTCGTCGGCGCGCTGCGCGTCCTGTCACGGGGAGAGCACGAGCCCCACCTCGTACTGGACGCCTTCCTGCTCCGCTCCCTCGCCGTCAACGGCTACGCGCCGAGCTTCACCGACTGCGCGAAGTGCGGCATGCCGGGCCCCAACCGCTTCTTCTCGGTCGCGGCGGGCGGCTCGATTTGCGTCGACTGCCGGGTGCCCGGCAGCGTCGTGCCGTCGGCGGAGACGCTCACGCTGCTCGGAGCGCTGCTCACCGGCGACTGGGAGACGGCGGACGCGTGCGAGGCGCGGCACGCCAGGGAGGGAAGCGGGCTCGTTTCCGCCTATCTGCACTGGCACCTGGAGCGCGGACTGCGCTCATTGCGGTACGTAGAGAAAAGCATGTGAACAGCTAGGTAGGAGAGAGACCCCATGGCACGACGCGGAATCCTCGGACGGTCCCGCCGCGAGTACCAGCTGCCCGAGCCCCACCCCTCGGGCGCGCGACCGCCGAAGATCCCCGGCGAGCTGGTCCCGCAGCACGTGGCGATCGTCATGGACGGCAACGGACGCTGGGCGAAGGACCGCGGGCTGCCGCGCACCGAGGGGCACAAGGTCGGCGCCGAGCGCGTCCTCGACGTACTGCAGGGCAGCATCGAGATGGGAGTCGGCGCGATCTCGCTGTACGCCTTCTCCACCGAGAACTGGAAGCGGTCCCCGGACGAGGTGAAGTTCCTGATGAACTTCAACCGCGACTTCATCCGCAAGACCCGCGACCAGCTGGACGACCTGGGCGTGCGGGTGCGCTGGGTGGGCCGGATGCCCAAGCTGTGGAAGTCGGTCGCCAGGGAGCTGGAGATCTCCCAGGAGCAGACCAAGGACAACGACAAGCTGACCCTGTACTTCTGCATGAACTACGGCGGCCGCGCCGAGATCGCGGACGCGGCGCAGGCCCTCGCCGAGGACGTGAAGGCGGGACGGCTCAACCCGTCCAAGATCAACGAGAAGACGTTCGCGAAGTACCTGTACTACCCGGACATGCCGGATGTCGACCTCTTCCTGCGCCCCAGCGGCGAGCAGCGCACGTCCAACTACCTCCTCTGGCAGAGCGCCTACGCCGAGATGGTCTTCCAGGACGTCCTGTGGCCGGACTTCGACCGGCGCGACCTGTGGCGCGCCTGCCTCGAATACGCCTCGCGCGACCGCCGCTTCGGCGGGGCGATCCCCAACGAGGAGCAGATCGCCAACAGTTAGGCACGCCCGTACCCGTACGGGAGCAGTACGTATGCGAAGGGGCCCGCACCGTCAGGACGACGGCGCGGGCCCCTTCACGTACGTACGCCTACTTGTCCGCGCACTCCTGGCACGTCCCGAAGATCTCCACCGTGTGCGCCACGTTCACGAAGCCGTGCTCCGACGCGATCGCCTCGGCCCACTTCTCGACCGCGGGGCCCTCCACCTCGACGGCCTTGCCGCAGACGCGGCAGACCAGGTGGTGGTGGTGATCACCGGACGAACAGCGGCGGTATACCGTCTCGCCCTCGCTGGTGCGCAGGGCGTCGACCTCGCCGGCATCGGCCAGGGACTGGAGGGTGCGGTAGACCGTGGTCAGACCGACCGAGTCGCCCTTGTGCTTGAGCATGTCGTGCAGCTCCTGCGCACTGCGGAACTCGTCCACGTCGTCGAGTGCCGCGGCCACCGCCGCACGCTGGCGGGTCGACCTGCCTCGAACCGGGGCTCCCACGGTTGCCTCCTCGCGTCTGCGCTCTGGTCTGGGCCTGCCGGGCCATTGTGCCAGGTCGGCCTGGACGCAGGTCAGGTCTTGGCCACCGGCTGGGCCGGGACCGAGCACTCCGCGGGATCACCGGCCGCCGCCGCGGCGGCCGCGGCCCGCGCTCTGCGCCTGGCCAGCGGCGTCGCGAGGACCGTGAGGGCGATGAAGACGCCGATGGTCAGCAGCACGATCGTCGCGCCGGGCGGCACGTCCTGGTAGTAGGACGTCACCGTTCCGCCGAGCGTCACCGCGATGCCGATCGCCACCGAGACCGCGAACGTCGCCGCGAAGCTGCGGGTGAGCTGCTGTGCGGCGGCCACCGGCACCACCATCAGCGCGGAGACCAGGAGCAGGCCCACGACGCGCATCGCGACGGTGACCGTGACCGCGGCGGTGACCGCGGTGAGCAGGTTCAGGGCCCGCACCGGCAGCCCGGTCACCCGCGCGAACTCCTCGTCCTGGCTGACCGCGAAGAGCTGGCGGCGCAGGCCGACCGTGACGAGAACCACAAAGGCGGCGAGCAGACAGATCGCCGAGACGTCCTCCTCGGAGACCGTCGAGAGCGAGCCGAAGAGGTACGACTGGAGGTTCGCGTTCGAGCCGCCGGGGGCGAGGTTGATGAACATGACGCCGCCCGCCATGCCGCCGTAGAACAGCATCGCCAGGGCGATGTCGCCGCGCGTCTTGCCGTACCAGCGGATCAGCTCCATGACGACGGCGCCGACGATCGCGACCGCCGTCGCCATCCACACGGGAGACGTCGACAGGAGGAAGCCGAGGCCGACGCCGGTCATCGCGACGTGCCCGATGCCGTCGCCCATGAGGGCCTGGCGGCGCTGGACGAGGTAGATGCCGACGGCGGGCGCGGTGATACCGACCAGGACGGCGGCGAGCAGCGCGCGCTGCATGAAGGCGTAGTTGAGGAGTTCCATGACTCTCGCGTCCTCAGGTGAGCAGGCCGGTACGGACCGGCTCCGCGTCGGCGGTGTGCGGGTGGACGTGGTCGTGGCCGGGCAGGGCGTGCTGGCCGACCGCCCGCGGCGGCGGGCCGTCGTGCAGGACGCAGCCGTCGCGCAGGACCACGGCACGGTCGATCAGGGGCTCCAGGGGGCCGAGCTCGTGCAGGACGAGCAGGACGGAGGCGCCGCCCGCGACCTGCCGGCGCAGGGTGGTCGCGAGGACCTCCTGGCTCGCCAGGTCGACGCCCGCCATCGGCTCGTCCATGATCAGCAGCTCCGGTTCGGAGGCCAGCGCGCGGGCGATGAGGACCCGCTGGTGCTGACCGCCGGAGAGGGCGTTGACGGAGTCCTTGGCGCGGTCGGCGAGCCCCACCGCGTCGATGGCGCGGGCGACGGCCTCGCGGTCGGCCTTGCGCATGATCCCGAGGCGGGCACGCGAGAGCCGCCCCGAGGCGACGACCTCGTTGATCGTGGCGGGGACGCCGCCCGCGGCGGTGGTGCGCTGCGGTACGTACCCGACGCGGGCCCAGTCGCGGAAGCGGCGGCGCGGGGTGCCGAAGATCTCGATGTCGCCGCCGGTGACGGGGACCTGCCCGATGACCGTGCGGACGGCCGTGGACTTGCCGGAGCCGTTGGCGCCGAGGAGGGCGACGACCTCGCCGCGGCCGACGGTGAGGTCGATGCCGCGCAGTACGGGGCGCGAGCCGAGCTCGGCCGTCACCTTGCGCAGGGATATGACCGCGTTGCCCTTGTCGGTTGCGTTGCTCATCGCTCCGGCCTCCAAAGCCGCTGGGAGGGGGTCACTTGGCGCCCAGGGCCTTCTGGAGGGCCTTGAGGTTGGACTCCATGACCTGCAGGTAGTCGTCGCCCTTGGAGTCGTCGGTGATGCCCTCGAGGGGGTCGAGCACGTCGGTCTTCAGGCCGGTGTCCTTGGCGAGGGTCTGCGCCGTCTTGTCGCTGACGAGCGTCTCGTAGAAGACCGTGGTGACGCCGTCGGCCTTCGCCATCTTCTGGAGGTCCTTGACGCGCTTCGCGCTCGGCTCGGCCTCGGGGTCGAGGCCGCTGATGGCCTCCTCGGTGAGGCCGTAGCGCTCGGCGAGGTAGCCGAAGGCGGCGTGGGTGGTGATGAAGACCTTGGAGTCGGTGTTCTTCAGGCCGTCCTCGAACGACTTGTCCAGACCGCCGAGCTTCTTCACCAGGGCCGCGGTGTTCGTCTTGTACGTCTTCGCGTGGTCCGGGTCGGCCTTCTCCAGGGCCTTGCCGACACCCTCGGCGACCTCGGCGTACTTCACCGGGTCCAGCCAGATGTGGGGGTCGGCGCCTTCGTGGGAGTGGCCGTGGTCGTGCCCTTCGTGCCCCTCTTCGTCCTCGCCGTGGTCGTGCTCCTCGGCGTGCCCGCCGACCTCGTTGCCGTGCTTCTCCGTGCTGGTCAGCGACGCGGCGTCGATCTTGGCCTTGATGCCGGACTGGTCGATGGCGTCGTCGACGGCGGGCTGAAGGCCCTTGAGGTAGAGGGCGACGTCGGACTCCTCGAGCTCGCCGCGCTGCCTGGCGGAGACGTCGAGGTCGTGGGGCTCCTGGCCGGGCTCGGTGAGCGTGGTGACGGAGACGTGGTCACCGCCGATCTGCTCCGCGAGGTACTGCATGGGGTAGAACGACGCCACGACGTCCAGCTTGCCGTCCTTGTCGTCCGCGGCGGAGGTGGAGCAGGCGGTCAGGGCGGTGAGGCCGAGGACCGTGGCGGAGGCAAGGGCGGCGGTGGGTATCAGGCGTCGTACGTTCATGACACTCATTTTCAACAAAAATGGAAACGGTTGTCAACAAGGCCTCTGTGAGGGGGTGCGCGGGGAACCGATTTGATTAGGGGGGTAAGGCCGCCGGTAACCTGAAGCATTCGCTCCCGAAGCCGCTGCTCCGGCAGCACTTGCTTCGCCCGCCGTCATAATGAAGAGAGCACCGTGGCCGCCGACAAGATCGACACCATCGTCAGCCTGAGCAAGCGCCGTGGCTTCGTTTTCCCCTGCAGTGAGATCTACGGCGGTCAGCGCGCCGCCTGGGACTACGGACCGCTCGGCGTCGAGCTGAAGGAGAACCTCAAGCGCCAGTGGTGGCGCTACATGGTCACCTCGCGCGAGGACGTTGTCGGTATCGACTCGTCGGTGATCCTGGCGAGCGAGGTCTGGCAGGCCTCCGGCCACGTCGCGACCTTCTCCGACCCGCTCACCGAGTGCCTCTCCTGTCACAAGCGCCACCGCGCCGACCACCTGGAAGAGGCCTACGAGGCCAAGCACAACCGCCCGCCGGCCAACGGCCTCGCGGACGTCAACTGCCCCAACTGCGGCACCAAGGGCCAGTTCACCGAGCCCAAGCAGTTCTCCGGCATGCTCGCCACGCACCTCGGCCCCACGCAGGACACCGGCTCCGTCGCCTACCTGCGCCCCGAGACCGCGCAGGGCATCTTCACCAACTTCGCCCAGGTCCAGCAGACCTCGCGCCGCAAGCCGCCGTTCGGCATCGCGCAGATGGGCAAGTCCTTCCGCAACGAGATCACGCCCGGCAACTTCATCTTCCGGACCCGCGAGTTCGAGCAGATGGAGATGGAGTTCTTCGTCAAGCCGGGCGAGGACGAGAAGTGGCAGGAGTACTGGATGGAGCAGCGCTGGAACTGGTACACCGGCCTGGGCCTGCGCGAGGAGAACATGCGGTGGTACGAGCACCCGAAGGAGAAGCTCTCCCACTACTCCAAGCGCACCGCTGACATCGAGTACCGCTTCCAGTTCGGCGGCAGCGAGTGGGGCGAGCTCGAGGGCGTCGCCAACCGCACGGACTACGACCTGACCGCGCACTCCAAGGCGTCGGGCCAGGACCTGTCCTACTTCGACCAGGAGGCCGGCGAGCGCTGGACCCCCTACGTCATCGAGCCCGCGGCCGGCGTCGGCCGCACCATGCTCGCCTTCCTCCTCGACTCCTACATCGAGGACGAGGCCCCCAACGCCAAGGGCAAGCTGGAGAAGCGGACCGTCATGCGCTTCGACCACCGCATCGCGCCGGTGAAGGTCGCGGTCCTTCCCCTTTCGAGGAACCCGGAGCTCTCCCCGAAGGCCAAGGGCCTGGCGACCGCGCTCCGCCAGAACTGGAACATCGAGTTCGATGACGCGGGCGCCATCGGCCGCCGCTACCGCCGCCAGGACGAGATCGGCACGCCGTACTGCGTGACGGTCGACTTCGACACGCTGGACGACAACGCGGTGACGGTGCGGGAGCGCGACACGATGAAGCAGGAGCGCGTGTCTCTCGACCAGATCGAGGGTTACCTCGCGACGCGTCTCGTGGGCTGCTGACGCGTCGACTGACAGTGGCTTGGGGAAGCCCCCGGTTCCGGGTTATGGAACCGGGGGCTTCCGTGCACACTGAGCGCATGCCTACCCCCACGACCACGAGCAGGGTCAGACGATGGGACCAGCACGGACGCGAGCACGTCGTCGAGGTCCAGAAGGCGGGCGTGCAGCGGCAGTTGAGCTGTGGGACCTGCGGGTGGCGCAGGAAGGCGCAGTTCCTGCCGTGGCTCAAGGCCGAGGAACACCTGACGCTGGAGCACCAGGCGACGGTGGACCCATCGGCTCCGCCTTCATAGGCGTCATGGGCGTCATAGATGTCATGGGCGTCATGACGAGGATCGTGGTGTCCTGCGGCTGCGGCTGCGGCTGCGGCTGCGGTGAGTTGAGCAGCGGATTGCCACCGGGACGGCACGGTGATCGAGTACGTGGAGCACAGGCTGACGGAGGAGGGGCTGTAGGCACGGTTGTCAGTGGCACCCTCTAGGGTCCGCCGGTGTGACTGAATCTCCCACCTCCGCCACCTCTCCCGCCTACCTGACTGCGACAGCAGACGCCTACGACTCCATCGCCACGGTGTACGCGGGCCTGCCCCGCGACGACCTTCGAGCCCCCTCGCTGGACCACGCGTGGATCGCCGCGTTCGCCGATCGGGTCAGGGCCGAAGGCGGGGGAACCGTCGCGGAGTTCGGCTGCGGCCCGGGCCCGGTGACGGCACTCCTTGGGGACCTGGGCCTGGACGCGTTCGGGATCGACCTCTCCCCGGCGATGATCGACCTGGCGCGTGCGGCGTACCCGGACCTCCGCTTCGAGGTCGGCTCGATGGACGAGTCGGACCTGCCGGACGGCGCCCTCTCCGGCATCGTGTCGTGGTACTCGGTGATCCACGCCCCGCCGCAGGAACTGCCGCCGTACTTCGCGGAGTTCCACCGGGTCCTCGCCCCCGGCGGCCACCTCCTGCTCGGCTTCTTCGAGTCGGAGGGCGACCCGGTCACCCCGTTCGACCACAAGGTGGCCACGGCCTACCGCTGGCCGGTCGACGACCTGGCGTCCCTGGCCCGGGAGGCGGGCTTCACCGAGTTGGGCCGGATGCTGAGGGAGCCGGGGGAGGGGGAGCGGTTCCGCCGGGGGAACCTGCTGATGCGGCGATCTCGGCGATGAGGGTTTCGATCCTGGTCCTGATCTCGTCGCGGATCGGCCGGACGGCTTCGACGCCTCGGCCGGCGGGGTCGTCGAGGGCCCAGTCGAGGTAGGTCTTGCCGGGGAAGACCGGGCAGGCGTCGCCGCAGCCCATGGTGATCACGTAGTCGGAGGCGCGCACGGCCTCGGTGGTGAGGATCTTGGGAGTGGCGGCGGAGATGTCGATGCCGACTTCCTCCATCGCCGCGACGGCGGCCGGGTTGACCCGGTCGCCGGGGACCGATCCGGCGGAGCGGACCTCGACGCGGTCGCCCGCGAGGTGGGCGAGGAATCCGGCGGCCATCTGCGAGCGGCCCGCATTGTGGACGCAGACGAACAGAACGGACGCGAGCGGCGCGGACGGGGGCGCGGTCATGGGGCTCTTCCTTCGCGAGTGGCCAAGCGGGTCGGCGAACGGTCGGAACCCCTTGACGAATCAGCGGTGGCTGGTATCAGCTCAGGGTGATGTGACAATATCAGCCCATGATGACGTCAGTCGACACTGATCTGATCCGGGTGCTCGCCGACCCGCTCAGGCTCCACATCGTGACCCTGCTCGCCCGCGAGACGCTGTGCACCACGCACCTGGTGGAGGAGACCGGGGCCCGTCAGACCAACCTCTCCAACCACCTCAAGGTGCTGCGCGAAGCTGGAGTCGTGGAGACCGAGCCATGCGGCCGGTTCACGTACTACCGCCTCAAACCGGACGTCATCGCCGCCCTGGCGGGCCAGTTCACCGAGCTGGCCGCGGCCGCGCGGACGACCGCGGAGACCGGCCGGAAGCGGGCCTGCTGATGACCGCGACCGACCCCGGAACTCCTGCGGCCGACGTGTCCGGTGACGCCTCGATCGTCGCGAAGCTCTCCACCCTCGACCGCTTCCTCGCGGTGTGGATCCTCATCGCCATGGGCGTCGGCCTCGGGCTCGGCCGCCTGATCCCGGGCCTGAACGACGTCCTCGCCAAGGTCGAGATCGGCGGGGTCTCCCTGCCGATCGCCCTAGGTCTGCTGGTCATGATGTACCCGGTGCTGGCCAAGGTCCGCTACGACAAGTTCGACAACGTCACCGGCGACCGCAGGCTGATGGCCTCCTCGCTGGTCGTCAACTGGCTCGTCGGCCCGGCGGTCATGTTCGCACTCGCGTGGATCTTCCTGCCCGACCTGCCCGAGTACCGCACCGGCCTGATCATCGTCGGCCTCGCCCGCTGCATCGCCATGGTCATCATCTGGAACGACCTCGCCTGCGGCGACCGTGAGGCCGCCGCCGTCCTGGTCGCCCTCAACTCGGTCTTCCAGGTCGTCGCGTTCGGCCTGCTCGCCTGGTTCTACCTCGACCTGCTGCCGGCCTGGCTAGGCCTGGGCGAAGGCGAGAAGCTCGACGTCTCCATGGGGAAGATCGCGCTGAACGTCGTCATCTTCCTCGGCGTCCCGCTCCTCGCCGGATTCCTCACCCGCCGCGTCGGCGAGCAGAGGCTCGGCCGCGAGCGCTACGAGGCCGACTTCCTGCCGAGGATCGGCCCATGGGCCCTGTACGGCCTGCTGTTCGCGATCGTCGTCCTCTTCGCCCTGCAAGGCAGGACGATCACTTCGCAGCCCGTCGACGTGGTCCGGATCGCGCTGCCGCTCCTGGTCTACTTCGCCGTCATGTTCTTCGGGACCTTCCTGCTCGGCAAGAGCCTCGGCCTCGCCTACGACCGCACCGCCACCCTCGCGTTCACCGCGGCGGGCAACAACTTCGAGCTGGCCATCGCGGTCGCCATCGCCACCTTCGGCGTCACGAGCGGGCAGGCGCTGTCGGGCGTCGTCGGTCCGCTCATCGAAGTACCCGTCCTGATCGGCCTGGTGTACGTGGCGCTTGCCTGGCGCGCCCGCTTCAGTCGACGGTGAGGCTGCGGCGCTCGACGAGCACGACGTCCCGCCAACGGCCGTGCTGCTTGGCGATGCGCTCGCGGATGCCCAGAACGCGGAACCCCGCGCGCTCGTGGAGGGCCAGGCTGGCGGTGTTCTCGGGGAAGATGCCGGACTGAACGGTCCAGATCCCGGCCGCCTCGGTGGAGTCGATGAGGGCCTTCAGCAGCGCGGCCGCGATGCCTCGGCCGCGAGCCTCCGCGTGTACGTAGACGGAGTGCTCGACGACTCCGGCGTACGCGCGCCGGTCGGACGTTCTCGCCGCCGCGATCCACCCCAGCACCGTGCCGTCGGCGCCCAGGGCCACGAAGCGATGCGCGGGCAGCTTCCCGGCGTCGAACGCCTCCCACGTGGGGGCACTGGTCTCGAAGGTGGCGTCGCCCTCCTCGATCCCGGCCGCGTAGATCGCGAGAACCTGCTCGGCGTGCTCGGCCGTCAGCGGCACGATCGCGGCACCGGCACCGGCACCGGCCGCGTCCCGCCGCTCCGCGTCCGCCGGGTTCATGCCGCCGGACGCAAGGTCAACAGCCGGCCCATGGCGGCCAGTACGGACGGCTCCACGCGGTAATAGACCCAGGTGCCGCGCCGCTCGGAGGTGAGCAGCCCGGCGTCCTTCAGCTTCTTGAGGTGGTGGGAGACGGTCGGCTGGGAGACCCCGACGTCGGAGATGTCGCAGACGCAGGCTTCCCCGCCCTCGTGCGAGGCGACGAGCGAGAAGAGGCGCAGCCGCACCGGATCGCCGAGCGCCCTGAACATGCGGGCCGCGGTCTCCGCCTCCTCGACCGAGAGGGGGCGCTCGGTCAGTGGCGGGCAGCACGGTGCCGTGCCCTGGTCGGCGGCGGATTCGAGGATCGGTAGGACCTTCCCATTCGGCATATGTCTATGTTGACACATGTCGAAGTAGCCCGGCGGGGCACTGAACTCCTTGATTAGATAGTTGCCTATATTGACGCCTGTCGAACCAAGTGTGATGCTGGCCGCTCAAGCCATCGACGTCTGTCGAAACAAGCGAGGAGTCGCCGTGAACGCGCCTGCCACCTCCGAACTGCCCGTCGTCGTGATCGGGGCCGGCCCCATCGGTCTGGCAGCCGCTTCCCACCTCGTCGCTCAGGGCATCGAGCCGCTCGTCCTGGAGGCGGGACCGCGGGCCGGCGCGGCCGTGCGTGAGTGGGCGCACGTGCGGCTCTTCTCCCCCTGGGGCGAGGTCGTCGACCCGGCAGCCGAGAAGCTCCTCGCGCCGACCGGCTGGACCCGCCCCGACCCGGCCACGTACCCCTCCGGCGGAGACTGGGCGAAGAGCTACCTCCAGCCGCTCGCCGACGCCCTCGGCGACAAGGTCCGCACGAACGCCACGGTCACCGGTGTCTCACGCTCCGGCCGTGACCGCATCGTCGACGCCGACCGCGAGGCCCAGCCCTTCGTCGTCCACGTCGCCCGGGCCGACGGCCGCGAAGAGCGGATTCTCGCCCGCGCCGTGATCGACGCCTCCGGAACCTGGGCCACCCCGTCCCCCGCGGGCGCGAGCGGTCTGCCCGCCCTCGGAGAGAAGGCCGCCGCCGGGCGGATCACCTACCGCGTCCCCGACCTCACCGACGCCGCCACACGCGCCCGTTACGCGGGCAGGCGCACCGCCGTCATCGGTTCCGGCGCCTCCGCGTTCACCGCCCTCGCCCACCTGGCCGACCTCGCCACCGCCGACGACGGCGCGGGCACCAAGGGCGTGTGGATCCTGCGGCGCGGCATCTCCGGCTCCACGTTCGGCGGCGGCGCGGCCGACCAGCTGCCGGCCCGCGGCGCGCTCGGCCTGGCCGCGAAGGCCGCCGTCGACGGCGGGTACGCCGACGCGGTGACCGGCTTCCGCACCGTCGCGGTCGAGCGGGACGCGAACGGCCGCCCGGTCCTGGTCGCCGAGGACGGCCGCTGCCTCGACCCGGTCGACGAGGTCATCGTGCTCACCGGCTTCCGCCCCGACCTGTCCTTCCTCTCCGAACTCCGCCTGGGCCTCGACGAGCGTCTTCAGGCCCCGGTGGAGCTGGCCCCGCTGATCGACCCCAACCAGCACTCCTGCGGCACCGTCCACCCGCACGGGCACCGCGAACTGGCCCACCCCGAACAGGGCGTCCACCTGGTCGGCATGAAGTCCTACGGCCGCGCCCCCACCTTCCTCGCCATGACCGGTTACGAGCAGGTCCGCTCGGTCGTCGCCGCCATCGCCGGGGACGCGGACTCCGCCGACCGCGTGGAACTCACCCTCCCGGAAACCGGCGTCTGCGGCGGCGCCGGTCTCTTCGACACCACCGCAACCGTCCCGGAAGACGCCGGTTGCTGCTGACCCCGCATCAGGTCCGCAGGCCGCGCAGGGTGAGGTCGAGGACCGCCGTGAACGCGTCCTCGATGCCCGGGCGGGACCAGTGGGACGCGTAGCACGGGTCGTGGAAGCGGGACGTGGCGTCGAAGACCGCTCGGGCCGAGAGGGCGGGGTCGGGGGACGTGAAGTCGCCCGCGTCCGCGCCCTCTTGCACGATCGCCGTCAGTTGCGACGTGAGGTCCGCGATGTGCGCGTCCACCACGTCGCTGTTCTCCTCGACCAGGACCGAGTACGTGGCGAAGAGCTCGGGGTCGTCGCCCGCCTTGTGCTGCTTCGCGTTGAAGAGGCCTGCGAGCCAGTCGCGGAGCTTCGTCTCGGGGGGTTCCGTGCCGGTGACGATGGCGGAGAGCGTCTGCGACGTACGGTCCAGCCAGCGCCGCGTCACCGCGCCGCGCAGCTCCGCCTTCGTGCGGAAGTGGCGGTACACCGTGCCGTGGCTCACCCCGAGGGCGCGGGCCACGTCGACCACCGTGGCCTTGGCCGCGCCGTGCCTGCGCAGCACCTCCTCGGTCGCTTCGAGGATGCGCTCGGGGGTCAGAGGAGCCGCGGTTGCTGCCATGGCTAGACCGTACCCGGGGGCGATCAGTGCTCGCTGTCGAGGTGTGCCATCTGGGAGTCCGGGTAGCGGGCCCCGGCTGCCGCGCCCGCGGGGACGGCCTCCTCGATCGCGGCCAGGTCGGCGGGGTCGAGCGTGACGTCCAGGGCGCCGAGCGCCTCGTCGAGGCGGGCGCGCGTACGGGCGCCCACCAGCGGCACGATCGACGCCCCGCGCCGTGTGCCCTGCGCGAGCACCCAGGCGATCGCGGTCTGCGCGACGCTCACGCCCTTCTGGTCGGCGATCTTCCGCAGCGCCTCGACCAGGTCGAGGTTGCGGTCGAGGTTCTCGCCCTGGAAGCGGGGGCTCATCGACCGGAAGTCGTTCGCGGCCAGCTTGCGGTCGCGGGTGAAGTGGCCGGAGATCAGGCCGCGGGACAGCACCCCGTACGCCGTCACGCCGATGCCCAGCTCCGCGACCGTCGGCAGGATCTCCGCCTCGATGCCGCGCGAGATGAGGGAGTACTCGATCTGGAGGTCGGAGATCGGGGCCGTGGCCGCTGCCCGGCGAATCGTGCCCGCGCCGACCTCGGAGAGGCCGATGTGCCGCACGTACCCCTTCTCGACCAGTTCCGCGATGGCGCCCACGGTCTCCTCGACCGGTACGTCCGGGTCGACGCGGGCGATGCGGTAGACGTCGATGTGGTCGACGCCGAGGCGCTGGAGGGAGTACGCGGCGAAGTTCTTGACCGCGGACGGGCGGCCGTCGTAACCCGACCAGCCACCGTCCGGGTCGCGCAGTGCGCCGAACTTCACGCTGGTCAGGGCCTGTTCGCGGCGGGCGGCCGGGGCGGAGCGCAGCGCTTCGCCGATCAGCATTTCGTTGTGCCCCATCGCGTAGAAGTCGCCGGTGTCGAGGAGTGTGACGCCCGCATCGAGGGCGGCGTGGATCGTCGCGATCGACTCCGTGCGGTCCGCCTCTCCGTAGAGCGCGGACATGCCCATGCAGCCGAGGCCGAGGGCGGAGGTCCGGGGGCCGGTGTTTCCGAGAGTGAGAGTACGCATGCCCCCACCATGACATGGCGAATGACAGAATTCAATATCTGTTATCTGATATCTGTCAGTTGTCAGGCCCTAGTGGGGGTGCTCAGCCGTTCCAGGTCGTCAGTCGTTCCGCCGTCCTCGTCGCCGTCTCCCGCGCCCACCGCCCACTCGTCACCACCCCCAGGACCAGCACGGCGAGACCGCAGCCCGCGATGATCCACCAGCCGGGGCGGCTCGCCGCCGTGAACTCCTTCGCGTACGAGGAGGACGTCACGCCCGACGCCAGCACCGCTCCGATCACCGCCACGCCGAGCGTCGTGCCCACCTGGCGGCTGGTGGAGGCGACCGCCGCGGCCACGCCCGCCCGGGCGCGCGGCATCCCGGAGACCGCCGTGTTGGTGATCGGCGCGTTCACGAAGCCGAAGCCCACGCCGAAGAGGACGTAACCGGTCAGGCGCGTGCTGTCGGACGCCGCCGCGTCGAACGCGGCGAACAGGACACCCGACGCCGTCATCGTCACGCCCGCGATCAGCAGCGGGATCCGCGGTCCCCGGCCGCCCACCAGACGGCCCGACAGCGGCCCGCAGATCAGGGCCATCGCCGCGATCGGCAGCATCCACAGGCCGGCGTGCAGCGCGTCGAGGCCCAGGACGTCCTGGAGGTGGAGCGTCGAGAGGAAGAGGAAACCGCTGAGTGCGGCGAAGGCGCAGACCGCGATGACCGTCGCCCCGCTGAACGGCGCCGAGCGGAAGAAGCGCAGCTCGATCAGGGGCTCGGCGCGGCGCGGCTCGTACCGCAGCAGTCCGGCGAGGCCCAGCGCGGCCACTCCCGCAAAGGACAGGATCAGCGGGGACGTCCAGCCGGCCCGCGGCGCCTCGATGATCGCGTACGTCAGCGCGCCGAGCAGCACGATCACGAGGAGCTGCCCCACCGGGTCCGCGCGGCGCGGCTTCGGGGCGCGGGACTCGGGGACGTGGCGGAGGGTGAGGACGAGCGCCGCGAGGCCCACCGGCAGGTTGACCAGGAAGATCGAGCGCCAGCCGACGGAGTCCACCAGTACCCCGCCGACCAGCGGGCCCGCCGCGAGCGAGATGCCCGATACGCCGCCCCAGACGCCGATCGCGCGGGCCCGTTCGCGCGGGTCGGTGAATGTGTTGGTGATGATCGACATCGCGACCGGGTTGAGCATCGAGCCGCCGACGGCCTGCACCATGCGGAAAACGACGAGGAGTTCGAGGCTGGAGGCGAGCGAGCAGAGGGCCGAGCCGAGCGTGAAGATCACCAGCCCCGCCACGAAGATCTTGCGGCGGCCGATCCGGTCGGCGGTCGACCCCGCGAGCATGAGGAGCGAGGCGAGGACGAGCGTGTACGCGTCGACCGTCCACTGCATGCCCGAGACGCTCGTGTCGAACTCCCGCTGGAGGGTGGGCAGCGCGACGTTCAGGACCGTGTTGTCGAGGGTGACGATCAGGAGGCTCGTACAGCAGATCGCGAGGACGAGCATCCGCCGGCGGTGGTTGAGTTCATCGGGCATCTTTCGACGGTAGTGCGGTGCGGCGGCTCGTCGGCGGACCGAACTACCGTGAGCGCCCCGCTCAGGCCATCCCCCGCGGCAGCCGCAGACTCAGCCCCGCCAGCCCGGCCAGCCCCGCCATCTGCACCCCCAGCGCGCACACGAACGCGTCCCGCATGCCCAGGTCCGGCACCAGCGACAGGAAGAGCGAGCCGACCGTCGCCACGCCCAGGGCCAGGCACGACTGCTGCACGGTCGCGGCGAGACCGCTGCCCGCGCCCGCCCGCGCGGCGGGTACGGCCGAGAGCGCGATCCGGTAGTACAGGGCCAGCTGGGCGCCCTGCCCGAGGCCGCACAGGAGCAGCCCGGGGGCGAGAGCGAGCGGACTCAGGGAGGACCACAGCACCGGCAGGGCCAGCACCATCAGGCCCCCGGCGTGCACCAGAGCCGCGCGCGTCATCGCTCGCGTCCCCCAGCGCCGCACCAGCCACGGCACCAGCATGGACGCCGGAATCTGCGTCAGCCCCATCGGGATCACGGTCAGGCCCGCCTTCAACGCCCCGTAACGCAAGCCCTGTTGGAGGACGATCGCGAAACCGAACATGAAGCCGCTGAAACCGACGAAGATCGGCAGGCCCAGGACCAGGCTCCTGCGTACGGCGGGCTCGCGCAGCAGTGACGGGGGCAGCAGCGGGCTGCCGCCGGTACGTTCGGCGCGGCCCTCCACCGCACCGAACGCCCAGCCGAGCAGCGGCGCCGCGACCAGCAGGAGCACGGACCACGGCGGCCAGCCCGTCGTGCGCCCCTCCGTCAGCGGCAGCAGGAGCGCGGTCAGCGCGCCGGCGAACAGGACGGTGCCGAGGACATCGCCCCGCGCGGGCCGCTCGGCGCGGCTGTCGGGCACCGCGCGCGCCCCGACGAGCAGGGCCGCGGCCGCGACCGGCACGTTGACGAGGAAAACCGCCCGCCAGCCGGTGCCGACCGGGTCGGCGGCGACGAGCGCGCCGCCGAGTGCCTGGCCGAGCAGGCCCGCGATGCCGCTCACCGCGCCGTACAGGGCGACGGCCCGCGCCCGGCGCTCGCCCCGCGTCGTCGCGTGCAGCGTGCCGAGGACCTGCGGCAGCATCAGTGCGGACGCGGCCCCCTGCGCCACCCGCGCCCCGACCAGCCACCACGCGCCGGGCGCCAGCCCGCAGGCCAGCGAGGTCACGCCGAAGGCGGCGACGCCCCACAGGAAGAGCTTCCTGCGTCCGTACGTGTCGCCGAGCCGGCCGCCGAGCACGAGCAGCACGGCGTACGCCACCGCGTACCCCGCCACGACCATCTCCAGCGTGGCGGGGGAGGCGTGCAGGTCGCGCTCGATGCTGGGCAGGGCGACGTTGACGATGAAGAAGTCGATGCTGGAGAGAGAGGCGCCGAGGAGGAGGGTGAGCAGGCCGAGGGCGGTGAGGGGCGATGCGGAGCGGGCGGGGGCGAGGGGAGGGGCCGTGGAAGTCACGGGTAAGAGAGTGATCCGGTTCCGCAGGGGGGTACCAGAGTCTCCTTATCCTGGTAGCAGGCGTACCTGGAAACAGGCTGCGGTATGGGTCAGTCTTAAACGGTGACTATTACATCGGGTACGCCGGGCAGTCCGGGCGCATCGGGGACCCCGGCATCGCGGACCTCGGCGTCGGGGACCCCAGGTGCTGCCGCGGCTGGTCCCGTGGAGCCGGCCGCCGACATCCGCCGCCAGGAGCTCGCCGCATTCCTCCGCAGCCGCCGCGAGCGCGTCACGCCCGAGCAGGTGGGGCTGGTCCGCGGCGCCCGGCGCCGCACGCCGGGGCTGCGGCGCGAGGAGGTCGCGCACCTCTCCAACGTGGGCGTCACCTGGTACACGTGGCTGGAGCAGGCCCGGCCCATCAAGGTGTCCGCGCAGGTCATCGATGCGGTCGCGCGGGCGCTGCTCATGGACCCCAGCGAACGCGCGCACCTCTTCGCACTCGCCGGCGCCATCGACACGCGCCCCGAGGCGGAGCGCAACGCCCTCTCCGCCGAGGTACGCCGCCTGCTGCGCCGCCTCGCGCCCTACCCGGCCACCGTGCAGAACGGCCGCTACGACGTCCTCGCGCACAACCGCTCCTGGACCCACGTCTTCGGGGACTTCGACGCGATGGAACCGCGCGACCGCAACTGTCTGTGGCTCCTCGCCACCAGCGAGAGCTGGCGGGAGACCTTCCTCGACCGGGACGAGATGCTGCGCGACCTCGTCGCGAAGTTCCGGGGCTCCATGGCCGAGCACGGCGCCGAGCCCGCGTGGAAGGAGCTGCGCGACCGGCTCGTCGGGGCGTCCGCGGAGTTCCGCGACCTGTGGGAGCGGCACGAGGTGGCGACGATGACGCCGCACGTGAAGCGCTACCGGCACCCGAAGGTCGGCCTGCTCCGCCTGGAGCACCGGATGCTGTGGACGGCCCCGCTGGTGCAGGCGTACCGCCTGATCGCGTACGTACCCGCCGACGACGCGACCGAGGAGCGGCTGGAACGGCTGGCGGAGCTGTCGGCGGAGGGGGACGGGACCGCCGTCGTCGCCGGGTGAAACGGGCGGTCCGCGCGTGAGGGACAATGGAGGGTCCCGTCGTCCGTCCCGGAGATCATCGATGCCGTCCCTGCCGCAGCCCCTGTCGATCGGCCCGCACACCGTGCAGCCGCCCGTTGTGCTCGCCCCCATGGCGGGCATCACGAACGCGCCGTTCCGAACGCTGTGCCGGGAGTTCAGCGGCGGCAAGGGCCTCTTCGTCAGCGAGATGATCACCACGCGCGCCCTGGTCGAGCGCAACGAGAAGACGATGCAGCTGATCCACTTCGACGAGACGGAGAAGCCCCGCTCGATCCAGCTGTACGGCGTCGACCCGGCGACCGTCGGCAAGGCCGTCCGCATGATCGCGGAAGAGGGCTTGGCCGACCACATCGACCTGAACTTCGGCTGCCCCGTCCCCAAGGTCACCCGCAAGGGCGGCGGCTCCGCGCTCCCGTACAAGCGCCCCCTGCTGCGCGCGATCCTCCGCGAGGCCGTCAGCGGCGCCGGGGACCTGCCCGTCACGATGAAGATGCGCAAGGGCATCAACGACGAGCACATCACCTTCCTGGACGCGGGCCGCATCGCGGTCGAGGAGGGCGTCACGGCCATCGCCCTGCACGGCAGGACGGCCGCCCAGCACTACGGCGGCACCGCCGACTGGGACGCCATCGCACGCCTCAAGGAGCACGTCCCCGAGATCCCCGTGCTCGGCAACGGCGACATCTGGTCGGCGGCCGACGCGGTCCGCATGATGAACGAGACGGGCTGCGACGGCGTCGTCGTGGGCCGCGGCTGCCTGGGCCGGCCCTGGCTCTTCGGCGACCTGGTCGCCGCCTTCGAGGGCACGGGCGCACCCAAGGCGCCGACCCTGCGCGAGGTCTCCACCGTGATGCTGCGCCACGCGACGCTGCTCGGCGAGTGGATCGGCGACGAGGCGCGGGGCGTCATCGACTTCCGCAAGCACGTGGCCTGGTACCTGAAGGGCTTCGCGGTCGGCTCGGAGATGCGCAAGCGTCTCGCGATCACCTCCTCGCTCGCCGAGCTGGAGGACGGACTCGGCGAGCTGGACCTGGACCAGCCCTGGCCCGCCGGTGCCGACGGCCCCCGTGGACGTACCTCCGGGAACAACCGCGTGGTGCTGCCGGACGGCTGGCTGAAGGACCCGTACGACTGCGCGGGCATCAGCGAGGAAGCGGAACTGGACACGTCGGGCGGCTGAACACCCCCCGTCGGCGGGCTACTTGAGCGCCACCGTCACCTGAGGGTCACCGTCACGGGAAGCTCCTTGATCCCGTTGACGAAGTTGGACCGAACGCGCCGCACCTCACCCGCGACGCGGATGTCCGCGAGCCGCGGCAGCAGCTCCTCGAACATGACCCGCATCTCCAGGCGGGCCAGCGAGTTGCCGAGGCAGAAGTGCGGGCTGCCCTTGCCGAAGGTGACGTGGTCGTTGTTCTCGCGGGTGACGTCGAAGCGGTACGGATCCGGGAAGACGTCCTCGTCGCGGTTGCCGGAGGCGAACCACATGACGACCTTGTCGCCCGCCCTGATCAGCTTCCCGCCGAGCTCGACGTCGCGGGTCGCCGTCCGCCGGAAGTGGTAGACGGGCGAGGCCCACCGCAGACACTCCTCGACGGCGTCCGGTAGGAGCGAGGGATCGCGGACGAGCCGCTCCCGCTCCCGCGGATGCTCGATGAGCGCGAGCATGGAGTGCGAGATGGCGTGCCGGGTGGTCTCGTTCCCGGCGACGACGAGCAGCAGGAAGTAGTTGTCGAAGTCGGTGGCGGAGAGCGGTACGCCGTCCCTGGGTGAGCTGTTCACCAGCGCCGTTACGAGGTCGTCGCCGCTGCCGCCCCGCCGCAGGGCAGCCAACTCCCGCCCGTACGCGAAGACTTCGAGGGACGCGGGCGACCTGAAGGGCAGATTGCGGTACTGCCCGCTCTCCTCGCTCTCCAGCAGCACGTCCGCGTAGTCGGGGTCGGTGTTCCCGATGATGCGGTTGCCCCAGTCGATGAGCTGCCGCGTGTCGCCTTCGGGGACGTCGAGCATGCGGGCGAGCACGTTGATGGGGAAGTCGGCGGACACTTCCCGTACGAAGTCGAACGTGCCTTTGGTCAGGGCGGTGTCGAGCGTACGGGCGGTCAGGCCCCGCAGGAACGTCTCGTACGTCGCGACGGCGCGCGGCGTGAACCGCTTCTGCAGGATGAGCCGCATCGCCCGGTGCCGCAGCCCGTCGGTTTCGAGGAGCGACCGGCGCAACGCGATGTAGTCGTCGTCCACCTCCTCCAGGTTGGTGAACATCTCGGAGGTGAAGGTCTCGGGGTCGCGGTCGACCCGCACGATGTCGGCGTGCCGGGTGACCGCCCAGAAACCGGAGTTGGGCGGCGGCTCGGGCTGCCAGTGGACGGGGTCCTCACGGCGCAGTACGTCGAACATCCGCCAGGGCAGCTCGCGGTCGGTGAACCGGTCGTTGTCGGCGAGGTCGACATCGGCGAGAGGGAGGGGCGGGGTGTCCGTGCGCATGGGGGTGCTCCCTTTCGGACTCGGCGATTCGGGACTCGGCGGACGGGGCGCCGGCCGGGGGCGCCTCCCCCGGGGCAGGGGCCCGGCCCGGCGATCAGATGAGAAACGCGTACTCCCCGAACTCCCAGTCCGTGACGCTCTGTTGATACCGCTCGACCTCGTTGCGCTTGTACGTGAGGAACGCGCGGGTGAAGTCCTCGCCGAGGAGCCCGGTGAGCGCCGCGTCGGCCTCCAGGGCGTCGAGGGCTTCGGGGAGCGTGCCGGGGAGGCGGGGCGCGGCGGACTCGTCGTATCCGTACCCCTCCAGCGGGGCGGGTGGTTCGGCCCGGTCGCGGAGGCCGAGCAGGACGGCGGCGACGGTCCCCGCCACGAGGAGGTAGGGGTTGGCGGACGCGTCACCGAGGCGCAGCTCCAGGCGGGTTCCGGCGCCGCGCTCGGGCGGGATGCGGACCATGGCGCTGCGGTTGTCGAGTCCCCAGTCGATCAGCCAGGGGGCGAGGGTGTCGGGCCCGAAGCGCTTGTAGGAGTTGACGGTCGGGTTGAGCAGGGCGGCGAGCGCGGGGGCGTGCCGCAGGACGCCGCCCACGGCGTGCCGGGCGGTGGCGGAGAGCCCGCCCTCGGCCCGCGGATCGTCGAAGACGTTCCGCCCGCCGCCGTCGACGAGCGACAGGTGCACGTGGAACCCGGACCCGCCGAGGCCGTTGAACGGCTTGGCCATGAAGGTCGCGAGACGCCCCTCGTGGCGGGCGGTCTCCTTGACGGCGGCCTTGAAGAAGAAGGCGCGGTCGGCGGCGTCCAGGGCGTCGGAGTGATCGAGATTGATCTCGAACTGCCCGCCGTCGAACTCGTGATTGCCGGCGATGACGCCGATGCCGAGCGCCTCCAACTGCCGCAGGGTGTGCAGCAGATGGCCGTCCGGGTCGCCGCGCCGCCCGGCGCTGTACACGTTCCCGGTGGCACCGCCGTACGGCGTCCAGCCGGACGCGGCACCGGGGGAGGCGTCACACAGGAAGTACTCCAGCTCGGGGCCGACGACGGGGGAGAGACCGCCACCGCCCGCGTACTCGCCGATGCGGGCGAGCACCCGGCGCAGCACGGCGCGCGGCGACTCCGGGGTCGGTTCGCCGGTGAGGGGGTCGCGGGTGTCGCCGAGGCACCAGGCGACGCCCGGCTCCCAGGGCAGCGGCTTCAGGGTGTCCAGGTCGGGGTGGACGCAGACGTCGGGCAGTCCCGCGTCGAGTCCGCCCGCGACCGGGACGACGTCGCCGCGGGGGGTGGTGTGGTAGACGGCCCGGCAGAAGGAGAGGCCGTGTCCGCAGGCGCTCGGCAGGTGCCCGACGAGGACGTCGCGGCCGCGGTCGGCGCCGATGAGGTCGGGGTAGACGACGCGGACCACGTCCGTGTGGTTCGCGCGCAGTGCCTCGACGGTCCCGGCGATGTCTGGTGCGCTCGCTTCACTCACCCGTGGCCAGCCTCTCTGCGGGGTGGAGCGGGACGGTGTCGCCAACATGTTGTTTGACCTCAAACGGTATGGCGGGGCGTGGGGTTGTGCAAGAGGCCGCGCAGGGGCGGGCGCCGGGCCGGGCCGGTGCGGTGGAAGGTGGGGTCGCCGGGCCGGTTCCGTGCGGAGGAGGGGGCGGCCTCCCGTGACATCCCGGCGGCCCCGGCGTAACGTACGGGCCCAAACGAAGAGTGAAGGGGCCTGGTCATGACCGGAGTTCGAGGATTCCTTCCGCCCAAGAGCGCGACCGGACGGTCCGCCATCGTGCCCGCTCCGCCCTGGCACTACTCCGGCGACCTCCTCACCGTCGAGTACCGCACCGACCCGGCCCGGGTTCGCGAACTCCTGCCCGAGCCCTTGGAGCCGGCCCCCGACGACCCCGGCGCCGTCGCCCTCATCTGGGCCGACTGGCAGTCCTGCGGCGCCGACACGGCGGAGCTCCTCGACCCCGTCCGCGCCCAGTACAAGGAGTGCTTCGCGGTCGTCCGCTGCGCCTATCGCGGCCGCACCCACTCCCGCTGCGTCTACATCTGGGTCGACAAGGACTTCGCCATCGCCCGCGGCAACCACCAGGGCTACCCGAAGAAGCTCGGCTCCATCCACCTCACCCGCCCCCACCCCTACGGTCCCGCTCCCCGCATCGCGCCCGGCGCGGTCTTCGGCGCCACGCTCGCCGCCGCCGACCGGCGCCTCGCCCAGGCGGTGGTGACCCTGCGCGAACCCTCCGAGACCAACGGCTTCGTCAACGCCCACCCCATGGCCCACCACCGCCAGCTCCCCGCCATCGACGGCAAGGGCCTGGCCCTCGACGAGCTGATCGTCTCGGGCGCCGCGGCCTTCGAGGGCGGCCAGGCGTGGCGGGGTGACGCCGACCTCACCCTCTTCGAGGCGCCCACGGAGGAGCTGGCCGCGCTGACGGTCGACGAGCCGATCGGCGCGTACTACCGGCAGGTGGGGGTCACGTGGAACGGCGGGACGCTGCTGGAGCGGGGGCTCTAGGCGGAGGGGGCGCCCCTTCCGGGCGGCTATCCGCCCGCCTTCGAGCCGATGTCCGCGTACGCCGCCGGGCTCGTCGCCCGCAGCCACAGCCCCCACCCGCAGCCCGCCGCGGCGGCGGCGAGGATGAGTCCCGGCAGGATCCACCGCAGCGGATTGTCCGACGAAACCCCCAGCTGGACGCTGAAGTTGGTGAGGGCGAGCCAGAAGACGACGGCGAGCGCTGCGCCCGAGAGGAGCGGCGCGACCACCCGGTGCCACAGCGGCTCGGTCAGCTCGGGCCGGCGCGCGAAGTACGCGACGACGGACGCCGAGGTGGCGAACAGGAGCAGGATCACGCCGAGCGCGCCGAGGTTGGTCAGCCAGGTGAAGACGTCGGCCACGGGGTCCCGTCCGGTCAGGGCGAAGACCCCGATGACGGCGGTGGTGATCGCGGTCTGCAGGAGCGAGCCGCGGTGCGGCGAGGCATGCCGCGGATGCAGCACCCCGAGCCCGCGCGGCAGGACGCCCTCCCTGCCGAGCGAACGGGCGTACCGGGCAACGGCGTTGTGGAAGGAGAGCAGCGCCGCGAGCAGGCTGGTGATCAGGAAGAACTGGGCGAAGTCGGAGAAGACCGCGCCGAGACTGGAGTCGCCGAGCGAGAACATCATCTGCGGCCCCTGCTCGGCGGCGACCCGCGTCGCCCGCCCCGCCCCCGCGCCCGTCACCATCGCCCAGGCCGTGGCGGCGTAGAAGACGCCGATGAGGCCGACGGCGATGTACGTGGCGCGCGCCACGGTCCGGCGCGGATCCCGGCACTCCTCGCTGTACAGCGCGGCCGACTCGAAGCCCATGTACGCCGCGAACACGCAGCACAGCGCGACGCCGAGCGAGCCGTCCGTGGCGGCGCCCCAGGTGAGCGGCGCGGTCGAGACGCCCTCGGGGGCGTGGGCGAACTGGCCGATGTCGAAGACGAGCACCGTGCCGAACTCCAGGACGAGCAGCACGGCGAGGACCCGTACGCCCACGTCGACCCGGCGGTAGCCGAGCGTCCCGACGACCGCCGTGCAGGCGAGCACGAGGACCCACCAGGGGATGTCCACTCCCGTCCGGGCGTCGATGAACTCCGCGGTGGTGGCGCCGAAGAGGCCCGCGATGCCGATCTGCATGGCGTTGTACGAGAGGAGCGCGACGAAGGCCGCGCCGACGCCCGGGACGCGGCCGAGACCGCGCGCGGTGTACGCGTAGAACGCCCCGGCGCCCGTGATGTGGCGGCTCATCGCCGCGTATCCGGCGCTGAAGAGCGCGAGTACGACGGCGGTCAGGAGGTAGAGCAGCGGTATCCCGAGGATGCCCGTGACGCCGAGGGACTGGGGCACACCGCCCGCGGCGACGGTGAGCGGCGCGGACGCGGCGACCACGACGAAGACGATGCCCGCGACACCGATGCGGCGTTCGGGGACAGTGGGAGAGGCAGGCGTGGTGGGGGGAGTGGGTGTGGCGGGGGAGTCGAGGGCCATGCCGAACTCCGGTGGGAGGTGGGCGCATCCGGCGAGGACGCGTTATCGTTTGAGCCCGTACGAAATTCGAGTGGCGCCGATGGTACGGAGGCGTATGCACCGCGGCAAGAGGGGGACACGGACGTGACGGGCGATCGCACCATTCACGAGACCGAGAAGGCGGTCAGGGCCAAGCTCGGCGGCACACCCGTCGCGTACGAGCAGATGGCCGCGGTGTCGAACATCTACCGGGCGGCCGCGGCCGTCCGCCAGCACTTCGAGAACTCCGTCCTGCGCGGCGCCGACCTGACGTGGACGTCGTTCGTCGTGCTCTATGTGGTCTGGATCTGGGGCGAGATGGAGACGCGGTACGTCGCCGAGGAGGCCGGCATCTCCAAGGGCACGCTGACGGGCGTGGCCCGCACGCTCATGGGCCGGGGCCTGCTCGAACGCCGCGGTCACCCCGACGACGGCAGGCTCGTCCTGCTCCGCCTCACGGACGACGGCGAGCGCCTGATGGGGGAGGTCTTCCCCGCCTTCAACGCCGAAGAGGCCTTCGTCACGGAGGGGTTGACGGACACGGAGTGCGAGACGCTCGCTGACCTGCTCCGCAAGATCGTCGTGCGGACGGAGGAGAAGGGCGACGACCGCAGGCAGGACCTCCTGAACGGCGCACCCCCGCCCCCCCGCCGCAGCGGCCGCAAGACCAAGCCCGTCGTCTGACCCACGACCGACGCCCGGGGCGGCAACCCGTCCGGCCGCGGTGCGCGCCCGGCGCGGTACTCGCCCAACCGCAGCACTCACCTGGACGCATGGGTCCGGTGTGTGCGCGGGCGGTCGGAAATTCCGGTCGCGCGGTGGCGTCGATGGGGTAGCCTGTCCGGGATTTCGCGCGGCAGGTCCTCTGCCGCCCCACTCGGCGCGCTCGGCGTCGACACGCACCGCGTGCCCTGCCCGGAAGGAGGCGAGAGACATGGACCGTGCCGAATGCGTTGTGGCCATAGTTGCCTCCGGACGTGTGCCCTCCCTCCTCTGCGGCGCGCGGTAACTCTTCCCCCTCCTTCTTTCTTGTCCTCGCCATCTTCTTGAGATGCCGCGTGACGAGATGTCCTGGCCTGCGTGGTTCGTCGCCGCGCGGGCCGCGGGGGCGCGTGCCCGAAGACGGGCCCTTCTTTTGCTGGTCACCGTGGTCTCGGCACACTCCGCCTCACGCCCGGCAAGAGCGCCGCCGTGAGTGACACGCAGCTGGTGAGGCAGGCCCCGGGTGCTGTCCGCGGTGCCCGCTGCCCCACCGCCCTGCCGTGTCCCCGTGCTGCGTACACCGGCCCGTCGTCACCACTGCGACCGTCCCCGGCCGGCTGTCTCGACAGCACTTGACACGAAACGTGCGTGATCTCCATGAGCAGGAAACGTCCCCAAGGGAAATCCCTCCCGTCCGCCCCTTCCACGGCCACCGGCCGCTCCCCGGACCGCGAGGTGCCCGCCGCTGCTCCGGCACCGGATCCGAAGCGCTGGTGGGCGCTGGCCGTCATCGCCCTCGCTCAGCTGATGGTGATCCTTGACGGCACCGTCGTGAACATCGCGCTGCCCTCCGCCCAGCACGCCCTCGACATGTCGGACGCCGACCGGCAGTGGGTGATCACCGCCTACACGCTGGCCTTCGGCGGGCTGCTGCTGCTCGGCGGCCGGATCGCCGATCTGGTGGGCCG
Organism: Streptomyces sp. NPDC045678; assembly: GCF_056432085.1. Lineage (NCBI taxonomy): Bacteria > Bacillati > Actinomycetota > Actinomycetes > Kitasatosporales > Streptomycetaceae > Streptomyces > Streptomyces sp. NPDC045678. The sequence goes on from NZ_JBWKJS010000001.1 coordinate 661,465, forward strand.
CAAGCGCACCTTCGTCCTCGGCCTGGCCGGGTTCGCCACGGCCTCCGCGCTGGGTGGCGCGGCGGCCGGTCCCGGGATGCTGTTCGCGGCGCGGGCCCTGCAAGGTGCGTTTGCCGCGGTCCTGGCGCCCTCGGCCCTGTCGCTGCTGACGACGACGTTCACCGACCCCAAGGAGCGGGCCAGGGCGTTCGGGGTCTACGGCGCGCTGGCCGGCGGCGGCAGCGCGGTCGGGCTGATCGTGGGCGGTCTGCTGACCGAGTACCTGAACTGGCGCTGGTCCCTGTACGTCAACGTGCCCCTCGCGCTGGCCGCCCTTCTCGGCGCACCGGCCTTCCTGCGCGACCGATCCGGCCGCCGGAGCGGGCACCTGGACGTGCCGGGCGCGCTCCTTGGCTGCGGCGGGCTCGTCGCCCTCGTGTACGGCTTCGGCGAGGCCGAACCTCGCGGCTGGACCAGCCCGTCGGTGCTCACACTGCTCGTGGCCGGCGTGCTCCTGCTCGCCGCCTTCGTGTGGTGGCAGAGCCGCGCGGCGAGCCCGCTGCTGCCGCTGCGCATCGTCAAGGACCGCGTCCGGGCCGGATCGCTCGCGACGATGGCCTTGGCCACCATCGGCATGTTCGGTGTCTTCCTGTTCCTGACGTACTACCTGCAGGCCGTCCTCGGCTACCCGCCGGTGCGGACGGGCCTGGCCTTCGTGCCGATCTCGGCCGGGATCGTCATCGGCGCGACCCGGATCGCGGCCCGCCTGCTGCCCCGCACGGCGCCGAGCACCTTGATGTCGTCCGGCATGGTGCTGGCCGCTGTCGGCATGGTGCTGCTCAGCCGCCTGACCGTGCACGCGCAGTACGTCCCGCACGTACTGCCCGCCCTGCTGCTGCTCGGGCTGGGCATGGGCCTGACCTTCATGCCGGCCTACGCGACCGCCACCGCCGGCGTGCCCGCGCAGGACGCCGGTGTGGCCTCGGCCGTCCTCAACACCGTTCAGCAGATGGGCGCTTCGCTGGGCACCGTACTGCTCAACACCATCGCCACGGGCGCCACCAGCCGTTACGTCGACTCGCACGCGCACGATCCGGCCCATGGCGGCGCGCTCGTCAACGAAGGCGTGGTGCACGGCTTCTCCGTCGCCTACCGGTGCTCGGCGGGCGTCCTGCTGCTCGCCGCCCTGGTAGCGGGCCTCACCGTACGGCGCAAGACGCCGGAGCACGCCGGAAACGACGCACCGGCCTAGCGGGCCGGGGGCGTGTCCTGTCCCGCCACCGTCCATCTCACCCCTCGAAGGATCCTCCGTGAAACCCCTGACCGAGCACGCCATCCGTACCTCGTTCGTCAACTGCTCGAAGGGCGAGGCCAAACGCCTTCCCTTGCCCAAGAACCTGACGGACCTCGACCACTGGGACGACCTGGACTTCCTGGGCTGGTTCGATCTGTCCGCGCCCGATCGCACCTATCTCGTCGTCGAACGCGCCGATGAACTCGTCGGCCTGTCCCTGCGCTCCGTTTCCGGCAACCGCGGCTTCCTGCGCCGCAGCCTGTGCTCGCTGTGCCTGACCACGCATCCCGGCAGCGGTGTCTCCCTCATGACCGCACCCAAGGCAGGCCCGGCCGGCCGCCGAGGCAACTCGGTGGGCCTCTACATCTGCGCCGACCTGGACTGCTCGTTGTACGTGCGGGGCAGGAAGAAGGCGGCGCCGGGCGGGCGCATGGAGGAGTCCCTCACTGTCGAGCAGCAGATCGAGCGCCTGCGCGGCCATCTCGACGCGTTCGTGGAGCGGGTCCTCCACTGAGGCCGACAGGGGCTCGACGGCCGTCGCCGCCGAGCCCCGGCGGCTGTGGTGCGCCCGCAAGAACCCGCCGCGATGTTCCCGTACCTGCCGGGTGGGCGCCTCACCCCGCCGCAGCCCTCACCCCCGCCTCCCACTCCATGGCCGCCCGCACCAACCCTCCGAACAACCCCTGCTGCCCCGCGTCCACCGCCGCCGTGTCCTCCGGATGCCACTGGACCGAGGCGAACCAGCCTCTGGCGTCCGGCAGTTCGAGGGCCTCGACCGTGCCGTCGACCGCCCACGCCGAGGGGGTGAGGCCCCGGCCGGGGAGGTCCACGCACTGGTGGTGGTAGCAGGACACATCCGTCCTCGTGGCGCCGAGCGCACGCGCCACCGTGGAGCCCGCGGCCACCTGCACCGGGTGCACCTTGTGGCGGTGCTCCGATTCGGGGCCGCCCATGTCCTGCCGCAGCGTCCCGCCGAGCGCGACGTTGACCACCTGCATGCCTCGGCAGACCGCCAGCGTCGGGAGCCCGCGGGACAGCGCGCGGCGGGCGAGCGCGAGGTCGAAGTCGTCCTGCGCGTCGTCGACGTCGTACACGGCGCCGTGGACCTCGGCCTCGGCCGCGTACCGCCAGGGGGCGACGTCCCCGCCGCCGGGGAGCAGCAGCCCGGCGCAGCGCGCGAGCCGGTCGGCCGCCTCGTCCGGCGGGCCGGGATGCATCATGAACGGCTCGCCGCCCGCGCGGAACACGGCGTCGGCGAGGGCGCGCGCGGTGACGACGGCGGCGTAGCGCAGGGCGGAGGTCGTCGCGGCGTACCGCTGGGGGAGGGCGATGAGGGGCCGGGCGGGCGAGAGCCGGGGCATCGGCATGGCTTACTTTCGGAAGCGGGCCTATCGTTTGGGTTCAAACAATATCTCAACGTCCCGCCCCCTACGAGGGGTTGACCCCGCCCCGCGCCCTCCCTAATGTTGTTTGGGTTCAAACGAACTGGAGGCAGAGATGACTCCTCCCACCCCCGCACCGGCGGGGAACCCGCCGCACACGGCGACCGTCGCCGACGTGCCCGTCGACACCCGCCACTGGATCGACGGCGCCCGAGTCACCTCCCCCGCCACCTTCACCGACCACTCGCCCATCGACGGCACCCCGCTCGCCGAGATCGCCCGCGGCACCGCCGCCGAGGCCCGCGCCGCGGTGGCCGCCGCCGACGCCGCCTTCCCCGGCTGGGCCGCCACGCCCCCGGCCGACCGCGCGGCCCTGCTGCACGCCGTCGCCGACCGCGTCGACGCCCGCGCCGAAGAGCTCGCCGCCGTCGAGACCGCAGACAACGGCGCCCTCCTCCGCTCGCACCGCCGAGGCGTCCTGCCCCGCGTCGCCCACAACTTCCGCTACTTCGCCGACCGCCTCCTCGCCCTCTCCCACGCCGACTTCGACACCCGCGGCCACACCAACCACGTCAGCTGGGACCCGGCGGGCCCCGCCGTCCTCATCACGCCGTGGAACGCCCCGCTGATGCTGTCCAGCTGGAAGATCGCCCCCGCGCTCGCCGCGGGCTCCACCGTCGTACTGAAGCCCGCCGAGTGGACCCCCCTCACCGCCTCCCTCCTCGCGGACATCACGCACGAGGCGGGGCTGCCGCCCGGGGTCCTCAACGTCGTGCAGGGGTACGGCGACGAGGCCGGCGCGCCCCTCACCGCCCACCCCGACGTGCGCCGCATCAGCTTCACCGGCTCCGTGCCCACCGCCCACCGCATCGCCACGGCCGCCGCCGCCCACCTCGTGCCGTGCAGCTTCGAGCTCGGCGGCAAGTCGCCGCTGCTCGTCCTCGCCGACGCCGACCTCGGCCTGGCCGCCGACCTCGCCGTGGAGCAGTACGACAACGCGGGCCAGATCTGCCTCGCCGCCACACGCATCCTCGTCGAGGAGTCCGTGCGCGACGCCTTCCTCGACCGCTTCCTCGACCGCGTCGCCAAGCTGACCCAGGGCGATCCGCGCGACGAGGCCACGGACATCGGGCCCAGCATCCACCCCCGGCACGTGGAACGCGTCGACGGATTCGTACGCCGCGCGCTCGCGGCGGGCGCCACCGCCGTCGTCGGCGGGGCCCGCAACACCGCGCCGGCCGGCATCCCGGCCGGCACCCCGGGCGGCCCCCTGGGCGGGAACTACTACCTCCCCACCCTCCTCACCGACGTCGACCAGGAATCCGAGATCGTCCAGGAGGAGGTCTTCGGACCCGTCCTCACCCTCCAGACCTTCCCCGACGGCGACGAGGACGAGGCGGTGCGCCTCGCCAACGGCACCCGCTTCGGGCTCGCCGCCACCCTCGCCGCCGGGGACCGCGAGCGCGCGGCGCGGATCGGCGCACGGCTCGTCGCGGGCACGGTCTGGGTCAACTGCTTCTACGTACGCGACCTCTCCGCGCCCTTCGGCGGTTCGCGCCGCTCCGGCATCGGGCGCGAGGGCGGCGACTGGTCCTTCGACTTCTACTGCGACCTGAAGAACACGGTGACCGCGCCGAAGGGGTGGACGGACCATGAGTGACACCCGCGGCGAGACCACCGCAAGGGCAGCCGGCGACACCACCGGCAGGGCCGCCGGAGACACCCCCGGCGAGATCGTCGGAGCCGGACTCCTCGCCCACGTCCCCACCATCGTGCTGCCCGAGCCCGTCCGCAGAGAGCTCAACGAGGGCCGCGAGATCAGCCTCGTCCCCGGCCTGCGCAAGCTGCGCGCCGACGTCTTCGAGACGCTCGACTACGACACCGTCGTCGTCCTCGACTCGCACTGGGCGACCACCGTCGAGTTCGTGGTCTCCGCACAGCCCCGCCGCGCCGGTCTCTTCACCTCCGAAGAACTGCCGCGCGGCATGTGCCGCATGCCGTACGACTACCCCGGCGACCCCGAACTCGCCCACTCCGTCGCCCGGTTCGCGGAGAAGCACGGCACCTGGATCACCCCGATCGACGACCCCTTCCTGCCCGTGTACTACGCCACCATCAACCTGTGGACGTACCTGGGCCACGGCCTCCCCGAGAAGAAGTGGGTCTCGATCGGGGTCTGCCAGACCGGTGACGCCGAGGACCACCTGCGGCTCGGCCGGGCGCTCGCCGACGGCATCGGCGCCCTCCCCGGACGCAGGGTCCTGCTCATCGCGTCCGGCGCCCTCTCGCACACGTTCTGGCCGCTGCGCGAGCTCCGCGCCCACGAGTCCAGCGACCCCGCCCACATCCGTACGCCCGAGGCGCGCGCCGCCGACCACGCACGCATCGACTGGCTCGAACGCGGCGACCACGCCCAAGTCCTGCGCACCATGCCGGAGTTCCTCACGCACAAGCCGGAAGCACGGTTCGGGCACTACCTCATGATGATCGGTGCCCTCGGCGAAGAACGCTGCACCGCACCCGGGCGCGCCTACAGCGCGTACGAGAACTCCATCGGCACGGGACAGGTGCACCTGTGGTTCGACCGCCCGCCCACCGGCTGGACGGGCACGGACGCCAACGCGGCTCCCGACTCCGCCACCGACCCGAGCGAGGCGACGGCATGAGGGCGACCACGACCGAGTACCGCCGCGTCCTGCTCGACGGGACCGCCGTCCAGGCCGTGCGCGAGGGCGACGAACTGGTCGCCGCCGACGGACGCCGCGTCAAGACGTCCGAGGCACACCACCTCCCGCCCGTACGCCCCTCCAAGGTGATCGCGGTGCACCTCAACCACCGCAGCCGCGTCGACGAATTCGGGGTCACGCTGCCGCCCGCGCCCACCTACTTCCACAAGCCGGTCTCCGCCCTCAACAGCCACGGCGGCGCCGTCGTACGCCCCGAAGGCTGCAAGTACCTCAACTACGAGGGTGAGATCGGCATCGTCATCGGCCGCACCTGCCGCAACGTGGCGCCGGACGAGGCCGGTGCGTACATCGCGGGCTTCACCGTCGCCAACGACTACGGCCTGCACGACTTCCGCGACACCGACGCCGGTTCGATGCTCCGCGTCAAGGGCTCCGACACGCTCTGCCCGCTCGGCCCCGGCCTCGTCACAGGCTGGGACTTCCACAGCAAATACCTCCGCACCTACGTCAACGGCGAGCTCGCGCAGGACGGTTCGACCGACGAGATGCGGTGGGACATGCACTACCTCGTCGCGGACATCGCCCGCACGATCACCCTGGAGCCGGGCGACGTCCTGCTCTCCGGGACACCCGCGGGCTCCCGCCCGGTCCGGCCCGGCGACGTCGTCGAGGTCGAGGCGGAGGGCCTCGGACGCCTCACCAACCACATCGTCACCGGCCCGACGGCCGTGCGCCCCGATGTCGGGGCCCAGCCCACCGAGTCCGAGGAGGTCCTCTCCACGGCGCTCGGCGGCGACTGGGAGTTCCGCGGCATCAGACCGCCGCGCCGCTGACCGCACTCGCCCACGACAAGCACAGCAAGGGAGTTGCATCCATGAGGGTGATCGTCGACCTGGACGTCTGCCAGGACCACGGGCAGTGCGTCTTCGCCGCGCCGGACATCTTCCGGCTCGACGACGAGGGCCGTCTCGCGTACGCGGACTCGCCCGACGAGGCGCTGCGCGCCGACGCCGAGGACGCGGCCGACGTATGCCCGCTGCAGGCCATCCGGGTCGAGGGCTGAGACATGGCGACGGCGAGCAGCACGCGGAGGCCGGGTGGCGAGACGCCCCGCGGCATCGCGGTCGTGGGCGCGTCGCTCGGCGGCCTGCGCGCGGCCGAACAGCTCCGCGCCGCCGGCTGGCACGGCCCGATCACCCTCTTCGGCGACGAGCCCCACCTCCCCTACAACCGCCCGCCGCTGTCCAAGGCCGTGCTCGCGGGCCACACGCCCGCGGCCGGCACGGAACTGCGCCGGCGACCCAGCGTCGAGGACGTCGAGTGGCGGCTCGGTTCGGCCGTCGCCGCCGCGGACCTCACGGCGCGCACGCTCACACTGACCGACGGATCGGTCCACATGTACGAGGGTCTGGTGGCCGCGACGGGGGTGCGGCCACGCAGACTCCCGATGCCCGGGGGCCCGCCCCGGCACGTCGTCCGCACGCTGGAGGACGCGGCGGCCCTGGCCGCCGGACTGGCGGCGGGCGCCCGGGTGCTAGTGATCGGATCGGGTTTCATCGGCTGCGAGGTGGCGGCCACCGCGCGCTCGGCGGGGTGCGCGGTGACCGTCGTCGCGCCGGAGTCGGAACCGATGGTGCTCGCGCTCGGCCCGCACCTGGCGCGGGCGCTGCGCCACCGCCACGAGGCGCGGGGCGTACGGTTCCTCATGGGCCGCCTGGCGACGGAACTCACCCCAGAGGGCTGTGTCCTGGACGACGGCACGGAACTACGGGCGGACCTGATCGTCGAAGCGATCGGCTCACTCCCCAACACGGAGTGGCTGGCGGCAACGCCCGGCCTGGACCTGACCGACGGCATCCTCTGCGACGCCCACCTGCGCATAGGCGGCATCCCGCACGCGGTGGCGGTCGGCGACGTCGCCCGCTTCCCGAACCCGCGCTACGGCCCCGAGCCACGCCGCGTGGAGCACTGGTCGCTCCCCGGCGAAACGGCCCGCCACGCGGCCCGCACGCTGGTCGCGGCCCTCACGGACACCCCCCGCGACCCGGCCCCCTGCGCCCCGCTCCCCTCCTTCTGGAGCGACCAGTTCACCCTGCGCCTCCAGTCCTTCGGCCAGCCCGCACTGGCCGACCGCTGCGAACTCCTGGAAGGCGACCCGAACGCCCCCGAAGGCGACCTCGTCTACGCCTACTACCAGGGCGCCCGCCTCATCGGCGTAGCCGCGCTGGGCGGCCCCTCGGCAACGGCCGCGGCAGCCCGCCACCGCCCCCACCTCATGACGCTGCCGGAGCCGGTGGCCTGACCCGGCACAGGTATGCGGAAGAGGCAGCACCTCTGGCACGGGTGCTGCCTCGTCACGTCCCCATGACGACGGTCCACAGCAGCCGGCATGCGGGCATCAGTGCCACGCTTCCGACAGGCGCCGCGTGACGACCGAGCTGAACACGCGCACGCCGCGCGTCGAGCCGGGATCGATGCCGGTGAGCTCCCGCACCCGGCGGAGGCGATAGTCCAGGGTGCGGGGGTGGACGTTGAGGGCTGCCGCCGTGGCGCCGCGGTGCATGTCGTGGCGGTAGTACGCGTCCAGCGTGACAACGAGGTCCGGACCGGGCCGCAGGCACCGGCCCATGGCGCGGAGCCATGCGTCGACGAACGGCGCGTCGGCAACGGCGAGTTCCACGAATACGTCCGACATGGTGTGCGGCCGCGGCCGAGCGGACGCCTGTCGCAGCGGCGCCGCCCTGCTGACCCGCCGGGCCAGGTCGAGGGCGTCGGCAACCTCGGACAGCGATGAGGTGACGGTGCCGGCGGCACAGGGGCGACCCAGGGCCTGGGCGAAGTCCCGTACGAGATCGGATACCGGGTCGGGCACGGAGTGCGGCTGCACGGTCTCGGCGGTACCGGACCCTGGAGACCCTGGAGACCCTGGAGACCCTGGAGACCCCGGAGATGCCGCGGGTGCGGCGGGTGCGGCGGGTGTGGCGGGTGCGGCGGGTGTGGCGGGTGTGGCGGGACGTAAGGGGATCAAGGCGATCAGCTCACCGCTCCTGCTTCCCTCGCCCGGCCACCATGTGATCGGCGCGTGGTGGGTTTTCACCAGCACCTCGATCTCGCTTTCCAGGTCGCGATCGCCGACGGGACGGTCCGGCACCCGGATCACCGTCACCGCGCAGCGCTCGGGCAGTTCTATGCCCAGGGCCGAGGCGAGTCCCGCCGATATGGGGTCTCCTTTCAGCAATGACCTCGCCAGCAAGGCAGCCTGTTCGACGTACGGAAGACGGCGTCGCAGTGCCGTCACGAATCCCTGACTGTAGGCACGGATACCGCGTTCTCCCTGCGGGGCGAACCAGTGCATCATCCGCATGAGTTCGCCGACTCCGACTCCGACTCCGACTCCGACGCCGCGCTGAGCGTCGGTCGCTTCGTTGATCTCGCGCAGCATGAGTGAGGTGTGCAGTCGCAGGACCCGCTGCCGTGCGTCCAGCGACATCCCCGCCGCGGCCCTCGACTCGCCGATCGCGGCGATGTAGCCGAGGTCGTCGTCGCTCAGTTCGTTGTTGTCCGGGGAGAGTTCGATCGTACGGCGGCGCAACCACCACGCGTACTCCAGCGTCTCGGCCCGTGCCCGGGAGTTCGTGTCCAGGAACCCGAACTCCGCGATCTCGCGCGCGTACGCCTCGACCTCCCGGCGCGCGTTGGCCGACGCCTGCCGGGCCAACTCGGCGAAAAGGCTCTCCATGGGCGCGAGCATGCCATTCCGGTCGAAGAAGCCCCAGGGGAAATCCAGACGGCATCCATCACTCCGCGCACATCGGAGACGACCACGTCTGGGGGACTTTGTCACAGTGCGCAAAATCCCTTGATCGGCGCATAACCATCGCCTGTTTTCCTTGTGGAGGCACTGCGGACCGGCATTAATGGGAACCGCGTATCGGTACGTAAATCTCTTATCTGCGCGCCACTCAATGGCGCTTGCTCAATCGGGAGGGAAACACCGATGAAAGCAGGAACGAGAAAGAGAATCGCGGCGGTGGCAGCGGTCATGGCCACGTCGACAGCACTCATGCTGAGCGCGCCGGGCAGCGGTTCGGCCGCTCCCGCCGCCGCTCCCAGCCTCCGCGCGTTCGGGATCACAGGTGACGGCACCCAGATGGCGACGTTCACCACCGACCGGCCGAATGTGCTCGACTGGGTCAGGGACATCGTCGGCCTCAGTGGCGACACGGCTCTGATCGGCATCGACTTCCGGGTGCAGAACGGCCTGATGTACGGCGTCGGCGACAAGGGCGGCATCTACACGATCAAGACCCCGCCCGCCACCCCCGACGTCGTGATCACCAAGGTGTCCCAGCTCCAGTACTCGCTGCACGGCACGAACTTCGGCGTCGACTTCAACCCGGCCGCCGACCGGCTGCGCGTGGTCAGCGACAACGGCCAGAACCTGCGGCACAACCTCAACGACCACACGACCGTCCAGGACCTGAACCTCACGACCCCGCCGGTCGAGGGCACGACCAAAGGCGTCTCCGCCGCCGCCTACACGAACAACGACCTCAACGGGGCCACCGGGACCACGCTGTTCGACATCAACACGGCCGGCGACCAGATCGTCATCCAGTCGCCGGCCAACAACGGCACGCTGGCACCGACCGGCAGCCTCGGCACAGACGCGCAGACCAACGCGGGCCTGGACATCTTCAGCAGCCCGTCGGGCGGCAAGACGGCCGGCAACACCGCCTTCGCCACTCTCACGGCCTCCGGCGCCACGAGGCCCTCCCTCTACAGCATCAACCTCTTCACCGGCGAGGCCACGCCCGTGTCCGACGCCCTCGGGTCCAGGTTCCCCCTGAACATCACGGACCTGGCCATCTCCCTCACCGGCAGCTGAGCCCCTCCCGCGGGTCACTCGCTCGCCGCGGGCCCGGCTGCTCCCGGACCGTGGCGAGCTCCGCTCGTCAGCCGCCGCCGAAGAAGGGGCCTCTACCCCGGCCCTTGGCCGGGGCCTTCGCTGTCCGCACTGATCACCCGCCCGATCACTCCCCGCGTGCCTGCCCCGTGCCAGAACCTTGAGCACCCAACGACCGGGACGCAGGAGACCCCACTGCGCCATGCGCAAGCGCGAGGTCCCGCAGCCGGGCCGCAACGGCACCCGGCCCTCGGGCCGCGATCGCCCACAGTGCGCCGATCCGTCGGGCCGGCGCCCATGTCCCCGAGGTCGGCGACAGGAACGGGAGGACGGCAACGCCCTGGGCGGCGAACGGGGCAGGGCCGAGTGAGCCGGCGGCATCGGTCGACGTCGTCGAGGGCCGCGATGCGCGCCCGGTGCTGGTAGTCGCGGCGGGTGAACTGGATGTCGTCCAGGATGATCCAGTGGTGCACGGTCGCCACGTTTCCCTCCCTTCCACCGGTCATCGAAGCAGATGCGTGCAGTCGGTGGGACAGAAGTGGAGCGGAAGTGGAACAGCCGCTCATTCCCGTGGTGTTGGTCGTCCGGGACGCTCAAGGGGTCACCACTTCGTCGATCCCCCGGACGGTCGGAAGAATGGCACCCCTCACTGGACGTACTGGCCCTTGCAGACACCTACGGTGTCGTGCCGACGTTGCCGCAGCTTGAGACGCCGACCGCGGACGGGCCCCGGGTGGTGCCGCCGGCGCCTCGATACGCCTTGTCCGTCCGGCACTTCACCTCCGCGTCGCGGGGGGGGCACCGGCAGCACCCATGTCGTGGTGAGCGCCCGGAACGGTGGGTGAGGTCGCCGGCCGCCGGCCTGGCGCATCGGCGATGGCCTGCCGCGCCGGGCTCGTCGGACATGGCGGCGCCGACACGGCTGAGGGCTACCGCGGAGCTGCGCGCCGACCGGTGACCGGTCGGTGCGGGCCCGGTCTACCGGTTCGCGGCTTCCCGAGCGGCGATCCGGTTCGTGCGACCGACCGCGCGGCCCACGGTGTTGCGCACCGCGAGGCCCGGCCGGGTGCGGGGCACCATGAGCCTGGAGAGCAGGCCGACGCGTCGCTGCCGCGGGCCTACCTCACGGCGGAGCCGCGACTCGTAGGCGGCGAAGGCGCGGGCGTGATCACCGGGGTGGGCGGCGAGCTCTTCCGCGAGGGCGTACGCGCCCGCCATCGCCATGCTGGACCCGTCGCCCAGCAGGGCTGTCGCCGCCGCCGCGTCCCCGAGCAGTACGACCCGTCCGCGGGACCACGAGGGCACTCTGACGGTGGTCAAGGGGTCGAAGAACGGAGCCGGGTGGTCGAGGAACGCCGCCACGAGTTCCGGTGCCCGCCACCGCACGTCGGCGTAGGCGTCGGCCACGGTCTGCTTGTGAAGGGCGACGTTCTTGCGGTCGTGGGGCGCCGGCTGTGCGGCCCGGAAGGTGAAGATCGCGAGCGGGGTGGTCCGCGAGGGGTGGACGACCAGCATCCGGTTCGGCACGGTCAGCATCGTCATCTCGCTCGGGTCCTCGATGGCGTCGGGTTCCAGCGGGACGGTCGCGCCGTACAGGCCCAGGTCGCTCGCGAACTGCCGCTCGGGGCCGAACACCAGGCGCCGTACGGTGGAGTGCATCCCGTCGGCACCGACCACCAAGTCGAAGCGCCGTGGCGCGGACCGCCGGAAGGTGACGTCGACCCCGCCTTCGTCCTGGTCGAGAGCGGTGACCGTGTCGTCGAACAAGAACTCGGCCTCGGTCTGCGCCGACCGGTGGAGCACCTCGGACAGGTCAGCTCGGGTCACCTCGACCGTCGGCGCCTTGTCCGAGGTGAGCGGGAGTTGCAGGATCCGCCTGCCGTCCGGGTCGAGCAGGGTCAGCGACCGATTGCGGGTGGCGAGCCCGCGGAGCTGCGGGAGGATGCCCATGCGCTCGGCGACCGGGATCGCGGGCCCCTTCACGACGATCGCGCTGCCACCGGAGCGCAGCTGCCGGGCGTGTTCGACGACCGTCGGCCGGTAGCCATTCCGGGAGAGCCAGTGGGCGAGTGCCGGCCCTGCGATTCCGGCACCGACTATCAGCACCTCGGGCTTCTTCATGACGATGACCTCTCGGAGTGTCGATGACCAGGTCCCCGGCGAGTGCCGGCCCTGGTCTCAGGGGGCGGCGGCACGGGGCAGCACGACCGGACCAAGGTACGAAAATTTTCGTACCTCAGTGGAGCACGTCCTTCAGGTACGATGCAAGCCGTACCTGAAGGGGGTGCCGCGTGGCCGGGAGGAACCTGGTCGGCCCGGAGGCCGATGCGCTCGATCTGGGTGCGGTGTTCCGCGCCCTCGCCGACGAGCACCGTCGTTCGGTGGTGATGGAGTTGGCCGCCGACCGCAGCGACAGCGAGCGGGGCTGCAACTCGTTCAATCTTCCGATCTCGAAGCAGACCCAGACCCACCACTTCCGGGTCCTGCGCGAGGCAGGTCTCATTGACGAGATCGACTACGGCAACCGCAAGGGCATCCGACTACGACGCGCGGACATCGAGAAGAGATTCCCCGGGCTGCTCACGCTCCTGGGCGCAGAGTCCCCGGGCGGTACCGCTCCTCGCTGAACACAGCTGAGCACACCGGAAGGAGTCCGGGTCGGCCCTGAGCCGCGAGCTCGACCGGATCCAGCTCGCGCCCGGCTCGCAGGTGGCCGAGCGCGACGCGGACGCGAATGGAGCGGACACGAACGGCTCGGTGTCGGTTCGACCACCGTCCCGCGCTCGTGATCGGCGCCGAGCACTTCCGCTCTGCGCTTCCTCGCCCGTGAGTTGACCGCACGTCGTCTTGGGCACCACCACCGCCTACCGGTACTTCTACTCCGGGAAACACAAGAAGCACGGCATGAACGTGCCGGTGATCGCCGACCCGGCAGGACGGTTGCTGTGGGCCTCGCCCGCGCTGCCGCGATCTGTCCACGACATCAAGGCCGCGCGAACCCACCCTGCGACCTGACCCGGCAGCCCCACAAACGACAAAGGAAGAGGCGGCACCCCCGCACAGGGTGCCGCCTCTTCATCGTGAACCGGAACCGCCGCCGCATCGGTACTGAGGGTCGGGGACACGGCGGCGGTCCCGGGGTTTGGTTACCGGTGGTCTACCGGCGGGCTATCGGTGGTCGCTGCCCGTGGAGTGGGACGCGGCGCGGCCGGCCTCCAGGCGGGCCACCGGGATGCGGAACGGGGAGCAGGAGACGTAGTCCAGGCCCACCTCGTGGAAGAAGTGGACGGATTCCGGGTCGCCGCCGTGCTCGCCGCAGACGCCGAGCTTGAGGTCGGGGCGGGTGGCCCGGCCCGCCGCCACCGCGTCGCGGACCAGCTTGCCGACGCCGTCCTTGTCGATCGTCTCGAAGGGGGAGACCCCGAAGATGCCCTTCTCCAGGTACGCCGTGAAGAACGAGGCCTCCACGTCGTCGCGGGAGAAGCCCCAGACGGTCTGCGTGAGGTCGTTCGTGCCGAAGGAGAAGAACTCGGCGGCCTCCGCGATCTGGTCCGCGGTGAGCGCGGCGCGCGGCAGCTCGATCATCGTGCCGAGCGCCAGCTTCAGGTCGACGCCGGTCGTCTCGATGACCTCCGCGATGACCTGCTCGGCCTCCTCGCGGACGATCTCCAGCTCCTGGACGGTGCCGACGAGCGGGATCATGATCTCCGCGCGCGGGTCGCCCTTGGCGGTCTTGCGCTCGGCCGCGGCCTCGGCGATCGCACGGACCTGCATGGTGAACAGGCCGGGGATGACCAGGCCGAGGCGTACGCCGCGCAGGCCCAGCATCGGGTTCTGCTCGTGCAGGCGGTGGACGGCCTGGAGCAGGCGCAGGTCGTTCTCGTTGGCGTCCTTGCGGGACTCGGCGAGGGCGACGCGGACCGAGAGTTCCGTGATGTCGGGGAGGAACTCGTGCAGCGGGGGGTCGAGGAGGCGGACCGTGACCGGGAGGCCGTCCATCGCCTCGAAGAGCTCCACGAAGTCCCGCTTCTGGAGCGGGAGGAGCTCCTTGAGCGCGTCCTCGCGCTCACCGTCGGCGTCCGCGAGGATCAGCCGCTCGACCATCTCGCGGCGCTCACCGAGGAACATGTGCTCGGTGCGGCACAGGCCGATGCCCTGGGCGCCGAAGCGGCGGGCGCGGAGTGCGTCCTCCGCGTTGTCCGCGTTGGCGCGGACCCGCAGGCGGCGTACCCGGTCCGCGTACGCCATGATCCGGTGCACGGCGGCGACCAGCTCGTCGGCGTCGTCGGCGCCCGCGTGCATGCGGCCCTCGAAGTACTCCACGACGGGGGAGGGGACCACGGGCACCTCGCCCAGGTAGACCTTGCCCGTCGAGCCGTCGATGGAGACGACGTCGCCCTCCTCGACGACGGTCTCGCCCACCGTCATCCGGCGGCGCTTCGTGTCGACCTCCAGGTCCTCGGCGCCGCACACACAGGTCTTGCCCATGCCGCGTGCCACGACGGCGGCGTGGGAGGTCTTGCCGCCGCGCGAGGTCAGGATGCCCTCGGCCGCGATCATGCCGTCGAGGTCGTCGGGGTTGGTCTCGCGGCGGATCAGGATGACCTTCTCGCCCGAACGCGACCACTTGATCGCGGTGTACGAGTCGAAGACCGCCTTGCCGACCGCGGCACCGGGTGACGCGGCGATGCCGCGGCCCAGCTGCTCGACCGACGCGCCCTCGTCGAAGCGGGGGAACATGAGCTGCGCGAGCTGGGCGCCGTTGACGCGCTGGAGCGCCTCGGCCTCGTCGATCAGGCCCTGGTCCACGAGCTGCGTGGCGATGCGGAAGGCGGCACCGGCGGTGCGCTTGCCGACGCGGGTCTGCAGCATCCACAGCTGACCGCGCTCAATGGTGAACTCGATGTCGCACAGGTCCTTGTAGTGCGTCTCGAGGGTCTCCATGATCTGCATGAGCTGGTCGTACGACTTCTTGTCGATCTGCTCCAGATCGGCGAGCGGGACCGTGTTGCGGATGCCCGCGACGACGTCCTCGCCCTGCGCGTTCTGCAAGTAGTCGCCGTACACGCCCTGGTGGCCGCTGGCCGGGTCGCGGGTGAACGCGACGCCCGTGCCGGAGTCGGGGCCGAGGTTGCCGAAGACCATCGAGCAGATGTTGACGGCCGTGCCGAGGTCGCCGGGGATGCGCTCCTGGCGGCGGTAGAGCTTGGCGCGGTCGGTGTTCCACGACTCGAAGACCGAACGGATCGCGAGGTCCATCTGCTCGCGCGGGTCCTGCGGGAAGTCCCGCCCGGCCTCCGTCTTGACGATCTTCTTGAACTTCGTGACCAGCTTCTTCAGGTCGGCGGCCTCGAGGTCGGTGTCGACCGCGACCTTCTTGGTGTCCTTGGCCTTCTCCAGGGCGTCCTCGAAGAGTTCGCCGTCGACGCCGAGGACGGTCTTGCCGAACATCTGGATGAGGCGGCGGTAGGAGTCCCACGCGAAGCGGTCGTCGCCGGACTGCTTGGCGAGCCCGGTGACCGACTTGTCGGAGAGGCCGATGTTCAGGACCGTGTCCATCATGCCGGGCATCGAGAACTTGGCGCCGGAGCGGACCGAGACGAGCAGCGGGTCGTCGGGCTGGCCGAGCTTCTTGCCCATCTTCTTCTCGAGGGCGTCGAGGTGCGCACTCACCTCGTCCCGCAGCTCGACGGGCTCCTCACCGCTGTCGAGGTACGTCTTGCAGGCCTCGGTGGTGATCGTGAAACCCGGAGGAACGGGCAGCCCGAGGTTGGTCATCTCGGCGAGGTTCGCGCCCTTCCCGCCGAGAAGGTCCTTGAGGTCCTTGTTGCCCTCGGTGAAGTCGTAGACGAACTTCACGCTCTCGCTCGTGTGAGCTACGTGGGGATCTTTGTTTTCCGACACGGGTCTCGACTCCTCGAGAGCTCGGTGGCTGCCCTGACGGCGAGGAACATACCCAGATCGAAGGCTCCTGGGTACGTCCACTTGTGCGTCATGCGGCCGTAACCACCCGTCCGCCGCTAGATCGAAAGTGACTGAGCGGTAGCCGAGATCTCGATCATTCGTTTAAGCCTTGAACGCGGACCCTCCCGGGAACCCTTAAAACGCTCACATGAGCGGCTGTATCTCAGATGTGAGTTCACCTCGTGAATGATCGAGCAGTGGCACTGAGTGCCACCCCTTGGAGAAGTGCAGCCGCCCGAAAGGCGCTCATCTGAGCGCAAGCCCTATCAGGGGTGGCGAGAATCACGCCGTTTGAGGCGGCCGGATGTCAGCATCCGGACCCCCTCAAGAGGGTCCGCGTGCAGCTCCAGAGGTCACCTCACCCTCCGGGCCGCCGGTGGAACCACTCGCGGACGTCGACGAGGAACGGAGTTCCGGACAGATCTCAGTCGTCGATCCCCGACCTCTCCACCCCCGCCACGATCCACCGCTGGAAGAACAGGAAAACCACGAGCAGCGGCACGATCGACACCGCCGCCGCCACGAACAGCACGTGCAGGCGGATGACCTGGGACGTCGTGAACGTGGCCAGGGCGACCTGGACCGTCCAGGCCTCGCGGTCCTGGCCGATGACCAGGGGCCACAGGAAGGAGTTCCACGCGCCGATGAACACGATCGTGCCGACCGCGGCGAAGACGGGTCGGGAGTTCGGGACGACCACGCGCCAGTACGTACGCCAGTAGCCCAGGCCGTCCACCCGTGCCGCGTCCTCCAGCTCCCTCGGGAAGCCCAGGAAGTACTGGCGGAAGACGAAGCACGCGAACGCCGAGAACAGGGTGGGGACGATCAGGCCGCGCAGGGTGGAGACCCAGCCGAGGGACGAGACCAGGACGAAGCTCGGGACGAAGGTGACGGCCGCCGGGACCATCATCGTGCCGAGGATGGCGTAGAAGACGTGGTCGGCGAAGCGGTAGGGGATGCGGGCCAGGCCGTAGCCCGCGAGGGAGGCGAGGACCAGGGTGCCGATCGTGGTCGCGACGGCGATGAAGGAGGAGTTGAGCAGGGCCCTGGCCATCGGGACCGTCGGGTCGTCGAAGAGCTCGGAGACGTTCGACCAGTGCAGCGTGGAGGGGAAGAACGTCCAGTCGGGGGACGTGATGTCGTCCTCGGACGCGAGGCCGTTGCGTACGAGGAGGTAGAAGGGGATCAGGAAGAGGAGCGCCAGGGCGATGAGGAGGGCGACGCGCAGGGCGCGGCCCGCTCTGACCAGGGCGTCGTCCGTCGACCTGTTGCGGGGTGCGGTCGCGGGACGTTTGACGGGTGCGGTCATGTGGGTCAGTCCTCCTTCCTGCCGAGGCCGAACCAGCGCGCCTGGCCGATCGTCACCACCGCGATGATCAGCGCGAGGAGCACGGCGCCCGCGCTGCCGAGGCCGAGGTTCTGCTCGCGGCCGAGCGCCGTGTAGTAGAGGTAGACGAGCGGCGGGCGGGCGTGGGGCGGGTAGCCGCTGGAGGTCGAGAGCAGGTTGTAGAACTCGTCGAAGGCCTGGAAGGCGTTGATGACGAGCAGCAGCGTGACGGCGACGGAGGTCGCGCGCAGCTGGGGGAGCGTGATGTGGCGCAGGACCTGCCAGCCTGGCCGGGCGCCGTCCACCGCCGCCGCCTCGTAGAGGGTGGGAGAGATGCGTTGCAGGCCCGCCAGGAACAGGATCATGTAGAAGCCGGCCTGGAGCCAGAGCCGTACGGTGACGATGACCAGCCAGTACCAGGGCGGGTCCGTCGTCGAGAGCCACGCCGTCTGGTCGGCGCCGAACCAGCCGAGGACGGTGTTGGCGAGCCCGAACCGCACCCCGTTGAAGATCGAAAGCTTCCAGATCATCACCGCCACGACGTAACTGCACGCCGCCGGCAGGAAGAAGACCGAGCGGAAGAACGCCTGGGCGCGGCGGAGGCGGTTCACCATCAGGGCGAGCGCGAGCGACAGGACGAAGGTCGTGGGGACGATGAACGCCGAGAACACCGCGAAGGTGACGAGGCTGTCGGTGAACGCGTCGTTCCGCAGCATCGACGTGTAGTTGTCGAAGCCGATGAAGTCGTCCGGCGAGACGGTGTTGTGGGCGTCGAAGAAGCTGAGGTACACGCTCCAGGCGAGCGGCACGTACGTGAAGAGGATCAGGCCCAGCGCGAACGGGCCGACGAAGACCCAGAACCAGAGGGTGCGGTTCTGGGTGCCGAGGAGCCGACCGGTGCGTGTGCCGGGGAGGCGGCCGGTGCGTCGCCGGGTGCCGGGGGCCCGGGCGTCGGCGGGAGCGCGGGTCACGACTTCTTCTTGACCCGGTCCAGCTCCGCCCGCACCTTGCGCACGACTGACCTGAGCTCGCTCGACGGGTTCGCGCCGGACTTGATGATCCGGCTCAGCGCGTCCTGGTACGCCGTACGGCTCGCCGGGGTCCACAGCAGCGGCTCGGAGTAGCCGTACTCGGTGGAGTAGCGCACCGCGTCCGCCGCCGCGCCCTCCTTCAGCCTGCCGGCCTTCTTCGCGAGGGAGAGCCTGGCCGGGATGTGGAAGCCGTACGACAGCGCGAAGTCCTCCTGGTACTCCGCCTTGTCGATCCACAGCCACTTGAGGAAGTCCTTCGCCTCCTCCTTGTGGTCGCCGCGGGCGCTCACCGCCGCGCCGTACGACCCCACGGGCAGCGAAGGCTTCCCGTCGGAGCCGTCGGCGGGCAGTGCGAGGACCCCGAAGTCGTCGCCCAGCTCCTTCTTCACGGCGGGCAGCGCCCACAGGCCGCACCACTGCATGGCGGTCAGCTCCTGCACGAACGCCGACGGGTCCGACCAGTCGGCGGGCGCGCCCAGCAGCAGTGACTTGTCGGCGTACAGCTGGCGCAGCTTGCCGAGGGTGCGGGCGGCCGCGGGGTCGTCGAAGCCGACCTCGCCGTCCTCGGTGACGGAGGACAGGCCCGCCGCGTACAGGGGCGTGACGCCGAGAGCGCCCGCGCCGCCGTCGTTGCCCAGGAAGAGACCCTTCACGTCCTTCGTGGTCAGCGCCTTCGCCGCGTCGACCAGCTCGTCCAGGGTCTTCGGCGGCTCCACGCCCGCGTCGTCGAGCAGACTCTTGCGGTAGTAGAGCAGGTGCATGTCGACGACCTGCGGGATCGCCCAGATCTTCCCGTCGTACGTCTTGGGGGCCAGCACCGCCGGGTTGAAGTCGTCCTTCACACCGTCGAACAGCTCGGTGAGGTCGACGACCTGGCCCTGCCGGATCTGGTCCAGGGACGGACCGTTGACCTCGAACACGTCGGGACCCGAGTCGGTGAGGAGCGCGGCCGCCGTCTGCTCGTCGTAGTTGCCGGGGCGCCACTGGACGCTGACGTTCGCCTTCTTGTACGCGGCCGCGTACCGCTTCACGGCCTGCTCGGTGCCCGGTTCGCCGTACTGGTGGTACCACTGCGCGAGTTGCGGGCCCTTGCCGCCCGAGCCGCCGCCGTCGCGCCCTGTGTTGGACCCGCACGCGGTGAGCAGCCCGAGGGCGGCTCCCGTCGCACCCGTCCCGAGAAGTGTCCTGCGGCTGATGGCCATGCTGGTCGTCCCCCTGCGTGACGTAGGTGTGTGCCGGGCCCAACGATCAACCATGCAGAGGGATTACGACAGGGGTGTTGCGGCCGAGTGTCGGCCCGCCGGGACTGCGTGAATCCGTCAGTACTCCGTAAAGGAGGACCCATCGTGTGTATGCACCACGTCAAGGACGACGCCGGGACCGCGCGGACGTTCTACGGTGCCGCACATGGGACACAACAGGACGAGACAGGGCGTCGTACGGGTCGGGGCGGGGGAGCCGTACGGGCCCGGGACCCCGTACGCGACCGTCTCGGACCGCGACTGGGCGCACGACGTACGGGCCGGAGTCTTCTGCGCACTCGCGCTCCTCGGGCTCGTCCTCCTCATCGACTGGGCCAACGGAACGCTCGGTCTCGTCCGTGTGGCCTGCCTGTGGGTGCCGCTCTCCGTGCTGCTGTACGCGGTGCTGCACCCGGTGCGGGTGACGGCGGGCCCCGGCTGGCTGGCCGTACGGGGCCTCGGCCGCCGCAGGCACGTCTGCACCTGCCTCCTCACCGCCGTGCGCTACAGCGAGGGCGTCGCCGCGCGCCTCGTCCTCGGCGACTCGCTGGGCAACCGCGTCGAGCTCGACCCGCAGATCCTCGTCGACAACCCGCTGCTCCTGCACCGCCTCGACACCGGGGCCCGCTCCGCGCTGGAGGCCGGGCTGCTGCGGACCGGCCACGTCGAGCTGCGGCGGCTCATCGCACGCGCCGACAGCACGACGGCGCGCGGCGTCTTCGAGGCGTCCGACCTGCACTGAGAGGGACCTTCGGCCCTGGGAGCGGCCGGGCGGGCGGCGGACCGTGGACCCATGGACATCCCGCGTTCCGAGGACACGACACCCGCAGCCCGTGTCACAGTCGTACGTGTGGACATCACGACCCGCGCCGACCTCGACGTGCTCCTGCGCCGCTTCTACACGGCGGCCTTCGCCGACCCGCTGATCGGCCCCTTCTTCACGGAGATCGCCGGCACCGACCTCGACGCGCACATGCCGCGCATCACCGACTTCTGGGAGCGCGCGCTCTTCCGCTCCGCCGAGTACCGCCGCAACGCGTACGCGCCGCACGCCGCGCTGCACTCCGCCCGCACCCTCACCGCCGAGCACTTCGGCCGCTGGGTGCAGCTGTGGCACGCCACGATCGACGGACTGCACCGGGGGCCGAACGCGGACCGGGCGAAGGCACAGGGCGAGCGGATCGCGGTCGCCATGCTGCGCCGCCTCAACGGCAAGGACGCGTCGACGGAGGGCGAGGGCCCCGGATTCATCCCGCTGGCGGCGCTGGAGCTGCGCGGGGCGGCCTGAGGCACACCGGCCACACCCGGCACCGTCCGGCACACCCGGCGCCGCCCGGTACACCAGGCACACCGGGTGGCTCAGCTCTTCAGGCCCTCGTACCGCACCCCCGTCAGCCCCTCGGACGCCGCCCACAGCCGTTCCCCGGCCACGTCGTTGCGCGTCCACTTCGCCCGCCAGGACCGCGTGGGCGCCCCGCGCCAGCCGAGCGGGCCCGGGCCGATGAACGAGTCGGGCCGCACGCCCCGCGCCGTCGCCGCGTACAGCGTGGGCAGCGCACCGGCCGCCGCGGACTGCGCGACGAAACGGTTGCCGAGTTCCATGAAGCGTTCGACGCCCCTGCGGCCCTCCATCCTGGGGCCCGCGCTCTGCAGGTTGGTCGAGGCGTAGCCCGGGTGGGCGGCGGCCGCGACGAGGTCGGCGCCGGTCGCGGCGAGGCGCCGGGCCAGCTCGTGGGTGAAGAGGAGGTTGGCCGTCTTGGAGCGGCCGTACGCGACCCAACGGCGGTAGTGACGCTCGCTGTTGAGGTCGCCGATGTCGATGTTGGCGAGCGCGTGCAGGCCGGAGGAGACGGTGACGACGCGCGCCCCGGGGGTCTCCATGAGGCGGGGGAGCAGCAGCCCGGTGAGGGCGTAGTGTCCGAGATGGTTGACGCCGAACTGTGTCTCGAAGCCGTCGGCGGTACGGCGGTAGGGGAGCGCCATCACGCCCGCGTTGTTGACCAGCAGGTCGAGGCGCGCGCTGTCGTACGCGTCCGCGAACTGTCGTACGGACGCCAGGTCCCCGAGGTCGAGGGCGCGGAACTCGGCGTGTGCGCCGGGCACTTCGCCGATCAGCCGCCCGACCGCCGCGCCCCCGCGCTCCTCGCTGCGGCAGGCGAGGACGACGCGGGCGCCGCGGCGGGCGAGTTCGCGCGCCGTGACGTAGCCGATGCCGCTGTTGGCGCCGGTGACCACCGCGGTGCGGCCGCTCTGGTCCGGGATGTCGTGCGCGGTCCACGCCGCCATGGCAGGGCTCCCTCGTCCTCGGCTTCTCGTCCACCGTTGCTTACTCGACAGTAAGTCGAGGGAGGGAGCCTACGGCAGGGGGCCGCCGGTCAGGCCGCGGCGCCGCCGTCGATCACCAGGTCGGCGCCGACCACCGAGCCCGATTCGTCGGATGCCAGGTACAGCACCGCCGCGGCGACCTCCTCCGTCGTCGACACGCGGCCGAGCGGCGTCGTGTCCTTCATGCGGGCCGCGCGGTCCGCCTCGGTCTCGCCGGGCCGGAACGACATGGTGGTGTCGGAGGAGCCGGGGCTGACCGTGTTGATGCGGACACCGTCCCGGATGTGCTCGGCGGCGGCCGCGCGGCTCAGCGCGGAGACGGCGGCCTTGGTCGCTCCGTAGGCGGCCGTGCCCGGCGTGCTGGTGTGTGCGCCGAGGGTGGAGCCGATGTTGACGACGGTGCCGCCCGTGGGCTGCGTGCGCATCTGCTTCACCTCGGCCTGGAGGGCGAGCAGTACGCCGGTGACGTTGATGTCGAGCATCGTGCGCCAGTCCTCCTCGGGCAGCTCGGCGACCGGCTGTCCGGCGCGCAGGACACCCGCGTTGTTCACGGCGACGTCGAGGGAGCCGAAGCGGTCGACGGTGGCGGCGACGAGCGAGGCGAGGTCGGCGGAGCGTGAGACGTCGGCGGTGACGGCGAGTGCCTTGCCGCCCGCGGCCTCGATCAGGTCCGCGGTCTCCTTCAGGGGGCCCGCGGTGCGTCCGGCGACGACGACGTTCGCGCCCTCGGCGGCGAGGGCGAGCGCGATGGCGCGGCCGAGGCCGGAGCCGCCGCCGGTGACGAGGGCGGTGCGGCCGGCGAAGCGGGAACGGGAGGCGGGAGCGGTAGCAGTCATGACGGGCTCTTTTCTTGACCGATCGGTTCAATATGAGGGCAAATGAAAGACGGCTGTGCGGGGGGCATGCGAAAGGGGCGGTCGGCGGTCGGTGGCCCGTCAGTCGAGCAGGGTCAGCGCCTGCTCCACCGCGTCCCGCACCCGTGCCGGGTCCTTGGAGGCCTTGCCGACCACCCGCAGGCCCTGCATCAGGACGAGCAGCATGCGGGCGAGCGTCAGCGGGTCGCGGTCCTCGGGCAGCTCGCCCTGCGCCTGCGCCCGGACGAGCGCGGAGTGCAGGAGGGTCTCGATGTGGTCCCAGCTGCGCTCGACGCTCCGGGCCGCCGCCTCGTCGTGCGCAGCCAGCTCGGCCGCCGTATTGGTGACGAAACACCCGGTGAGGCGGCCTCCTTCAGCCGTCGACTCCGCGCCGAAGCGGTGCACCACCGCGCGCACGGCGGGCAGCGCCGGGCCTGGCTGGGCCAGCTCCGAGAGCAGGAGCGGCTTCTGGATCTCGCCGTACCGCTCCAGTGCCTTCAGGTACAGCTCGTGCTTGTTCCCGAAGGTCGCGTAGATGCTGGCGCGCCCGATGCCGAGCGTCTCGACGAGGTCCGCCATCGACGTCGCCTCGTAGCCACGCCGCCAGAACAGCTCCAGGGCCGACTGCAGCGCGGCGTCCGGATCGAATTCCTTGGTCCTGGCCACGAGGCAACAGTAGGTCGTTCTGGAACGACCGGTCAAGCAACCCGTACCGGATGCACCGCGACCGACACCTCCTCGTCGTCCAGGCACCGCCCCGTCTCCAGGTCGAACCGCTGCTTCAGGAGCGGCGAGGCGACGAACGGCCGCCCCCGCTCCGTCCCGAGCAGTCCCCGCGAGAGGACCGCGGCGCCCGTGAACGGGTCACGGTTGTCGATCGCGTACGCGCGGCCCTCGCGGTCGAGGAAGAGCGCGGCCTGCCTGCCGTCGGGCAGCAGGGCCGCGAGTCCCCGGCCCGGCACGAGCTGCGTACGGTCGCAGATCTCCAACCAGTCCTCTTCGAGGCGGAGTTGAATGCTGACGGAGGTCGAGCCGCTCATCGCGTGGCTCCTTCCAGGGGGCGGGGTCCGATGGACAGCAGGGGGAGGTCGGGCTTGATCTGGTCGCGCTCGGGGACGAAGCCGACCGTGGGGTCCGGCACGCCCGGCGCGTTCACGAAGGAGACGAAGCGCGCGAGCCGCTCCGGGTCGTCCAGGGTCTCGGCCCACTCGTCGCGGTAGTGCGTGACGTGCGCGGCCATCAAGGACTCCAGCTCGTCGCAGATGCCGAGCGAGTCGTGGACGACGACGTCGCGCACGTGGTCGAGGCCGCCGTCGATCCGGTCCAGCCAGGCGGCGGTGCGCTCCAGGCGGTCCGCGGTGCGGATGTAGAACATCAGGAACCGGTCGATGAGGCGCACCAGTTCGGCGTCGCTCAGGTCCTGCGCGAGCAGGTCCGCGTGGCGCGGGGTCGCGCCGCCGTTCCCGCCGACGTACAGGTTCCAGCCGCTCGCCGTGGCGATGACGCCGAAGTCCTTGGACTGGGCCTCCGCGCACTCGCGGGCGCACCCGGACACCGCCGACTTCAGCTTGTGCGGGGCGCGCAGCCCCCGGTAGCGCAGCTCCAGGTCGATGGCCATGCGCACGGAGTCCTGCACGCCGTAGCGGCACCAGGTCTGCCCGACACACGACTTCACGGTGCGCAGCGCCTTGCCGTACGCGTGGCCCGACTCGAAGCCCGCGTCCACCAGGCGGGTCCAGATGATGGGCAGTTGCTCGACGCGCGCGCCGAAGAGGTCGATGCGCTGACCGCCGGTGATCTTCGTGTAGAGCCCGAAGTCCCGCGCCACCTCGCCGATGACGATCAGTTTCTCCGGTGTGATCTCGCCGCCGGGGATGCGGGGCACCACCGAATAGGAGCCGTTCTTCTGGAGGTTGGCGAGGAAGTGGTCGTTGGTGTCCTGCAGTGCGGCCTGCTCGCCGTCCAGGACGTAGCCCTTCGCGCCGATGGACGGCGCGAGCGACGCGATGATCGAGCCGACCGCGGGCTTGCACTCGTCGCAGCCCTCGCCGCCGCGCGCCTCCTCGCGGCCGTGCCCGTCGAGCAGCTCGCGGAAGGAGGTGACGCGCAGGGCGCGCACGATCTCGTACAGCTCCTGCCGGGTCTGCGCGAAGCAGCCGCACAGGCCGTCGTCACCGCTCTTGGGCAGCAGCTGCCCGATCACCTTGAGGCAACTGCCGCAGCCCGTACCGGCCTTGGTGCACTTCTTCACCTCGGGCAGGTCGGCGCAGGCGCAGATGGCGTCCTTGGTGACGTTGTGGCAGTTGCAGATCACCGCCGAGCCGGGGAGCGCCTCCGGGCCGAGCGCGACGGGCGCGCCCGCGCCTGCGGGCAGCACCAGCTGTTCGGCGGGTACCGGCGGCACGGTCCCGGTCAGCGGCCGCAGCACCCCGTACTGCTCCGCGTCGCCGACGAGGATGCCGCCGAGCAGCTCGCCTTCGGGCGACATCACCAGCTTCTTGTACGTTCCCGAGCGCGAGTCCGTGTAGACGACGTCGAGGCAGCCCTCCGCCGCGCCGTGCGCGTCACCGAACGACGCGACGTCGACGCCGAGGAGCTTCAGCTTGGTGGAGAGGTCGGCACCGGTGAAGCTCGCCTCCCGGTCGGCGATGTCGGCGGCCGCGGTCTGCGCCATCTCGTAGCCGGGCGCGACCAGGCCGTAGACGCGGCCGTCCGCCGCGAGTGCGCACTCGCCGATCGCGTACACGTCCGGGTCGCTGGTGCGGCACCGCTCGTCGACGGTGATGCCGCCGCGCTCGCCGACCGTCAGGCCGTGGTCGCGGGCCAGCTGGTCACGCGGGCGCACGCCCGCCGAGAACACCACGAGATCCGTGGCGAGTTCGCTTCCGTCGGACAGCCTCATGCCCGTCACGGTGCCGTCGTCGCCGGTCACGATCTCCTGCGTGCCGGTGCCGGTGTGCACGGTCAGACCCATGCCCGTGATGGTCCGCAGGAGCGCGGCGCCGCCGCCCTCGTCGACCTGCACCGGCATCAGGCGCGGCGCGAACTCCACGATGTGCGTGGCGAGTCCGAGCCCCTGGAGCGCGCCCGCCGCCTCCAGGCCGAGCAGTCCGCCGCCGACGACCGCGCCGGTCGTCGCGTGCCGCTTCGCGTACTCCTCGATGGCCAGCAGGTCCTCGATGGTGCGGTAGACGAAACAGCCCGTCGCGTCCTTGCCGGGCACCGGCGGCACGAACGGGTAGGAGCCGGTGGCGAGCACGAGCTTGTCGTACGTGAAGACGGCGCCCGAGCGCGCGGTGACCGTCCTCGCCTCGCGGTCGAAGCTCTCCGCCGCGTCGCCCACGTACAGCTCGATGCCGTGCTCGTCGAGGAACTCCCGGTCGGTGAGGGAGAGTTCGTCGGGCGTGCGGCCCGAGAAGTACGAGGTGAGCTGCACGCGGTCGTAGGCCGGACGCGGCTCCTCGCACAGCACCACGATGCGGTGGCTCGACGTGAGGCCCTGCGCGACGGCGGCTTCGAGGAAACGCTGGCCGACCATGCCGTGGCCGACGAGCACGAGGGTGGGGCGGGGGAGCGGGTTCGTTGGCATGTCAGCGGCCTCCGTCGTGAGAGAGCAGGTGGAGCAAGGGGCTGTCGTCGTCGGGCAGCGGGTCGTCGGCCTCCCAGGCGCGGGCCAGCGCGCCGACCGCGGCGAGCTCGCCGAGGAGCACACCGCCGACCAGGCGGCCGCCGCGGACGACGACCTTGCGGTACGTGCCGCGCGTGGCGTCGGCCAGCTGGACGACGTCGTCGTCGGGACGCGGCTCCGGGTCCCCGAAGGCCGCGAGGTCCAGCGGGCCTGGGCCCGGCAGGGTGAGGCGGGTGAGGGTGCGGGTGCCGGTGTAGGGGCGCGGGGCGGGTCCGTCGGCCGGTCCGCGGCCGGGCGCCGCTGCCCGTTCCGCCAGGAGCGCCGCGGCGAGCGCGTCGGCCTGCTCGACGGCGGGCGTCGCCAGGCCGTACACACGGCCCGCGTGCTCCGCGCAGTCCCCGACGGCCCGGATGTGCGGGTCCGACGTCCGCAGCAGGTCGTCCACGACGACGCCACGGCGCACGTCGAGCCCCGCGGCCTGCGCGAGCCCGGTGCGGGGCCGCACACCGCAGGCGAGGACGGTCACATCGGTGTCCAGCAGATAGCCGTCGGCGAGTTCGACGCGGCGCACCGCCCCGTCGGTGAGGCCGACCCCGCGCACCCGGCACTCGGTGTGCACCTCGACGCCGAGGTCCGTGAGGTGGCGCCGCACCAGCTCCGACGAGGCCGGGTCCAGCTGCCGCTCCATGAGCCGCTCGGCCTGCTGGGTCAGGACGACCTGGGCGCCGCGCACGGCCAGGGCGCGGGCCGCCGAAACCCCGAGGAGGCCGCCGCCGATGACGACGACGCGGACACCCGGGCCGACCGCCGCCGACAGGGCGAGACAGTCGTCCATGGTCCGGAACGCGTGCACGCCGCCCGGCAGTTCACGGGCGCCGGGCGCGAACAGGCCGCGCAGCGGCGGAAGCACGGGGTTCGAGCCGGTGGCGAGGACGAGCGTGCCGTACGGGACGACGCTGCCGTCCGCGCAGTGCACGCGGCGTTCGGCGCGGTCGACGCGGACCGCCCGGGTGCGGAGCACGGGGCCCGGTGGGCTCGGCAGGGCGATCACGTCGGGTCCGTACCGGCCCGCGAGGACCTCGGCGAGCAGGACGCGGTTGTACGGGGCGTGGTTCTCCTCGCCGATCATGACGGTGCCCGCGCCGAGACGCTGCGCCACGCGGGCGCCCGCAAGGCCCGTGCCGATCACCACGGCACCGTCGGCCGGTGCGGCGCCGGGGGCGGTGCCGGCGGCTGTCGGCTGCGCTGAGGAGGTCATGCCGTGAAGCCTGCGGTGCCGGTGTTACCCGGCAGGATCGGCCCTGTTTCCCCGGGGGAACGCTGCCCTCAGCGGGGGCGGGGAACGGCTGTGAGGGCCCGTTGCTTAACCGCCGTTGAGCCGATCCTCAAGGCTGCCTTAAAGAACCGTCGGACGCCGTTGACCAGCGGATTCCGGGCCCTCACCGCGCCTAGTGTGCCGCCGTGACCACCGACGCAGCCGACCCCCGACTCGACGCGTACCCGGCCCTCGCCGCGTACCTGCGCCAGATGGACGCCCCGCTGGACCAGGGCGTTCCGCCGATGCCCGAGGAGCCGCCGCGCACGTCGTCTCGTACGTCCCGGCGCACGTCGTCGCGTACATCACCTCGTACGTCACCCCGTACGTCACCCCGCGCATCGTCCGCCCCACCCGCCCCCCTCCCGCCCGTCCGTATCTCGCCCCGCACCCTGCACACCGGCATCGTCAACGGCGTCCTCGGCGTCACCGCGATGTGGGCCGTGCAGGCGGGGCCGTCCGCCCGGCACGACGTGCTGTTCGCCACCGGGGCGCACCTGACGGGGCTGCTCGCCGGGTACGGCATCCTCGTCATGCTGTTCCTGATGGCCCGCGTCCCCGCCGTCGAACACGGCGTGGGCGCCGACCGGCTCGCGCGCAGCCACGCACTCGGCGGCCGGTACGTACTGAGCCTCTGCGCCGCCCACGCCCTCCTCGCCCTCTGCGGATACGCCGTCCACGCCGACGCCGACCTGCTGCACGCCACCCTCGACCTGCTCGGCTACCCGGGGCTCGCCGCCGCCACCGCGGGCACCGCCCTCCTCGCCGCCGTCGGCGTCACCTCCGCCCGCGCCCTGCGCCGCCGCGTCCGGCAAGAGACCTGGCGCGCCGTGCACCTGCTGACCTACCTCGGCGCCGCCCTCGCCTTCGCGCACCAGCTCGCCGGTCCCGACATCGCGGGCGGCGTCCTCTCCCTCGGGCTCTGGTCGCTGCTGCACGCCACCGTCGCCGTCCTCCTCGTCTGGTACCGCGTCGTCGTACCCGTGCGGCAGGCGCTGCGGCACAGCCTGCGCGTCGTCGGCGTACGCGACGAAGGGCCCGGCGTCGTCTCCGTCGTCGTGCGGGGCATCGGCGTCGACGAACTGCGCGCGGAACCCGGACAGTTCTTCCGCTGGCGATTCCTGCGGGGCGGGCTCTGGCACACCGCGCTGCCCTTCTCGCTCTCCGCGCCCGTCCGCGACGACACCCTGCGCATCACCGTCAAGGCGGCCGGCGACCACACCCGCCGCATCCGGCGCCTCAGGCCCGGCACACGCGTCCTGGCCACCGGCCCCTTCGGCGCGCTCACCGCGCACCGGCGCACCCGGCGCAAGGTGCTGCTCCTCGCGGGCGGCGTCGGCATCACCCCGATGCGGGCGCTCTTCGAGACGCTGCCCGGCGGACCCGGCGACCTCACCCTGCTCTACCGCGCGGGCAGCGCCGAACAGCTCGTCCTCAGGGAGGAGCTGGAGGCCATCGCGCGGAGCCGGCAGGCGGGGCTGCACTATCTGCTCGGCCGCTCCGACGCGTCGTTCGACCTCCTGGCCCCGCAGACCCTGCGCACCCTCGTCCCCGATCTCGCCGACCACGACGTGTACCTGTGCGGCCCGCCCGGCATGTCCGCGGCGGCGACCACGGCGCTCGTACGGGCGGGCGTTCCGGAGGACCGCATCCACACGGAGTGCTTCACGTTCTGAGAGCGGCCTTCACCTCAATCACCCCGAGTTCGAGAAAGCAGGTCATGGGACGCCACCGCAGACCCGTCGCCCCCGCCAAGGGCCCCACCCTCCAGGCCCGCAGGAAGCTCGCCGCGGGGCTGGCCGGGGCGAGCGCGCTCGTCGCCGCGGCCCTCGCCGTCGCGGTCGACCCGGCGGCACCACCGGCCCCGGACCGCCCCTCGGCGGGCGTCCCCGCGCCTCAGGCCGCCCCATGATCGCGGGATAAGGTCGCGATCATGCCTGACATATCGCTGACCACGGTCGTCGTCCTCTGTCTCGCCGCCCTCGCGGCCGGCTGGATCGACGCCGTGGTCGGCGGCGGGGGACTGCTGCTGCTCCCCGCCCTGCTGCTCGGCCTGCCGGGCGGCACCCCGGCCGCGCACGCCCTCGGCACGAACAAGGCCGTCGCGATCGTGGGGACGACGGGCGCCGCGGTGACGTACGTCAGGAAGACACCCGTCGACGTGCCGACAGCCGTTCGCATCGGCCTCGCCGCGCTCGCCGGGTCGATGGGCGGCGCGTTCTTCGCGGCAGGGATGAGCACCGACGTGCTGAAGCCCGTGATCATGGTGGTGCTGCTCGCCGCCGTCGGCGCTTTCGTGATCCTCAAGCCCGCCTTCGGCACGGCGCCCGCCACCGGACCGGCGTCCCCGAAGCGGATCCTCGCCGCGATCGGCCTCGCGGGCCTCGGCATCGGCTTCTACGACGGGCTCATCGGGCCCGGCACCGGCACGTTCCTCGTCCTCGCCCTGACCGCCGTACTCCACCTCGACCTGGTCTCGGCCTCCGCGACCGCGAAGATCGTGAACTGCTGCACCAACGCGGGCGCCCTCGCGATGTTCGCCTGGCAGGGCGCGGTCCTGTGGCAGCTGGCCGGTCTCATGGCCGTCTTCAACCTGGCCGGCGCCATGTTCGGCGCGCGCACCGCCCTGAAGAAGGGCAGCGGCTTCGTCCGCGTCGTACTCCTGACGACCGTCTTCGGCCTCGTGGTGAAGATGGCCTACGAGCAGTGGTTGTAGGACCTCAGCGGGACCTCAGCGGAACCTCAGCGGACCGCGGTGAGGTGGGCGAAGACGACCACGTTGCCCTGGTAGCCCGTCTGCTTCGAGTACGTGCCGCCGCAGGTGATGACCCGTAGTTCCGGCCGGGACGCGGCGCCGTACACCTTGTCGTCGGGGAAGTCCGCCGCGTCGTACACCTCGTTCGCGTGGACCGTGAAGACGGCGACGCTGCCGTCCCTGCGCTCCACCTCGATCGTGCGGCCCTTCTGCAGCGCGCCCAGCTCGTAGAAGACGGCGGGCCCCTCCTTGTTGTCGACGTGGCCCGCCACGATGGCGGTGCCGCGTTCGCCGGGCGTGGTGCCCGCCTCGTACCAGCCCGCGAGGTTCTTGCGCTCCGGCGGCGGCACGTCGAGGCTGCCCTGCCTGGTCAGGCCGAGGCCCATCAGGGGAGTGTCGACGCCGATCGCGGGGATCCGCACGCGGTCGGGTGGGGACGGGGGGAGCGGGGTCGTACCGTGCTCGGACACCGAGGGGGCCGTGGCCCGTGCGGACTGTGCGGCCTGCGCGGCTTGTGCGGCGGACGGCTGGGGCGGCGGGTGCGAAGCGGCGCCGCTGCTCAGCAGCCACGCCCCGGAACACAGCGCCACGGCGGTGACCGTGCCTATGACGGCGTTGCCGGCCCTCCGGCCCGCGCCGGATCGGGTACGTGACCGTTCGCGGAGGCGCGTACGCAGGCGCGTGCGGAGTCGCGTACCGGTTCGCGTGCGGTGCATACGGCAACCTCCTCGGGGTCGGGCGGGCCGGTCCCCTCGTCCCCCTCCCCGCCCGCGAGGGGACACGGGCCGGGAGGGGGCGGGGGCGGCGGTACCGGTGGACAGCGGAGGGTGTCCGTCAGATCCTGTCGCCTCTCGCCCGGCGATGCAGGAGCCAGGTACCGCCCGCGGCGGCGACGGCCAAGGCCGCCACTCCCGCCGCGGTCTGCACGGGGTCGGGGCCGAGTGCGCCGCCGACCCCCGTCTTCACGTGCCCCTTGGGGAGCAACTGCTGCGGCCGTTCACCCGCGGCGGCGGCGGTGGAGGTGATCGTGACCATGAGATCGCCCGCGATCCGCTTGTTCTTCGCACCGGAACCGCCGGACCCGGAGCACTTCGCGACGATCTCGTACGTGCCGGGCTGCGCGGACGGCGGTACCTCGAACCGCCCCACGGCGGTCTCGCCGCCCTCCGGACGCGTGCCCGGCGCCATCGTGAACGCCCCCGCGCCGACCGCGCTCGCGTCGCCGGCCGCCGTCCCGCCCGGGCCGCACGCGGTGGTGTGCACGGTGACGGTGGAACCGGGGGCGACGGTGGCGGGGCGGATCTCCAGGCCCCCGGCGGGCGGGCCGGGAGCGGCGGCCGCGGGGACGGCCAGAGCGCCCGCCGCCACGGCGAGAGCGGTACCGGTCAGCAGACGGGCGTAGCGCATGTGGTCGTTCCTCCGAGGGCCTTCGTACGGGCACGGCCCGCGGCACCCCCAAGTGCCGCTGCGTCGGTCGAACCCCGCTCTACCGAGGTAAGTGGCACTCGGCGGCCCACGCCTCCTGATGAGGCATCAGAAAGCCGGTGTGCGGGCGCCTCCTGATGCGGCGAAAGGAACGTTCCAGCAGGTCACCGGCGTGCCGAGGGCCTGTGCCCGAAGGGTGCGCGGCGCGCCTGTGAATGGGTGACCCGGGCGCGTGGCGCGGGCTTCGCGCCCGGCCGCCCCGGCCGCCCCGGCCGTCAGACGGTGTCCCACGGCACGTCCTCGTACGCCCCGGCCACGCGCGCCATCAGCTGCTCGTCGACCCCGTACGCGACGTCGTCGATCCGCCGCACGGGACGCACCCCCCACGCGTTGGTGAGGAAGGCCGCCCCGTACGAGGGGAGGTCCGCGAGGGTCACCGGGGCGTGCCGGGTGGGCAGCCCCGCGTCGGGCAGGCGCGACCGGACGAGCCGCATCGTGATGCCTGCCAGGTGCGGTGCGTCCGGCCACACCACGCCCGTGCCGTCGAAGAAGGCGATGTTCGTGACGGCGCCCTCGCTGATCTCCCCGCCGGGACCGGTGAGCAGCACCTCGTCGAAACCGTCGCCCCGCGCGAGCTCCGCGTGGCGGGCCTGTCCGAAGCCGCCCAGGTGCTTGATGTGGGCGAAGGGCCGCTGATACGCCACGGAACGCAGCGACTGCGCCCGCTCCTCCATCGTGGCGGGCAGCTCCGTGGGCGGCCGGACGGTGACCAGGTGGGACGGCTTCCCGTCCGGGGCGTGGACGTAGACCCGTACGGACGCGTCGGTGATGTCGTCGCGCAGGATGTGCCGGACGAGACCGCGCACGTGCTCCCCGTCGACCCCGTGCCCGAACAGCTCGCGCGTGGCCGCGTCGAGTCGCGCCAGGTGAAGGTCGAGGCCGCGCACCTTGCCGCTCCTCACCTGCATCGCGGTGAAGTGCCCGGTCTGGACGAGGGCGGGCCACAGCAGACTCTCGACGGTCGCGGGCCGCCCGTCGACCTCGACGCGCAGTACCGGTGGGGGAAACTTCATACGGACACGTCTTCCTGTTCCTGGCCGTTCTCCGGAGCGGCTTCGTCCTGGTCCTCCGAAGCGGCCCCGCAGGACCCCGTGGCGCACGGAACCCGTTTCTCCACGAGGCGCCGCGGGCCGGGGCCGCGTGAACCCAGCGTGTCCCACGTGTTGGACAGCGCGCACCGGGACAGGGAGAGGCAGCCGCAGCCGATGCAGTCGGTGAGGTTGTCGCGCAGCCGTTGCAGGGTCCGTATCCGGGCGTCCAGGTCCTCGCGCCAGCACTCGGAGATCCTCGCCCAGTCCGCGCGGTTCGGCGTACGGTCCTCGGGGAGCAGGGCGAGCACCTCGCGGATCGTGGCGAGCGGCATGCCGAGCTGCTGCGAGGTGCGGATGAAGGCGACCCGGCGCAGGGTGTCGCGGCTGTACCGGCGCTGGTTGCCGGACGTGCGGCGGGACTTGATGAGGCCTTCGGTCTCGTAGAACCGCAGGGCGGAGGGGGCGGACCCGCTGCGTGCTGCGAGCTCGCCGATGGTGACTTCCTTGGCTTTCGGTGCGAGGCGGTGCGTCATGCGGTCAGCGTAGTGAGAGCCGGTCCGTGGACCGCCGTCGTTCGCGCGGGGCCGCCGCGGGTCATGCCCGGGGCAGGCGTACGACCGCGACCGCCCCGCCGTCCGCCGCGTTGGAGAACTCCACGCGGGCGCCGATCACTTGGGCCTGCCCGCACGCGATGGTCAGGCCGAGGCCGGTGCCCTGGCCGCGCTCCCGCGCGCCGGTCTGGAAGCGCCGCGGGCCGTCGTCGAGGAGGTGGTCGGGGAAGCCCGGCCCGTGGTCGCGGACCGTGACCTCGACGCCGTCGACCCGCACCTCGACGGGATCGCCGCCGTGCTTGCGGGCGTTGCTGACGAGGTTGGTGAGAATGCGCTCCAGGCGGCGCGCGTCCGTACGGACCGACATGCCGTACGCGCTCTCCGTGCCCACCGCCGTGAATCCCGCCGCCGACCCGCCCGCGCGCTCGGCGACGGACTCGACGAGCGGCCCCAGCGGGTGCACCGCGAGGTCGGGCTTCTCCACCTCCGCGTCGAGGCGCGCCACTTCGAGCAGGTCCTCGGTGAGGGTGCGCAGGGCGCGGACCCGGTCGCGCACGAGCTCGGTCGGGCGGCTCGGCGGCAGCAGCTCGGCCGCCGTGTGCAGTCCGGTCAGCGGGGTGCGCAGCTCGTGGGCGACGTCGGCGGTGAAGCGCTGCTCGGCCTCCAGGCGCTGCTGGAGGGACGCGGCCATCGTGTCGACGGCGGTGGCCAGTTCGGCCACCTCGTCCTTGCCGTGCCGCCCGTCGGGCGGCCGCGGATGGTCGATGCGGGCGTCGAGGTCGCCCTGGCTGATGCGGCGCGCGATGGCCGCCGCGGTACGCAGCTCACGGCTCAGCCTGCTCGCGAGGCCGGCGCCGCCGAGCGCGGCGAGAGCGACGACGACGGCGCCGGAGACCATCACGCGCCGGTCGAACTCGGCCATGCCGGCGGCCTGTTCGCGCAACGACAAGCGGATGGACAGGACGTGGCGCGGGTTGTCGCCGATCGGCCGCGCCGCCCAGACGCACGGGTCGTCCGACGTCATGTCGAGGTAGGTGGTGCGCTGCCCGGCCAGCGCGGCCCTGCGCAGCGCGGCGGGCGCTCGGGGGTCGTCGACACCGGCGTCCGTGTCCGCCTGATCGACCTGACCCGTCAGCTCGTACAGCTGCCGTACGCGCACGAGTTGGGCGGTCGCGCCGGAACGGGCGCCCGCGGAGATCTGGTCGAGCCGCGCGTGGTGGACGAGCAGCCCGATGGCGACGGCGACCACGGCGCAGCCGACCGCGAGCAGCGCGGCGATCTTCCAGCGCAACCCGAGACTGTTGAGCGCGGCACGGCCCCTGATCACGGGCCTGCGCGCCATCAAGGGCCTCCTGGGGAGAGGGAGTCGGCGGGGGAGCCGGGAGCGCTGGGCCGCGGGTCGCCGTCCGTCCCGGGCGGGCGGGGCGACCTCTTGTAGCTCTTGGTCTCGCTGATCGTGGACATGCGCGCGCCGTCCCAGTGGAAGCGGACCGCCTGTTCGCCGCCCTCGGAGCACGGTGTGCGCACCAGCAGGTCGGGGCCGATGGTCTCCACGCTCACGTTCCTGCCGGAGGTGAACAGGATCGGGTAGATCTTGCCGCCGCGCTCGGTGTAGACGCTGAGGATCGACCGGCCGCTCTCCGTGTCGGCGGCCACGAGCATGTCCCGCTTCTTGTCGCCGGTGAGATCGCGGAACATCGGCGGCCGGATTCCGGCCCGCCCCGGGCGGTCGATCGTCCCGCGTTCGGCGAGCGGTTTCGTACGGGGGTCGGCCCGCAGAAGCGCGTGGACGTCCACCGCGGCGAGCCCGCCCGAACCGACCTCCACGCCCCGCAGTGGCTGTGGGGGCGGCTGGCGCGTGGACGCGCGGGCGCCGGGCGCCAGCGATGTCTTGCCGGCCCAGGCGGGCCAGACCGTCTCCGGGCGCGGCTGCATGGAGACGGACGGCGCGGAGTCGCCGTGCCCGAGGCCGTCCGTACTGGCGCACCCCGTGAGCACGAGGGCAGCCAGGACGGCGAACAGGGCGGCGCCCGACAGGAGCGGGCGGCGGGGCATCGGATTCATGAGTGGCTGACCGTCACGTGGGAGGGCGATGGCGGTGGCCGGCCCAGGGCTGCACCGGGGATTCGGCAGGGGGACCGGCCACCGCGTTCGAAGGTAGGAACCCTCCATCACGGAAAACAGGAGATTGTGTAACAAGCACGCCTAAGACCGCCGAAACAACGAAGCTCGGGACCTAAGCCCAGGCCGCTCGACCCCGCTCGACCCGCAAAGCCCTGCGCGAAGACGCCACTCCTGCGCGAAGACGCCGCTCCTGCGCGAAGGCGTCCCCGTGGACAATCGGCGTATGAGTGACGACGAACTCGGCGCGGCCCGGCTGCCGTTCTTCGTGTACGGCACGCTGCGCCCCGGCGAGTCCAACCACGCCGTCCACCTGCGCGGCAGGACCGCGAGGGAGGAGCCCGCCCTTCTGCCGGACGCCGTCCTCTACGACGGCCCCGGCTACCCGTACGCCGTCGAGCACCCCGGCAAGGGCCCGGTCCGCGGCGACCTCCTGACCGCGCTCCCCGCCACGTACGTCCCCCTCCTCGCCGCCCTGGACCTCCTCGAGGAGTACACACCGGGCGATCCCCACAACCTCTACGAACGAGTCGTACGCGACGTGCTCGACCGGTCCTGCACCCCCGTCCGCGCCTGGGTCTACGTCGCGGCCCCGCGCATCGCCGCCGGACTCCGCACCTCCGGCTCGGCCATCCGGGCAGGCGACTGGGCAGCACACCGAGATGCGCGGCACAAACGCTTACGCACCCGAACCGGTGACTTGAATCACTCGTGAGAGCGAGTTGGCGTGACTACACAAAGTGAGCGACGACAAGCTCTCCGTGTGCACCTGCTGGTGTGCGCGGCGGTGCGTGAGCACCCTGTCCCTGAAGGAATCGCCCTATGCGAGTTCGTCGTTCCCTCCCGGCCGTCATCGGCGCCCTGGCCCTCGGCCTCGGGATGTCCCTGACGTCCTCGGCCTCCGCCTCACCGGCGGCCATCCAGAACCCGTGCGGGTTCTACGAGACCCACACCGACGCCTACTACAACCACTGCACGAGCGACGGCTCGAAGATCCTGATCGAGATCGACGACTGGGGCCCCAACACCATCAGGTGCGTGGGCCCGGGCGTCACCTGGATCGACGAGGCGAGTGACGTGGACGGCGCCTGGTACATCGGCCGCACCTGCTGACCTCCGTCTTCTCGTACGACCGCGGGCCCGGACCTCGACCCCGGGCCCGCTCCGCTTGGCCTCACACCCGCTCCACCCGCACCGCGCACACCTTGAACTCCGGCATCCGCGACACGGGATCCAGCGCGGGATGCGTCAGCGTGTTGGCCCGCCCCTCGCCCGGCCAGTGGAACGGCATGAACACCGTGTCGGCGCGGATCGCCGACGTCACCCGCGCCGGAGCCACCGCGCGCCCCCGCCGTGAGACGACGGCGACCGGATCGTCCTCCTCGACCCCCAGACGCGCGGCGAGCCGCGGATGCAGCTCCACGAAGGGCCCCGGAGCCGCAGCGTTGAGCTCGTCGACGCGCCGCGTCTGGGCCCCGGACTGGTACTGGGCGAGCACCCGCCCCGTCGTGAGCAGCACCGGATACTCCGCGTCCGGCTCCTCCGCCGCGTCCCGGTGCACCACCGGCACGAACCGCGCCCGCCCGTCCTCGGTGGCGAACCGCTCCAGGAACAGCCGCGGCGTCCCCTCGGCCCGCACACCCCCGGGACCTCCGGAACCGCCCGCACCTCCGGAACTCCCTGCACCTTCGGGCCCCATGGCACCTTCGGAACCCCCCGCACCCTCGGAACCCTCCGCACCCTCAGGACCCCCCGGCCCCGCCGGACACGGCCAGAACACCCCCTCCCCGTCGTCCTCCCTCAGCCGCTCGTAGCTGATCCCCGAGTAGTCCGCGGGACCACCGGCGCTCGCCCGGCGCAACTCCTCGAAGACCTCCTCCGG
This sequence comes from Streptomyces sp. NPDC045678, assembly GCF_056432085.1. Classification (NCBI taxonomy): domain Bacteria; kingdom Bacillati; phylum Actinomycetota; class Actinomycetes; order Kitasatosporales; family Streptomycetaceae; genus Streptomyces; species Streptomyces sp. NPDC045678. Next base: position 699,223 of record NZ_JBWKJS010000001.1, read on the forward strand.
CTCGGTCGGGAACCCCTTCCCGTGCCCGAGCCGCTCCGCGAGCCCGTGCAGCACGTCGAGATCGCTGCGCACCCCGTCCGGAGCGGCCACCGCGCGCCGCCGCAGCAACACCCGCCCCTCCAGGTTCGTCACCGTCCCCGTCTCCTCCGCCCACTGCGTCACCGGCAGCACGACGTCCGCCAGCCGCGCCGTCTCGGACAGCACCACGTCCGCCACCGCGAGGAAGTCCAGCGACCGCAGCCGCTCCTCCACGTGCGCGGCCCGCGGCGCCGAGACGACCGGGTTGGAGCCCATCAGGAGCAGCGACTTGATGTCCCCGCCCAACGCGTCAAGGAGTTCGTACGCAGACCTGCCCGGCCCCGGCAGCGAGTCCGGGTCCACCCCCCAGACCCCCGCCACATGAGCCCGCGCCGCCGGATCGGTCAGCTTCCGGTAGCCGGGCAGCTGGTCCGCCTTCTGACCGTGCTCCCGTCCGCCCTGACCATTGCCCTGCCCCGTCAGGCACCCGTACCCGGAGAACGGCCGTCCGGCGTGCCCCGTGGCCAGGCACAGATTGATCCACGCCCCCACCGTGTCCGTGCCCTTGGACTGCTGCTCGGGCCCGCGCGCCGTGAGTACCATCGCCGTGTCGGCGCCGCAGAAGAGCCGCACGACATCCCGCAGTTGAGGCACCGCCACACCCGTGATCCGCTCGACGTGCTCCGGCCAGTGGGCCATCGCCGCCGCCCTCGCCTCCTCCCATCCGCTCGTCCGCTCCTCGATGAACGCGTCGTCCGTGCGGCCCTCCGCCACGACCAGGTGCAGCAGGCCGAGCGCCAGGGCGAGATCCGTGCCGGGCCGCGGCGCCAGGTGCAGATCCGCCTGCTCCGCGGTCCGGGTCCGCCGGGGGTCCACGACGATCAATGTGCCGCCGTTCTCCCGCAGCTCCGTCAGATACCGCAGCGCGGGCGGCATCGTCTCGGCGAGATTCGACCCGACGAGGATCACGCACCCGGTGCGCGGGATGTCCTCCAGCGGAAACGGCAGCCCCCGGTCGAGCCCGAACGCCCGCTGGCCGGCGGCCGCGGCCGACGACATGCAGAACCGTCCGTTGTAGTCGATCTGCGACGTGCCGAGCGCGACCCTCGCGAACTTGCCCAGCGCGTACGCCTTCTCGTTGGTCAGACCGCCCCCGCCGAACACCCCGCACGCGTCCGCGCCGTACTCGGCCCGGATGCGGATCAGCGCGTCGGCGATCCGGTCGAGCGCCTCCTCCCAGGTGGCCGGCGTGAGCTCACCCGTGGCGCGGGACCGGACGAGCGGCTCCGTCAGCCGCACCCGGGAGGAGAGCACCGCGGGAGCCGTGCGCCCCTTGCCGCACAGGGCCCCCTTGTTCACGGGGAACCCGGCACGCTCCACGACCTCCACTCCCTGCGGGCCCGTGACCAGGCCCATCCCGCACTGCAGCGCGCAGTACGGACAGTGGGTCGAGGTCGCGGATGTCTCGGGCGTTGCGGATGTCTCGGGTGTCTCGGGTGTTGCCGGTACCGCCGGTGTCGCCGTGGAGTGCATGCGGTCCAGCCTCCGCCGGGCTTGTTACGCGCCCCGACCCGATCGCGTTACGCACGCGGTAAGCCGACCTCAGCGACGACCGCACCGCGTTGTGAGCCGCCCGTGCCCGCTGCGGGCCGGCCGGGCCTCAGCGCGGCGCGTCCAGTGCCCGGGACACGCCCGGCTCCCGCGGCCCGAGGAAGTGCGGATCCGGTTGGAACGCCGCGTCGACCGCCGCCTTGCCCGCCGCGAGGACCTCCCGGGCGCCGCCGTAGTACCAGGTCGTGTCGTGCTTGGCGTCCACCGCCACCCCGTACGACGAGACGCCCGCCGCGTCACAGAGCGCGACCGCCCTGCGTATGTGGAAGCCCTGGCTGACCAGCACCGCCCGGTCCACGCCGAATATCTTCTTGGCGCGCACGCAGCTGTCCCAGGTGTCGAACCCGGCGTAGTCGCTCACGATCCGTCGGTCCGGCACGCCGTGCTCCTTCAGGTAGGCACGCATGGCGTCCGGTTCGTCGTACTCCTCGCGGCTGTTGTCGCCCGTGACGAGCACGACCTCTATGCGGCCCGTGCGGTACAACTCGGCTGCCGCGTCGAGCCGGTGCGCCAGATAGGGCGACGGCTCGCCCTGCCACAGTCCGGCGCCGAAGACGACGGCCACCCGGGCGCGCGGCGCCTCGGCGACCGTCCCGATCCTGTCCTCCGTCGACACGAACAGCCAGGTCGCGGGCGACAGCGCCAGCACGCACAGCGCCATCACCGCCTGTATCGCCCGCCGCTGCTCCTTCCGCGTGCGCGGCAGCCGCAGCCATGCGGGTCTGCGCGGCCGCCCCGACCATCGCCCCGCCAGGTCCCCAGGTCTGTTCATCGGTGATCCGCCCCCGTGCCCCGTCGGATCTCCCCCGATCCGATCAATGCCACAACGGTAAGCCGCCCCGCCGGGCACGTCAGCGACCCGTGCCCCCGAAACACCCCCGACACCCACCCCCACAGCACCCCGAGGCGCGTTCCGCTCCACCCCTGACATCGTCCCGCCAGCCGCCGTGAGCCCGGTGAAAACAGTCGTCACGGCCGCGCAACGCCCCCGCAACACGTCCCGGCCATCCTCGGTTCATGACGCCGTCGAACCCTCTTCGCGACGAGTCCGGCAGCACTCACCTCGACAGTACGGCGCAGATCATGGACCGCATTTCCAGCCAGCTCGGCACCCAGCTCAGCCTCGTCTCGCCCGACGGCACCCGCCGTCACGACCCGCGACCCACCCTCGTCCTGGTCGCCCACGGCAGCCGCGACCCACGTGCCCTCACCACCGTCACGGCCCTCGCCGAGCGCATCCGCGAGCGGCGCCCCGGACTCGCCGTCCGGCTGGGCCACATCGAGCTGAACGAACCACTGCTCACCGAGACGCTGGACGAACTGGGCGACCTCGGCGAACACGACGAACACGGCAGACGCACCGGGCCCGGCGCCCGAGCCGTCCTCGTCCCCCTCCTCCTCGGCCGCGGCCAGCACGTCAAGCGCGACATCCCCGCGGCCGCCGCCCGCTTCCCCGCCCTCGACACCCGCGTCGCCGCACCGCTCGGCCCCCACCCGCTCCTCGCCGAGGCACTGCACGCCCGGCTCGTCCAGGCCGGCTGGCCCGAGCGGCCGGCCAGGGCCGGTGCGCGGCGCAGGCACGCGGTGGTCCTCGCCGCCGCGGGCTCCCGCGACCCGGAGTCGGCCGCCGACACGGAGACCGCGGCCGCGCTGCTCGCCGACCGCCTGGGCGTCCCCGTCGTCCCCGCCTACGCCGCACCCACCCCGGCCTGCCCCCGCGGCGTCCCGGAAGCGCTCGAAGCGCTGGCCGCGGAAGGGCGGACGCGTACCGCCGTCGCCTCCTACTTCACCGCGCCCGGCCGCTTCGCCACCCAGAGCGCGGGCGCGGCCCCCTGGATCGCCTCGGCTCCCCTCGGCCCCCACGCCGCACTCGCCCGTCTCGTCCTGCTCCGCTACGACCAGGCACGCAGCGCTCCCGCACCCGCATTCCGACGCACCCTCAGCAGCGTCTGACAGAGGCCGGATCCATGAGGCCAGATCCCTGTTTGTCACTGCTTGCGTCTACTGTCGGTGCATGGAAGGCACAGCACCGAACGCGCGATACGAGGCGTACAGCGCCTATGACGAAGCAGCCGTGGAACGGTGGGCCGCCGAGCCCGACAAGAGGCCGGGGCGCACGGCCTTCCAGCGCGACCGCGCGCGCGTCCTGCACTCCGCGGCCCTGCGCCGCCTCGCGGGCAAGACCCAGGTCGTCACGCCGGGCACCCGCAGCCAGGCCTGGGACGCCAGTGCCCGTACGCGCCTGACGCACTCCCTGGAGTGCGCCCAGGTGGGCCGCGAGCTCGGAGCCGCGCTCGGCTGCGACCCCGACCTGGTCGAGACGGCCTGCCTCTCCCACGACCTCGGCCACCCCCCGTTCGGGCACAACGGCGAGCAGGCGCTCAACGAAGTGGCGCGGGACTGCGGCGGTTTCGAGGGCAACGCCCAGTCGCTGCGGCTGCTCACCCGCATCGAACCGAAGCGCTTCATCCGCTCCGAGACCACCGACGAGCTCGTCAGCGTGGGACTCAACCTCACGCGTGCCGCCCTCGACGCCGCCACCAAGTACCCGTGGCCGCTCGGCGCCCACCCCACCGACCCGGCGTCCGTGAAATTCGGTGTCTACGAAGACGACCGTCCCGTCTTCGACTGGATCCGCAAAGAAGCCCCCGGGCAGCGCACCTGCTTCGAGGCACAGGTCATGGACTGGTCGGACGACGTCGCGTACTCGGTCCACGACTTCGAGGACGGCCTGCACGCCGGGCACATCGACCCGAACGCGCTGCACGCCGAACCGGAGCGCCAGGACGTCTACGCCGTCGCCCTGGGGCGGTACGTTCCCGAGGACACCGACCCCGAAGAGCTCGCCCAGGCCCTCGACCGCCTCCTGGACCAGGAGTGGTGGCCGCACGGGTACGACGGATCGGCCGTCACCCAGGCCCGGTTGAAGGACGCCACCAGCCAGCTCATCGGCCGCTTCTGTCTGGCCGCGGAAACGGCCACCCGCGCGCGGTACGGCACGGGCCGGCTCACGCGGTACGCGGCCGAGCTCGTCGTGCCCCGAGAGGCACGGCACGAATGCGCGGTCCTCAAAGCCGTCGCCGATCGCTACGTGATGCAGCGCCCAGCCCAGGAGCGGCTCCGCGCGGACCAGCGCATCGTCGTCGCCGAGCTCGCCGAGGTGCTCACCGCCCGCGCCCCCGACGGACTCGACCCGCAGTTCCGCGCGCTGTTCGACACGGCGCCCGACGACCGTGCCGCGCGGCGCGTCGTGATCGACCAGATCGCGTCCCTGACGGACGCCGCCGCCCGCGCCCTGCACACCCGCCTGACGTCGAGGCCCTGACCCGGGGCCGCGACAAATCGAGAGCAAGTGACCATGGAGTGACCACAGGGCGTGACGCGATGTGGCCGGTCGGGGGCAGGCCCCCTTCCCCCATCACGCTGCGTGCGGGACGCTCCCAGTGGCGGCAAGCCCAGTTGGCAAGTGTGGCAAGACTGAGTTCTTCCGGGGCACACCCCCGGTACCCCGGGCAAGGAGGCATCAAGTGGTCGACGCGGATCAGACGTTCGTCATTGTCGGAGGAGGGCTGGCCGGCGCCAAGGCGGCCGAAACGCTCCGCTCCGAAGGATTCACCGGCCGGGTGATCCTCATCGGCGACGAGCGTGACCACCCCTACGAGCGCCCGCCCCTCTCCAAGGGGTACCTCCTCGGCAAGGAGGAGCGCGACAGCGTCTTCGTCCACGAACCGGGGTGGTACGCGCAGGCCGACGTCGAACTGCACCTGGGCCAGACCGTCGTCGCCATCGACCGCGAGGCGAAGAGCGTCCGTCTCGGCGACGGCGCCGTCATCCACTACGACAAGCTCCTGATGGTCACCGGTGCCGAACCCCGCCGCCTCGACGTCCCCGGCACCGACCTCGCCGGCGTCCACCACCTGCGCCGCCTCGCGCACGCCGACCGCCTCCGGCACGTCCTCGCCTCCCTCGGCAGGGACAACGGCCACCTGGTGATCGCGGGCGCCGGCTGGATCGGCCTGGAGATCGCGGCGGCCGCCAGGGAGTACGGCGCGGAGGTCACCGTCGTCGAGGCCGAGCAGACCCCGCTGCACGCCGTCCTCGGCCCCGAGGTCGGCCAGATGTTCGCCGACCTGCACGCCGAGCACGGCGTCCGCTTCCACTTCGGCGCGCGCCTCACCGAGATCGCGGGCCAGGACGGGATGGTCCTCGCCGCCCGCACGGACGACGGCGAGGAGCACCCCGCGCACGACGTCCTCGCCGCCATCGGCGCGGCCCCCCGCACGGCCCTCGCCGAGTCCGCGGGCCTCGAACTGGCCGACCGCGCCGAGGGCGGCGGCATCGTCGTCGACGCGTCGCTGCGCACCTCCGACCCCGACATCTACGCGGCGGGCGACGTGGCCGCCGTCCGCCACCCGCTCCTCGGCACGAGCCTGCGCGTCGAGCACTGGGCCAACGCCCTCAACGGCGGCCCCGCCGCCGCGCGCGCGATGCTCGGCCAGGACGTCACGTACGACCGCGTGCCGTACTTCTTCTCCGACCAGTACGACGTCGGCCTGGAGTACTCGGGCTGGGCGCCCCCGGGGACGTACGACCAAGTGGTGGTGCGCGGCGACACCGGAAAGCGCGAGTTCATCGCCTTCTGGCTGCGCGACGGGCAGGTCCTCGCGGGCATGAACGTGAATGTGTGGGACGTCACGGACCCGATCCAGCAGCTGATCCGCAAGGGCGTGCGCCCCGACCCGGACGCCCTCGCGGACCCGTCGACCCCCCTGGCGTCGCTCCTGGCGTGACCGGCCGGGCAGGAGTGTCACAGGCGAGCCGTAGTATTCCTACGTGGCAGGCAGGATCAATGACGAAGACGTGAAGGCGGTTCGGGACGCGGTCCCGATCGACGCCGTGGTCTCCGACTACCTCCAGCTGCGCAACGCGGGGGGTGGAAACCTCAAGGGTCTGTGCCCCTTCCACGACGAGAAGTCCCCGTCCTTCCAGGTCAGCCCGAGCAAGGGTCTCTTCCACTGCTTCGGCTGCCAGGAAGGCGGCGACACGATCGCCTTCGTGATGAAGATCGACCACCTCACGTTCTCGGAGACGGTCGAGCGCCTCGCCGCCCAGGCGGGCATCACGCTGCGCTACGAAGAGGGCGGGTACAACCCCTCGCACCAGCGCGGCGAGCGCATCCGCCTCGTCGAGGCCCACAAGATCGCCGCCCAGTTCTACGTGGAGCAGCTGGAGAGCGCCGAGGCCGAGATCGGCCGCAAGTTCCTCGCCGAGCGCGGCTTCGACCAGGCCGCGGCCGCGCACTTCGGCGTGGGGTACAGCCCCGCGGGCTGGGACCACCTCACCCGCTATCTGCGCGGCAAGGGCTTCACCGACAAGGAGCTCACCCTCTCCGGCCTCTCCCAGGAGGGCCGCCGCGGCCCCATCGACCGCTTCCGCGGCCGCCTCATGTGGCCGATCCGCGACGTCGGCGGCGACGTGGTGGGCTTCGGCGCGCGCAAGCTCCGCGACGACGACAACGGCCCGAAGTACCTGAACACGCCCGAGACGGCGATCTACAAGAAATCCCAGGTCCTGTACGGCATCGACCTGGCCAAGAAGGAGATCGCCAAGTCCAGCCGCGCCGTCGTCGTCGAGGGGTACACGGACGTGATGGCCTGCCACCTGGCCGGCATCACCACCGCCATCGCGACCTGCGGCACGGCCTTCGGCGGCGACCACATCAAGATCCTCCGCCGCCTCCTGATGGACAACGGCTCGGCCCGCGTGATCTTCACCTTCGACGGAGACGCGGCGGGCCAGAAGGCCGCCCTGCGCGCCTTCGAGGACGACCAGAAGTTCGCCGCCGAGACGTACATCGCGATCGCCCCCGACGGCATGGACCCCTGCGACCTGCGGCTCGCCAAGGGCGACGCGGCCGTCGCCGAGCTCGTCGAACCGCGGACACCGCTCTTCGAGTTCGCGCTGCGCCAGATCGTCGCGCGGTACGACCTGGAGACCCCCGCGGGCCGCGCCGCCGCCCTCGACGAGGCGGGCCCCGTCGTGGCCCGCATCAAGAACAGTGGCGCGCAGCACGAGGTCGCCGTGCAGCTCGCCGGCATGCTCGGCATCCTCGACACCCAGTTCGTCGTCAAGCGCGTCGCCCAGCTGGCCCGCTGGGCCCGCGACCGCGGCGGCCGTGGCCCCGCGCCCGCCCCCGCGGCCCAGCGCTCCGCGGCGGCGTACGAGAGCGCGCCGCAGGGCTTCAGCGGCCCCGCGCTCAACCTGCGCAGCCCCGCCCACCGCACCGAGCGCGAACTGATCAAACTGGCCCTGCAGTACCCGCAGTTGGTCTCCCCGGCCTTCGACGCGTACGGCACGGACGAGTTCACCGCCCCGCCCTACGCCGCGGTGCGCCGCGCCATCGAGGAGGCGGGTGGTGTGGAGTACGGCGCCCAGGACCCGCAGGAGTACCTCGTACGCGTCCGCGACGCGGCGCCCGACGACGCGGTCCGCGCGATGGTCACCGAGCTCGCCGTCGAGGCGATCCTGCGCAAGACCGTCGACGAGATGTACGCGGGCATCCAGCTCGTGCAGGTCCGGCTGCGCGCCGTCGACCGCCGCATCCGCGACGTCCAGGGCACCCTCGCCCGCGTGGGCGCGAGCGGCGACCCGCAGCATCTGACCGCCGTGCAGAACGAGTTGTGGGTCCTGCAGCAGTACGGCCAGGCGCTCCGCGAGCGCGGCGCGGACGCCCTCTGAGGCGGGCCGGAACCCGCCCCCGAGGCGGGTCGGGGTCAGCTCCCTGAAGCGGGCCGGAACTCGCCCCTGAGAGCGAGCGGCGGGGGCGCGGGGGGATTCACCCGGGGGCCCGGGGTTACCCGGCGGGTAACCACGCGGTCACGGACCGGACTCAAAAAGTCACCGCACGCCCCTCGTGGCGGCCGTGTGTCGTACCCCACACTGGGTTCCGGTGCCTGAGTCCTCGGAGCGCGGCCGGCCCGCCGACAGCGGGTCCGAGACCCCCGCGGTTCCACAATTCGTGATCGGGACGGACAGCGGCGAGGCCGTCGTCCCTCTCCCGTTGCCGCACGCCTCAGATGCGATCACCCTGGAGGTCGCCCCCGTGCAGACCCAGACCCTCACCCAGACCGACACCGCCCCGCGCGCGGATGCGGATACGGACGTCCTGGAGGCGGTCCCGCCACAGAGCCGAGCCACCCGGCACCCCGAGGCCTCGGCGGCGCAGGAAACGACCCGGGAACAGGAAGCGCCCCGGGAAACCGCACAGACCGCCGAGACCACCGCCGCGCGGGACGACGTCGAAGCCCTCGATGCCCCTGATACCCCTGATGCCCCCGAAGGCCTCGCGCCCGAGACCCTGGAGCTGCCCGCCCCGCGCAGCCGCACCGACACCGGCGGCCCGTCCTCCGACCTGTTCCGCCAGTACCTGCGCGAGATCGGGCGGATCCCGCTGCTCACCGCCGCCGAGGAGGTGGAGCTCGCCCGCGCCGTCGAGGCCGGCCTCTTCGCGGAGGAGAAGCTGAGCAACACCCCCGACCTGGACTCCCAACTCGCCCTGGACCTCGACAAGCTGGTCGTCATGGGCCGGATGGCCAAGCGCCGCCTCATCGAGGCCAACCTCCGCCTGGTCGTCTCCGTCGCCAAGCGGTACGTGGGACGCGGGCTCACCATGCTCGACCTCGTCCAGGAGGGCAACCTCGGCCTGATCAGGGCGGTCGAGAAGTTCGACTACGCCCGGGGCTACAAGTTCTCGACGTACGCGACCTGGTGGATCCGCCAGGCCATGTCCCGCGCCCTCGCGGACCAGGCCCGCACGATCCGCGTCCCCGTGCACGTCGTGGAGCTCATCAACCGGGTCGTACGCGTCCAGCGCCGCATGCTCCAGGAGCGCGGGTACGAACCCACGCCCGAAGAGGTCGCCGCCCACCTGGACCTCCCGCACGAGCGCGTCAGCGAAGTCCTGCGCCTGGCCCAGGAACCCGTCTCGCTGCACGCCCCCGTCGGCGAGGAGGACGACGTCGCGCTCGGCGACCTCATCGAGGACGGCGACGCCACGAGTCCCGTGGAGTCGGCGGCGTTCCTGCTGCTCCGCGAGCACCTGGAAGCCGTCCTCTCGACGCTCGGCGAACGCGAACGCAAAGTCGTCCAGCTGCGCTACGGCCTCGCGGACGGCAGGCCCCGCACCCTGGAGGAGATCGGCCGCATCTTCGGCGTGACGCGCGAGCGGATACGGCAGATCGAGTCCAAGACCCTCAACAAGCTGCGTGACCACGCCTTCGCGGACCAGCTCAGGGGCTACCTCGACTGAGCGCCGTAGGCAGCCCCCGTCCCGTACGGGGGAGCTAGTCCACCTCGGCGACGGCCTGCGCGAACTGGGCCGCGTACAACCGTGCGTAGGCCCCGTCGGCGGCCAGCAGGGCGTCGTGCGAGCCCTGCTCGACGATCGACCCGTTCTCCATCACCAGAATCGTGTCCGCGTCCCGGATCGTGGAGAGCCGGTGCGCGATGACGAACGACGTCCGCCCGTGCGCCAGACGCGCCATCGCCTTCTGGATGAGCACCTCCGTACGGGTGTCGACCGAGCTCGTCGCCTCGTCGAGCACCAGGATCACCGGGTCGGACAGGAACGCCCGCGCGATGGTGATGAGCTGCTTCTCGCCCGCGCTGACGCCCGCACCGTCGTCGTCGATCACCGTGTCGTACCCGTCGGGGAGCGTGCGCACGAAGCGGTCGGCGTGGGCGGCGCGCGCCGCCTCCTCGATCTCCTCGCGCGTCACGTCCTTCGGCGCGCCGTACGCGATGTTCTCCGCGATGGTGCCGCCGAACAGCCAGGTGTCCTGGAGCACCATGCCGATCCCGGACCGCAGCTCGTCGCGCGACATCGCCGCGATGTCGACCCCGTCCAGGGCGATCCGCCCGCCCGTCACTTCGTAGAACCGCATCAGCAGGTTGACCAGCGTCGTCTTGCCGGCGCCCGTGGGCCCCACGATGGCGACCGTGTGCCCCGGCTCGACGACCAGCGACAGGTCCTCGATGAGCGGCTTGTCCTTGTCGTAGCGGAACGAGACGTGCGACATCTCCACGCGCCCGCGCGGCTTCTCGGGCCGCTCGCCGGGCACCGGATCGGCCTCCTGCTCCTCCGCGTCGAGGATCTCGAAGATCCGCTCGGCGGACGCCACGCCCGACTGCACCATGTTCGCCATCGAGGCGACCTGTGTCAGGGGCATCGAGAACTGCCGCGAGTACTGGATGAAGGCCTGCACGTCACCGATGGACAGCGACCCCGAGGCGACCCGCAGACCGCCCACCACGGCCACCAGGACGTAGTTCAGGTTCGAGATGAAGAACATCAGCGGCTGCATGACACCGCTGTTGAACTGCGCCTTGAACGACGCCTCGTACAGCTGCTCGTTCTGCTCGGCGAACGCCTTCGCCGACTGCTCCTGCCGCCCGAAGACCTTCACCAGGGTGTGCCCGGTGTACATCTCCTCCACGTGGGCGTTGAGCGTGCCGGTCGTCTTCCACTGCTGCACGAACTGCGGCTGCGACCGCTTGCCGACCTTCGTCGCCACGAAGAACGACAGCGGCACCGTCACGAGCGCCACCAGCGCGAGCAGCGGCGACACCCAGAACATCATCACCAGGACGCCGATGATGGTCAGCAGGGAGTTGATGAGCTGCCCCATCGTCTGCTGCAGCGTCTGGTTGAGGTTGTCGAGGTCGTTCGTGGCGCGGCTCAGCACCTCGCCGCGCTGCCGCTTGTCGAAGTACGACAACGGGAGCCGCGAAAGCTTCGCCTGTACGTCGCCACGCATCCGGAAGACGGTCTTGTTGATGGCGCGGTTCGACAGACGCGTCGCCACCGCCATCAGCAGGCCCGCCACCAGGAACGTGCCGAGCGCGAGCAGCAGGACCTCGCCCACCGCGCCGAAGTCGATGCCCTTGCCGGGCGTGAAGTCGACTCCGGAGAGCATGTCGGCCATGCCGCCGTCGCCGCGGGCGCGCAGGCCGTCGAGTGCCTGTTCCTTCGTCGTCCCCTCGGGCATGTCACGGCCGACGATGCCCGCGAAGAGCAGGTCGGTCGCGCGGCCGAGGATCTTGGGGCCGACCACGGAGAGGGCGACGCTCAGGACACCGGCCACGAGCATCGCGTACATCGTGGCGCGCTCGGGTCTGAAGTGTCCGAGCAGCCGCTTGCCGGAGGCCTTGAAGTTCATGGAACGGGAGTCGGGGCCCAGCATGGGCCCACCGATGCCACCAGGGGGCATTACGCGGCCTCCGCTTCCGTCAGCTGGGAGAGCACGATCTCCCGGTAGGTCTCGTTGTTCTCCATCAGCTCGTGATGGCGTCCCGTACCCACGACGCGGCCCTCGTCGAGGACCACGATGCGGTCGGCGTCCCGGATGGTCGACACGCGCTGGGCGACGATCACGACGGTCGCCTCCGCGGTCTCCTGGCCGAGGGCGGAGCGCAGCGCGGCGTCGGTGGCGTAGTCGAGCGCGGAGAACGAGTCGTCGAAGAGGTAGATCTCCGGGCGCTGCACGAGCGTGCGCGCGATGGACAGACGCTGCCGCTGACCACCGGAGACATTGGTTCCGCCCTGCGAGATGGGCGCGTCGAGCCCTTCCTCCAGGCCCTCGACGAACTCCTTGGCCTGGGCGACCTCCAGCGCGTGCCAGAGCTCGTCGTCGGTGGCGTCCGGATTTCCGTAGCGCAGGTTGGACGCGACGGTCCCGGCGAACAGGTACGGCTTCTGGGGGACGAGGCTGACCGTCTTCGCGAGCAGCGCGGGCTCGATGGTGCCCACGTCCACGCCGCCGACCAGGACCTCGCCCTCCGTCACGTCGATCAGGCGCGGTACGAGGCTCAGCAGCGTCGACTTGCCGCTGCCGGTCGATCCGATCACGGCGGTCGTCTCGCCGGGCCGCGCGACCAGGTGGACGGACTTGAGGACGGGCTCCTCGGCGCCGGGGTAGCGGAAGCCTGCGTCCCGTATCTCCAGGTGGCCGTGGCTGCGCAGCTCGCGCACCGGGGCGGCCGGGGGCACCACGCTGCTCTCGGTGTCCAGGACCTCCTCGATGCGCTCGGCGCAGACCTCCGCGCGCGGCACCATCATGAACATGAAGGTGGCCATCATCACGGACATCACGATCTGCATCAGATAGGCGAGGAACGCGGTGAGCGCGCCGATCTGCATGCCGCCGCTGTCGATGCGGTGCGCGCCGAACCACACCACCGCGATCGAGGAGATGTTCACGACGGTCATGACGATCGGGAACATCAGCGCGAGCAGCTTGCCGGTGCCGAGGGAGACCTCGGTCAGGTCGGCGTTGGCCTTCCGGAAGCGCTCCTTCTCGTAGTCGTCGCGGACGAAGGCGCGGATGACGCGGTTGCCGGTGATCTGCTCGCGCAGCACGCGGTTCACGGTGTCGAGCCGCACCTGCATGGTGCGGAACAGGGGCCGCAGCCGTCGCACGATGAGGCTGACGCTGATGCCGAGAACGGGCACGACGGCGACCAGGACCGTGGAGAGCGGCACGTCCTGGCCGAGCGCCATGACGATGCCGCCGACGCACATGATGGGCGCGGTCACCATCAGCGTGAACGACATCAGGACCAGCATCTGGACCTGCTGGACGTCGTTGGTCGTCCGCGTGATCAGCGACGGGGCACCGAACTGGCCCACTTCGCGCGCCGAGAACGACTGCACCCGGTCGAAGACGGCGGCCCGCACGTCGCGGCCGAGGGCGGCGGCGGTCCGCGCGCCGTAGAAGACGGCGCCGATGTTGCAGACCATCTGCACGACGGTGACGGCGATCATGATGCCGCCGAAGCCGAGGATGTAGCCCGTGTCGCCCTCGACGACACCGTTGTCGATGATGTCGGCGTTCAGGCTGGGCAGGTAGAGCGCGGCGCAGGTCTGCAGGAACTGCAGCAGCACCAGCAGGACGATGGGTTTCTGGTACGGACGCAGGTATGTCCGCAGGAGTCGTATGAGCACGCTCGGTCTCTCGAGGAGTGGGATGTCGGGCGTCGTCGAGGTGGGGGTGGCGGGCAAGGCCGCCCCCATCCTCCGACACCCGGCCCATGGTCGCGCAACCGATTAACCCATGACCCGGTCAAATTTCAGCCCGGGTAAAGAACTGGGCTCACTCAAGGAAGGATCAAGCCGCGTACGCATACGTGGCCGCGCGGGTTCAACCGGCGAAGGCCCCGGGGTGGGACTGCTCCCGCACCGTCGCGTACTGCTGCCGCACGGCCTGCCCCACCGCGAGCTCCTCGCCCGGCTCGAAGACCTGCGCGGAGGCCCCCTGCCAGAGCGGCAGCTGCCCGGTCAGCGCCCACGCGGCCTGCCGCGCCGCACCGATCGCCGCGTAGTCCGCGGGCTGCGGCACCACGACCTGCGTACCGAACAGCATCGGAGCCGCGGCCTGTACGGCGGGCAGCTCGGCCGCGGCGCCCAGCAGGAACACGCGCCGGACCTCCACCCCGCGCCCCCGCAGGACGTCGAGCGCGTCCCCGAGCCCGCACAGCATGCCCTCGAAGGCGGCGCGCGCCAGGTGCTCGGGCTTCATGGACTCGCGCCGCAGCCCGGTCAGCGTCCCGGCGGCGTGCGGCAGATGCGGAGTCTTCTCTCCCTCCAGGTAGGGGAGGAAGACCAGACCGTGTGCGCCGGGCGTCGACTTCATGGCGAGCGCGGAGAGCTCCTCCAGGTCGGCGATCCCGAGCATCTCGGCGGAGCCGCGCAGCACGCGTACGGCGTTCGAGGTGTGGACGACCGGCAGGTGCATGCCGGTGGCGTCCGCGAGGGAGGTGATGTTGCCGGCCGCGTCGACGAGCGCCTCGTGGTGCACGGCCATCACGGAGCCCGACGCGCCGAGCGACACCACGGCGTCGCCCTGCTGGACCCCGAGCCCGAAGGCGGCGGCCATCGTCTCGCCCGTACCCGCCGATATCAGGAGCCCCTCGGGCGTCGTCCCCGCGGCTTCGGCGGGCCCGATCACCTCGGGCAGCATCGCCTGGTGCCCGAGAGCCATCTCGACGAGATCCGGGCGGTACGTTCCGCTCGCCGCCGACCAGTACCCGGTGCCCGATGCCCCGCCACGGTCGGTCGTACGCCGCGCGGGCCGGCCCAGGAGCTGCCACACGAGCCAGTCGGGCGCCTGCAGCAGGGCGGCCGTGCGGCGCGCCGCCTCGGGCTCGTTCTTCGCCAGCCAGCGCAGCTTGGTGACCGGGAGCGGGGCCTGCGGAACGCATCCGACGGACTGCGCCCACGCCTCGCGGCCGCCGAGTCCGTCGATGAGGTCGACGGCGGCCACCTGCGCCCGCCGGTCGTTGCCGACGAGCGCGGGCCGCACGGTGTTGCCGTGCTGGTCGAGCGGTACGAGCGCGTTCTGCTGAGCGGACACGCCGATGGCCTGCACGCCTTCGAGCAGCCCGCCCCCGGCGGCTTCGCCGAGGGAGAGCAGCCAGGCCTGTGGATCCACGTCGGAGGGCCGCCCGCCCCCCTCGGTGTTCTCCAGCGGATGCGGGGCGTACCCCTGCTTCAGTACGGCACCCGTGTCCGTGTCACAGACCACGATGCGCGTGAAATCGGGCGAACTGTCCAACCCTGCGACTATCCCCATGCCAGGAATTCTGCCGCACGGGGGGCGGTGTCCCGTACCCCTGTTCGCTCTCCGTGATCCCTGCGCCGCCCGGCGGTGATCCGTACTCCGCCCGGCACCGTCAGGTGTTGCTGGTGCCCCAGTCGTCCTCGGCGCCGCCCTGGCCCTTCTCGCGCAGGGACCGGACGCGCTCGGCGACCGAGTCGGGCATCTTGTCACCGACCCTCTCGGAGACGGTGTGGAAGGCCTTGCCCGCCACCTCGCGTCCCTGCTGCGTCGCTGACTCGACGGTGTTGCGCACGGCCGGGTTCTGCGAGATCTCGCGGGCGGACTTCCTCAACTGCTCATAGCGCTCGCGCCCGGCCCGGGTTCCGAGCACGTACCCGAGGGCCAGTCCCGCCACGAATGTGAGCCGGTACCGCATGGCTGCCACCCTTCACTTGCGTCGGCTTCGCACGTCTGTCGCACGTCTGTCACGCGTCTGTCGCTCGCCTGCTGATCCACCGGGGGATACCGATTGGCGGAGCACCCCCCTGCTTGCGCTAATGTATGTGTCGCAGCGAGCGC
The DNA here is from genome assembly GCF_056432085.1 of Streptomyces sp. NPDC045678. NCBI lineage: Bacteria > Bacillati > Actinomycetota > Actinomycetes > Kitasatosporales > Streptomycetaceae > Streptomyces > Streptomyces sp. NPDC045678. The sequence goes on from NZ_JBWKJS010000001.1 coordinate 715,026, forward strand.
GCGCCGCCCGGAGAGTTCCCAGGTAGGTGCGTTCGATGCAACGAGACGATCCCCTGTAGCTCAATTGGCAGAGCAGCCGGCTGTTAACCGGCAGGTTACTGGTTCGAGTCCAGTCGGGGGAGCTCGGTCTCCTGTAGCTCAATTGGCAGAGCAGCCGGCTGTTAACCGGCAGGTTACTGGTTCGAGTCCAGTCGGGAGAGCTGTGACGAAGGACCCCCGCGATGCCTCTCGGGGGTCCTTTTTCGTGCGTCTTCCGCGCCTGATGGAACCATGCGGGCAGCCTTGCGGTCCTCATGGTCGAGCGAAGCCGACCATCCGAAGCAGGAGATCGTATGAGCGGCTATGCTGCGGCAGACGGCGCGCACAAATGTGCGCGACGCGCCGTTAGGGGCGGTAGCTCAGCCGGTTAGAGCAGCGGACTCATAATCCGTCGGCCGTGGGTTCGAGTCCCACCCGCCCCACCACAGCGCTAGGCCGCAGGAACGTTTCCACCTGCGTCAACGGCGCAAACCTCCGGGGGCCGCCCGTTCGGGCGAAGTCCGGGTGATCGATGGCCGCTCCGTGTCTGTGCCCGGGGCCCCGAGGCCCTCGGATCACGCTTCCGTGGCCTTGCGTGCTTCTGGGGTACGAGCCTTGCGGCGGCGCGGCCATTTGCGGGTGTCGCGGGGCTCCACGTACGGCTCTTCCTCCGGGGGCATGCCGCCGGAGATCGCCCGCTGTCGGGCCAGCTCCGCGTCGAATTCCAGGCCCAGCAGGATCGCCAGGTTCGACAGCCAGAGCCAGATCAGGAAGACGACGACGCCCGCGAGGGTGCCGTACGTCTTGTTGTACGAGGCGAAGTTGGCGACGTACAGGGCGAAGCCGCCGGAGGCCACCAGCCAGAGCAGGACCGCCACCGCGCTGCCGGGGCTCAGCCAGCGGAAGCCGGGGCCGCGCACGTTGGGAGCCCGCCAGAAGAGCAGGGCGATCATCAGGACGACCAGGATCAGCAGGACCGGCCACTTCGCGATGGACCACGCCGTCAGCGCCGCGTCGCCCACGCCGATCGCGTCACCGGCGCGCTCGGCCAGCGGGCCCGTGAAGACGACGATCAGCGCGCTGATGGCGAGCAGGATCATCAGAACCACGGTGAGCGCTATCCGGAGCGGGGTCAGTTTCCACACCGGGCGGCCCTCCGGGAGGTCGTAGACGGCGTTGGAGGTGCGGATGAACGCCGCCACGTATCCGGACGCCGACCAGACGGCGAGCAGCAGGCCGACGATCGCCATCACGCCGCTGGTGCCGCCGCTGTCCTGCAGCTGCCGCACCGAGTCGTCGAGCAGGTCCCGCACCGGGCCCGGCGCGAGGTCCTGGAGGTTGTCCAGGACCTTGTGGGTCGCCGATTCGCCGATCACGCCCAGGAGCGAGACGAGGACCAGCAGGGCGGGGAAGAGGGACAGGACGCCGTAGTAGGTGAGGGCGGCGGCCCTGTCGGGGAGTTCGTCGTCCATGAACTCTTTGCCGGTACGCCGCAGCACCGCCCACCAGGAGCGGGCGGGCAACTCGGTGGGCTCGTCGGGCGCGGCCCGCTCGACCTCCGGGTCGGGACCGGTACTGAGGGCGGGCTCGGTCTCGTCCCGCGCGTGCTTGTCGTCGTCGAAGAGTGCCATGAGGTGGCGAGTTCTCCGGTTCGGGCCGGCTATGCCTGCTCGTGGCCGCGCGGGCCGGGGCTTGGAGGTTCCTCCAGAGGGTGGGGCGGGGGCGGGGCGGGCGTGTGGGGCTTACCTGTGCCTGTTTCGGCCAACCGGCCTTCGGCGAGCAACCGGCCGACCGGGTCGGGCCGGCGCCTCCGGTTTGCGGTCAAGGGGGCTTCCGAAAGCGGTGAAGGGCTGGTGGTGGGCGTCAGGGCTGGGTCACGTTTGCGGTTGGTGTGCCCGCACAGGTGCCTCTCGGTGGGGCGAGCCCGACACCGGTACGAAGCTGACCCTCAACAGCTACGACAAGAAGGCGAAGGGCCAGCTGTACGGCAGCTACCGCTACGAGAACGGCGCCGTCACCACAGCTTCGGTGATCACCCAGCTGGACGACATGTACCAGCCGGAGCAGACCCAGGTGACCCTCGGCGACGCGGCCGACAAGGAACTGCGCGGCACGTACACCTACAACACCGAGTACAACAACGACGGCACGATCAAGGGGCAGACCCTGCCCGCTGCCGGCGGCCTGCCGAGCGAGACGCTGACCTACACGTACGACGACCTGCAGCGCCCCACCTCGCTGACGACACTGCTGGGCGGGCAGGCGGACGGCAGCTACGTCAAGAAGGCGCACTATGCCTCGACGTCCCAGCTCCTGGGCCTGGACCTCGGGCAGATCGGCACCGAAGGCAAGCTGCCCCGTCTCTTCTACGAGTACGAGAAGGGCACCGACCGACTCATCGGAGCGGGCGCCGACATCGTCGGCGACAACGCCTTCGTCGCGGACGCGAGCTACTCGTACGACGACTCCGGCAACGTCACGTCCATAGCCGACACGCCCCAGGGCGGTCAGAGCGACGTGCAGTGCTTCACCTATGACTGGCAGCAGCGTCTCAAGGAGGCTTGGTCCACCTCCAATGCCCCGGACGGCAAGGCCGGCTCGGGTCGCCAGGACGCGGCGTGCTCGGGGGGCGCGACCGGCGGCACGATCGGCGGCGCTGCCCCGTACTGGCAGTCCTTCGACTACGACACCGCGGGTAACCGACTGTCGCAGGTGCGGCACGGTGTGGCGGGCGCCCCGGACGTCACCCGCTCCTACACCTACGGCAAGGACGCGGCCGGCAACGGCGGCCCGCACACCCTGACCAAGGTCGTCGAGAAGACGCCGGCGTCCGGAGACGACCCTGCCGTCACCCGCCAGGACACCTACACCTACGACGAGGCGGGCAACACCCGTCAACGCGTCCTCAACGGCACGACGCAGGACCTCAAGTGGGGCGTCGAGGGCAAGCTGCAGGCGGCGGGAGCGGACACGGCGTATTCCTACGACGCCGCCGGAGCACGGCTTCTCCGCAAGGAGAAGGACCAGCACACGCTCTATCTGCCGGGCATGGAGCTCAACCTCAACACCACCACGCGCACCGTCGACGCCACGCGTTACTACACCTTCGGTGCCCAGACGGTGGCGATGCGCACGACGAAGGGCGTGCAGTTCCTGGCCGGCGACCACCAGGGCACCATGTCGGCGGCCATCGACGCGACGACGGGCGGAGTGACCCGGCGTCGCATGGACCCGTTCGGCAACGAACGCGGCAAGGGCACCGACCCGTGGGTCGACGACAAGGGGTTCCTCGGCAAGTCCGTCGACTCGTCCACCGGCCTGACACATGTCGGCGCGCGAGAGTACGAACCGGAGAACGGCCGGTTCATCACCGCCGACCCCATCATCGACTTCAACGACCCGCAGCAGATCAACGGTTACGCGTACGCGTCCAACAACCCGGTGACGAAGAGCGATCCGTCGGGCCTCAAGGACGACGGCTGCCTCCTGGTCGGCGTGCAGTGCACGGCCGGCCGCAACGGCGGCTGGGACATCAAGGTCACCAAGACGTACTACACGTACTACCAGGTGCATGCGACTCCGGCGCAGAAGAGGGCGACTGCCGCCCGCTCGGAAGCCAGCGCCCGTGAAACCCGCATGAAGCGGGCGGCCCAGGAGCTCGCAGGAATCCTCGCGGACGAACTCGGCATCACCGATGCCCTGGACTGCTTCACCACCGGAAGTCTGGGTTCCTGCGGCGCGACCATCGCCAACATCGCGACGAGCCTGGTCGGTGGAGTAGCGGCCAAACTCGCCAAGAAGTACGGCCTGCCGTGGAACTGGAAGAAGGGCATGGCCCTCGCCAAGAAGGTCGGCGGCTTGGTGAAGGGCCTGTTCAAGGACTTCAAGGCCTGGATGAAGCTGGACAAGAAGGCGGACAGGCTGGAGGAGGCGGCGGAGGACGGCGCCAGCTGTCTGGCGAACAGTTTCACTCCAAAGACAAAGGTGTTGATGGCCGATGGCACCACGAGGGCCATCGGGGACATCGACATCGGCGACAAGGTCCTGGCCACGGATCCCAGGACCGGCAAGACCGTTATCAAGACGGTGACCGCCGAGATCAAGGGCAAGGGCGTCAAGCACCTCGTCAAGATCACGATCAAGGCGGCGGGCAAGAAGGGGACGAAGGGCCGGTCCGCCTCGGTCACCGCGACCGATGGACACCCTTTCTGGGTGCCGGAGTTGGGCGAGTGGGTCAAGGCCACGGACCTGCGGCCGGGGGAGACGCTGCGAACGAACACCGGTGCATACGCGCGTGTTTCGGCAATCGAGCGTTCAACCGTGCAGCGGGCCACCGCTCACAACCTCACGGTTGCTGATGCGCACACGTACTATGTGCTGGCGGGCGCTACGCCGGTCCTGGTTCACAATTCTCGTGGCGGGAATCTTTGTCCGCACCCGGACGCGGAAGGACCTCATACGTCGTTCCGTCGCGACGGAACGACGGGGGAGATCGACCACTATGAATCCTATGATCGGCCGTCAGACCCCCGGGACCCGCGACCATTCATTCCGACAAAGCGAGTCGACGTGAAGGGCAAGCCTCACTACGACAAGCAGTCCAAGACGAGAGTTCCGACGCCACACGTGAACCTGCCGGATGGATCAGCGGTCCCCGCGGCCCCCTGGGAAATTCCTAGAAGGAACCCATGATGTCGAACTTGAAGGTTCTCCAGCAGTGGTACGCAGACGTCTGTGACGGAGACTGGGAACATTCATACGGAATTCGAATCGAAACAACCGACAATCCTGGCTGGATCCTCTCTGTCGACCTGGCCCGAACCGCTCTCTACGGTCGCACGTGCGAGAGGGAAGAGCAGTGCGCTGATGGGTCTTGGATTTCTGCCAAGAGTGACGGAAGCGAGTTTGTGGCAGCATGCGATCCATGCTCGTTGGAGAGGGTGATCGGCTATTTTGTCGAATTCGCTGCTGCCGGACCTGCGTGATGGCTGGGCGTGACGATGGGGATATCCGGGCTGATGCTGGTACGGGGTTGAGCGAGGCGGGTCACGTCTGGTGCCAAGCCCCCCCGGGGCCGGGTGGCTCCGGGGGGGGGCTGAACGGCATGGCCCGTCTGGGTGTGCTCGTTTGACGGACGGGCTTCGGGTTGGAGGTTCCTCCAGGAGTGGGGGTGCTTAGGCGCATCTGCCATGGAGATCTGGATCAACTTTTACATCTGCGAGGCGATTGCGCTTATCTTGTCGCACATGCAGTCCTACACAATCGGGCAGGCCGCCCGTCTGCTCGGGGTCAGTCCCGATACCGCTCGTCGTTGGGCCGATGCCGGGCGGGTCGCCACGCATCGGGATGAGGGTGGGCGGCGGCTCGTCGATGGGCGGGATCTTGCCGCCTTCGCTGTCGAGGTCGGACAGGGTGCGGGTGCGGGTGATGAGGGTGTTTCTTATACCTCTGCTCGGAACGCCTTTCCCGGGATCGTCACCGCCGTGAAGCTCGGTGACGTCGCCGCGCAGGTCGAGATCCAGGCCGGGCCGCACCGGCTCGTCTCGCTGCTGACCCGCGAGGCCGTGGAGGAGCTCGGTCTCGAAGTCGGAGTCGAGGCCACGGCTCGGGTCAAGTCCACCAGCGTTCACATCGATCGTGCGTGAGTGCCTGAGTAGTGCCTGAGTAGTGCCTGAGTGCGTTGCTTTGTCGTGTTCTTCATTCGCCAGGAGCCGTGCCATGTCCCCGAAGTTCTCCCGCCGCACCGTCCGCCGTACCGCCGCCGCTGCCGCCACCGCCGCGCTGCTCGTTCCGCTCGCCGCCTGCGGGAGCGACAGCGACAGCGACGGTGACAGTGAGGGGAAGAAGGATGTAAGTCTTACCGTCCTTGCCGCTTCTTCTCTCACCGACGTATTCGCCACCGCCGAGAAGGCGTACGAGAAGGAGCATCCGGGGACAAAGATCACCGTCTCCGCCGCCGGGTCGCAGGAGCTTGCCGCGCAGGTCAAGCAGGGGGCGCCCGCTGACGTGCTCGTCACCGCCGACACCAAGACCATGGACGGGCTGAAGGGAGAGACCGGCGAGCCCACCGTCATCGCCAGGAATCGGCTCGTCATCGCCACCCGGGAAGGCAACCCGGAGAAGGTCAAGGGGCTCAAGGATCTCGGCAGCAGCAAGCTGAAGGTCGTTCTTGCCGATGACACCGTGCCCGTCGGGCGTTACAGCAAGCAGGTCCTCGACAAGCAGGGCGTCGACGTCAAACCGGTCTCCAAGGAGGCCAACGTGCGGTCCGTGCTCAGCAAGGTCGAGCTCGGGGAGGCCGACGCGGGGATCGTGTACCGGACCGATGCCGCCGGTGCGCCAGGCAAGGTCGATGCCGTCGAGATCCCCGACTCGCAGAACGCCGTCGCCTCCTACCCGGCCGCGACCCTCAAGGGCTCCGAACACGGTGACGCGGCCGCCGCGTTCGTGAAGTGGCTCAGCACGCCCGAGGCGCAGAAGATGCTGCGGGACGCCGGGTTCCAGAAGCCGTAGCGCACAGATGAACCGGCCCCCTCTTCGTTCTCGCGTCCGTGTGCGGTCCCGCGCGCCGCTCACGCTCGCCGTGCCCGCGGTGCTCGCCGTCGCCTTTCTGCTCATGCCGCTCGTCGGCATCCTCGCCCGGACCGAGTGGGGCGACCTCGGGAGTCATCTGACGACTCCCGGGGTCACCCAGGCCCTGAAGCTCTCGCTGCTCGTGTCCTTCTGGGCCCTCGGGCTCTCGCTCCTGCTCGGGGTGCCGCTGGCCTGGCTCCTTGCACGAGTGGAGTTCCGGGGGAAGGCACTCGTACGGTCCCTCGTGCTGCTGCCGATGGTGCTGCCGCCGACCGTCGGAGGCGTGGCGCTGCTCCTCGGGTTCGGGCGGCGCGGGCTGCTCGGGCCGTGGCTCGAGGACACCTTCGGGATCGTGCTGCCCTTCCACACGTCGGGTGCGGTGGTCGCGGCGACGTTCGTCGCGATGCCGTTCCTCGTCATCAGTTTGGAGGGCGCGCTGGGTGGGCTGCGGCCCGGGTTCGAGGAGACGGCGGCGTCACTGGGGGCGTCACCGGTACGGGTGTTCCTCACCGTCACCCTGCCGATGGTCGCCCCCGGGCTCGCCGCGGGAGCCGCGCTGACCTGGGCGCGGGCGCTCGGTGAGTTCGGGGCCACGATCACCTTCGCGGGCAACCTGCCGGGGACCACGCAGACCCTGCCCCTCCAGGTGTACCTGCTGTTGCAGGACTCGTCGGAGGCGGCGACGTCGTTGTCGTTGCTGCTGCTCGCCATCGCCATGGCCGTGCTTGTCGGGTTGCGGGGGCGGTGGACCGCGGGGGGCGGTCCGGTGCGGGTGCGGGAGCCGGTGCGCGGCGGCGACGAAGAGGGCGGGCCGGTGCAGGTGGGGCCCGAGGCTCCGCCCGCGACAGCCGCCGGGACGGACGAGAAGTGGTCCCTGCACGCCGACGTCACCGGCTACAACCACCTCACCCTCGACGCCCGGCCCGGCACCACCATCGCCGTCGTCGGGCCCAACGGCGCGGGCAAGACCACGCTCCTGCGCGCCCTCCTCGGCCTCACCCCACGCGCCCACGCGGAGCTGCGGCTCGGCGAACGCGACGTCACCGGTCTGCCTCCGCACCGGCGGGGGGTCGCCTGGGTACCCCAGGAAGGTGCGCTCTTCCCGCACCTCAACGCGCTCGGCAACACCGCGTACGGGCTGCGGGCGCAGGGCGTACGGCGTGCCGACGCCCGGCGCGAGGCACAGGCGTGGCTCGACCGGCTCGGCGTCGGACACCTCGCGCACCGCAGGCCCGCCCAGCTCTCCGGAGGGCAGGCCCAGCGGGTCGCCCTGGCCCGGGCCCTGGCCGCCCGCCCCCGGCTGCTGCTCCTCGACGAGCCGCTCGCCGCCCTCGACCAGACCACCCGCGCCCACGTCCGGCACACCCTGCGCCGCCACCTCGAAGGGTTCGGCGGCGTCTGCCTCATCGTCACGCACGACCCCGTCGAGGCCGTCTCGCTGGCGGACCGGGTCCTCGTACTCGACGAAGGGCGTACGTTGCAGGACGCGCCGCCCACCGAGGTCACCCGGCACCCGCGCTCGCCCTGGGTGGCCCGCATGCTCGGCCGCAACGCCTGGCCAGGCACCGCTGCCGCCGACGGGACGCTCGCGCTGGCGGGGGAGGGGCGCCTGGTCGTCGCCGACCCGCTGGAGGAGGGCGCGCGGGCGCTCGCGGTCATCGCCCCGGAGGCCGTGTCCCTGCACCGCGAGAAGCCGGCGGGCAGCCCGCGCAACGTGTGGCCCGGGAGGGTGCGTGAGATCACCACGGCCGGCAGTCGGCTGCGCGTCCTCGTCACCTCGGGCGAGGCACCCGACCTGGTCGCCGAGATCACTCCGCAGGCCGCGGTGGAGCTCGGGCTGATGGAGGGAGCCGAGGTGTGGACGAGCGTGAAGGCCACGGAGGTGTCGGTGGTGGGGTTGTGAGGGGGCCGCGGGAGGGGTGGTTGCGGGCCCATGTGTCGTAGTGGTTGCTGTAGCGGACGCCTGCGCCGTGTCGTGGCGCTCGTTACAGCGGGGCCTGCCACGTTGCCGTCGTTCCCGCTTCCACGCCGTCCGTGGCCCCGTCGTCGTACACCGTCAGCCGCACTCCCGAGCGGCCGTCCGGCAGTGTGGCCCGTGCGTCGACCGCGACGTCCACGCGCGTGACGCCGGTGCGGCGGGACGTCGCGGCCAGGGCCCGGCGCAGGGCGGCGAGCAGGTGGCCCGCCGCAGGCTCCGTGACCTGCGTGTCGACGGCGCCGGCGAAGTGCACGGACGGCTGGATGCCGAGGATCGCCGACGCGCCCGCCGTCTCGCGCAGGACCTTGCCCCGGAAGGTGGCGGGGGCGTCCGCGGGCGGCTGCTGCAGCGCGAAGATGGCCGTGCGGACCTCCTGGATCGTGGACTCCAGCTCGTCCACGGCGTGGTCGAGGGTCGTCTCGACCTTGGTCGACCTGGCCTTGCGGCGCGTCGACTCCAGCATCATGCCGGTCGCGAAGAGCCGCTGGACCACGAGGTCGTGCAGGTCGCGGGCGATGCGGTCGCGGTCCTCGAAGACCGCCAGGCGCCGGCGGCTCTGCTGGGCGTCGGCGAGTACGAGGGCGAGCGCGGCCTGCGAGGCGAACTGGGTCGCGAGCAGGCGTTCGGCGGAGGTGTAGGCGGGCGCGCCGCGCCTGCGGGGGAGGGCGAGCGTGCCGATGAGGCGGCCGCCCGCCTGAAGCGGCAGCATCATGCTGGGGCCGAAGCGGGCGCGCACGTGCGTGGTCATGCGGGGGTCGGTCGCCGAGTCGTCGATGTAGACGGGTTCGCCGCCGAGGAGCTGGGTGAGGACGGCGCTGCCGGGTTCGATCGTGGTGCCGATCAGGTCGTTGTGGTGGGGGTGGGGGGTCGGCTGGGTGCTGGTGCTGGTGCTGGTGCTGGTGCTGGTGCTGGTGCTGGTGCTGGCGCTGGCGGTAGCGGTAGCGGTGGGGCGTGCGTCCGCGGGGGGGCCGGTGGGGCGTGACGTGCCGTCACCCGGTGGGCGCCTGTGTGACGACGCTCCCCATCCGTGCGGCTCCCCGTCCGTGGCCGCCGCGACGATGCGCATGCCGCCCGCCTCCGTGGGCTGCAGGATCACACCCGCCGCCGCGCCCGCGAGGATCCGCGCCCGGTCCGCCACCGTCATCAGCGCGTCCGCCGCCGCCTCGCCGGTGAGCAGGGCCGTGGTGACCGCCGCCGCGCCCTCGATCCAGCGCTCCCGCTGCCGGGCCGCCTCGAACAGGCGGGCGTTGCCGATCGCGATGCCCGCCTGGCTCGCCAGGACCCTCAGGAGCTGGCGGTCCTCGTCGGTGAACGGGCCGCCCCCGCCCTTCTCGGCGAGCAGCAGCGTGCCGAACGGGTCGTCATGGACGTGGATCGGTACGTCGATGACGGTGCCGTCCGCGGTCGGGCGTACGCACGGCACGCCGTCGGGGAAGCGGCCGGGGCCGCCCGCCACGAACAGCTCGGCCGGGCCCCCGGCGCCGGGGGCGTCGACGCCCAACGTGCCGAGCTCGGCCCCGGTCAGCCGGGCCGCGCTGTCCACGATGTGCTGCAGCGTCGCCCGGAGTTCGAGGTCCGTGCCGACGCTGAGGACCGCCTCGAGGATCGGCTGCATCGAGGGCTGCGGCGCGTCCGCCCCTTCGCCTTCGCCATCACCTTCGGGCATCTCGGTCACGTACGACGTACTCCATGGTCGTGGTGGGGGCACGCGTCGGCCGTTCGGCTCAGCCGGACAGGGGCGCCAGCGCCAGCGGTTGGATCTTGCCCTCAAGCATCGCACCGAGCCCCAGTACGGCGCACACATCCGGCCGTTCCGCGATATGTACGGGCATTCCGGTCGCGTCCCGCAGCATCTGGTCGAGCCCCGGAAGCAGCGCGCTGCCCCCGACCATCATGATTCCGCGGTCCGCGAGGTCGGCCACCAGGTCCGGCGGGCAGTCGCGCAGCACCTTGCCGATGCCGTCGAGCACGGCGGTCAGCGGGGTGTGAATGGCGTCGCGGACGGCGGCCGTGTCGACCTGGACGGAGCGGGCCAGACCCGTCGCGACGTCCCTGCCGTGGATCTCCGTCGACTCCGGGCCCTGCGGCGTGAGGCCGTTGCCGCGCAGCGCGAGCTGGAGGGGACGTACGGACTGGGAGGGCAGCATCAGTTCGTGGTGGTGGCGCAGGTGCTGCACGATCGCGTTGTCGATGGCCTCGCCGCCGACGGGAATCCGTTCCGCGGTCACGATCGAGCCGAGGGAGAGGACCGCGACCTGCGTCGTGGCGGCGCCGCAGACGAGGATCATCGTCGCCTCGGGACGCTCCACCGGAAGACCGCAGCCGACGGCCGCCGCGATGAGCGTGTCGACCAGTTCCACGCGGCGCGCACCGAGCCCGACCATCGTCTCGACCGCGGCACGCTGGGCCAGCGGGTCCGCGTCGTGCGGCGTGCAGGCGGCGGCGCGCAGCCGGGGCTTGCGGCGCAGCGTGCGGCGGAGCTTCTCGCCGATCAGGTTGCGCAGCATGCGCTGGGCCATCTCGATGTCGACGACGGTGCCGCCGGAGACGGGGCGCACCACCCGGATGTAGCCGGGCGTACGTCCCGTCATCTGCTCGGCGAACTGACCGACCGCGATGAGCGCGCCGGTGCGCGTGTTGACGGCGGCGGCGCTCGGCTGGTCGACGACGAGGCCCGCCCCCTTCACGTACACGCGGGTCCTCGCGGCTCCCAGGTCGACGGCGATGTGGCAGCGGCGCAACTGCTCCAGACTGACGGTCATGGCAGATCCTCCCGAGAGCGCAGACCGTACGGACCGTCGGACGACGGTCCTGTCTCGCATCGTGCGGCGGACGGGCGCGGCCCGCGCGCTGAACTGAGCCGGGCGGGGTGCCGCCGCACGGGTGGTGTGTGTGGGGGGCGTCGCAGGCGGTGCGGTGGTCCGGGCGAACAGTGCGGTGGTCCCAGTGGACCCGGAGGGGTCGCTACCGAGTAGGTGCGTACTCGCCGATCTGATGGCTTCTCATGCCTCCCGCTGACGGGCGATGTCCATGAACGCGCGCAGGGAGGCGACGGTGAGCCGGGCTCCCGCGTCGATGAGGAGTTCCGCGGAATGCCGGGCGGGTGCGTAACCGATGAAGTCGGCCCCCGCGGCCCCGGCGGCGCGCAGCTCGTGGACGCTCGTTCCGAGCATCAGGCAGCGGACCGGGTCGGCGCCGAGCCGGCGCAACGCCCGGTTCGGGCAGTCCGGGTCCGGCATCAGGCGCGTGAGGTCCGCGGTGCGGCCGTGGATGCCGCCGCGGGGGGCGGGCAGGCCGTGCGCTTCGAGGTACGCCGACACGGCGTCGGACGAGACGTCGGTGACGATGGCGACGGGATGGTTCGTGAGGAGGCCGCGGAGTGCGCCGCTGTGGGCCAGTGGCCTGGCCGCGGCCGCGCGGTCCGTCTCCAGCGTGGTGAGGCGTGCGTGCAGCTCGGCGGCGTACTCCTGGTGGTGCGCGAGCGCCCTCAGCGCGTCCAGGGGGTGGGTGAGCTGTCCGCTGGGCACGACGGTACTGCGCGACTCCAGCAGCGGTACGCCCGACAGCGCGTCGTTCAGGTGGCGGTACTCGGCGACCACGGACATGAGGGAGAGAGTGGCCGCACGTGCCGTGGACTCCCGGAAGAGATGGGTGAAGACCCCGTCGAAGCCGAGCAGGACCGGTGCGCCGGGAGAGGTGGCGGGCGGTGCCGCGATGCGGCTGAACCAGTGGCCCGTGCCGGGCGCCTCCTCGAGGGCGGGGGCGCCGGGCGGTTCCCGGAGGACGAGGGATGCATACAGTGCGTCGGGGACGGCGATCACCATGCCTCCCTCGCGGCCGAACAGGTGCCGCAGTCCCTCGGGGAACCGGGGCGGGAAGGCGGTCGGGCCGGGGGCTTGCGCGACCGTGACGGCGAGCGCGACGTGCGGCAGGTCCGTGAGGAGGGTGGGGAGCCACTCCAGGAGCCCCGGCAGCAGCCGCTCAGGGAGGGCACCTGGAGGAACGACCACCTGCCAGCCCCCTGAGACCGGCTGGAACGTGTAGTGATGCAGGCCGCAGTGGGCCAGTACATCGGAGAGCGACCGGCCCAGCCGCTCTCTGAGCGTGTCGGACAGGTCGAGGGGCGCCACGCACTCGAACACCGCGAGGGTGTGCTGCGACCCCGCGTCCCGGACGAGACGTTCACCGTCCGGGACACGCAGGCTCCTTTGGAGCAGGCGGACGGATGCCCTCGCCCGTACCGCGGCCGGGCCGGGCACTCCGCTCAGTGGGTCCCCGCGCCACAGCGCCAGGGCCTCCCACACCCGTGCGCGGGCCGTCCCCGCGTCCCCCGCCACCCGCGCCGCGTCGGCCTCGGCGGCCAGCCGCCGGCAGCGGAACAGGTCGACGGAGTCCTCGTGCGGGAGGTTGAGGACGTACCCGTCGGCCCGCTCGGACAGCGGCAGCTCCATCACGTCCCGGATGTGGGTCAGGCAGGAGTCGAGGAGGGAGAGGGAGGGGCCGGCGCGGTCGGCCCGTAGGCCCTCCGCCAGCTCCTCGTACGAGAGGGGGCGTCCCTTGCCGAGCAGCAGCATGCAGAGCACCGCCTGGCACTCCGGCGTGCCCGTCGGCACGGGCGCGCCGTCCCGGAGGACCGTGGGCTCGCCCAACAGGGAGTAGGTGATCTCCGGGCCCGGAAGTACCGTGAGGTCCAACAGCTGCGTGACAGCCCGTTGTTGGCGCTCCAGCTGCCCGGACTCGAGGTCGACGACGGCCGACTCCAGGGCCGTCAGGGCCGCTTCAGGGAGGATGCCGGGGCGTGCGACTCCAGAGGCACGGCCCACCGGTGTCGCCGTCGATCCCGCGTACGTCTCGTGCACGAGGCGCCCGAGCGCCATCAGGTCGGACCGCCGGACCGCCGGGCCGTACCGGGCGAGGGTGAAGCCGCAGAGGACCGGGCCGCGCCCCCGGGGGACCCGCACCTGCTCGGCGGAGATCGCACCATGGGCGAGGCCGTGCGCGTGCAGGGCCTGGACCGCGTCGGCCAGCGACGCCACCACCTGCAGGAGGTGCTCGCCGGGCAGGCCTTCGGGGTGCCCGAGCAGCACCTCGTCCAGGTTGCGGCCCGGTACGAACTCCGTGACCAGGTAGAAGACTCCGTTGTCCACACCGTGGTCGCGGACGGCGGCGACGTGCTGGTGCCGGAAGCGTGCGAGTTTGGCCGCCTCGAACGACGCGCGCGGCCCGTCCGGCACCGCCAGGAACCGCTGCACCACCACGAACTCGCCCTCGCCCCCGACGGAGAGGTCGTCCGCGATCCACACGCCGGGGCTCCGCCCGATCTGTTCCACACCGCGGTAGCGCCCGCCGAGCAAGTGGTCCCGTTCCCCACCGAGCTGCCGGACGCTCTCGGGGGCGACGGTCGCGAACGCGCCGCCCGCACCGCCCTCCGTCCCCTCGTCGTCGGGCCCCGGCACATGGGCCACCGCCCGCAGTTCGCCGGGCGCGACGCCCGCCCGGTCGTCGATCAACCCACCCACCTGGGCCAGGAGTTCACCGGTCCGCCCGCGGGCCGTGCGTGGCAGGGTGCGCAGCAGCAGCTCGCGTACGCCGTCCCGGAAGGCGTACGCACCCGGCGGGCCTTCCGGGGCCTCCGCGAGCATGCCGCTGAGGATCACCTCCGCGAGGTGCTGCGGCCGAGGGTCCCTCTCGACCGCCCGGTGGACCAGGCGCATGACCGGCAACTGCGGTTCGCCGAGCGCGAGATGGCCCGCGAGCCGGAACGCCTCGGGTGAGGCGGTGGAGCGGAATCGCAGTACGAGCTCCTCGGCGGTGAGCCGGGTGATGTCCTCGCGGGCCGGGGTGCCCGGAGCCGGTTCGGCCGTCGGGTGCTTGTGTGACGTGGGCATCAACCAGCCCACCGCTCCGGGCAGTCGGGCACCCCCGGGGTCGGTGACGAGTGCCGCCCAGTTGGCGAGCCAGTTCGCCGCGGGCTCCAGGACGGGCAGGGGCAGGGCGCCCTCGGGGTGCGGCTCTTCCGGGGCGTCGTAGGCGGTGAAGGCGAGGGCGGCGGCAGGGGCCGCCGGATGCGGGGCCGACAGGAGGCCGGGGGCCGTCGGCAGGGCGGTGGTGCGCCACAGGCGTTCGGGGAGGGGCTGGACGACGGCCAGCGGCATGCGGGCCGCCCAGCGTCGCAGCACGCGGCGCCAGCGGACGGCGCCGGGGCCCTCGCGCCACTGGGGGCCCATGCAGTCGCTGACCACCAGGACGACGGTACGTCCGTCGGCGGGCACGGACGCCGCCCGGGCCGGGACCGTGCCGTCGGGCGCCGCGCGGTGCAGCTCGACGGTGCGGAACACGCCGGACTGGGCCAGCGCGGTGTGCAGCTCCCGCACGAGCGGCCGCCACATGGGCATCGTGGCGCCGCCGTCGTGCACGACGCAGAGCCGGAGCCAGCGCTCCGGGGACGGCCGCAGGACCGGCAGCCATCCCTGTGGCCGCCCGCCGAGCAGGGCGATGCGGTGGGCGGTGGCCTCCTCGTCGAGGAAGCGTCCGGTGGGTGAGGGGACGTACCGCTTGAGGGGGCGCACCGCGCGTTGCAGCGCGAGCGGGTGGGCGAGCATCGGCGGGACGGGCACGTGCAGCGGGACGCGACGGGTGCCGGGGGAGGGCGGACGCGGTGCGGAGAGGTGAGGGCCGTGTGCCGCGTGGCTGTCGGGCGGGGGCGTGGACGGTGGTTGGGGAGGATGGGGCTTGCGGAGGGGGCGGGGCGGGAGGTGCAGCGGGATGCGGTGGTCGGTGGATGGCGGCGGACCGTCGGCGGGCGGGGCGGGGTCGGGGCGCGACCGCTTCTTCGTGTCTTCGGAGGGGTCTTGCGGGGCGGCTTCGGCTTCGGTCGTGGGGCGAGCTTCGGGACGGGCCTCGGAAGGGATGGAGGGGCCGGGGGTATGCGGGGAGGGGTCGGTGGCGGTCGAGGCGGGGGGTGGGTCCAGGGGCCGGCGTGGCTCCGGGGGCGCGGGCAAGTGGGGTGTCAGCCACAGGAGTTCCGCGAGCTCGGTCGGCGTGAGGTGACGGGCCCCGCCCGACACGTCGGCCAGCAGCGCGGCGAGGTGCGCGACCTCGCCGGGGCGCGGACGCCGGTCAGAAGGCATTGCGGCCGGTGTCGGTCGCCGTCGACAGGTAGGGCATCAGCCGCTGCGCCAGTTCGTCCCGCGAGGCGGCGTCGAGCCCCGCGGCGCCGGTCAGGTAGATGGCGTTGAGGAGCTGGTCGGTGGCGAGTTCACCGCCGGCGCCGCGTTCCAGGAAACGGGTGATGAGGCCGCGGGCGTAGGCGTCGGGCTCGCCCAGGTGGGCGCGGACGATCTCTTCCAGGTGCTCGTCGCGCGGCTGGCGCAGCCGCAGGGTGACGCAGCGGCGCAGGAAGGCGGGCGGGAACTCGCGTTCGCCGTTGCTGGTGAGGACGACGAAGGGGAAGGCGCGGCAGCGGACGCGGCCCTTCTCGATGGTGACCGGCGTGTCGGTGCCGTCGGTCAGGAGGGTCGCGCGCGGGGTGCGGTTCGCGACCCGCAGCAGCTCCGGGATCTCGTACTGGCCCTCCTCCAGGATGTTCAGGAGGTCATTGGGAAGGTCGAGGTCGCTCTTGTCGATCTCGTCGATGAGGAGGGCGCGGGGGCGACCGTAGGGGAGGAGGGCGGTGCCCAGGGGGCCGAGGCGCAGGTGGTCGGCGACGCCCGCGCGGTCCACCGGTGCGGCGGCCTCGACGTGGTCGGCGTGCTCATGGGGGGCGGTGCTCTCATGCGGGGCCTGCGGGGCGGGAGCGTGACCGGGAAGCGGGGAGACCGGTGCGCCCGGCGCCGACTGTGTCCCCGGGGCGTGCGGCGCGTCCGGCGCGTGAGGACGGGTCCTGGCCGCCTCGTCCTGTGCGGCCTGCCCCGCCGCGTACAGCCGGGACAGCGGGTCGTACTGATACAGCGCGTCGTGCAGCGTGCTGCGGCTCGTGATGTTCCAGCGCAGCACCGGACCGAGCCGCAGCTCGCGGGCGACCGCGTACGCGAGGCTCGACTTGCCGCTGCCGGGCGGCCCCGTGACCAGGAGCGGGCGCCGCAAGTAGAGCGCCGCGTTGACGAGTTGGACCGCCTCGTCGGTGGCCCGGTAGGTGCGCGCCCGGTGGGCGCGGTCGGGGGAGGTGGTGGCTCCGTCGTCCGCGGGGGTCGGCAGGGCGGGGCCGCCGTCGAAGGCGCGCCAGGGCGGGGGCGGCGGCAGGTCGGCGATGTCGTCGTGGGGCGCTGTCCTGCCGGTGTAGACGGGCCACTGGCTCATGCGGGTTCTCCGGTGGGGTGCGGGCGCTCAGCGGGTGACGGGGGAGAGCTGGGTGACAGGAGGGGCGGGCCCGGTGGGGGAGACGGGGGAGAGCTGAGGGGCGGTGGCCGCGTCGGGGAAGCAGCGGGGGTCGTCCCACAGGAGCTGGACGTCCCTGGCCCAGTGCCGCTCGGGTGCGTCGGACGCCTCGGCGCTCTCGCGCAGCGTGAGGACGTGGCGGGGCAGTTCGGCGGGCGGCAGGCCGTCCAGGTACACGGCGAGCCGGTCCAGGAAGTCCGTACCGGCGCAGGCTCCCGCCTCGTCGTGGTCGCCGTGCTCGCAGCCGCTGCGCGGCCACACGAGGATGGGCGCGGGCGCGTTCAGGGAGGCCTCGAAGTGGGGCCGGACGCGGGACGCGGTCGGGGCCGCGGCGAAACCGGCCAGGTCCGCCTCGTCGCGGCGGAGCAGGAAGCGGAGTCTGCCCGGCTTCTCGCTGGTGCCGCACTCGACGCGGTGCAGGGTCGCCGACGTCCTGCCGCCGAGCCGTTCCCACTTGCGGGCGAGCTGGTGGCGCAAGCCGCCGGTGCGGCGGGAGCGTTCGGTCACGACGAGGGGGTACGAGCAGCCGAGCGGCGTCGGGTCGTCTGCGCTGCGCTGCCAGTCGGCCACGGGCTCGTTGAGCCATTCGCGGGGCAGTACGAAGGCGATCAGCTCGTCGGCGCCCGGCGGAAGGTGCCAGAAGGCCTGCTCGATGTGCTCCTGGACGTGGGCCCGCACCTCGCTCCTGTGCAGGGCGCGTGAGTCGACCGGATGGCGGCGGCCCTCGCGGTGGGCGGAGACCGTCACGAGGACCCGGTCGGTGTCGCCGCCGCTGTGCTCTATCTCGATGAGGATCGGGGCCCAGGCCGGGCCCGCGGCCGAGGGGCCCGGTGCGGCGGGGCCGGGCGCCGCGTGTCCGGGCGCCGCGTGGCAAGGGGTGTGGCCGGGGGTCGTACAGGCGGTGGTGGCCGGGGTGGGCCGGAGCCGGGCATCGAGCAGGGCGGCCAGCCGGTCGGCGAAGCGGATCGCGGCCTCCGGTTCCCCGACCTCCCACAGCAGATACCAGGCGGCGGCCCACAGCGAGTCGAAGCCGCCCGCGGGGACCGGCGGGCCGAACGGTCCGGCCGCGTCCAGGTACAGGCGTTCCGGGTTGCGGGCGAACTCGGTGTCGGCGGCCTTCCCGACGAGTTCGCGCAGCCGTTCCGCGGTACTCGACGAGTGCGAGGGTGTGCGGACCAGTTCGGTGAGACGCGGCCAGTAGCGGGACATCACGGAGGTGGGCAGCATCCGGCCGCTGAGGATGTCGGGCGTGCCGTCCGCCGCCGACAGCATGCCGACGACACGGCCGGTGTCGGCGAGGGTCACCGCGGCACCGCTGAACCCCGGCGCGAGACGCTGGCCGTGGGCGCTCCACGCTTCCAGCTGGACCCACTCGGCCGCGATCAACTGAGCGGCCGTGACACGGTATTCGGCGATCGTGCCTTCGTCGTACCCGTGCGGGAAGCCGTACACGATGAGGCGCGGACGCGGTTCGCCGTACGCGTCGTCGGGCGCCGCGAACTCGGCGGGGGCGACCGGCACCGAACGCTCCAGTTCCAGCACGGCGAGGTCGCCGGGGTCGTCGTGGCGGCCCTGCCAGCCGCCGTGCCCGGTGACCGTGGCGCGCACGGGGGTGAGTTCCCTGTGGTGCGGGAAGGTGACGGTGACGGGGTGGCGCGCGTTGTCCCTGACGACGTGTGCGCAGGTGAGGACGTGCCGCGCGGAGACGAGGAAGCCCGCGCCGACCTCGCCGCCGCAGTCGATGCGGGCGTGCCAGGAGGTGTTCTTCATGGCGTACGCGCCTGCCTTGCCGCGGCCCGCGTCGAACTGCCCATGACCTGCCCCCCGTTGAGCCCGTGCGGTTCCCGCTAACCGGCCGCCGTGACCCGGTCGCCGTGACCCGGCCGCCGTGACCCGGCCGCCGTGACCCGGTCGCCGTGAACCGGCCGCGCGGATCCGGCCTCCGTATTCTCGCGGACGGCACGTGCGGCTGTCAGCGCCTTCGTGACGCCGACGGCCCGGGGGCGCGGCCGACGGCATGGACGTGATGCCGACGGCTTCGGCTCCGGGAAGGCGGGCGCCCCGTGGCGGATTCTCCCCCTGGCGGCTTCCCGCCACCTCCGCCAACTGCCGCGCACCACAAGCCTCCTGGCACTCTTCGCAGCACTCGGGCACCACCTCCGCCCAGCCCTGCCCAGCCCCGCCCGGGTCCGACGAAGAGAGGCAGCCCCATGACCAGAGCCCCCGTGCGGCGAAGAGCCGCGCTCGTGGCCGCCGTCGGTCTCGCGTTCGCCCTGCTTCCCGCCGGGCAGGGCGCCGTCGCCGACGACGCACCCGCCGCAGGCCCCGAGGCCGCGTCCACGCCTCCGGCCGCCCGCACCGTCACCCTGATCACCGGGGACAAGGTCACCGTCACCCGGCTCCCCGGCGGCAGGCAGACCGTCACCGTCGACCGGCCCGCCGGGGCGGGCGGGGTGCGAGGGGCCGTGCGCAGTCAGGTCGTCGACGGGCACGTCACCGTCGTGCCGGACGAGGCGCGGCCGTATCTGCGCTCCGGTGTCCTCGACGAGCGGCTCTTCGACGTGACCGGGCTGATCCGGCAGGGGCTCGCGGACCGGGGCGGGGCCGCCACCGCGCTGCCCCTCATCATCACGTACGGCAAGGAGTCGCGGTGCGCTCGCCCGGTGCCCCGCGGGGTCGAGAAGGTGCGCTCTCTCGAGAGCGTCGGCGGCGTCGCCGTCAGCGCCGAGCGTCCCGGCGCCCTCTGGCGGGCCCTGCGCGCCGAGGCGTCCGGCATCGACAAGGTGTGGCTCGACGGGCGCGTCGAGGCCGACATGGCGCAGAGCAACGAGCAGATCGGCACCCCCAAGGCCTGGGAGGCCGGGCTCACGGGCAAGGGCGTCAAGGTCGCCGTCCTCGACACCGGGGTCGACGGCGATCACCCGGACCTGAAGGGGCGCGTCGGCGAGAGCAGGAGTTTCATCCCGGGGGAGGAGGTCGTCGACCGCAACGGGCACGGCACGCACGTCGCCTCCACCGTCGGCGGCAGCGGCGCCGCATCCGACGGCGGCAAGGAGAAGGGCGTCGCGCCCGGCGCCTCCCTCGCCGTCGGCAAGGTGCTCAGCGACGAGGGCTTCGGCAGCGAGTCGGAGATCATCGCCGGCATGGAGTGGGCGGCCAAGGACGTCGACGCCAAGGTCGTCTCCATGAGCCTCGGTTCGTCGGAGGCGAGTGACGGGACCGACCCGATGGCCACCGCCGTCGACTCCCTCTCCAGGGAGACCGGCGCCCTCTTCGTCGTCGCCGCAGGCAACACGGGCGCCCCCGCCTCCATCGGCTCGCCCGGCGCCGCCGACTCCGCGCTGACCGTCGGTGCCGTCGACTCCGCGGACAAGGCCGCGTACTTCACGAGCCGGGGTCCGCGCGCCGGCGACCACGCGCTGAAGCCCGACCTGTCGGCGCCCGGCGTCGACATCCTCGCCGCCCGATCCCAATTCACCGAGGGCGAGGGCTTCTACACCGGGATGAGCGGTACGTCGATGGCGACGCCGCACGTCGCGGGCGTCGCCGCCCTCCTCGCCGAGCGGCACCCCGACTGGACCGGCGCGCAGCTCAAGGACGCCCTCATGTCCAGTTCCAAGAAACTGCGAGCCTCGTCCGCCTACGAGTTGGGGGCGGGCCGGGTCAGCGTCCCCGACGCCGTCGACGCCCGCGTCACCGCCACCGGCAGCGCCGACCTCGGCTTCTACGGCTGGCCCTACGAGGACAACAAGCCGGTCGAGAAGACCCTCACCTATCGCAACTCGACAGCGAGTGAGGTTCGGTTGAGCCTCGCGGCGGAGGGCGCCGCCGACGGCGTCGTCACGCTCGCCGACTCCACCCTCACCGTCCCCGCCCACGGCACCGCGTCGACCACCGTCACCGGCGACGGGTCGAAGGCGCCCGTCGGGAACACCAGCGGCGCCGTCGTCGCGAGCGCGGACGGCAAGGAAGTCGCGCACACCGCGTTAGGGCTGGTCAAGGAAGAGGAGCGGTACACCCTCACCGTCCACGTCAAGGACCGTGACGGTGCCGCGTCCCCCGCCGACCTCGTCGTGCGGCAACTCGCCGACGGCACCGAGCCGTTCCCGGCCGCCGTCGACGAATCCGGCACCCTGAAGCTGCGGCTCAAGCCCGGCACGTACGCCCTGTCGACCTTCCTCGATGTGCGCGGCAGCCACGGCAAGGACTCCCTTGGCCTCGGCTTCCTCGCCGATCCGCAGATCCGCCTCGACCAGGACCGCGCCATCACCCTGGACGGACGGAAGCTCCGTGAGATCAAGGCCGACGTGGACCGGCGGACCGAGACCCGGCAGCTGCTCATGGAGTACGACCGCAAGGCCGGCGGCGCCGACCTCATGGGCGCCGTCCAGGTGCCCGTGAAGTACGACAGCGTCTTCGCCGCACCCACCGCGAAGGTCACCGACGGCAGCTTCGAGTACCGCACCGTGTGGCGGCTCGGCAAGCCCCTCGTGGACGTGAAGGGCCTGCGCGAGGCCGTGGCCCAACCCGGCGGGACGATCGCCGAGGGACACAAGAAGTGGGCCCTCGTGGACGCGGGCGACGGCACCCCGGCCGCGTACGAGGGCAAGGACGTCCGCGGCAAGGCCGTCGTCGTGCGCCGCACGGACGCGGTCACCCCGGCGCGGCTGGGGCAGGCCGCGCAGGACGCGGGCGCGCAGGCGCTGTTCGTGACGGACGACCGGCCGGGCCGCCTCAACGCGTGGTTCGGCACGGACGACAACGGTGACCGGCCGCTGCAGATCGCCACGGTCGACGCCGCCGACGGCGCCCGGCTCGTCGCGGCCGCGGGGGCGGGGAAGCGGGTCGAGAGTACGGGGACCGTCAACACCCCCTACGTGTACGACCTTTCGGAGGGGCACGAAGGGAGCGTTCCCCAGGGTGATCTCACCTACGAGCCGACCGAGCGCGACATCGCCACGCTGGACACCACGTTCCACGCGGTGAAGCCCGCGGCGGGCGGCGAGTACCGCTACTCCATCACCGACACCTTCCCGGTCGGCTTCGGCTTCCAGGAGAAGGTCGACCTCCCGGCCGGGCGCACGGAGTACGTCTCCACGGGCCGGGGTCAGTTGTGGCACGAGTCGGTGTCCACCGGGCCCGGCGCGCTGGAGGAGCGCAGCGGCCTGGTGACCTACAAGGGCGGCAAGCGCACCGGCCTCGACTGGTTCAAGCCGGTCCTGCACCCCTGGCTCGGCACCGGGCTCGGCTGGGGCCAGACGCGCAGCGGCAACGACCTGGCGTTCAACGTGCCGGGCTGGGGCGACTCGGGGCCCGACCACACCGGCTTCGGCGACGTCTGGAACGAGGAGTCGATGACGCAGGTCAGCGAGGTCTTCGTGGACGGCGTGAGCGCCGACCGGCGCAAGAGCTCCGGTGTGTACGTGTGGGACGCGGACCCCGCCGAGCACACGTACAAGGTCGTCACCGACACGACGCTCGACCCGGAGCGGTGGCGGCTCGCGACGAAGGGCCACGCCGAGTGGACCTTCAAGTCGAAGCAGACCCCCGCGGACAAGAAGACGTTCCTGCCCCTGCTGAACCTCGGGTTCGACGTGGACACGGACCTCGCGGGCGCGGTGCGGGGCGGCCGCACCGTCGACGTCGGGATCTTCGCCGCATACGTGAAGGGGGCGGCGGACACGGGCACCATCGGGGGCGGGAAGCTGTCCGTCTCGTACGACGAGGGCGCGACGTGGAAGGACGTCGCCCTGCGGCGGGACGGCAAGAAGGCTGCCTGGGAAGGGGAGTTGAGAGTGCCGGGCGGCGCGGGATCCGTGTCGTTGCGGGCATCCGCCTCCGATGACCGGGGCGGGGCCGTCTCCCAGGAGATCATCCGGGCGGTCGGGGTGAAGTAGAGGCTCCCCCTCACCCCGCCCGTCCCGAAATCAGGGTTCTGCCCCCTGGAACCCGCACCTCGCACGATGGCCTCCATCGCCGGCCGGGCCCGAACACCGGCCCGGTCGGCGATGGATCATCCCGCCGTCAGTGCCCGCTTCATGATCTTCCCCATGTCGTTGCGCGGCAGGGACTCCACGTACCGCACCACCCGCGGCCGCTTGTGCGGCGCCAGGCTCGACGCGACGTGGTCCGCCAGCTCCGCGGCGGCCGGGGGCGCCTGGGGGTCGGCGGGGACCACCCACGCCACGATCCGCTCACCCAGGTCGGGGTCGGGCTCGCCGGTGACCGCGGCCTCCCGCACCCCCTCGTGGGCGAGGAGCGCGTTCTCGATCTCGCCCGCGCCGATCTTGTAGCCGCCGCTCTTGATGAGGTCGGTGGCCTTGCGGCCGACGATGCGCACGTATCCGTCGGGGTCGCGCACCGCCATGTCGCCGGTGCGGAACCAGCCGCCGGGCGCGAAGGCCGCCGCGGTCGCGTCCGGGCGGTTCAGGTACTCCGTGAACAGGTTCGGGCCGCGTACCTGGATCTCGCCGACCGCCTCCGGGCCGTCCGCCGCCACCTCCTCGCCCGCCTCGTCCACCAGGCGCAGCTCGACGCCGGGCAGCGGCACGCCGACCGCGCCCGCGCGCGGCTCGCCGTCCGCGCGGACGCTGGTGTTCATGAGGGTCTCCGTCATGCCGTACCGCTCGATGACGCGGCGGCCCGTGGCGGCGGCGATGCGCTCGTGGTCGTGGACCGGGAGCGCCGCCGAGCCGGACACGAGCAGGCGCGCCCCGGCCAGGGCCTTCGCCAGCTCCGGGTCGTCCGGCAGGGCCTCGGCGATCCGGTGGTACATCGTCGGCACCCCGAACAGCATGGTCGCCCCCGAACCGAGCTCGCGCGTCACGCCCTCGGTGCCGAACCGGCCCAGGTGCCGCACGGAGCCGCCCCGGCGCAGCGGGCCCAGCGTGCCGAGGATCAGACCGTGCACGTGGAAGAGGGGCAGGCCGTGCACGAGGACGTCGTCGCCGGTCCACTGCCAGGCGTCCGCCAGCGCGTCCAGTGTGGCGGCGATCGCGCGGCGGGGCAGGACGGCGCCCTTGGGCGGGCCCGTGGTGCCGGAGGTGTAGACGATCAGGGCGGGGGACTCCGGGGCCGGTTCGGCGGGGGAGGGGGCCGAGTGGCGTCCGCCGTCCTCCCGTACGTCGATGTCGTGCCGGTCCAGGGCCGCCGACGCGGGCGGGAGTGCCGCCCCCGGCTCGGCCAGCACCAGCGCGGGCGCGCTGTCGCGCAGGATGTGCGTGAGTTCAAAGTCGCCCGACTTCGGGTTGAGCGGCACGGCCGGTACGCCCGCGAGCAGCGCCGCGACCACGCCCACCGCCGTCTCCAGGGACGGCGTCGCCCACACGGCGACCCGCCCGGCGGCGCGCAGCCTCGGGGCCAAGGAGGCGGCGGCCGAGGCGAGTTCGGGGTAGGTCAGGGAGCGGTCACCGAACCGGAGGGCCTCGCCGCGCGCGGTGTCCAGGGCCGGGAAAAGGGGATCCACGTGTCGTACTCCTCGTTGTCGTCATCTGCACCGGACGTCAGGAGAGTCTTACGCCGATGAGGGGGCAGACGCGACATGCGGCGACGCCGCCTCCCCTGGGACGGGGGAGGCGGCGTCGCTGCTTATCGGTGCGCGTGACGTCAGACGAGCCAGCCCAGGAAGTGGGCGAGACCGGCGACGACGTCAGTGATGAGGTTCATGGTGGTGCTTCTCCTTGTGGGACTTTCAGGGATGCTCAGGACCTGGATCCGGGTCCAACTGCCCGGCCGTGTATGGGACATGGGCCGGGTGGCGCGGTCACGGCCTGCAGTCCGTCGCTCGCGCACCGTAAGCATCGTCAATCTCGTGCGCCCCGCGCAATTCCTGGCGCGACGATCACCTGTTCCAGGGAACAACTGCCCACTCGTTCGAGCGTCAGTAGGTCAGCACCACACCCACGTACGAGATCCCGGCGATCACGCCCCACGAGACGAGGCCGAGCGCCGCGACCCGGCCCCCCGTGCGCGTCAGGGACGGCAGGTCGACCGCGCTGCCCAGGCCGAACAGGGCGGCGGCGAGCAGGAGTTCCTGCGCCGTTCCCGCCGCGTCGATCGCCCCGCCGGGCAGCCATCCGGTCGTGCGCAGCGCCACCATGGCGAGGAAGCCGGCCACGAAGAGCGGCACCAGAGGCGGCCGTTTGGTCTCGGCCGTCCCCGCCCCCGCGGCCCCCTCGGCGGAGCCGCGTCCCTGCCGGCGCGCTCGTACCGAGAGGGCCACCGCCGCGACGAGCGGCGCGAGCAGGGCGACCCGCATCAGCTTGACCAGGACCGCGTCGCCCAGCGCCCCCGCACCCGCGGTCTGCGCCGTCGCCACGACCTGGCCCACGTCGTGCACGCTCGCCCCGACCCAGCGCCCGAACTCCGCGTCGCTGAGGCCCAACGGGTGCTGCAGCAGCGGCAGTACGGCGATGGCGAGCGTGCCGCACAGGGTCACCAGCGCCACCGAGGTGGCCGTGTCCCGCTCGTCGCTCTCGGACACCTCGCTGACCGCGCCGATCGCGGAGGCGCCGCAGATCGAGTAGCCGGTGGCGATCAGCAGCGGCTGGTCGCCGCGCAGCCCCATCCGGCGGCCCAGCCACCACGTGCCGAGGAAGGTCACCGCGACCACGCAGAGCACCATCCCCACCGAGGCCCAGCCGAGCCCCAGCACGTCGTCCAGGCTCAGCTTCAGGCCGAGCAGCACGACGCCGACCCGCATCAGCCGCTTGCCCGCGAACGTCAGCCCTGCCTTGCCCGAGCCGCGTACGAACGCGTGCGCCGCGCCCGGCACATGGGCCGCCGCGATGCCGAGGACCACGGCCGCGGTGAGCATCGGAACGGCGGGGACGACGTGGTGCACGGCCCAGGCGACGGCGACCCCGGCCACCGCGAGCGCCAGGCCCGGCAGCTTGCGCGGAGTGCCCCGCGGGGGCGCGGCGGGCGCGGACGTGACGGGGTGGGTGCGGGACCTGCCGGTGCGCTCCCCGAGCAGCGCCATTACCGGTCGGCCGGGAGTTCGTACACGCGACGGACGCTGCTGCCCAGGCGGGCTATGTCCGCGCCGTAGACGTGGATCGATATCGCGAGCGTGCCGCAGGCGTTCCACACCCGGTGGATGTCGCCGGGCGGCGCGAAACCGCACACCGAGCCCCGCGGATTGACGACGTCCTCCGTGGCGACGAGGCGGGCCGCGCCACCGGGCCCGGCGGCGGGCACCAGGCGGTAGCGCCGCTCCTGCTCCTCGCCCTCGTGCACGCCCGTGACGCACCACGACACGTGGTCGTGGACGGAGGTCCGCTGCCCGGGCAGCCAGACCAGCGCCACGATCGAGAAGCTGCCGTCGTGCTCGGCGTGCAGGACGTGCTGGCGGTAGCGCTCGGGGTCGCCCTCGCGCTGTTCGTCGGTGAGCAGGTCGGCGGAGCCGAGGTGGGGGGCGAGCCGTTCGCCGACCAGGTACGCGGTCAGGTCGGGAGGCAGGCCGCGCCCCACGGCCTCGCGCACGTCGGTGACGAGGGTGTCGAGGCGCTCTGTGGTCCGGGCGGCCCGGTACGCGGTCGGAGTGCTCATGACGGCAGCGTCGCGCCGCCCGATCCATCACGTCCAACGACAGTATTTTGGCAGCCCCCCAACTTCCGCTTATGGGTACGAGGGGGCGGAGGGCGGCGATCAGCAGCCGACGCGGTTGGCGGCCACCGTCCTCAGCTCGTCGAGCACCAGCGCGGTGGCCGGAATCCGCAGGTGGTCCTTGAGGACGTACGCCGACACCTGACGCCGCGACGCCGGGTCCAGGGCGCGGCCCGTCACCTTGCGGTGGCAGAGGAAGTTCAGGACGAGGCCCGGCATCATCGCGATGCCGAGCCCCTCCGCGACCAGGCTCTGCACCACCAGGTTGTCGTCGGTGGTGAACGCGATCTCGGGCGCGAAGCCCAGCTCGGCGCACTCGTGCAGGAAGTTCGCGCGGCAGCGCGGACAGCCCGCGATCCACCGCTCCTCGGCCAGCTCGGCGAGTTTGACCGAACGCTGGCGTGCCATGCGGTGCCCGGATGGCAGCAGCACGGTCAGCTGGTCCTCCATGAGCGGGATCTCCGCCAGCTCGTCGGGCACCTCGTCGTGCAGGCCGGGATAGGTGAAGGCCAGCGTGATGTCGCACTCGCCGCGCACCACGCGCCGCAGCGATTCGGGCGGCTCGTCCTCGAGGAGCTCCACGCGCACGCCCGGGTGGCCCGAGGCGAGCCGGGCCAGGGCCTCCGGGATGAGCGTCGCGTTGGCGCTGGGGAACGCGCAGACCCGCACCCGTCCCGAGCGCAGTCGCGTGATCGCGTTCATCTGCTGCTGGGCGGCGGAGATGTCGTCCAGGATGATCCCCGCGTGCCGCGACAGCGCCTCACCGGCCTCCGTCAGGCGCATGCGGCGGCCGACGCGGGTGAACAGCGGGGTGCCGACGGACCGTTCGAGGGCCTTCATCTGCTGGGTTATCGCCGGCTGGGTATAGCCGAGGGAGCGGGCGGCCGCCGAGTAGGAACCGGCCCGGACCACCTCGTGGAACGTCTTGATGTGCCGCGAATCGAACACCGCCGAATCATAAGCAGATGTTGGAGGCGGCGAACAAGGTCGGGGTCCGGCTTTTGCCCCGGCGGCAAGAGCGCGGGCATCGCGGAGCGGTGCCAGGAAGGGCGCGGGGAGTGCGAACGGCACGCGACCGCGCGTGGCTGCGCCCGTGCGCCGGATACGTGACGTGTGTGATCCATTACGTTGAGCTACATGAATCGACGAAGCGTGACCACGGTGACCAAGCTGACCAAGGCGCTCGGGGCGACGACGGCGGCCGCGGCACTCGCCTTCTCCGCGCCGGGCTCGGCGTACGCGGCGGAAGGCATCCTCAACATCAATGGCCGGAACCACGAGAATCCGAGCGGCTGCTACGCGGTCGACCGGTTCCCGAGCTCGGTCACCAACAACACCGACGCCATCGCGGAGGTCCACTCCGGCCCCGACTGCACCGGCTCGGTCGAGTGGCTCGTGTACCCGGGCGAGACGTACCACACCGAGACCGCGCAGAGCGTCTTCATTCTCTGACGCCCACCCGCTGCAGCAGCCCCCAGGTGAACTCCGCCACGCAGTGCCGCCGTTCACCGTCCCCGTCCACCGCCTCGAACGCGAGGCCCCACCGCGTCGGCGCCGTCCCCTCCATGGGGCGCGCCGGCGCGAAGGCGCGCGCGGCCTCGTCGACCGTGCACGACCAGGGCGTGAGGTCCTCCAGCGTGCGCAGCTCGGGACCCGGCGCGTCCGGCGCGCGCACCAGCCACTCGTTCCACACCGCCCCGTTCGGCGCGCGCAGCACCTCGAAGCGCAGGTCGGGCCAGAGCGCGACCGGCCACAGCAGCGCCTCGCACTCCAGGTCGCCGATGCGGCGGCGGACCGTCGCCTCGGGCGGGCCGAGGACCGAGCGGTACCGGGAGACGGCGCCCCGCGACCGCGAGGACCGGGTCATCGCCTGCCAGCGGCGGTTGGCCTCGCGCATGTCGGCGACGGAGACGCCCAGCGCGTGCCGCGCGCTCTCCACCAGGTCGGCGTTGTGGTCGGCCATCCGGCGCAGCAGGACCAGCTGGAAGTCCAGCGCGGTGAACGGGCCGGGGGCGGGGGAAGAGCTAGCGGGCATGCACCCCATGGTCGCGCACCGCGAGCGCTCCCGGGCGGTGCCCGTCGGGAAGGAAGAGCACCGAGTTGACGTACCGGGGACGTCTCGGCGTGAGGACCCGGCGCAGCAGGCCCTGCGACACGACGTACGAGGTGGCGGACTGGTGCGCCTCCAGGGCGAACGCGTCGAGCGGCACCCAGCTGTCGTGCGGCAGCACCCAGCCCCGGTAGCCGTGGCCGGTCAGGAGCTCCACGATGGGCGCGGTCGGCTGGATCCGCGACTCCAGCTCCAGGAAGATCGCCGGACGGTCGCGGGCGATCAGCTCGCGCGCGCCGCGCAGGACCCGCAGCTCGTTGCCGTCCACATCGATCTTGACGAAGTGCACGTCCCGCAGCCCCAGGCCGTCCAGGGTCAGGCACGGCACGTCCACGGCCACGTCGTGGATGTCCCGGCGGACCAGGGACGACACACCTCTCTCCCCGCGGTCGCCGCGCGGCAGCCACAGCCTGGCCGTGCCGGGCCGGTCCGTCGCCGCGGCCTGGACCACCCGCACGTTGCGGGGCGTGCTGGCCGCGAGGAGCCGCGCCAGCTGCGGCACCGGCTCGACGGTCACCACGCGGTGCGCGCGCGAGGCGAGCCGGTGCGACCACGGGCCGTACCAGCCGCCGACGTCCACGGCGGTGCCGCAGCCCGCCGGGCAGAGGTCGGCGAGCCGGGCGAGCTCCGGTTCGAAGCGCGGATAGACGAGCCGGGCCAGGGAGGCGATCAGACGGTCGGGGACATAGGGCGCCACGCGGGCGGCGAAAGTCATGCGGACCCTCTCGGCACGGGGACATTCACGTCACGGGGACATTCGCTTGAGCAGCTGCTCGTGTTCCTCCTCCGGGACCTGCTCGCCGGAGGAGGGGAGCAGCTGCGGTATGCCGTCGAGCACCGGATAGCGGCGCCGCAGCCGCGGGTTGTACAGCGACTCCTCCGGTACGAGGGGCTCCTCGGCGGCGAGCAGGTGCAGCGGGCCCTTGTCCAGCGGGCACGCGAGGATCTTCAGCAGCGGGTCTTCGGGGTTCATCCGCTGGTCAACTCCTTGGGAGCGGTCGAGGGCCGGGGGGCGGTGTCGTCGTGCTTCGGCATGGCGAGGAGTACGGAGACGGCGAGGACCGTGCCCGCGATGCGCAGCGTGAGGCGCACCGGCTCGTGCGGCAGCGCCTCGCCGAACGCCAGCGTCCCGAGCACCGCCGTGAAGAGCGACGTCACGGTCGTGCAGACGGGGACGATGAGGGACGCCCGGCAGCGCTGGAGGGCCGCCTGCGACATGATCAGGCCGAACGCGCCGGTGAAGAGCAACAGATAGGGGTAGGGCGAGCGCAGCAGGCCGCCGACCGCGCCGCCGATGTCCTCCGTCGTCAGATAGCTGGACACGCCCTTGATGGCGAGCGAGCTCACCCCGTACAGGAGCCCCACCGCGACGCCGTACTCGACGCCCGCCGTCGGCATCCGGTGCCGGTGCTTGGCGCGGCGCTCCGCGGAGCCGTACAGCCAGAGGCCCGCCGCGAGCGAGGGCAGGCACACCGTGAGGATCAGCGGCACGGGCGCGCCGTGGCCGACCGTGTCGCTGTCCTCGCTGAGCGAGAGGACCACCATCAGGAGCGCGATCAGGATCCCGGCGACCGCGTACCGCTCACGGCCCGAGGTCCGTTCGCCGAGCAGGACGGAGGAGAGCAGCAGGAGGAGGACGAGGCCGGACACGAAGATGCCCTGGGCCGCGGCGATCGGCAGCGTGCGGTAGACGGCGAGCTGCGCGCCGAAGCCCGCCGCCAGGGCCAGCGAGCCGCCGATCCACAGCGGACTGCCGAGCACCTGCCGCAGCAGCCGGGCGGGGCTGCGGACGCTCACCGAAGGCATCGCCGTCAACGCCCGCTTCTCCAGGACGAATCCGGTGCTGTAGAGCAGGTTCGCGAGCAGTGCCGCGGCCACGCCCCACCACATGGTCAGGCCTTTCGGGCGTGCAGCAGGAGGATCGACGCGGCGCTCGGCACGGCGCAGGCCAGCCGGTCGAGGGCGCGCAGCGGGCGCGGTACGCCGTGGAACGGCGCTCCCGACAGGCGTACGACCTCGAAGCCGGACGCGGCGACGAACTCGCGCAGGGCGCGCGCCGTGTACAGCCGCAGATGTCCCACGACCTCCTTGCCCGGCCTGCCGTGGATGCCGCGCAGGCTCACCTCGGAGAAGACGGGCTGTACGCCGGCGAGGAGCAGGCCGCGGTTGTACCAGGCGGCGAGGTTCGGGGTGGAGAGCATCAGGTGGCCGCCCGGCCGCAGTACCCTCCTCAGCTCGTCCAGGGCGCCGTCCGGGTCGACGAGGTGCTCGACGACCTCGCTGAACAGCACGGCGTCGGCCGCTCCGGCGGCGAACGGCAGTCCGCCGTCGGAGAGTTCGCCGCGCACGACGTACGGGAGCCGGGCGTGCGCGCGCCTCAGGGCGTCCTGCGACCAGTCCACGCCGACGACGCGGTGCCCGGCGAGGAGCGGCGCCGCGGTCGCCGCCGCCGTGCCGTCGCCGCAGCCGATGTCCAGGACCGTGGCGGTACGGGTGGTGGCGGGGCCGAGCGCGGCGGCGAGGATGCGGGCCTGGCGGATACTGCGGGCGTCGCCGGACGCGACGGGGACCGCCGGGTTCTCGTAGAAGTCCCGGAGTCCCTTGGGACGTCGGGTGGTGGTGGCGGCGGTGGCGGTGGCGGTCCTTGTGGTGGTCACGTTGACCCCCCGTGGAGTTCTGTGTGTTCCGTCGCGTGGAGGTAGTGCTCGAACAGATCGCGTAGGTGGGCACCGTCGCCGTGGCTGAGCAGGCTCTTCGACCAGCGCAGCGCGAGGTGCAGCCGGCCCGCCGTGGACGCGGTGGTCACGGTGAGGCCGCGCGGCAGCCGGGCGGGCGCGGAGAACCAGACGGCGTGCGCGCGGCCCGCGTCGCCGAAGTCCAGGGCGTAGGGGACGCGGCCGATGTTGCTCAGGAGTGTCGTCGATGTCCAGGGGGCGGCGGCCCTGCGCAGGCCGCGGGTGACGGCGGCGCGGAGGGTGACGGGCAGGACGGGTGCGGTCAGGAGCGTGGCGCCGTGGCCCAGTTGGGGGCGGGAGAGGGCCTTGAGGGCGCGGGTGCGTTCGGAGGTGCGGCGGAGGAGGTCGCGGGTGACTTCCGGTGTCCAGTCCCTGGTCGTCAACTCTGTTGCGGTGAAGGGGACTTCTACGAGTCGGGTGCCGTTGCCTATCGGCATCGTGGCGTCCCGGGGGCGGTCGTCCACGGGCATCGTGATGCGGAACGGGCGCGGTCGGGCGCCGTGTTCCCTGTTCCAGTGCGCGATCATCAGCGCGGTGGCGACCATGAGCTGGTCGTTCACGGTGAACGGGGAGCCTTTGGGGCGCCGTGGCACGGGCAGCTCCGCGATGAGCATGCCGTTGCCGGGCGAGGGGTCGGGCCTTCCCTTCGCCACCCGGGCGGGGGGCGACCAGCCCGAGGGGGCGTCGGCCGGGGGCTGCTGCTCCGTCGGTTGTTGTGCGGCGGGGGCGCGGGACGGGGGTGCTGCCGGGGCGTTGTCCTTGCCGCCGTACAGTTCGGCGGCCGTCGCCAGGACGCGGAGGCACGCGGGGCCGTCCAGGGCCGTGTGGTTGATGGTGAGGAAGAGGACGGAGCCGGGGTCCGTGGGGGTGTGCTCGGTCGGTTCCGGGGCGGGGCCGCCACGGTATGTCCGTCCTCGCCGTCCCTGCGGCTCTGTCGGCTCCTCCGCCCCGGAAGCCTGCGCCTCTGTGCTCCGGGCGGACACACCGGTGCGTCCCCTCGCGTGTGCTTCGCGGCTCTCCGCCGGTGGGGTCGGGGCCGCCACCACCTCCAGGCGGATCGGGGGCGAGGAGGTCAGTGGTGGTGCCTCGGCGAGGGCGCGTTCGCGGGCCCGCTTCAGCGCGTCCGGTTCCGGGGGCGGGAACGTCACCACCTCCAGATCCGGGTCCGGGGTGAGTTCCCATTCGTAGCGGCGGCGGTACCAGGGGCCCCGCGCCTCCCGCATCAGGATGCGCGGGTGGCGGCGGAGTGCCTCGGTGAAGGCGGCCCGGAGGCGGTCCGGGTCCGGGGTGCCCGGCAGGTGCACCTCGATGTGCACGGTCTCCGGCTCCTCCTCCTGGAGGCAGTGCCGTGAGACCTCGTCCACCACGGGGAACGGCACGCGCGCGGGGGGCCGCCCGGGGCCTTCCGCGCGCCGTGCCGGGTGTTCCAGTGCGGTCATCGCTGAGTGCCTTCTCCTGTCGTGGACGGACGCCTGCGGCGGGGGAAGCGCGCCGCCCTGTGGCCCGGCGGGGTGGGCTCCGGCTGGGCCTTGGCCGGGGCGCGGGCCGAGACGGTCGGGCCTGCGGCCGCCTGCGGTGCGCCGTCCGTGCCGTCCCCGGCGCGATTGCGGCGGGGCAGCGGGGGTGTTGACGGGTCGGGGTCCTGCCCAGGAGCGGGTGGGGGTGGAGGTGTGGGTGTGTACGGCGGGGGTGTGGGTGTGTATGGCGGGGGTGTGTCTGGGGTGTGCTGCGGTGCGGCCGTGGTGCGGGGGGACTTCTCGCGTACGGACACCAGCGCCGCGAACAGGGCTATGAGGGCCAGGAGTTGTGCCGTGTGGCCGAATGCCCCCTCGTCGGACGCGATCGGTTCGCTCGCGCCCGTCGCCGCCGTTATGCCCGCTCCCGCCATGGCGAGGAACGCGATCGGCACCAGCAGCGCGTGGCGCCGGCGGGTCAGCAGGGCGAGCGCGGGGACCAGCAGTGCGAACGGGCCCGCGATCACCGCTGCCACCAGCGTGAGCGCCACCGTGCCGAGGACGATGCCCGGGGCGGGCGGCGGCGTGGACGGGGTGTCGGGGTTGGGGTCGCGTCGCCGCACCAGGGCCAGCGCCAGCAGGGCGAGGACACCGACACCGGCGAGGATCAGGCCGATCTCGTAGAGCTGCGACGGCTCGTAGGTCAGCTTGACCGTGCCGCCCTCGCCGTTCGGCACCAGCCAGCCCTGCTGCCAGCCGTCGAGCCGGACCGAGGTCAGCTCCTTGCCGTCGAGGGTCGCCTTCCATCCGTCGTTCACGTTCTCGTACGTCGTGAGGTACGAGGCCGCGCCCGAGCCGACCGTCACCTCGCGGCGGTCGCCCAGCCAGTCCTTGACCTTCAGCTCGCGGGCGGTGGTGTCGAGTGCTGATGGCGTGCCCGTGGTCAGGGACGCGTCCCTGACCGCGAGAGGGCCCGCGTCGCCCGTCTCCAGGCTGTGTGCTCCCGCGCCGAGACGGACCGCCGGGGACTTCTCGCCCTCCTGGCACAGCGTGATGTCGACGGGGCGCCGGTCGGTGAGGTCCCGGACCTTGCCCTTCGCGCTCGTCTCGTACAGTTCACCGTCGATCGACATCGTCGGGCCTTGGCCGCAGGGGAGCGAGAAGCTGTCCTTGGAATCGGGCTGCTTCGTGCGGTATTCGTCGAGCGCGGGGACGTACACCTCGGTGAGGCCCACGGGCAGCTGGAGGTCGTCGTCCGCCACCGGGTTGTGGACCGTCAGCGGCGCGGTCTCCGTGATGGTGATGTCCATCTCGTCGGTGGTGATCGGCGCGAAGCGAGCGTTGCCGTTCTCGTCGACGCCCGCGGTCGCCGCGCCGTCCGGCGAGCTGATCTCGATCTTCACGGGCCGGGAGGAGAGACCGCCCGCCGCGGGCAGCACGATCTCGCCCACCGGCTGCTTGCCCGGCCACTTGAGGTGGATGACGGGCCGGTCGTCGCTGCCCGCCACCCACGCCGTCGTCAGGTCGCCGTCGGTGAGGTTGCGCGGCGAGAGACCGCTGCCGAGCTTCGCGGTGGAGTCGGCCGTCGCGATGATCTGCCGCTCCTGTTCGGGCGCCACCTTGTAGAGCAGTTCGTCGAGTTCACGGCCCGGCACGGCCACCGCGCTCGCCTTCACGTCGTACGCGCCCTCCGCCGTCGTCGTGAAGCGGCGGTGCAGCCCCGACTCGGTGTCCACCTGCGAGAAGGCGCCCGGGTCGGCCGTGCGGTGCAGGGAGTACGTGGTGGCCTTCGCGTCGGTGGACTTCTCCGCGTCCTTCGGGAGCTGGAGGAGACGCGTGATCCGCACCTCGGGGATGGAGATCTCCGAGAAGCCCGCACCCGTCAGGCCGGGGCTCGCCACCTGCGTGTCCAGGATGGTGATCTTGACGAAGGACGTGGCGCCGGACTGTGCCCTGACGCGCTGGGGCTGCCCGTTGGGCTGGAGGGAGCTGGTGATGCTGCCCTGTTCCGTCTCCACCTCGATCCGGGTGGGCGCCGCCCGCGTGCCGTTCTGCGGCAGCGGGGTGACGTGGAAGGAGGACGGCACCGCGACCTTCGAGTTGAACTCGGCCTTGATCCATTCACCGTCCGCCGACCCGGCGTTGCCCTCCGCCCAGGCCGTGGCCGGGTTGCCGTCGAAGGCGTTCGCCGGGTCGTACTGCGGCAGGTGGAAGAGCCAGTTGCCGTAGCTGGACGCCGACACCGACCTGGCGCCCCGCAGCTCCGACGTCGTCTGGTGGTCGATTCCCTTGGTCGGCAGGATCTGGTGCGGCTTCTCGTCCGGGTTCTGCAACGCGTCGACCGCGTTCCGCTCGTCGCGTCCGTACGTGTACGACGTGTTGGAGTTGACCAGGCCGAAACGGGTGTCGGCGCGGCGCATGCCGTCACCGACCGCCTGGAGGGCCGGCGCGCCGACGCCCGGGTGGTTGTCGCCCGTCAGGACGGCCGGGCGGTCGCGCATCGACGGGTCGGCGGAAAGCGGGAGGAGCGACTCGGGGCCGCCGCTGACCACCGCGGTGTTCGACACCGGCTTCAGGCCCGCCTGGCCGGGGCGCTCGGCGCCCTCCGCGGGGGCGTAGATCTCGACCGCGCGCTGGCGCGGGTAGAGGCCCTCCACCTGGATCGGGGTGTCGTCCGGGATGATGCCGCCGGTGGTCTGCGGGCCGAAGCCCGTCACGCGGCGGAACCCGGACTCCTCCAGAGTGCGCTTGACCGTCGCGGTGGGTACGTTGCCGACCTGGTCGGGGTCGAGGTCGTTGCGCACGACGACGTAGTACAGACCGGCCCGCGTCACGTAGTCGCGCAGGCCCGGCACTTCGGCGCCGGTCATCAGCGCCTGCTCGACGGCGTCCATCGCCCGCCGGTTGCCGGGGGCGCCGAACGGCACGTAGTCGCGCTGCGCCCAGCGCGAGTCGGCGAGCACGTCGAGGGGCTGGTCGATGGGGGAGCCCCAGGTGTAGATGCCGTGCGCGGTCGCGGGCACGACCAGGGCGCGCGAGTCGGGCGAGTACTTCTCCAGCCAGTCGGCCGTCGTCTGCCAGTACGTGGGCAGCTTCTGGAACGAACCGGGCTGCAGGATCGAACCGTTGAGGTAGGGGAGAGCCAGACCGGGCAGGACCAGGACCGCCGCGATCAGCGGCGCGTACCGCCTGCCGCGCACCGGCCGGGCCCCGCGCGTCTGCGCGGCCACGCCCACCAGGTGCATCAGGCCGAAGACCAGCGCGAGCGCGAGACCCGTCTGGAACTTGTAGATGTTGCGGAAGGGGACGAGCCCGCCGTCGAGCCACGACTGGACCGTGCCGT
This sequence comes from Streptomyces sp. NPDC045678, assembly GCF_056432085.1. NCBI lineage: Bacteria > Bacillati > Actinomycetota > Actinomycetes > Kitasatosporales > Streptomycetaceae > Streptomyces > Streptomyces sp. NPDC045678. Next base: position 751,219 of record NZ_JBWKJS010000001.1, read on the forward strand.
GGAAGGGGGCGCCGAACGCGCCGCCGTATCCGGCGAGGGTCACCAGGGCGACCGACAGGACCGTCAGGACGAGCCAGCGCCGCTCCGGCAGGTCGCGCCGCGCCAGACCCGCGAGGCCGAGCGCCGCGGCGAACGCCGAGCAGACGACGGCCACGACGGCCGTCGCCACGGTCCACCCCGCGGGCAGCCAGGCCTCGCCGAAGTGCAGGTACGCCACCCAGTTGCCGGCGCCGCGCAGCGCCTCGGTCGCCGACATGGTGCCAGTCGTGGTCGCCGAGTCCTCCACGAACGGCAGGAAGTTCTCACCGTAGATGCCCAGCATCAGGAGCGGTACGACCCACCAGGCGGTGGCCAGAACGACGCCCGGCACCCACCACGTGATCAGCTTCCGCTTGCGCGGGCCGTTCGGGCGCGACAGCAGATACAGGCCCACGGGCAGCAGCGAGGCGAGCGTCGCCGCCGCGTTCACCCCGCCCATGAACGGGATGATCAGCGCCGAACGGCAGGCAGCGACGCGCGCGCTGAACCGGTCGTCGGCCAGCGGCAGCAGCACCCACGGCAGGAACGCGCCGGGCAGCGCCGCCGCCGACGTCGAGCCGATGACCACGGTGAACGTCGGCCACAGCGCGTACACCACGGCGCCGAGCAGCCTGCTGTGGCGGCTGCCGATGCCCAGGCGTTCGGCGAGCCGCAGCGCACCCCAGAACGCGACCGCCACGATCAGCGAGAACCAGAGCCGCTCCGCAAGCCAGACCGGCAGCTGCACGAGCTTGGCCAGGCCGTAGAACGGCAGCATCGGGAACGCGTAGCCGACGTACTGGTCCTGGATGCCGCCGAAGCCGCCCCTGTCGTGCCAGAGCTGCCCCAGGTCGGAGAGGAACTGCCAGGGGTCGACGGCGACACCGAGCTTGGTGTCGAACGTCATCCGCCCCGGCTTCACCGCGAGGAAGGACACGAACACCACGGCCCAGAACCCCACGAGCCAGCGCCGCGAGCGCGGCCCCCGCGAGGGTTCAGGGGCAGCGGTCGTGGGTCTCGCGGCCGCCGGGGGTGGGGCCTGGACCGTGGTCATGGACACCGCCTGAGGATGAGGAGGAGATTCCAGGTCGCGAACTCGCGCACACCCGGCACCTTGGTGATCGCCCCGGCCAGGAAGGGCCAGTAGCGGGAGCGCGCCGACACGATCTCCACGTCGTCGCGGCCGCGCACCTGGCGCAGCGTCGCTCCGACGTGGTGGACGAAGAGGTTCTCGCCGAGCGTGTGCTTCGCGGCCTTGCCGGTACGTCGTTCATAGCGGGCCCGGGCCCGTTCGGCGCCCAGGTAGTGCCAGGGCGCCCACTCGTGACCGCCCCACGGGGAGAGCCAGTTGGTGAACGAGACGTAGATCAGCCCGCCGGTCCTCGTGACCCGGACCATCTCGCTCAGGAACGTCTGCGGGTCGTCGACGTGCTCCAGGACGTTCGAGGAGAACGTGACGTCGGCGACGCCGTCCGCGAGCGGCAGCAGGTACCCGTCGGCGACGACCGCGCCCTCGGGCGGCTTGGGCCCCAGCTCGGCGAGGTCGGGCTCGAAGAGGAAGGACTGCGCGCCGCGCCGCCGGAACTCCTCCGTGAAGTAGCCGCCACCGCCGCCGATGTCGACGACGACGCGGCCCTTCACCGGTACGTACGCCTCGACCTGGTCGGCGGCGTCACGGGCGAGGAGCGTGTAGCACCGCTCGGGCTCCCGCTGCTCGCGCAGGAAGGCCCGGAAGAGGGTGGCGGAGCGGCGCAGCGAAGGGTCCTTCACGCAGACCTCTGGGGAGTCGGGGGCCCCTGGGACGCCTGTCCCTCGGGCACGGGTCCTTGGGGCACGGGTCCTCGGGACACCTGGTGCGCGGCGACCGCTTCGGCCGCCACCGCCTGGAACTGCCGCACCGTGTTGTCCCAGCGGAACTGGACGGCCCGCTCCCCGGCGGCCTTGCCGAGGGCCCTGCGGCGCTCGGCGCTGAGCGCCAGGGTGCACCAGGCGGCGGCGAAGGAGCTCTCGCCCCGGGCGAGGAGACCGGTCACGCCGTCCTCCACGGAGTCGCGTACGCCCGGCACGTCGAAGCCGATCGAGGGCGTCGAACGGGTCGCCGCTTCGGTGATGACGAGCCCCCAGCCCTCCACGGCCGACGGATGGAGCAGCATCCACGCCTCACAGAGCAGCCGGTGCTTCTCCGCCTCCGGGACATGGCCCCTGAACTCGACCTCGGGACCGGCGAGTTGCTCCAGGCGCCGCCGCTCGGGGCCGTCACCCACGATCACAAGCCTGCCGCCCGTGACGGGCCTGACGCGCTCCCACAGCCGCAGCAGCAGATCGATCCGCTTGTACTCGACGAGCCGGCCCATCGCCAGGAACAGCGGTTCGTCGGAGCGGGCGTGCAGCGGCCCCGGCTCCTCCACGCCGTTGTGCACGATGCGGATGCGGTCCCGGTCGACGCCGATCCCGCGCAGCGCCGTGGCCGTCGACGGCGAGACGGCGACGAGGAGATTGCCGCGCTGCGCGCCCGAGAGCGCCCAGTGCTCCAGTCTCCTGCCGAGCCGGGCCGCGGGGGCGAGCGCGCCCTGGAAGCGCATCCCCCACAGGTCGGTGTGGACGTGGTTGACGAGGCACAGGGTGGGCCCGCGGTGCCACAGCGGCGCCAGGTACGGCATGCCGTTGCAGACCTCGACGAGCAGGTCGCAGCCGCCGACCTGCCGGGTGAACGCGGTGCGGGCCCGCACATAGTGGCCGAGGTCGCCGCCGGCGGAGACGACACGGTAGTCGCGGTACGCGGCGGGCCCGCCGCACAGCAAGGTGACCTGGTGGCCCTGCTTGCTGAGGCCGTCGGCGAGCCGGTCGACGAGGAGTTCGGAGCCGCCCGCGGCCGGGTTGCCGAGGTCGCGGTGGGCGAGGAAGACGATCCGGCGCGGCTGTGGGGGAAGCGCCGGAACGCGCTCCGCGCGGCGTGGGGCGGCCGCGCGCAGCGAGGACGGTACGTGCTGGGGCATGCGTGCTCCAACTCGTCTCAGGGTGCGGAACTGTGGGGGGTCCGGTCGGGCGGAACGGTCCTGCTGGGTTCTGCGGGTTCTGCGGGTCCTGCTGGGTTCTGCGGGTCCTGCGGGTCCTGCGGGTTCTGCGGGTTCTGCGGGGCGGAGCGGGTGGAGCGGGCCGTGCGGTGGAGCGTGGGGCTCACGGCGGTGCGTGTCCGGCTTGTGCGGGCGGTGCGGTGCGGGGTGGTGCTTCGTGCGGGGTGGTGCGGGGGCTGTGCGCGGGTGGGGTGGATAGTTTTCGCCGACCCGTACCGCGCGGCTACTCACCGAAGTGACAATTTCTGCGCTTTCAACAGCTGACGTCTCATCACATCGTGCTGGGGTGCAGGGCGGTCGGTGACGTGTCCGTATTCGGACTGTCCGGGTCCGCTCCGTCGCCGCGCCCTCCGGGACCGTTCGCCCCGTCGCCCTGACGCCCTCGCGCGACGAGCACGATTCCCGCCACGGCGAGTACCCCGCCCAGCACGCCCGCACCGAGCGGAAGCGTCTCGCCGACCAGTTCCAGCCGACTGCTGTCGTCGTCCGCGAGCTTCACCTGAGCCTTCTGCGTGGCCGGCGTGAACGCGATCCGGTCACTGTCGAGCAGCACCGTCGCGTCCTTCTTCGACCCCGGCGCGCGCAGCGTCTTGCGGGGACCGATCGCGGCGTAGATGATCCGGCCCGTGCGCTGGTCCGCGACGAGCTCGATGCCGTGGTTGGCGTAGTACTCGTCGGCGATGACCTGGCTCTTCCTCGGCTGCCCGACCATCCGCCCCGGCACCTGGCGCGTGCCCGTCCTGGTGGGCTCCACCGTCGCCGTGAACCGGTAGCCCTCGTACCCCTGGATCTTCTTCGTGCCGCGGTACGTGAGCGGCACGGTCGCGCCCAACGTGTTGTCCCACCAGGTGTAGGACCGCTTCTCCAGGTCGAAGGGGAACTTCAGGTACGCCTCGCCCTCGAAGTACGGCTCCTCGCCGCAGCAGTGCACCGGCGCGTTCGTCTTCCGGTCGGTGACCCAGCGCTCCAGCGTCCACTGGAGCGAGTCGTGCGGGTCGGCCGCGGGCAGGGATTTGTCCGGATCCACTGACGTGGACACGTCCCAGATCGCGCGCCCGCTGTCCTCGCTGTCGGCCACGTCGCCGCGCACCTGGCGGGTGACGGTGAGGTTCTTGTCGTGCACCGTCTTGATCTTCTCGGTGTCGAAATAGCTTCCCTTGCCTTTGAAGACGGTCGTGATGTCGACATCCACGGGCGTGCGTTTCGCGCGTGGCTCGACGTACCAGGCCAGCATCGGTGCCAGGACCAGAAGGAACGCGCCGAGCCCGAGAAGGATCAGCGACAGGGGAGAGGCGGTGCGGCGCATTGGGTCACTCCTGGGCGAAGGCGGGAGAAGTGTCAGAACCGGTGTCCTAACCGCGGTGACCACCCGGCCGGGTTCAGGACACAGGCTCTTGCCGAGCCGTATGGGGCGGGAACCGTAGGCGCACCCTTGACGAAGTGTCAATGCGTTGCAGAGACTGGGGACTTGCCGGGCGGGGCCGGTGCGGGCTGTGCGACCAGGACTTTGTGGCCGGGGCTGTGCCACCGGCCGAGGGACTGCGCGACCGGGGTGGGGACGACCTCCGACAGAGAGGCTGACCCTCGCATGCACCGACTGCTCGCCGCTTCACTCACCGTCGCCGCCGGGGCGCTCCTCGCCGTGGGCGCGGCCCTCGGCATCGTCGCGCTCCTCGACGCCACGCCGGACCAGCCCAACACGCCCCTCGTGCACTACGAGGCTCCGGCTCAGGGGCAGTGAGCGACCGTGGCCGCGACCCATGCCCAGGCATCCGACGACCTGACGGCTGACGGCGCCTTCCCGGACGACCGCTCTCCGGATGCCGCCCGCGCCCCGGACGGACGCGCTCCGTTCCGCTCCGCGTGGCGCGACGTACCGCCCCGGCAGGTACGGGAGTTCGCCGCGCTCGCCCTGGAAGAGGTGCCCGCGCTCGCCCAGGACATCCTGCGCGAGATCCGCGCCGAGTACCCCGGCCTGCCCGTCGTCCTCGACGACTCGGGCGAGCCGATGGCGTTGATCGGCATCCGTCGCGCCCTGGAGGGCTTCGTTCAGCAGCTGGCGTCGCAGGAGGGCCGCCCGCGCTACCACCTGGAGGTCTTCCAGGAGTTCGGCCGCGGCGAGGGTCTGCACGGCCGCAGCCTCGACTCGCTCCAGGCCATCTACCGGCTGGGCGTGCGTCTCGCCTGGCGCCGCCTCGCCGAGATCGGCCAGCAGATCGAGATCCCGCCGCCGGCCATGTACGAACTCGCCGAGTCCGGCTTCGAGTACCTGGACGGCCTCGTCGACCAGTCCGTGCGCGGCTACGCGGAAGCGGCGGCCCGCGAAGCCGGTGAACGGCTGCGGCTGCAACGCAAGTTGATGGAACTGCTGCTCTCCGACCGGCGCTCCGACAGCGCGCCCGTCACGTCGTACGGCCCGGGCACGGCCACCGGCGCCGCGGCCCTCGGCAACGGCCTCGGCGAGCGCGCCGCCCGCGTCGGCTGGCAGCTGCCCGACCGCGTCGCCGTCGGCGTCCTGCTGCGCCCCGCACGGGAGGCCGTCGCGCCCGCCGTCGGAGAGGGCGTCCTGCTCGACATGGAGGCCGAGCAGCCCCGCATGGTCGTGCCCGACCCCGACGCGGCGGGCCGCCCCGAACTGCTGCGCCGCGCCATGACCGGCTGGTCGGGCGCCATCGGCCCGCCCGTGGCCCTCGCCGACGCCGCGAAGTCGCTGCGCTGGGCGGAGGCGGCGGTGCGCCTCATGGAACGCGGACTGCTGCCCTCCGGCGAGGTCCTGCACTGCACGGAGCACACCGAGGCACTGGTGCTGCTCCAGCCCGAGGAGCTGATCGAGGACCTGGCCCGCCGCTGCCTGGCCCCTCTGGAGCACTGCGGCCCCGCCCACGGCCGCCGCCTCGCCGAGACCCTCCTCGCCTGGCTGGAGACCCGCGGCGGCGCCCCCGAAGTGGCGGCCCGGCTCGGCGTGCACCCGCAGACGGTCCGCTACCGCCTCCGGCAGATAAGGGAGCTCTGGGGCGACGAGGTGGACGACCCGGACCGGCGCTTCGAGCTGGAACTGGTGCTGCGGGCCCGTAGGTTGAGGGGACAATTGGGAAGGGCGTGAGCAGGCCGGTGCCCGGAAGGGGCCGGACTCCTCGATTCCGCACACAACTTTCACAGCGGCGGCTTCCGCTGTTACTGGCACGGCACTTAGCCTCCATGCCTCATGGACTACTGCCACCCGTGCCGCAGGCACCTCAACGGCGCCCTCGCCTGCCCGGGGTGCGGAACCCCGGCCGAAGCCTGCCGGGAGTACGCGCAGTCCGTCGCCGCGTCGCAGGAGGAGCCAGACGCCCACGGCGACGCGTACGAGGAGTCGTCCCCGCGCACCCGTGGCCGCGGCCGCCGCAAGGAGCGCACCCGCAGGGCGCACCGGCGCAGACGCCGCAAGATCCTGTTCGTGACCGCGGGCCTCGCACTCGCGGCGGGCGGCCTGAGCCTCGCCGAGCTGGGCACGGAGGGAGACTCCGGCGACCGAGCGGCCTCCGCGCCGGACCGCGGGGCGACGGGCCCGGCCCCGTCGGAGTCGAAGGGCGCGGACGGGAGCGCTCCCGGCGGCACGACGGCCGAGGAAGCGGCGGCCACGTCGTCCCGACCGAGCGCGGACGAGTCGAAGGACGCCGAGGGGCGGGACGGCAAGGACGGCAAGGACGGGAAGGGCAAGAAGAGGCGGGACGACGGCGACGGCGCCGGCAAGGGCGAGCAAGGCCGGGGGAGCGAGGTGGGCGAGGGCGACGACGGCCCCGGCGCGCCCACCTCCACCGAGCCCCCGCCGCGGGGCAACACCCCGGAGACACCCGACCCGACGCCCCCGCCTCCCGCGGACGACCCGAAGCCGACGCGCCCCCCGGAGCCCACGCCCACGGAGACGTGCGACCGCTTCCTGTGGTGGTGCACGTAACCGCCGTAAAAGACCGGATCCCGGCAGAAGACCGGATCGCGTCAGAGGGCCAGATTTCGGCAGAAGGGGCCGGATCTCGGCAGAGGGGCCGGATCTCGTCAGAAGGTCACATCTCGTCGCCCAGCATCCTGCGCAGCAGCCCCCGCAGGGCGAGCCGCTCCTCGCGTGACAGTTCCGCCAGCGGCTCGCGGGCGAAGTCCAGGGACTCCCGCAGGGCCCGGGCGATCTCCGCGCCCTCCGCCGTGGGCGCCGCCAGTTTGACGCGGCGGTCGCCCGGGTCGGGGCGCCGCTCGACGAGCCCGCGCGCCTCCAGGCGGTCGACGATGCCCGTGATGTTCGAGGGCTTGCACTTCAGCTTCTGCGCGATGCGGCGCATGGGCATAGGTTCGAGGGAGAGCAGCCCGAGGACGCGGGCCTGTGCCCCGGTCAGTGCGTGCCCGGCGGCCGCCTCCTCGTACTCCTCGTAGTAGCGCGCCACGACCGTGCCGATGAGCTCGACGACTTCGAGCGTCAGTGGGTCGGCGCGGCGGGAGCCGTCGCGAGGGGCGCGGTCGCCGCTGGTGGTGGCCATGCCCATCAGGTTACTCGGTTACTTGACATCATGAAATATTCAGGAGCATGGTTGTTTTACAACCTCAAGTATTTTGCTGATCGCTCACCCGCAGTAGGAGGACGCCCCTCATGACCGTCACCCCCGAGCAGCAGCTCCCCTCCGTCAGCCGCGAATGGCACCTCGTGCGGCGCCCGTCCGGCTGGCCGGTCCCGGAGGACTTCGCGCTGCGCGAGGCCCCTGTGGAGGCGCCCGCCGAGGGCCGCGTCCTCGTGCGCAACCTGCACTTCTCCGTGGACCCGTACATGCGGGGCCGGATGAACGACGTGAAGTCGTACGTGCCGCCGTTCCAGCTCGACCGCCCCATGGAGGGTGGCGCGGTCGGCGAGGTCGTCGCCTCCAACGCCGAGGGCTTCGCCGTGGGCGACCACGTCCTGCACTTCGCCGGATGGCGTGAGTACGCCTCCGTGCCCGCCCAGCACGCCACGAAGGTCGACCCGGAGGCCGCGCCCCTCTCCGCCTACCTCGGCGTCCTCGGCATGACGGGCCTGACCGCGTACGCGGGACTGCTCGAAGTGGCCTCCTTCAAGGAGGGCGACGCCGTCTTCGTCTCCGGCGCGGCCGGTGCGGTCGGCGGCCAGGTCGGCCAGATCGCCAAGCTGAAGGGCGCGTCGCGCGTCGTCGGCTCGGCGGGCTCGGACGACAAGGTGAAGCTCCTGGTCGAGGAGTACGGCTTCGACGCGGCCTTCAACTACAAGGACGACAAGTCCGTCGCCGAGCAGCTCAAGGAGGTGGCCCCCGACGGCATCGACGTCTACTTCGACAACGTCGGCGGTGAGCACCTCGAGGCCGCCATCAGCCGCCTCAACGTGCACGGCCGCGTCACCATCTGCGGCATGATCGCGGGCTACAACGACACCGAGCCGACCCCCGCCCCGCGCAACCTCGCCATGGTCATCGGCAAGCGCCTGCGCCTGCAGGGCATGCTCGTGCAGGACCACACGGCGCTCCAGCCCGAGTTCGTGCGCGAGGTCGGCGGCTGGATCCGCTCCGGCGAGCTCAAGTACCGCGAGACGGTCGTCGAGGGCGTGGAGAACGGCGTGGACGCGTTCCTCGGCATGCTCCGCGGCGAGAACACCGGAAAGATGATCGTCTCCCTCGCCTGAAGGGCCCCACGGCTCACTTCCGGTATCCGATAACCTAATTCCGCAAACCGTGGTTGTGGGCGCGCACCACGTCACATCTCAGGAGGAAAGAGCAGTTATGTCCATCCAGAAGATCGACGTCAAGTACACCGCCGTGGCCACCGCGGAGAACGGCCGCGACGGCCGTGTCGCCAGCGACGACGGCAAGCTCGACGTCGTCGTGAACCCGCCGAAGGAGATGGGCGGCAGCGGCGCCGGCACCAACCCGGAGCAGCTCTTCGCCGCCGGCTACAGCGCCTGCTTCCAGGGTGCCCTCGGCGTCGTCGCCCGCAAGGAGAACGCCGACATCTCCGGCTCGACCGTGACCGCCAAGGTCGGCATCGGCCAGAACGAGGCCGGTGGCTTCGGCCTTGAGGTCGCGATCACCGCCTCCATCCCGAACGTGGACGCGGCCACCGCGCAGTCGCTGGTCGAGAAGGCGCACCAGGTGTGCCCGTACTCGAACGCCACGCGCGGCAACATCAAGGTCGAGGTCTCGGCCGCCTGATCCGCGGACGCGTACGGACATGAGGGCCGCCCCCGACCCGGGGCGGCCCTCAGCCGTGCCTCGCCCCGGCGGCCTCAGCCGTGCCCGCCCCCCCCGGCTCAGCCCGCCGCGAGCGCCGCCTCGTGCACCGCGCGGACCAGCCGCTCGTTCTCCGCGGCCGGACCGCCGGGGTAGGCGAACCGACGCCGCGTGTAGCCGTAGGCGACCCCGCTGCGCGGATCGGCGAACGCCTGCGAGCCGCCCGCGCCGCTGTGCCCGATCGTGCCCGCGCCCAGGAACGGGTACACGGCCACCGACGTCGCCTGGAAACCGACCGCGAACGCCTTGAAGGCACCCGCGACCAGATCGTGCCCGACGGACTGCACCTGCCCGAACGCGGCGACCGTGTCCGCCGTGAGCAGCGGCTCCCGGCCGTCGGCACCGGTGACCGCCGCCGCGTACATCCCGGCGAGGCCCCGCGCCGACGCCACCCCGCCGAACGACGCGTTCCCCCCGGCGCGCAGGAGCCGGGAGTTGGGCGCAGACTCCAGGTCGGTGGGCTCGGGGGCGTGACGGTTGAAGGCGATGGAGCCGAGGGTGTGCGGCCGGGACGGCTGCGCGTCGAGCAGGGCCGCCTGCTCGGGCGTGGGCGCCATCGGCTGCACGGAACGGAACCGCTTCTCGTGCTCCTCGGGCAGCCCGAGGAAGAAGTCGAGGCCGAACGGGGCGCGCACCCGCTCCTCGTACACCTCCCGCAAGGTCCGCCCGGTGGCGCGGAACACCACTTCCCCGGCGAGGGCACCGACGGCGTAGGCGTGGTAGCCGAAGGCGCTCCCCGGGCGCCAGAAGGGGCGCTGCGCGGCGAGGCGCGCGGCGACGGCCCGGTCGTCGGCGAGCTCCTCGGGGGAGAAGCCGGCGTCGGCGCCCGCGACGCCCGCCCGGTGCGCGAGCAGCTCCCGCAGGGTCACCGCGCCCTTGCCCCCGGCGGCGAACTCCGGCCAGTACGCGGCGACCGCGCGGTCCAGGTCCAGGACCCCGTCCTGCACGAGCAGGGCCACGACGAGGTGGGCGGCGCCCTTGGTGGAGGAGTAGACGCCGTAGAGGCTCTCGGCGGTGACGTCCGGGCCCACCCACAGGTCGACGACCCGGCGTCCCCGCACGTGGGCGGCGAGCTGCCCCTCGTACTCGGGCAACTCGTCGGCGAGTACGGCGGTGAACTCCTCGCGCACCGACTCGTACCCGTCGGCGACCGTTCCCTGCACTCGGATCTCACGGGTCATGGTGGCGGAACCTCCAGGGCGCGGCGGCGGTACGACGTCGGTGTGACGGTGACATGATCAACCCCCGCGCCCCGGAAGCGCATTCCCATGACCGCCGAAGGCGCGTCGCCCTTACCGGCCGACGCTCAGCAGCGCCCGCCCGACCTGCGGGAACACCCCCTTCGGATGGTCGCGGAAGAGCGGCTCGGTGCCGAAGAGCACCACGTCCGCGCCGCCCGCCGACCCGCTGACGACCGAAGCCCGGCCCGCCGCGTCCGCGGGACCGCCCGAGCCGTCCTCCCTGGCCCGCCAGTGCCCGGAGACGAGAGGGCTGCCGGTGCCGTACCTCTGCTCGACGCGCACGCCGGGGCCGAGGTCGGTGAACCAGGACGGCGCGTAGACGAAGCTGTGGTCCGGCGCCCCGCCCGTGACCGCGCCGCCCGCGTTCACCACGCGGACCACGCCGTTCGCGTCCCCGTTGCCGCCGACGGCCTTCACGGCGAGCAGCCCGGCGTCGGCGTTGAGCGCGGCGCCCGCCCCGCCCCGCCCGACGAGGCCGCCGCCCCGGGCGAGGAACCGGTCGAGCCCGGCCCTGGCCGCCGCGTTCAGCTTGCTCCGGTCGAGCCCGGCCGAGACGAAGAGCGCGTCCGCCGTCTTCCAGTCGAAGCCGGAGTTGAGCACGGCGGTCGACACGGGCACCACGTCGAAGTTCATCTCCCGCAGCGCGAACAGCTCGCCCGGCGTGACGGCCGCGGCGACCCGCGTCCGGTGCAGGGCCGTGCCGCCCCTCGCCTTCGTGGCGTCGAACGTGACGTCGTACTTCTTCGCGGCGGCGGTCGCGGCACGGCGCGCGGACGACGGCACGACGACGCTCCCGTCACGGTCACGCCGTACGGTGACGCCCTTCTCCAGAAGGGAGTTCAGAGCGGCGATCTCCCGCGGGTCGTCGAGGCGCAGCCGCGGGTTCCCGTGCGGCGCCACGTACCCGACGCGGGACGCGGCGCGCACCGCGCGGCCGTGCACGCCGCCCAGGTCCCCGCGCTCCACGGAGTCGACACTCGCGCCCCAGAGCCGTCCGAGGCTCCACCCCGAGATGTCGTACATCGTCGACACCTTGTCGCTGATGTCCCGCCCGTCGGCCAGCATCACATTGGCCAGGCCCCGCTTCGGCTGGTGCATGTCGACGACGTACGAGCCCTTCGGGTACGTCCGCCCGCCGAGCCGGAAGCCGTGGCCCGCCCGCTCCACCCGCACGTCGTTGGCGACCAGATGGTCCACGAGCCGCGCCGCGGCCGCCGCCGACCGCTGGCGGCCACCGCCCGCGGGAATCACGTACGCGCGCGGGAACTCGGTCGTGTACACGTCCTCGGGGCCGATCCCCGGCACCCCCGGGACGGTCTCCTCCGACACCGGCACCTGCCCGGCGCCGGTCGCGCCCCGCCGGAAGACCTCGATCTGGTCGGCGATCACCGAGGCGCGGTGGCGGTCGGTGTAGTCGAGGGTGGCGCGCATCGCGGCGCCCGCGATGTCCACGTTGACGGCGGCCCTGCGGCGCAGCTCGGCGGCCGGCTGCGACTCGTACTCCTCGTTGTTCACCTGCATCGGGAACTCGATGGTGTGCGTCGCGACGGCGCCGTGGAACGGCATGTACTGCGGTGTGAAGATCGGCGGCCAGTCGTCCCAGCCCTCCTGCTGGTCGCGGAAGGGGATGACGGGCGGCTTCACGCCGTCCTTCTCCTCCGTGTAACCGAGGCCCTTGATGGCGGCCTCCATGCCGAGGGCGTTGGCGTAGGAATTCTTGAGGAAGAGGTCGTACTCGTAGTTCTCGCCGTGCGGGGGAGTGGTCGGCTCGATCAGCGTGCCGTTGACGTATCCGTGCAGGTCGATCATGACCGCGGGCTGTTTGGCGATGGCGATGCGCCGGACCGCGCGGGCCTCGGGCTGCGAGGCGGTGATGAAGTCGCGGTTCAGGTCGAAGCCGTTGGCGTTGGCGCGGGTGCCCGCGATACGGCCGTCGGGGTTGGTGGTGATGTTGAAGTAGAGCCGGTTGCGCGCGAGCAGGTCCCGGCTCTCCCCGTCCTTGGCCTTCGCGAGCTTCTCGATGAGCTTCAGGGCCGCGTCCGTGCCCTCCCACTCGTTGCCGTGGATGTTGTTGTTGACGAAGACCGGCGTCTTGTACGAGGACTTGATCGTCCGGTCCTTCGCGGCCCCGGCGGGATCGTTCTCGATCCGCTCCCGCATCCGCGTCTGCCGGGCCGTCTCGCGCGCGGACTCGGGTGCGGTGACGGTCACGAGGTAGAGCTGGTGACCGCCCGCGGAACGGCCCGCGATCTCCACGCTCACGCGGTCGCCGACGCGCTGCAGGGCGTTCAGCTTCGGGGCGATGCCGTGGTACGGAGTCAGCCCCAGCTTTATCGACTTGTCGCCCGGATTCGCCGGGGGGACGTCGAGCCTCCGCTCACGGGGATACCCGCGGCCTTTGTCGTCGCTGTCGCCTCCGTCGCCGCTGTCACCTCCGAGGCCCTCCGTGGCGGACGGCGCGTCCCCGAGGGCGCGTTCGGCGGCGGCCTCCGGGGACGTGGCGGCCCGGTCGGCACCGAGCGGCGAACCCTCGCGGGTGACCGGACGCGGCGTCGGATCGGCGGTCGCGCTGCCCGGCGCGAGCGCGGTGAGGACCAGCGCGCCGACCGCGGCGGTCACGGTGAGCGGAACGGGTCTGAATGGCCGGGATATACCCATACGTACCTCCGGGAGATCGATACGCGAGGTCTACCGGTTCAACTCGCCCTCAACAAGAGGGCGTTGTTTCCCACCCGTGACAGTCCCGGCACGCGACTCCGCACAAACCGCCGGTGACCTGCGGCTAAGGTGTGCCGCATGCGCGATCTGGGTGTGGGCTTCGGCTACTTGATGAAGGGGCAGCGCTGGGTCGCCCAGCACGGCAAGCAGTACGGATGGGGGCTGCTGCCCGGCCTCATCACGCTCGTCCTCTACGCGGCGGCGCTCGTCTCGCTCGCCCTGTGGGGCGGCGACCTCGTCGGCTGGGCCACGCCGTTCGCCGACGACTGGTCCTCGCCCTGGCAGGGCGTCTTCCGCGGCTTCCTGACGGCTCTCCTCTTCGCCCTCGCGCTGCTGCTGTCCGTCCTCACCTTCACCGCGGTGACGCTGCTCATCGGCGAGCCGTTCTACGAGTCGCTGTCCGAGCAGGTCGACATCTCCGAGGGCGGCCACGCCCCCGAGTCGGGGCTGCCGCTCTGGCGCGATCTGTGGATCTCCGCGCGGGACAGCCTGCGCATCGTGGTGCGGGCGCTGGTCTGGGGCGTGCTGCTCTTCGCCCTGGGCTTCGTTCCCGTCGTCGGCCAGACGGTCGTCCCGGTGATCGGTTTCTGCGTCACCGGCTTCTTCCTGGTCGAGGAGCTCACGGCGGTCGCCCTGCAACGCCGGGGTGTGCAACTGCGGGAGCGCCTCGCCCTGTTGCGCTCCCGCAAGACGCTCGCCTGGGGCTTCGGCACCCCGCTCGCCGTCGCCTTCCTGGTGCCGTTCGTCGCGGTGTTCCTGATGCCGGGCGCGGTCGCGGGGGCGACGCTGATGGCGCGCGACCTGATGGGCGAGAACACCGGGAACGCCGGGAGCACGGGTAACGCCGGGAGCACCGGGAATGACGACGGCGCACGGGCCGCCGTGGCCGACGCCTAGGCCACGACCTGGGACACGACCCGGGACACGACTCAGGAGGCCTCTGAGGGCGACGACGCCGCGGCCCGGAGGATCCCCCGCACCTGGGCGATGATGTCGAGCCGGTTCCGTACGAACTCGGGATCGGTGACGTCACCCGTCGCCGGGTCGGTGTTGCCCGCGCCGAACTGCAGCACCGGCGTGTGGACATGGCCGCCGGGCAGCCGGTCGTGCAGGCCGAGCCGGTCGCGCAGCAGCGTCGCGCGGTAGGCGATCTCGTTGGAGAGGTAGTCCCCGCCGCCGCCCGCGCGGGCCGTCGACCCCTCGGTGGGTCCGTCGGGCCGGACCACAGGATCGCTGCCGCCCGCGGGTATCTCGGTCACCGACGTGTTGTCGTACACCGGGAAGCGCCCGGTCTTCGCGGCGACGATCTCCTTGTACGGGAGGGTCGTCGACGTCCACTGGGGCTGCGTGGCGGGATCGCTCACCGGCACGGTCCCGGTCCGTGACAGGTTCTCGTTGTCGGCGAAGCCGCCGCGCCAGGCGCCGTTGGTCCGCTCGACGTCGAACCGGCCGACGCGGCCCTGGCTGATGGTGGTGAAGAGGTCGACGCGGGGCAGGTACGGGCGCAGCGCCCGCTCCACGGCGCCGTCGGCGAAGTCGTCCCACCGGACGGGGAAGACCACCGCTTCGACGCGCGCGGGCCCGTCGGCGGTCCGGATCGTGGTCCCGTCGAGGGCGAGGGCGGCGGCGCCGGACGGATTGCTGATGCGGACGTCGCGGTCGAGGGTGAAGGGATCGAAGCCGGTCACGAGGATGCGCTTGATGTCCCCGTGTCCCCGCTTGCGGGGGTGGTGGTCGACGGAGTCCTGCCCGCGGGACGACCGCTCCAAAGCGCCCATGAGTCGTTCCCGCCGGTCCGGAGTGAGGGTGAAACGATCCGGCTCCCACTGCCGCAGCTCGCGCGTCATCCCGAGCCGGGCCCAGTACAGCGGCCGGTCGTCGTCCTTGCTGATGCCGGTCCGCTCCTTGCCCTGCGCCCGGTCGACGGCCCGCTGCCACAGAGACCGGCCTTCGCGTACGACGAGGCGCCGCGCGTGGTCGTAGGAGCGGGCGTTCTTCAGGGCTTCGGTGAACTCCGGCGCCACGGAGTCGAATCCGCTCTTCCGCAGGATCTCCCGCGGGGCGGCGCGGTCGAGCCGGGCCTCTTCGGCGGTGGGGGCGGCGGCGCCTCCGGCGGGGGCGGCGGAGGCGGAGGCCGGGACACCGAGCCCGGTGAGCAGGGCGGCGACGCCGAGGGCGCCAAGTCGTGTGAGCACGCGAGTCCTTCCGTGACGGGTGAGGTGGCGGAAGTATCGCGGGGCGGGCGGGGTGAGCGCTACGGCGTCCTGTGCAGGCCGCGGGTGCGGGCCGCGGCCGCGAGCAGCGCGCAGCCGACGGCTCCGACGACGAGATCCACCCAGACCGGCGCGCCGGCCTCCCGCAGCAGGGCGGAGACGCCGAACGAGGAGTCCCACCGCGCTTCCGTGATCGCGGAGCCGAATCCCTGCACGAGCAGGACTGTCCCGAAGAGGGCGAGGAGCCCGGCGGGGGACTTCTTGGTCCGAGTCTGAGCAGCCACGTCTGTGTTTCCGTCCCGTTCTTTTTCCGATGCGGTCGCATCAGATCATGCACGGGGCTTCGATATGATGCAACCGCATCGAAAAGAAAGGATGCTCCTCGCATGCCCAAGCAGGTCGACTACGAGGACCGCCGGAGCCGTATCGCCGAGGCGGTCTGCCACCTGATCGCCCGCTCCGGGATGGAGTCCGTCAGCCTGCGGGACGTGGCCGCCGAGGCCGGGGTGTCGATGGGGGCGGTGCAGCGCTGCTTCCGTACGAAGGACGAGATGCTGCTGTTCGCCCTGGAGGGCATCTCGGACCGGATCGGGGAGCGTGCGAGGTCCCGTATCGAGGCGTCGGGCACGCCGGAGTCGGCCGTGACACTGCTGGACCGGACCCTGTCCGCGCTGGCGCTGCTGGAGCCGGAGGACAGGACGGAGGCGCAGGTCTGGGGGGCGTTCGTCGCTCACGCGGCGGTGAGCGGGGAACTGGCGGCGGTGCTGCGCGACACGTACGCGAAGCTCCACGAACTCCTGGTCTGGCTGCTCGACTACGGCCGCACGACGGGCGAGCTGCGCCCCGGGGCGGACGCGCAGGCGGAGGCGGGGGCCCTGCTGGCGCTGACGGAGGGCCTGACCTCCCAGGTCCTGGTGGGGCACTGCCCGGCGGAGGGGGCGCGGGGGGTGCTGAGGCGGTATGCGGAGGGCTTGAGAGCGTAAACAGGTTGCCGGAAACGCCCCGACTCCGCGACGCTCCCGCTCATGAGCGCGATCCTGATCGCGGGCCTGCTGGCCGGCTACGGCATCGCCATGCCCGTGGGCGGCGTAGGAACCTACCTCGTGGCCCTCACCGCCCGCACGACCTGGAAGACCGGCGCCTGCGCCGCGCTGGGCGTGGCGACCGCCGACGGGCTCTACGCCCTGGTCGCCGCGGTGGGCGGCGCCTCGCTCACGGACGCGATCGAGCCGGCCATGACCGCCCTGCGCCGGGCCTCGGTCCTCGTACTCGTCGCGCTGGCGGTACGCGGCACGCTGGTGGCGCTCCGCGAGTACAGCAACCGCGACACCGCCACCGTCAGCACCCGCACGCCGCTCGGCCCCACCCGCGCCTACGCCGCCCTCCTCGGCCTCACCCTCCTGAACCCCGCCACCGTCGTCTACTTCGCCGCGCTCGTCCTCGGCAGCCCGGCCACGGAATCGCTGACGCGCCCGGAGCAGGCGGTGTTCGCGCTGGCCGCGTTCGCGGCGTCCGCGAGCTGGCAGCTGCTCCTCGCGGGTGGCGGCGCGCTGCTGGGCCGGGCCCTGACGAGCCGCAGGGGCCGCCTGATCACCGCGCTGGCGTCGAGCGCGCTGATCACAGGACTCGCGGTCCACCTGCTGGCGAGCACCTGACCTGCGGGCGACAAAAGGGTCGGCGAGAGCCGGAGGCCGGTGTGTCAGCCGACGGCGCCCGTGAGCCGTCCGATCACGCACCGCGCGGTGTCGGCCATCACCGGGTTCGTCTCCCGGTAGTACGAGAGTTCGTTGAGCGCGATCGTGAGGGCCCAGCCCCGCCCGCGCTCCCACGTGGGGTCGTCCACGGCCGGGCCGAGAGCGGTACGGAAGGCCGGGCGGGCCTCGGCGTCCATCAGGTACCACGCGGCGATCAGGTCGACGGCGGGGTCGGCCGTCCCCATGCACTCGAAGTCGATGACGGCGGAGAGGCGCCCCTCGCCGACCAGTACGTTCCCCGGCTGGAGGTCTCCGTGCACCCAGACGCCGGGACCCTGCCACGGAGTGGCGCGCAGCGCGGCGTCCCACACCTCGGTGACGGCGTCCGCGTCGACGACCCCGCGCAGCCTGGCGATGACCTCGCGCGTCGCGGCGTCGCGCGACGCCAGGGGATCGCTGCGGTAGGCCGCGGGCGCGCCGGTCGCGTCGACCTCACGGAGTGCGGTGATGAACGCCGCCATGTCCTTGGCGAACGACTCCGGTTCGGCGAGCGGCCGCCCCGCTACCGGCGTCTCGCCGTCGAGCCACCGGAAGACGGACCACGGGTACGGATAGCCCTCGCCCGGCTCGCCCGTGCCGAGCGGTTCCGGTACGGGGACGGGGAGCGCCGCCGCCAGCGCGCGCAGCCACCGGTGCTCCCGCTCGATGTCCTCGGCGGAGCCGGAAAGCCGCGGCAGCCGCACCACCATGTCCGCGCCGAGCCGGAACAGGGCGTTGGACGTCCCGGCGGAGTCCACGGGTTCCACGGAGAGCCCGGCCCACGCCGGGAACTGCTCCTCGACCAGCCGCCGCACCAGCGCCTCGTCGATGTCGGCTTCGCCTGCGTGCATCTTCCCCGTACTCACGACTCTCCCTCGTCAACGGCCCGGTCCCGCCCGAGCGTATCCGCGCCCTTGAGGTCGGAGTCGTGAACCCGAACGTCGAACCCGCCCCCGCGGCACCGGGATTGTCGTTCGGGCCCTGGGCCGCCCGCGGCGTCCCCGCCCTCCTCGCAGCCCACCGCGACCCGGTCCTGCGCCGCCGGCGCACGCCGCGGCTCCACGCGCCCTCGACGCCGTCTCCCGCTGGGCGTTCGCGTCCCGGACCCTGAGCGCCTGGACGCCGCCTAGGGCCTGTCCCGCGACGCCGGCCCCCGCGCCGCCCCCCGAAGCGCCGCCAGGAACGGCAGCACCGCGGGCGCGGGCTCCCGGCCCCGTGTCGTCGCCGCGTACACCGTGCGCGGAGGTACGTCCTCGTCCCGTACCGGCACCAGCGCGATGTCCCGCCGGACGCCCTCCGCCGCCAGCGCGGGGACGAGGGCCACGCCGAGGCCCGCGGCCACGTACCCCTGTTTCGCCGTCCACTCCGCGACGACGTGGGCGACGCGCGGCCGGAAGCCGTGCCGCAGTGCCGGTTCGAGCAGGGAGCCCTCGACGCGAGGGCTGCCGGAGACCCAGTCCTCCCCGGCGAGGCTGCGGAGCGGCACCTCGGGTTCGGCCGCCAGCGCGTGTCCCGCGGGCAGCGCGACGTACAGCCTCTCGTCGAGGAGGTGGTGCAGCTCGTACGCCTCGCCGGGGCCGGCCGGCGTGCCGCCCGTCGTCGACACCACCGCCACGTCGAGCTCGCCCTCCGCGAGACGGGCCAGGAGCGCGGGCGTCAGGCCCTCCTCGCGGCTGAGCGTCACCCCGGGGTGCCGGGCGCGGAACCCGGCGATCGCCCTCGGCACGAGCCCCGCGTCCGCCGTCGCGAACGCCCCGACCCGCAGCAGTCCGCCCGCCGCGTCCCGCAGCGCGGTCAACTCCCTTGTCATGACGTGCAGTCGGGCCATGAGTTCCTCGGCGTGCGGCAGCAACGCCCGGCCCTGCGCCGTCGGCCGTACCCCGCGCGGCAGCCGGTCGAAGAGCGGCGCCCCGCCGAGCGCCGCCTCCAGCGCGGCGATCTGCCGCGACACGGCGGACTGCGTCCAGCCGAGCTCCCGTGCCGCCACCGTGAACGACCCGTGCCGGGCCACGTCCAGGAAGGTCCGGAGCCAGACGGTCGAGAGGTCGGGCGGTGCGGACCCCGTGCCGGGGGAGGGCGGTACGGCATGCGGGTTCGGCATGGCTCGCATGCTAGACATTCGCTTGTCGCATCCCGCGGGCGGGCCTAGCGTCGGGCCCATGGAAAAGATCGCATTCCTCGGCCTGGGGCACATGGGCGAGCCGATGGCACGTCAACTGTTGTCCGGCGAACACCCGTTGGTCGTGTGGAATCGGACGTCGGCGAAGGCCGAGGCCCTCGCCGCGGAAGCGGACGGCGTCACCGTCGCGGCGAGCCCCGCCGAGGCCGTCCGCGACGCCGACATCGTCATCACGATGCTCGCCGGTCCCGACGCCGTGCGCGAGGTCGCCGACGCCATCGTTCCGGTGCTGCGCCCCGGGGCGCACTGGGTGGAGATGTCGACCGTCGGGCCGGAGGTCGTGGCGGAGCTGGCGGGGCGCGTGCCGGACGGTGTCACCCTCGTCGACGCCCCCGTCATGGGCAGCACGGACAAGGCCGCCGCGGGGCGTCTCGGCATTCTGGCGGGCGGCGACGCGGCGGGCGTGGAGCACGTACTCGCCCGCTTCGGGCCCGTCACCCGTACCGGCCCCCTCGGCTCGGGCGCCGCGCTCAAGCTCGTCGTCAACACCGCCGTCATCGGAGGTGTCGCCCTGGTCGCCGAGGCGATGAAGCTCGCCGACGCGCTCGGCCTGGACGAGAGCACCGCCAGGGACGCCCTCGCCGCGGGCCCGCTCGGCGGCGCCGTCGCCCGCGCCTTCGCGGCCGACGTGCACTTCGGCAGCGAGCTCGCCGTCAAGGACGTCGCCCTCGCCACCCGAGCCGCCGAACTGCCCGCCATGGAAGCCGTGTTGCGGCACTTCCAGGCGGCCGCCGCCGACCCCGACGTCGTCCACGAGGACATCGCCCGCGCCGTCACCCACATCCGCACCCGCCGCGACAGCTGAGGAGAACAGAACAGCCATGCAGATATCCATCGACAACCCCGCCGACGCCCCGCAGCCCTTCGGGCCCTACTCGCAGGTCGCCCGGGTCGAACACGCGGACGGGGGCGTCCTGTTGTACGTCTCCGGGCAGTGTGCCGAGGGGGACGACATGGCCACCCAGTCCCGCGGGGTCTTCGAGGCCCTGAAGCTGCTGCTCGCGGCGCACGGCGCGGGACTCGACGACATCATCAACATCCGGACGTACCTCACCGACATGGACGGCTTCGCCGACTACGCCACCGTACGGAAGGAGTTCCTCACCGCGACCCCGCCCACCAGCACCACCGTCGCCGTCTCACGGCTCGTCCCGCCGCGGGCGCTGATCGAGGTCGAGGTCGTCGCCGCCCTCACCGGTGCCCAGTAGCCGGAGGAAGTCCCTGAACGCCCCCGGCATGTCCACCGCGTCGGGGGCGAGCAGCCACTGGTACTGCAAGCCGTCCATCACCGCCACCATCAAGGGCGCCGCCGCCTCCGGGCTGAGGCCGCCCGGCAGCCGGTCGCCGTACTCGGCGCGCAGCACCGCCGCGAAGTTCTCGCGCACCGCCCCGTACCGGGCGGTGAAGAAGGCGCGGGCGGGATGCCCGTCCGTGACGCTCTCCCCGAGCAGCGCGGAGAACGTCTGCACGATGCCGGGGCGCATCGCGTTGTACTCGACCAGCGAGCCGAGCAGGTCGAGGCGCCACTCGCCGCGCGGCACCGCGTCCCACTGGTCGCGCGCCTCGAGGACGGCGACCAGCAGCGCCTCCTTGGTGGGGAAGTAGTGCAGCAGGCCCTGCTGGGTGAGCCCGACGCGCTCGGCGACCGCCCCGAGGCTCGCGCCCCGGTAGCCGCGCTCGGCGATCACCTCGAACGCCGCGCGCAGGATCTCCGCGCGCCGCTCCTCGCTCCTGGCCCTGGCCGCCATGGCCCGCACCCCTTCCGTGCTCCGTCCCCGCTCGGAGGACCGTACGACAGACGGCTGAGAACAGAGACCCCTGGGTAACGACAAGATAACGAAACCTACCTCTCTACAGGTGCCAGGGGCACGATGGAGGTACGAGACGGACGGAACGAGACAGCCGCACGGAACGAGGAGGCACCGCCATGGCGGAGACCCGGCCCAGCGAGCAGGGGCACGAGCACGGCCAGGACCGGACACGTGAGGCCGTCGTCGAGGCCGCGCTCCGCACGCTCGACCTCGACGCCAAGGCCCGCCTCCTCGGCGGCCGGAACATGTGGGCCCTGCACGCCCTGCCGGAGATCGGCCTCCGGTCCCTCGTGATGTCCGACGGCCCGATCGGCGTGCGCGGCACCCGCTGGACCGCCGACGACCCGTCCGTCGCGCTGCCGTCCCCGACCGCGCTCGCCGCCGCCTGGGACCAGGACCTGGCCCGCCGCGCCGGCGCCCTGCTCGCGCAGGAGGCCCGCCGCAAGGGCGTCCACGTCCTCCTCGCCCCCACCGTCAACCTCCACCGCTCCCCGCTCGGCGGCCGCCACTTCGAGGCGTAGAGCGAGGACCCGTACCTGACCGGCGTCATCGGCACCGGCTACGTGCGCGGCGTGCAGTCCGGCGGTGTCGGTACGACCGTCAAGCACTTCGTCGCCAACGACGCCGAGACCGACCGCTTCACCGTCGACAACAAGGTGGCCCCGCGTGCCCTGCGCGAGCTGTACCTGGCGCCCTTCGAAGCCATCGTCGCCCATGCCCATCCGTGGGGCATCATGACCGCGTACAACCAGGTCAACGGCGTGACCATGACCGAGCACCGGCACCTCGTCGAGGGCGTCCTGCGCGGCGAGTGGGGCTTCGACGGCTGCAACGTCTCCGACTGGATGGCCGCCCGCTCCACCACCGGCGGCATCGAGGGCGGTCTCGACGTCGCCATGCCGGGCCCGAAGACCGTCTACGGAGCGCCGCTCGCCGCCGCCGTCCGCGCGGGCGAGATCGCCGAGGAGACCGTCGACGCGGCCGTCCGCAACGTCCTGCGTCTCGCCGCCCGCGTCGGCGTCCTCGAAGGCGCCGAGCCGGTCGTCGCCCCGGACGCCCTCCCGGCCGAGATCGACGGCGAGGCCCTGGCCCGCGAGATCGCCCGCCGCTCCTTCGTCCTCGTGCGCAACGAGAACCGGGCCCTCCCGCTGAGCCCCGACGGCAGCGGTGCGAACGCCGGCACCGTCGCCCTCATCGGGGCCGCCGCCCGCGACGCCCGCATCCTCGGCGGCGGCTCCGCCACCGTCTTCCCCGCCCGCGTCGTCTCCCCGCTCGACGGCCTGACCGCCGCCCTGCCCGAGGGCGCGCTCACTTACGCCGTCGGCGCCGACCCCAGCGACGAACTCGCCGCCGCACAGCAGGGTTTCGCGCTCCGCGCGATCTGCCGCGACGCCACGGGCGCCGTCCTCGGCGAGGGCGGCCTCCCCTCCGGCCACGTCCAGTGGATCGGTGACGACCTGCCCGAAGGCATCACCCACGAGACCCTCGCGGGCGTCGACGTCGTCGGCACCTTCACCCCGCGCGAGAGCGGCGAGCACGTCTTCGGCACGAGCGGCCTCGGCGCCTTCACCCTCACCGTCGACGGCGAGACCCTGTACGACGGCGTCCAGGAGATGGGCTCGGCCTCCGACCCCTTCGAGGCGTTCTTCGGCTCACCCGTCGAGCGCGGCCGGGTGCGGCTCACCGCGGGCGAACCCGTCGAGATCTCCCTGCGCCACCCGCTGGACAAGGAGTTCGCGGCGCCGCTGCCGGGCGTCGTGTTCTCCCTCGTCCACCTCGGCCCGCGCCGCGACCCCGACGACCTGATCGCCGAGGCCGTCGAGGCCGCGCGCGCCGCCGACACCGCCGTCGTGGTCGTCGGCACCACCGAACGCGTCGAGTCCGAGGGCTTCGACCGCCGCGACCTGAAGCTGCCGGGCCGCCAGGACGACCTGGTCCGCGCCGTGGCCGCCGCCAACCCGAGGACCGTGGTCGTCGTCAACTCCGGTTCCCCGGTGGAGCTTCCGTGGCGTGACGACGTCGCGGCCGTCCTGCTCGGCTGGTTCCCCGGCCAGGAGGGCGGCGCCGCCCTCGCCGACGTCCTCATCGGCGCCGAGGAGCCCGGCGGCCGCCTCCCCACCACCTGGGGCGACCTGACCGCCGCCCCCGTCACCGGCGTCACCCCCGAAGGCAGTGAACTCGCCTACTCCGAGGGCGTGTTCATCGGCTACCGAGCCTGGGAGAAGGCGGGCGCCACCCCCTCCTACGCCTTCGGACACGGCCTCGGCTACACCGACTGGACGTACGCATCACTGACCGTCGAAGGCACGACGGCCACCGTCGGCGTCCGCAACACCGGGAACCGCGCGGGCCGCGAGGTCGTGCAGGTCTACCTGGCCCCCGCCACGGAGGACCCGGACCGCCCGGCCCGCTGGCTCGCCGGGTTCGCGGGCGCGGAGGCGGCGCCCGGGGAGACGGTCGAGGTGACCGTCGAACTCCCGCGCAGAGCCTTCGAGATCTGGGACGAGCGCGCCGACTCCTGGGTGTACCGCAGTGGTACGTACGAGGTGCGGGCGGGCCGTTCCGTGGCCGACCTCCGCCTGACCGAGACGCTCATCGCGTGAGACGCGCGCCTGCACGGGGCGAGGGGCCGTACACCGTTCACGCCGAGAAGCCGTACACCGTCTCGGACCGGTACACCCCGCCAGGCCGCAGCTCCGTCGCGGGGAACCCGCGCCGGTTCGGGGAGTCCGGGAAGTGCTGGGTCTCCAGCGCGATCCCGGCGCCCGGTGCGAACGGCAGGTCCGGCGCGAAGTGGTCCGCCGTGTAGAGCTGCAGCCCCGGCTCCGTCGTCGAGACGGTCAGCGTCCGGCCGGAGACGGGGTCGCGCACCTCCGCCACCTCGGCGGGCTCCGCGGTGACGCCCTTGTCGAGCACGTAGTTGTGGTCGAAGCCGGGCCCAGCCTCGCGTGCCGTGCGGAAGTCGCACCGTGTCCCCGCCACGTCCGCGTACTCCCCGGTGGGAATCCCGTCGCCGTCCACCGGAGTGAAGCGGGAGGCGGCGATTCGCACCTCGTGCCCGAGCGCGGTCCCGGACCGCGCGCCCGCGAGGTTCCAGTACGTGTGGTTGGTGAGGTTCACGACGGTCGGCGCGTCCGTCGTCGCCTCGTACGCGATGCGCAGCGCGCCCGACTCGTCCAGCGCGTACGTCACCGAGACCGCCAGCCGCCCCGGATAGCCCTCCTCGCCGTCGGGGGAGACCCGCGAGAGCCGCACCCCGTGCCCGCCGTCCGCGGGCTCCGCGTCCCAGACGTGCCGGTCGAAGCCGCGCTCGCCGCCGTGCAGCGCGTTGGGCCCGTTGTTCCGCGCCAGCCGGTACGCACGCCCGTCGAGGGAGAAGGAGCCGCCCGCGATCCGGTTCGCGTACCGCCCCACCAGCGCCCCGAAGTACGGCCCCGGATGCGCCAGATACCCCGCCAGCTCCTCGAACCCCAGCGCCACCGACGCCACCCGCCCCGAGCCGTCGGGCACATGGGCCGACTGCACGATCCCGCCGTAGGTCAGGACGCTCACCCGCACCCCGGCCCTCTCCAGGGTCCAGCGGTGGACGGGGCTGCCGTCGGGAAGCGTCCCGAAGAGTTCACTGCGCATGATCGAGACCCTACGCGGGCTCCGCCGCCACGGACCCGGCTACGTCACGGGCTTCCTCGACGTCACCTGCCGGTACGCGATCTCCGCGAGCCGCGCCTGGCCGTTCTTGCTGGGGTGGAACCAGTCCCAGTGGCTCAACTGGTCGCCGTCGAAGCGGTAGTCGAAGACCGCCCCGCCGTCGTAACGGCAGCGTCGGTCCTTCTCACACACGTCTTCGAGGACCTTGTTGTACGCGACCACGCGGTCCTGCACCGACGCGCGCCGCTGCGTCGCCGTGGCGTTCAGGTCGTCCGGGTCGGCCAGCATGGAGGCGCAGATGCCCAGCTTCCACACCTGCTTGCCCAGCGGGTTCGTCCGCCCCTGGGACCAGAGCCGCTTCAGGTCCGGGACGGACGCCACGTACACCTGGGCCTTCGGCAGCTCGCGGCGCAGCGTGCGCATCGCCTGCTCGAAGTCGGCGCGGAACTCGCCGACCGGCGTCATCGAGGCGGCCGTCGGACGGCACGCGTCGTTGGCGCCCGTCATCACCGTCACCAGCTCGGGACGGTCCGTCGCGGCCGCCTCGACCTGCCCGGTCAGATCCGCCATACGGGCGCCGGTCTTCGCGTGGTTCCAACTGTGCGAAGCGGCCCGCCCCTTCCCGAGCAGCCGCGTCGCCAGGCTGTCGACCTCGGTGTCCGTGCCGGTCGCCCAGGATGCCTCGGGGCAGTCGGAGAGCACCGAGCAGGCGTCGAACCCGCGGGTGATGGAGTCGCCGACGGCGGCCAGCGAGCGGGGTGAGGTGTCCCACGCGGGGGTGGGTTTCGGCGACGGCTTCCGGGGGGCGGACGAGCCGCCCGGCGCCCCCGAGTTCCCGCCCTGCGCGTCGCACGCGGTCAGCGCCCCGCCACAGAGCAGGGCCGCCGTCGCGAGGGCGACGACGGCGCGCGACCGGCGCCTGCGGTTCCGCATCCCCTGCTCCCCTCAGTCGTTCAACGTGACGTCGTGCGCG
This sequence comes from Streptomyces sp. NPDC045678, assembly GCF_056432085.1. Taxonomy (NCBI): domain Bacteria; kingdom Bacillati; phylum Actinomycetota; class Actinomycetes; order Kitasatosporales; family Streptomycetaceae; genus Streptomyces; species Streptomyces sp. NPDC045678. Next base: position 777,087 of record NZ_JBWKJS010000001.1, read on the forward strand.
TGCCCGGGGTTGCGCCCCGCCGGGTGAAAGGTCGGAGTTTCCTGGCCCCGGGACCGACGGTACGTCACACTCCTTGCGCCGCCGCACGGTAGCCTCGGGCCCATAGCCGCCGGGCCTCTGCTGTCACGGCAGCGACAGGGCGGGTGATCCACCCGGTGGCGCCTCGCTCTGGTGGTTCCGCTAAATTACATCACGTCACATCTGTCCCCTTTTCCCAGGTTTATCTAGTATTTGGGGAAAACTGCTCGGCACGGGCGCGAGGCCGCTGGGGAAGGCGAACCTCGACCCACACTGGAGGTCCCGGTGACGACACGTGGAGTTCTGTACGTGCACTCCGCTCCGCGCGCGCTGTGCCCACACGTCGAGTGGGCCGTCGCGGGCGTCCTCGGCGCGCGCGTGAGCCTCGACTGGATCAGACAGCCCGCGGCGCCGGGCACCTGGAGATCCGAATTCTCCTGGCAGGGCTCGGTGGGCACCGCCTCCAAGCTCGCCTCCGCCCTGCGCGGCTGGGATCTGCTGCGCTTCGAGGTCACGGCGGAACCCTGCGCCGGCGCCGAGGGCGAGCGGTACAGCGCCACGCCCGAACTCGGCATCTACCACGCCGTCACCGGAATGCACGGTGACATCCTGATCCCCGAGGACCGGCTCCGCGCCGCGCTGGCCCGCTCGCAGCGCGGCGAGAGCGACCTGGAGGCGGAACTCGCCAAGCTCCTCGGCAAGCCCTGGGACGACGAACTCGAACCGTTCAGGTACGCGGGCGAGGGCGCGCCCGTGCGGTGGCTCCACCAAGTGGTCTGAACTGCGCGAAGGGGCCCCACCGAGCGGTGGGGCCCCTTCGCGTGCGTGCGGGTGACTCAGACGGTCTCAGACGGTCCGGAACGCCAGGACGACGTTGTGACCGCCGAAGCCGAACGAGTCGTTCAGCGCCGCGATCCTGCCCTCGGGCAGTGCGCGGGCCTCGTCACGGATGACGTCCGCGTCGACCTCGGGGTCGAGGTTCTCGATGTTGATCGTCGGCGGGGCCATCCGGTGCTTCAGCGCGAGGACCGTGGCCACGGTCTCCACGCCGCCGGCACCGCCGAGCAGGTGACCCGTCATCGACTTGGTGCTGGCGATCGCCATGTGGTCCACGTCGTCGCCGAACGCCTTGCGCAGCGCCTTGATCTCCGCGACGTCACCCTGCGGCGTCGAGGTCGCGTGCGCGTTCACGTGCACGATCTCGGCGGGCTTGAGGTCCGTCGTGTCGATCAGGTTCTGCAGCGCCGCGGCGATGCCGTTGCCGGACGGCTCGGGCTGCGTGATGTGGTGCGCGTCGGCCGAGATGCCCTGGCCGACGGCCTCCGCGTAGATCTTCGCGCCGCGGGCCTTGGCGTGCTCCTCGGACTCGAGCACGATCACGCCGGCGCCCTCGCCGAGGACGAAGCCGTTGCGGTCGGCGTCGTAGGGACGCGAGGCGCCCTGCGGGTCGTCGTTGTTCTTCGACATCGCCATCATGTTGCCGAACGCGACGATCGGCAGCGGGTGGATCGCCGCCTCCGTGCCGCCCGCGACGACGACGTCGGCGCGGCCGGTGCGGATCATCTCGACCGCGTAGCCGATGGCCTCCGCGCCCGAGGCGCAGGCCGACACCGGGGTGTGGACGCCCGACCGGGCGCCCAGCTCGATGCCGACGTTGGCCGCCGGGGAGTTGGGCATCAGCATCGGCACGGTGTGCGGGGAGACGCGGCGTACGCCCTTCTCCTTCAGCACGTCGTACTGGTCCAGAAGCGTGGTCACGCCGCCGATGCCGGAGGCGATGACCGCACCGAGACGGTGCGGGTCCACGGACGCGTCCTCGCCCGCCTTGGCGGTGAAGCCGGCGTCCGCCCAGGCCTCCTTGGCCGCGATCAGCGCGAACTGCGCCGACCGGTCCAGCTTGCGGGCCTGCGGGCGGGGAATGACCTCGCCCGGCTCCACGGCGATCTGACCGGCGATGCGGACGGGCAGCTCGGCTGCCCAGTCCTGCTCCAGCGCGCTGACGCCGGAACGGCCCGCGAGCAGGCCCTCCCACGTCGACGCGGCGTCGCCACCCAGCGGTGTGGTTGCGCCGATACCGGTGACGACCACGGTGCGATTGGTCGAGTTCACAGGAAATTTCTCCACGGTGTTGAGGGGATCAGCGGCGCCACCGCCGGGTGGCGATTGAGCAGCAGCCTTGTCAGTTCTGGTGCTCGAGGATGTACTTGGTCGCGTCGCCGACCGTCTTGAGGTTCTTGACGTCGTCGTCCGGGATCTTCACGTCGAAGCGCTCTTCGGCGGCGACGACGACCTCGACCATGGACAGCGAGTCGACGTCCAGGTCGTCGGTGAAGGACTTGTCCAGCTGGACGTCCTCGACCGGGATGCCGGCGATCTCGTTGACGATCTCCGCGAGACCGGCGACGATCTCTTCCTGAGTGGCGGCCATGTTGGCGCTCCTTCTTATGTATCAGAGGGTGTGGCGCCCGCCGCGGCAGCGGCAGGTTGGTTGCGACGCCCGGACCGGATGATCCGGACGTGATGCCTAGGGGAGGGTAACGACCGTGGCGGCGTAGACGAGACCCGCCCCGAAGCCGATGACGAGGGCGGTGTCGCCGCTCTTCGCCTCGCCGGTCGCCAGGAGCCGCTCCATCGCGAGCGGGATCGAGGCGGCCGAGGTGTTACCGGTGGTGCGCACGTCACGGGCGACCGTGACGTGTTCCGGCAGTTTGAGAGTCTTCACCATCGAGTCGATGATCCGCTCGTTGGCCTGGTGCGGAATGAAGACGTCCAGGTCGTCCGCGGTGATTCCGGCCGCGTCCAGCGCCTGCTGGGCGACCTTCGCCATCTCGAACACGGCCCAGCGGAAGACCGCCTGGCCCTCCTGGGTAATGGCAGGGTACTTCGCGGGAGCGCCACCGTTGCGGTACACGTCCCACGCCTCGGTCTGCTTGATCGTCTCGGCCTTGTCGCCCTCCGAGCCCCACACCGTCGGACCGATCCGCGGCTCCTTGGAGGGACCCACGATCACGGCGCCCGCGCCGTCCCCGAAGAGGAACGCCGTCGCACGGTCGTGCAGGTCGGTGAGGTCGCTCAGCCGCTCCACGCCGATCACCAGGACGTACTCGGCGGAACCGTCGACGACCATGCCCTTGGCGAGGGTGAGGCCGTAGCCGAAGCCGGCGCAGCCCGCGGAGATGTCGAACGCGGCGGGCTTGCCCGCGCCGACCTTGTCCGCGATCTCGGTCGCGATGGCCGGGGTCTGCTTGAAGTGCGAGACGGTGGAGACGATGACGGCTCCGACCTGCGCGGGCGTGATGCCGGCGTCGGCGATCGCCTTGCCCGCGGCCTCGACGGACATCGCGGCCACGGTCTCCTCGTCGGAGGCCCAGTGGCGGGTCGCGATGCCGGAGCGGGAGCGGATCCACTCGTCGGACGAGTCGATCGTCTCGAGGATGACCTCGTTCGGCACGACCCGGGTGGGACGGTAGCCGCCGACGCCCATGATCCGCGCGTACGGATGGCCCTGTGCGGCCTTGATCTTCGACATGCGCTACGGCTCCTTGTCTGTCGTCGGCTCAGGAATGCTCGGCGACGAGCGCGCGGGCCGCGTCGAGGTCGTCGGGGGTCTTCACCGCGAGGGTCTGGACGCCCTTGAGGGCGCGCTTGGCCAGCCCGGTCAGGGTGCCGCCGGGGCACACCTCGATCAGCGCCGTCACGCCCAGCTCCTGGAAGGTCTCCATGCACAGGTCCCAGCGGACCGGGTTGGCGACCTGCCCGACCAGGCGGGAGATCACGTCGGTGCCGGTGGCGACCGTCCTGCCGTCGCGGTTCGAGACGTAGGCGAAGCGCGGGTCGGCGACGGAGAGGTCCTTGGCGGCCTCCTCCAGCGCGGTCACCGCGGGCGCCATGTGCTCGGTGTGGAACGCGCCCGCGACCTTGAGGGCGACGACCTTGCGGACGCCCTCGGGCTTGTCCTCCTGCAGCGCCGCGAGCTGCTCCAGGGTGCCTGCGGCAACGATCTGGCCGGCGCCGTTCACGTTCGCCGGGGTCAGCCCGAGCTTCTCCAGGTGCGGGACGGTGACGTCGGGGTCGCCGCCGAGGAGGGCGGCCATCCCGGTCTCCGTGACGGCGGCGGCTTCGGCCATGGCGAGCCCGCGCTTGCGCACGAGGCGCAGCGCGTCGTCCTCGCCGAGCACACCGGCGTACGCGGCGGCCGTGATCTCACCGACGCTGTGCCCGGCGACGGCGCCCGGCGTGATGTCACCGAGTGCCGCGGCGGAGAGCAGTCCGGCGGCCACGAGCAGCGGCTGGGCCACGGCCGTGTCGCGGATCGCGTCCGCGTCGGCCTGGGTGCCGTAGTGGGCGAGGTCGAGCCCGATGGCGTCCGACCAGGCGGCGATGCGGTCGGCAGCACCGGGGAGGTCGAGCCAGGGGGTCAGGAAGCCGGGCGTCTGAGCGCCTTGGCCGGGAGCGACGAGTACGAGCACTCTTACACTCTCTCTTGTGGACGGTGGGAGCCGCCCGTGGGGACAGGGACGAAGAACCGCTGGGGGATTTGTAGGGGGCCGACAAACCCGCCGCCAAACCCTATGCCTGAGGATCGCCGTCGGCCAGCCGTCCCAGGATCAGCGCGATCCGCAGCGTGAAAGCGGAGCGCACATCGGAAGGCGACCAGCCGGTGACGTCAGTCACACGTCGGAGCCGGTAGCGCACGGTGTTGGGGTGGACGAAGAGCATTCTGGCCGCGCCTTCGAGACTGCTGGCTTGTTCCAGATAGACGCTGAGCGTCTCCAGGAGCGCCGAGCCCGCTTCCTCCAGTGGTCTGTAGATCTCCTCCACCAACTGCTCGCGCGCCGCCGGATCCCCCGCGATCGCGCGTTCGGGCAGCAGATCGTCCGCGAGGACGGGCCGCGGGGCGTCCTGCCAGGCGACGGAGGCCTTGAGTCCGGCGGCCGCGGCCTGCGCGGAGCGGGTGGCGGCGAGCAGGTCGGGGACGATCGGCCCCGCCACCACGGGACCGGCGGCGTACGGCCCGATCAGGGACTTCGCGACGTGCAGCGGATTGTCGTTGCCGCCCGCGATGACGACCAGGCGGTCCCCGAGCACACCCGTCAGGACCTGCAGTTTCGCGTGCCGGGCGGCGCGGCGGATGGCCTCCACGGTGAGCTCGCTGTCGCCGTCGGGGGCGGTGCCGAGGACCACGCAGACGTGGTCGGGGGAGTTCCACCCGAGGGCCGCGGCGCGCGAGACGGCGCCCTCGTCGGCCTCGCCGGAGAGGACCGCGTTCACGACGAGCGATTCGAGCCGGGCGTCCCAGGCACCGCGTGCCTCGGCGGCCTGCGCGTACACCTGCGCGGTGGCGAAGGCGATCTCGCGGGCGTAGACGAGGAGGGCCTCCCGCAGCACCGACTCGTCGCCCGGCGCGGCGACCTCGTCGATCGCCGACTCCATGACCTCGATCGTCGTACGCACCATCTCCACGGTCTGGCGCAGGGTGATCGCCCTGGTCAGTTCGCGCGGGGCGGTGCCGAAGACGTCGGTGGAGATGGCCTGCGGGGCGTCCGGGTGCCGGAACCACTCGGTGAACGCGGCGATACCGGCCTGGGCGACCAGACCGATCCAGGAGCGGTTCTCCGGCGGCATCGCCCGGTACCAGGACAGCGTCTCGTCCATGCGCGCGATGGCCTGCGCCGCGAGGCTCCCTGACGACTTCTCCAGGCGCTTCAGGGTCGCGGCATGGGCGTGGGCGGACCGTCGGGCGTCCTGATGGGCTGCGTTCGCTGAAGGTTCGGGCACGGGACAAGACTGCCTTATCGGGGCGGGGACATGCGGTGCAGGGGCCCGGACCTGTCCTACCGTGGGAGCGTGATTGATGTACGGCGCTCCGGCGACCGGTACCGCGGCGGGGAGACCGCGGCCGGCATCGAGTCCTGCCACGCCTTCTCCTTCGGCCCCCACTACGACCCCGACAACCTCCGCTTCGGCGCGGTCCTGGCCTGCAACGAGGAGCGCCTGGCGCCCGGCGCGGGCTTCGACGAGCATCCGCACAGCCACACGGAGATCGTGACCTGGGTCGTCGAGGGCGAGCTCACCCACCGCGATTCGGAGGGCCACGCGTCCCTGGTCCGCCCCGGTGACGTGCAGCACCTCTCGGCCGCGGGCGGCGTCCGCCACGTGGAACGCAACGACGGCCCGGACCCGCTGGTCTTCGTCCAGATGTGGCTGGCACCGCTCGCCCCGGGCGGCGAGCCGTCCTACGAGGTGGTGCGCGGGATCGCCGACTCGACGCCGTACGCGGTGCCGGGCGCGGGGGCGCTCCTGCACGTGCGGCGCTTGGCGGCGGGGGAGCGGCTCGCGGTGCCGGAGGCGCCGTTCGTGTACGTCCACGTGGTGCGCGGCGCGCTGTCCCTCGCGGGCGATCTGCTGCGCCCGGGGGACTCCGCGCGGATCGGCGCGGAGTCCGGGCTCGAAGGGGAGGCCCAGGACACGGCCGAGGTGCTGATCTGGGAGATGGCGAGCGGTTCCTAACCGCGGAGGTCGGCGAGTACCGCGTCGGTGAACGGGGGCCACACCTCGGCGGCCCACGGTCCGAAGGGCCGGTCGGTGAGCGCGACGCAGGCCGCCTGCGCGTCGGGGTCGACCCACAGGAACGTACCCGCCTGCCCGAAGTGCCCGAAGGTCCGGGGCGACGAGGAACTCCCCGTCCAGTGGGGCGTCTTGGAGTCCCGGATCTCGAAGCCGAGCCCCCAGTCGTTGGGGTTCTGGTGCCCGTACCCGGGAAGGACGCCCTTCAGGCCGGGGTACGTCACGGTCATCGCCGCCGCCACGGTCCGCGCGTCGAGCAGCCGGGGGGCCTGCACCTCCGCCGCGAACCGCACCAGGTCGTCGACCGTGGACACGCCGTCCTTGGCGGGCGAGAGGTCGCCCTCCAGCGTGGTGGACGTCATCCCCAGCGGCGCCAGGACCGCCTGCCGCAGATACTCCTCGAAGGGGATGTCGGTCGCCTTGGCGATGTGGTCGCCGAGCACCTCGAACCCCGCGTTCGAGTACAGCCGCCGCGTCCCCGGCGCCGACGTCACCCGGTGCTCGTCGAACGCGAGGCCGCTGGTGTGCGCGAGCAGGTGCCGCACCGTCGACCCCTCGGGCCCCGCGGGCCCGTCGAGCTCGACCGCCCCCTCCTCGTACGCGACGAGCGCCGCGTACGCCGCGAGGGGCTTGGTGACCGAGGCGAGCGCGAAACGCCGGTCCGTGGGGCCGTGCGCCCCCACGACGGTGCCGTCCGCCCGTACGACGGCCGCGGCGGCGGTGGGTACCGGCCAGTTCTCGATCAACGCGAGGCTCTGCATGCACCCGAGCCTAAGCGGCCTAGAGGTTCAGCCGCATCGAGGGGTCGGGCTTGCGCACGAAACCGAGCGACGCGTACAGCGGCTCCGCCTCCACCGACGCGTTCAGGTCCACGCTGCCCGCCCCGCGCTCACGGAACCAGTCGAGCAGCACCTCCATGGCCGCCCGTGCGTACCCCTTGCGCCGCTGGTCCGGGTCGGTGGCGACGCTGAAGACGGAGCCGGTCAGGCCGTGCGGGTTGCCCGCGCGCCCGATCCGGTAGTCGAGCGTCCCGACGGCCAGCGCCGCGAGCCCGCCCGGCCGCTCCGGATGAGCGACGACGAACGCCGCGAAGTCTCCCCCGGTCTCCGCGAGCCGTCGCCGTACGGTCGGCAGGGACTCGGCGTGCCACCTCGTGTCGGACTCGGCGGCGGAGCCCCCGGCGGCCGCGGAGCGCCCGGCGAAGACGGAATCGATCATCACCTGCCTCAGTCTGAGCAGTTCCTCGGCGTCTTCCGGTGTGGCACGGCGTACGAGACTCATGCGGGAACCGTAGTGACCAGGGGATGGGACGGCTCCTGAATTTTCCCCGGATCCGGTTGCCTGGAGTGCACTCCAGGGTTCTAGCGTGTGGACCATGACGGTGACGGAGACCAGGATCCATGTGAAACCGGACGGGCAGGACCACTACACGATCAGTGAAGTCGTCGACCGCACCGGGCTCTCCGCCTACACCCTGCGGTGGTACGAGCGGATCGGCCTGATGCCGCACATCGACCGCTCCCACACGGGACAGCGCCGCTACCGCAACCGCGACCTGGAGTGGCTGGCCTTCGTCGGCAAGCTGCGCCTGACCGGGATGCCGGTGGCGGACATGGTCCGGTACGCGGAGCTGGTGCGCGAAGGGCAGCACACCTTCCCGCAGCGCCAGGAACTCCTCGAGCAGACCCGGCGCGACGTCCGCGCGCGCATCACGGAGCTGCAGGACACCCTCGCCGTCCTCGACTACAAGATCGACAACTATGCGAGCGCCCGCAGGGCGTCGGAAAGGCCCTGACCGATGACGGAGAAGGCAATAGCGAAGGTGCGGCTCGGCACGGGCGGCCCCGAGGTCGGCGTCCAGGGTCTCGGCTGCATGGGCATGAGCTTCGCCTACGGCCCCACGGACACCGACCAGGCCCGCGCCACCCTGGACCGCGCCCTGGAGCTCGGCGTCACCCTCTACGACACCGCCGACGTCTACGGCATGGGCGAGAACGAGGAGTTCCTGGCCCCCTTCGTCAAGGCGCACCGCGACGAGATCGTCCTCGCCACCAAGTTCGCCCTGGCCATCGACCCGGCAGAGCCGACGAAGCGGCGCATCGACAACAGCCCCGCGTACATCCGGGCCAGTATCGACGCGAGCCTGCGCCGCCTGGGCACGGACGTCATCGACCTCTACTACATGCACCGCCGCGACCCGAACGTGCCGATCGAGGAAACGGTCGGCGTCCTCGCGGAGCTCGTCGCGGCGGGCAAGGTCAAGCACATCGGCCTGAGCGAGGTCACCGGCGGCGAACTGCGCGCCGCGCACGCCGTCCACCCCATCGCGGCCGTGCAGTCGGAGTGGTCGCTCTTCAGCCGCGACATCGAGCGCGGCGTGGTCCCGGCCGCCGCCGACCTCGGCGTGGCCCTCGTGCCCTACTCCCCGCTCGGCCGCGGCTTCCTCACCGGCTCGTTCGTCAGCGCCGACAAGGAGCTCGGCGAGGACGACTTCCGGCGCCGGCAGCCCCGCTTCACCGGCGCCAACGCCACCGCCAACGCCGCCCTCCTGGCCCCCGTCCGCTCCGTCGCCGAGGCGCACGGAGCCAGCCTCGGCCAGATCGCCCTGGCCTGGGTCCAGCAGCAGGCCGGCGTCCACGGCCTGCCCGTCGTCCCGATCCCCGGCACCCGCAAGGCCACCCGGGTCGAGGAGAACACCGCGGCCACCCGCATCACCCTCACCGAGAACGACCTCGCCGCCCTCGAACCGATCGCCGCCGGCGTCAAGGGTGACCGCTACGCCGACATGACCTTCACGTCGGCGGGACGCGAGTAGCGCAACGGTCGGGCCGCAGAGCCTGTGTCATCACAGCTCGGCGAGGAGCTCGGTCTTCTTCATCGTGAACTCGTCGTCCGTGAGCAGGCCCGCTCGGTGCAGCTCGCCCAGGTGCCGGATGCGCTCCGCGATGTCCGCCGGGTCGCGCCGCACGGCAGGCGTCACGGCGGCGACGGCGCCGATGCCGTCGGAGTTCGGCGCCGGGCCCGACGCCCGCACCGCGGCGAGGACCGACGCGGCGAACGGCAGCGACTCGTGGACCGGGCCGTAGCCGAGGCCGAAGACGACGGCCGCCGGGTCCTGGTCGGCCTGTGCGGGCTGCGCCACCGGCGTCTCGCGCCGCAGCAGCCGCAGATGGCCCTCGAACACCTCGGGGGAGCGCCACTCGATGCCGCTCAGGTCGGTGACCAGGAAGCTCTGGTCACCGGCTTTCCACTTCGCCGAGGACGCCCCCGTCCAGAACCAGCGGAACGACACCAGCTTCCCGTCGAAGGACGCCTTCCCGTCGTACGCCTTGAACTGCAGCGGTGCCTCGGGCGGCGCCACCAGAAAGCGGTCCGGGCTCTCTCCGTCGTCCGGCGGCAGCTGCGCGCGCAGCTCGTCCGCGTAGTACTCGGCGAGCGTCTCCCGCTCCGCGGGCAGCACCAGACGGTACGGGTCGCAGCTCTCCTTGAGCTGCCCCGCCGCGGCCTCCATCAGAGGATCGGCGCCCGGTCTCGGGACGGCATGCAGGACCACGGTCCCGCGTTTGCCGGGGGAGAGCGTCACCGCCGAGATCGCTTCGTGGGGGATGCGCCGTTCGCCGAGCGCCTGGAACAGCTTCGGCGTGCGGATTCCCCGTTCGAAGCGGATGAGCACAGAGTCGGACTCGAACTCCCAGGCGGCATGAAATCCGGCCAGAACATCACCCATGCGGCTCATCGTAGGCGGCACGCGCGCCTCCGTCCCTCCTGCGGCGGGCCGCTGTTTCATAGATTTCTACGCGCGTCAGGCCGCTGCCCCGCCGGAAATACCGTTCCGGCAGGCACCGTCCCCGCTCGCACACCGCACCGCGTGGTACGAACCGGTCCCGATTTCCGCGAAGTTCCGCAGGCTCTCCGTGCCCGGCTCGAAATAGCCGGTGTGGCCCCGAGCGCCCGTCGCGGAGAACACGCGCGCCCCGAAGCCCTCGGCCACCGGGTCGGCGCCGTGGCCGAGCCCGCCGAACTCCATGTTCGGGACGTCCTGGATCCAGTCGTCGCCGTCCCGGGTCGCCCAGATCCGGGCGCCCGTGCCCAGCTGGGAGGCCGAGTCGGCCCGCATGCCGGGGCTGCCCGCCACCGCGATGTCCGTGACCCGCGAAGGCAGGTCCCGCGCGGCCACACCGCACACCACGGAGCCGTAGCTGTGGCAGTACAGCGCGACCGGGGTACGGCCCGGCAGGCCGCGCACCATGGCTTCGAGGCGGGTGGCCCCGTCCTCGGCGCGCATCGCGGTGGCCGCGTCCACACCGATGCCGACGGGCGCGGTGTAGTCGGCCCAGGCGATCACGGCGGTACGCGAGCGGGGGCTGACCGCGTGCTCCGCGCGGTAGAGCGACTTCGCCATGCCCACCGGCGCCGAGTACTTGCGGAACGTCCGCTCGAAGGTCAGCACGTTGGTGTCGACACCGGGCACGACGACGGAGACACGGCGGGCCTTGTCCAAGTCCCCGAAGACCTCCGCCATGCGTCCGGAGCCCATGGGGTCGAAGGCGAGGACCTGGCGTCCCGGGCGCATCATCACGCCGAACCGCTTCATCCTGCGCTCGGCCTCCTGCTGCCCCAGCGGGGAGAGGCGCTTGTCGTGCATGCGTTCACGCTCGACCTTGCGGGCCTGTCCCAGCGCGATGTGGTTCGCGCGGTAGCGGAGCGTGGCGGGCGCGCCGTTCATGTTGCCGACCGCGAGCGGGTAGCGGCCGGCGAGCCGGTTGCGCTGGTGTCCGTCGAGGGAGGCGAAGAAGCGGGCGAGCCGGCCGGCGGGGGCATCGGGGTCGGGCAGTTCGCGCCCGTCGATGCTTCCCCGCTCCCAGGCGGAGAGCGCGGCTTGCAGGGGCGACGCGTCGCCCCTGTTGTGGCGCACGGCGGTCCAGCCGGTCGTCGCCAGCATGACGAACACGACGGCGAGCGCGAGCAGGGCGCGCCATGCGTTGAGTTGGGGGGAGGAGTCGAAGGAAGTCACTACGGAACACCCTAGGAGAACCGTGATGTTTACCGTGCATCGCGTGGTGCAGATCACGTTTCTGGAGGGTGAATTGAGGCATAGCGGGCGCATCCGCTGCCACCGGGTCACGCTCCGTGTGTGGTGCGCCAGCCCTCCGCCAGTGCGGGTCCCAGGTGGTCGAGGTACGTCTCCGTCAGTGCGCGGATCGACTCCGGGCTGGTGTCCTCGCCCGCGCCCCACAGGCGTCCCGTGATCCGCATGACGCCGCTGAACGCGGCCACCGCCACGCGCGGCCTCGGGTCGGTCTCCAGGTCGAGCCCCTCACGCTCGGCGATCACGCGGGCCACCTCGTCCTCGGTCTCGATGGACCGGCGCAGGTGGACGGCGAGCAGCGCGGGTGTCGACTCGATCATCTGATAGGTGCGCATGTGGAGTTCGACCGGGACGACCTCCTCGATGGACTGCCCCATCGCCTCCCAGGTGCCGAGGACGGCGCCGCGCAGCGCCACCAGCGGGGCCTCGTGGGCGGGGCGGTCGCGCACGGCCTGCACGAAGCGCGCCTCGATCATCTGCTGGACGGCGAAGGCGGCTTCCTGCTTGTTGGCGAAGTACCGGAAGAAGGTGCGCTGCGAGACGTCGACCGCTTCGACGATCTCGTCGACGGTCGTCTCCTCGTACCCCTTGGTCGTGAAGAGTTCGAGCGCCACGCGCAGGAGGGTGTCCCGGGTGCGCTGCTTCTTGCGCTCGCGCAGTCCCGTCGCCGGCTGGGTCGTCTTCACGCCGTGGCCCTCTTCCTCGCGTTTTCCCAGTTCACCTTACCTGTGAGCGACGTGACAGTTACCGACTAGTGAAATGGTTTGTCAACTGTCAGTCGCTGTCACTAACCTCGTCGCATGACTAGTCAGATCACCGTCGACAAGGCGGACAAGGGGCCGGAGCCCGCCCCCGTTCCGGCCCCGGCCAAGGGGCTCCGTGGCCACCCCTGGCTGACGCTGTTCGCCGTGGCGATCGGCGTGATGATGGTCGCCCTCGACGGCACCATCGTGGCGATAGCCAACCCGGCCATCCAGAAGGACCTCGGCGCCACCTTCGCGGACGTCCAGTGGATCACCAACGGCTACTTCCTCGCGCTCGCCGTCGCGCTGATCACCGCGGGCAAGCTGGGTGACCGCTTCGGCCACCGGCAGACCTTCCTCATCGGCGTGGTCGGCTTCGCCGCCGCCTCCGGAGCCATCGGCCTCTCGGACAGCATCGCGATGGTGGTCGTCTTCCGCGTGCTCCAGGGACTCTTCGGAGCCCTGCTGATGCCCGCCGCGCTCGGCCTCCTCCGGGCCACGTTCCCGGCCGAGAAGCTCAACATGGCCATCGGGCTCTGGAGCATGGTCATCGGCGCCTCCACGGCCGGCGGCCCGATCCTCGGCGGCCTCCTCGTCCAGCACGTCAGCTGGCAGTCCGTCTTCTTCATCAACGTGCCGGTCGGCGTCATCGCCCTGGTGCTCGGCATCGTCATCCTCAAGGACCACCGCGCGGAGAACGCGCCGAAGTCCTTCGACGTGGTCGGCATCGCGCTGCTGTCGGCGGCCATGTTCTGCCTGGTCTGGGCGCTCATCAAGGCCCCGGAGTGGGGCTGGGGCGCGGGCATGACCTGGACCTTCATCGGCGCCTCCGTGGTGAGTTTCGCGCTCTTCGCGGTCTGGGAGTCGAAGGTCGAGGAACCGCTCATCCCGCTGGCCCTGTTCCGTTCGGTGCCGCTGTCCGCGGGCGTGGTCCTGATGGTGCTCATGGCCATCGCGTTCATGGGCGGACTCTTCTTCGTCACCTTCTACCTCCAGAACGTGCACGGCATGAGCCCCGTCGACAGCGGTCTGCACCTGCTGCCGCTCACCGGCATGATGATCGTCGGCTCGCCGCTCGCGGGCGCCATGATCACCAAGATGGGCCCGCGCATCCCGCTGGCGGGCGGCATGCTCTGCACGGCCGTCGCCATGTACGGCATGTCCACGCTGGAGGCAGGGACCGGCAGCGGCCTCATGTCGATCTGGTTCGCCCTCCTGGGCTTCGGCCTCGCCCCCGTCATGGTCGGCGCCACCGAGGTCATCGTCGGCAACGCGCCGATGGAGCTCTCCGGCGTCGCCGGCGGCCTCCAGCAGGCCGCGATGCAGATCGGCGGCAGCCTCGGCACGGCCGTCCTCGGCGCCGTCATGGCCTCGAAGGTCGACAGCGACCTGCCCGACAACTGGGCCGACGCGAAGCTCCCGCCGCTCAGCGAGGCCCAGCTCGACAAGGCGGCGGAAGCCGTCCAGGTCGGTGTGGCGCCGGTGCCGCCGAAGGCCCCGCCGTCCATCGCCGACCAGATCACCTCGGTCGCGCACGACACCTTCATGTCGGGCATGGGCATGGCCTGCCTGGTCGCCACCGGTGTCGCCGTGGCCGCGGTCTTCGTCGCGTTCCTGACCAAGCGCGGCGACAACGCCGAGGCGGGCGCGGGCGTCGGCCACATCTGAGCCACACATCCGGGCCGCACATCCGGGCCGCACGTCTGAGCCGCACGTCCGGGCCACGCGTGTCGGGGAAAGCCCCTCAGGGACATCCTGGGGGGCTTTCGCCTATCAGGGTGAGGCCTCTTCGTACCCCTTCCGACGCCCCGAAGGGCGGGTCCACAGTGCAGTCGGAAGAACGCCGGCACACGGGGGTTGAGCACATGCGTACGACCATGCCCACGACCATCGCGGCAGCCGCACTCGCCGCTGTCATCCTCACACCCGCACACGCCGGGGCCGCCGCCCCGCCGACGCTGCGTCCCTGCGGCCCGGGGGAGGTGTGTCTCTGGCAGAAGGCGCAGTTCAAGGGTGCCCGCCAGGTGTACGAGCTGTCGGACATCGACATCGAGAGCTGCACCGCGCTGCCGGAGGGGGGCAGCGCGGAATCCCTCGCCAACCGCACGGGACGGCCCGTCACCGTGTACCAGTCGGCGGAGTGCGCGGAGACCGGCGAGTTCGACACGTACCCCGGCAGCGGCACCTGGGCGCCCGAATCGCCGTACCGCATCCGGGCCTTCAAGGTCTGGGAGAGCTGAAGGGGGGTACCCGGACGGTGGCGGGCCCCGGACGCACCACGCGCAAGCTCCCCGGCTCACGCGGCCGTACGGGGTCGCGGAACCGGCCGGATCGCGCGACGCACCGCACGTCCTGAAGGGCCCGCGGACGCCGCGGGAAAGCCGGAGGGCGACGGGAACCGATCCCGCCGCCCTCCGGCTCGTTCCTCCGCCCCGCCGGGCGTGCCGTGCTACGCGTCGCCGCCCGCCGCGCCCGGGTCGGCCGCCGTGACGTCGAGGAGCTGGTAGCGGTCGACCGCCTGCTTCAGGACGGAGCGGTCCACCTTGCCCTCGCGCGCCAGCTCGGTCAGCACGCCGACCACGATCGACTGCGCGTCGATGTGGAAGAAGCGGCGGGCCGCACCACGCGTGTCGGCGAAGCCGAAGCCGTCCGCACCCAGCGACTGGTACGTGCCGGGCACCCAGCGGGAGATCTGGTCCGGAACGCTCCGCATCCAGTCCGAGACGGCCACGAACGGGCCCTCGGCGCCGGACAGCTTCCGCGTCACGTACGGGACGCGCTGCTCCTCCTCGGGGTGCAGGAGGTTGTGGCGCTCCACGTCCACCGCCTCGCGGCGCAGCTCGTTCCAGGAGGTCGCCGACCAGACGTCCGCCTTGACGTTCCACTCCGAGGCCAGGATCTGCTGCGCCTCGACCGCCCACGGCACCGCGACACCGGAGGCGAGGATCTGCGCCGGGACGGCGCCCTGCTCACCGGCCTTGAAGCGGTAGATGCCCTTGAGGATGCCGTCGACGTCCACGTCGGCGGGCTCGGCCGGGTGCTGGATCGGCTCGTTGTAGACGGTGAGGTAGTAGAAGACGTCCTCGCTGTCGGGGCCGTACATCCGGCGCAGGCCGTCCTTGACGATGTGCGCGATCTCGTAACCGAAGGCGGGGTCGTAGGCGACGCAGCCAGGGTTGGTCGAGGCGAGCAGCTGCGAGTGGCCGTCCGCGTGCTGCAGGCCCTCGCCGGTCAGTGTCGTGCGGCCGGCGGTGGCACCCAGGACGAAGCCGCGGGCCAGCTGGTCGGCCATCTGCCAGAACTGGTCGCCGGTGCGCTGGAAACCGAACATCGAGTAGAAGACGTAGACGGGGATCAGCGGCTCGCCGTGCGTCGCGTAGGCCGAGCCTGCGGCGATCAGGGACGCCGTGCAGCCCGCCTCCGAGATGCCGTCGTGCAGCATCTGGCCGGTCGGTGACTCCTTGTACGCGAGGAGGAGCTCGCGGTCCACGGCCTCGTACTGCTGGCCGAGCGGGTTGTAGATCTTCGCGCTCGGGAAGAACGCGTCCATGCCGAAGGTGCGGTACTCGTCGGGGGCGATCAGCACGAAACGCTTGCCGATCTCCTTGTCCCGCATGAGGTCCTTCAGGATGCGGACGAACGCCATGGTGGTGGCGATCGACTGCTGACCCGAGCCCTTCTTCGCGGCCGCGTACGCCTTGTCCTCGGGCAGCTGGAGGGGCTTGGAGCGCACGACGCGGGTCGGGACGTACCCGCCAAGACCCTTGCGGCGGTCGTGCATGTACTGGATCTCTTCGGAGTCGCGGCCCGGGTGGTAGTACGGCGGGGCGCCGCCCTCCAGCTGCTTGTCCGTGATCGGGATGTGCAGGCGGTCGCGGAAGCCCTTGAGGTCGTCGACCGTGAGCTTCTTCATCTGGTGCGTGGCGTTGCGGCCCTCGAAGTTCGGGCCGAGGGTCCAGCCCTTGACCGTCTGCGCGAGGATCACCGTCGGCTGGCCCTTGTGGGCCTTGGCCGCCGCGTACGCCGCGTAGACCTTCTTGTGGTCGTGTCCGCCGCGGCCCAGGTGCAGGATCTGCTCGTCGGTCATGTTCTCGACCATGGCGCGCAGCCGGTGGTCGTCGCCGAAGAAGTGCTCGCGGATGTACGAACCGGTCTCGGTCGCGTACGTCTGGAACTGGCCGTCGGGCGTGGTGTTGAGCCGGTTGACCAGGACGCCGTCGCGGTCCTGCGCGAGCAGCGGGTCCCAGCTGCGGTCCCAGACCAGCTTGATGACGTTCCAGCCGGCACCGCGGAACTGGGACTCCAGCTCCTGGATGATCTTTCCGTTGCCGCGCACCGGGCCGTCGAGGCGCTGGAGGTTGCAGTTGACGACGAAGGTCAGGTTGTCCAGGCCCTCGCGGGCGGCGATGGAGAGCTGGCCGAGCGACTCGGGCTCGTCCATCTCGCCGTCGCCGAGGTAGGCCCACACGTGCGACTTGGAGGTGTCGGCGATGCCGCGCGCCTCCATGTAGCGGTTCATGCGGGCCTGGAAGATCGCGCCGAGCGGGCCGAGGCCCATCGAGACGGTCGGGAACTCCCAGAAGTCCGGCATGAGGCGCGGGTGGGGGTAGGACGAGAGGCCGTGCGGGGCCTTCGACTTCTCCTGCCGGAACGCGTCGAGCTGCTGCTCGGAGAGCCGGTCGAGGAGGAAGGCGCGGGCGTAGATGCCCGGGGACGCGTGTCCCTGGAAGAAGATCTGGTCGCCGCCGTCGCCCTCGTCCTTGCCGCGGAAGAAGTGGTTGAAGCCCACGTCGTAGAGCGAGGCGGAGGAGGCGAAGGTGGCGATGTGGCCGCCGACGCCGATGCCGGGGCGCTGGGCCCGCGAGACCATCACCGCGGCGTTCCAGCGGGTGGCGTTCAGGACCTTGCGTTCGATTTCCTCGTTGCCGGGGAAGAACGGCTCGTCCTTGGTGGCGATCGTGTTGACGTAGTCCGTACTGCGCATCTCCGGCACGGCGACGCGCTTCTCCCGCGCGCGCTCGATCAGCCGGAGCATCAGGTACCTGGCCCGCTCGCGGCCGCGTTCGTCGACCGCGGCATCGAGGGAGTCGAGCCACTCCTGGGTCTCTTCGGGATCGAAGTCCGGGACCTGACTCGGCAGGCCGCCAATGATGATCGGGTTGCGATCGGATCCGGAAGCCACGCTGTTCCTTCGCTGTTGGGGCTCTCGCCTGGGTCACACCTGGCCTTGCACCGCTCCCCATCGTGTACCTCGCGGAAGCGAACGTCATGTCTACCGAGAGGTAACCGCGACGCTCCGCCGGCCGTCCCTGGGGTAGGCTCGGCCCAAATCGCAACGATACGCCCATCCTGCCTAACCGCTTCGCAGAGCCGTTCGGTCTCGTACGGGTGTGGCGACAGTTGCGGCGACACGGTCGGGAACGTCACCGTTTCGGCGGTCTCGGCGGCCGGGTACTTGCGCGATCCGCCCCGCCCGTGTGGACTACGGCCAACGCCCCGCGCACGCGCGTGGCTGACAGGCATTCCCAAAAACATGATCAGGAGGCAATCCGTGAGCGCGACCGCGGACCACGCGGAGACGAACCTTGCCGTAAGGCTTGGTTTCCAGCCCGACCAGGTGGTCCAGGAGATCGGCTACGACGACGACGTCGACCAGGAGCTCCGCGAGGCCATCGAGCAGGCCACAGGCACAGAGCTCGTCGACGAGGAGTACGACGACGTGGCCGACGCCGTGGTGCTCTGGTTCCGTGAGGACGACGGGGACCTGACTGATGCGCTGGTGGATGCCATCGCGTACATGGAGGAGGGCGGCTCGATTCTGCTGCTGACTCCGAAGACCGGTCGTGACGGTTACGTCGAGCCGAGCGAGATCGGCGAGGCGGCCACCACCGCGGGCCTGTCGGCGACCAAGAGCGTCAACGCCGGCAAGGACTGGAGCGGCAGCCGTCTCAACACGCCGAAGGGCGCCGCCAAGAAGCGATAGCACTCCGCTGGAACGAGTGCTGGTGAGGCTCCTCGCCGACCTGCGGGTCGGCGGGGAGCCTCGCGCATGCGTGGGGCCTGCGTGGGGTACGGGCCGTGCGGATCGCACGGACGTAGGGTGGACTCACCCGAACAGCCCCACCCGAATGGGCCCCGTCGAAGGGATGCGTACACATGGCGCTCGATGGAATCGCGGCCGGCACCAAGGCCCCGGATTTCGAGCTGAAGGACAACCACGGCAGGACCGTGCGGCTGTCCGATTTCCGCGGCGAGAAGAACGTGGTGCTGCTGTTCTACCCGTTCGCCTTCACCGGCGTGTGCACCGGCGAGCTCTGCGCGCTCCGCGACGAACTCCCCAAGTTCGTCAACGACGACACGCAGCTGCTCGCGGTCTCCAACGACTCCATCCACACGCTGCGTGTCTTCGCCGACCAGGAGGGCCTGGAGTACCCGCTGGTCTCCGACTTCTGGCCGCACGGCGAGGTCTCGCGGGCGTACGGCGTCTTCGACGAGGAGAAGGGCTGCGCGGTGCGCGGCACCTTCATCATCGACAAGGAGGGCGTGGTGCGCTGGACCGTCGTCAACGGCCTGCCCGACGCGCGTGACCTGAACGAGTACGTCGAGGCGCTCGAAACGCTCTGAGCGAGCCCTGTTTTCGCTCGCGGCCGGGAACCGGTCACTAGGATCCACACGTTGATCCGATGGCAACGCAACGCTTGGGGCTCCCCGCCCCTGGACACCAATTGGGAGGACTCGTGGGAGTCAGCCTCAGCAAGGGCGGCAACGTATCGCTGAGCAAGGAGGCGCCGGGACTGACCGCGGTTCTGGTCGGCCTCGGCTGGGACGTCCGCACCACCACCGGTACGGACTTCGACCTCGACGCCAGCGCGATCCTGACGAACGCGGAGGGCAAGGTCAGCAATGACCAGAACTTCGTCTTCTTCAACAACCTGAAGAGCCCCGACGGCTCCGTCGAGCACACCGGTGACAACACCACCGGCGAGGGCGAGGGCGACGACGAGGCGATCAAGGTCGACCTGGCCGCGGTCCCCGCGGATGTCGAGAAGATCGTCTTCCCGGTCTCGATCTACGACGCCGAGAACCGCCAGCAGTCGTTCGGCCAGGTGCGCAACGCGTTCATCCGCGTCGTGAACCAGGCGGGCGGCGCGGAGATCGCGCGGTACGACCTCTCCGAGGACGCCTCGACGGAGACCGCCATGGTCTTCGGCGAGCTGTACCGCCACGGCGCCGAGTGGAAGTTCCGCGCGGTCGGCCAGGGCTACGCCTCGGGTCTGCGCGGCATCGCGCAGGACTTCGGCGTCAACGTCTGAGTCGAGCACGCCCCAGCGCTCTCCGTCCGGCGCCGCACAGTTTCGAGGTGCGGCGCCGGACGTGCTCACCACCCCGTGCGCGGTCACCGCCGCCCGGGGGTTTCCGTCATCACGGGGAGGACTTCACCATGGGCGTCACACTCGCCAAGGGAGGCAATGTCTCCCTCTCCAAGGCCGCACCGAACCTCACCCAGATCCTCGTCGGCCTGGGCTGGGACGCGCGCTCCACCACCGGCGCCCCCTTCGACCTCGACGCCAGCGCGCTGCTGTGCAACGCGGGCCGGGTCCTCGGCGACGAGTGGTTCGTCTTCTACAACAACCTGAAGAGCCCCGACGGCTCCGTCGAACACACCGGCGACAACCTCACGGGTGAGGGTGACGGCGACGACGAGTCGCTCCTGATCGACCTCTCCAAGGTCCCGGAGAACTGCGACAAGATCATCTTCCCGGTCTCGATCCACGACGCGGACAACAGGGGTCAGACGTTCGGCCAGGTCAGCAACGCGTTCATCCGCGTCGTGAACCAGGCGGACGGCCAGGAACTGGCCCGCTACGACCTCAGCGAGGACGCCTCATCGGAGACGGCGATGATCTTCGGCGAGGTGTACCGGTACGGCGGGGAGTGGAAGTTCCGTGCGGTCGGGCAGGGGTACGCGTCCGGCCTGCGCGGTATCGCTCTAGACTTCGGGGTCAACGTTTCGTAAAGCAGGGGACCGGCGCGGGGGAGACCGCTACACGGGAGCCCGTACACACACGATTGGGTAGCCAGTGCTTCTGAAAACCTTCGGCTGGTCGTTCGCGGTCACCGCGCTCGGCCTGGTCGCCGCGGTGTTCTACGGGGGGTGGACAGGCTTCGGAGTCGTGGCGATCCTGTCCGTCCTCGAGATCTCGCTGTCCTTCGACAACGCGGTGGTCAACGCCGGAATCCTGAAGAAGATGAATGCCTTCTGGCAGAAGATCTTCCTCACCGTCGGTGTGCTGATCGCGGTCTTCGGCATGCGACTGGTCTTCCCCGTCGTCATCGTGGCCATCAGTGCCAAGATCGGCCCGATCGAGGCCGTCCGTCTCGCGCTCAACGACAAGGACCAGTACCAGCAGCTGGTCACGGACGCCCACCCGTCGATCGCCGCCTTCGGTGGCATGTTCCTGCTGATGATCTTCCTCGACTTCATCTTCGAGGACCGGGACATCAAGTGGCTGGGCTGGCTGGAGCGTCCGCTCGCCAAGCTCGGCAAGGTCGACATGCTGTCGGTCTGCATCGCGCTCGTCGTGCTCCTGATCTCCGCCATGACCGTCGCCACCCACGCCCACCAGCACGGCGGCATGCATGTGGACAAGGCGCAGACAGTCCTCATCTCAGGCATCGCGGGTCTGATCACCTATCTCGTGGTCGGCGGCCTCTCCGGATACTTCGAGAACAAGCTCGAGGAAGAGGAGGAGCGCGAGCACGAGCAGGAGGAAGCGGCCGCGAAGTCGGGCAAGAAGGTTCCTGCCGTCGTCCTGGCCGGCAAGGCCGCGTTCTTCATGTTCCTCTACCTCGAGGTCCTTGACGCGTCCTTCTCCTTCGACGGTGTCATCGGCGCCTTCGCCGTCACCAACGACATCGTGCTGATGGCGCTCGGCCTCGGTATCGGCGCCATGTACGTCCGGTCCCTCACGGTCTACCTGGTCCGCCAGGGCACTCTCGACGACTATGTGTACCTGGAGCACGGCGCGCACTACGCGATCGGCGCCCTCGCGGTGATCCTCCTGGTCACGATCCAGTACGAGATCCACGAGGTCATCACCGGTTCCGTCGGCGTCATCCTGATCGCCTGGTCCTTCATCTCGTCGGTGATCAGGAACAAGCGGCTCGCGGCAGCCGAGGGGCAGGGGAGTTCCGGCGGCAAGGCGGAGGTCTCCTCAGGCGTCTGAGACTGACCGATTCCCTCGCCGAGCTGTCCGATTCCGGTTCCCGGAGTGTGACGACGGCCAGGGTGAGGAACGCTCTGTGCGGGGCGGCCGTCGAGGAGATGTCCTCATGGCCGCCCCGTCGGTATTCGTAGGTGGCACAAGGGCACTTGGGGGCGGAATGTCCTTCTGGGACGGTCTGTGGCGTGGGCGTTCGACGGACTACGAGTCGGGCAGCGCCGCCACCAACTCCATCGAACTGACCAAGCGGCACCCGACGGTCTCGCTCTCCAAGCAGGGCGCGGCCACCGGCAACCTGCGCGTGAACCTGTCCTGGCAGATGCGGACGTCCGACCTCGTCGGCAAGCCGCGCGGCGGCGGCCTGCTGCGGAACCCCTTCCAGATGTTCCGCCCGGAGCCGGTCCAGGCGCACACGCAGAGCATGGTCAACGTCGACCTCGACCTGGGCTGTCTGTACGAGCTGACCGACGGCGACAAGGGCGTGGTGCAGCCGCTGGGCAACTTCTTCGGGAGCCTCAACTCGCCGCCGTACGTGAAGGGCAGCGGCGACGACCGGTTCGGATCGGGCTCGGGCGAGACGCTCTACGTCAACCTCGACCACCGCGAGGCGATCAAGCGACTGCTGATCTTCGTGTACATCTACGACCAGACGCCCGCCTTTGATCGCACCCACGCGAAGGTCACGCTCTACCCCAGCAACGGCCCCCGGGTCGAGATCGACCTGGACGAGCGGCAGCCGCAGGCCCGCTCGTGCGCGGTGGTCTCCATCGAGAACGTCAAGGACGAGCTGATCGTGCGCCGCGAGGTCAAGTTCGTCTACGGCTTCCAGGCCGAGCTCGACCGGCTGTACGGCTGGGGGCTCCAGTGGGGCCGCGGCTACAAGTCCAAGGTGGGCTGACCCCGTGCGGGCCCCGTCAGCGGGACAGGAACTGAGGCCCCTGCGGAGGCAGCCGGAAGTTCGGGTCCGGCATCGGGGTCACCGGCTGCGGATAGCCGTACGACGGCTGGGCGACGGGGGCCGGCTGCACGATCGGGGTCGGCTGGGTGGGCGCGGCCGGTGGATAGCCGTAGGAGGGCTGGGGCGCCGGGTGCCGGGGCGGCTCGGGCGGATAGCCGTACGAGGGCTGGGGCGGCGACTGCGGCGCGGGCTGGGCGACGGACGGGCCCGGCGGCTGCTGCGGCATGGGCTGCTGGGGCGGCAGCGGGAAGGACGCCGAGGGCGCGGGCCCCGGGGCCCCGGAGTCGGAGTCGTCCACGGAGATGCCGAAGTCGGAGGCGAGGCCCTCCAGGCCGTTGGAGTACCCCTCGCCGAGCGCGCGGAACTTCCAGCCCTCGCCGCGGCGGTAGAGCTCCCCGCAGATCAGCGCCGTCTCCTCGCCGGTCTGCGGAGTGATGTCGAAGTACGCGAGCGGCTCGCCCTCGGCGACGGATGCGTCGTACAGCAGGATCCGCAGCGCGGGCACGTGTTCAAAGGCGACGCCCTCCGCCGACGCGGCCAGGAGCACGCGGCTGACGGCCGGCTCCATGCCCGCGAGGTCCGTCTGGATGGTGTCCGTCAGGCCCTCGGCGGTCCGCTTCTTGCCGAGCCGCCAGACCTTGCCCGCCGGGTGGCGCGGCTGGTTGTAGAAGACGAAGTCCTCGTCCGAGCGCACCCGACCGCCGCCGCCGAGCAGCAGCGCCGACGCGTCGACGTCGGGGACGCCCTGTCCGGGGGTCCAGCGCAGCACGGCGCGGACGGCCGAGGCTTCGAGAGGGATGTTCGACCCCTTCAACATCGCGTGCGTCATGCGGTCATCCTGCCTTCCCCCGCAGGGGTGGGACAACGCGGGGGCCTCAAGGTCCCGGCCGCGTCATCATGCTCCTGACCTGCGGGTGGTGCGAGCGTGCGACGGTTGTGTGGTGAGCATGTGTGACATGGCCGGGTTACCTGAAGTTCATGCCCGGAGGGAACCCCCGGCACCCGTCTCTACGTACTATTACCGGCCACATCAGAACGGCCCACGTCGACGAAACAGGCGATAGCAGGGAATCACATGCGTCATTTCGGGCATATCGCCCCAGAGGTGCGGCACCGCCTCTTCCACCGGGAGCCGTGTGCCTTCACCGCGGACTCCCCGCCCCACCTGCTCGCGCCCGCCCTGGGCGCCACGCTCTACAGCCCGGCCACCCGCCCCCGGCTCGCCGAGGACATCCTGAAACAGGCCGGGCGCGGCGTGGTGTCCATGGTGGTCTGCCTGGAGGACTCCATCGACGACGCCGAGGTCGCCGACGCCGAGGAGAACCTGGTCCGGCACTTCGCCGACCTGGCGGAGCGGGACGTCGAGCCGCCCCTGCTCTTCATCCGGGTCCGCGCCGCCGAGCAGATACCCGACCTGGTCCGCAGGCTCGGCCCGAGCGTCCGACTGCTGTCCGGATTCGTCCTGCCCAAGTTCACCGAGGAGCGGGGCGTTCCGTTCCTGGAGGCGCTGGCGGCCGCGGAGGCGGAGCTTCCGGCAGGCCCCGAAGGAAACGGCGGCCCGGCGCGGCGGCTCTTCGCCATGCCCGTCCTGGAGTCGCCCGAGCTGCTGCACCTGGAGAGCCGCGCCGAGACCCTCTCCGGGATAGCCCGCACCGTCGACAAGTACCGCGACCGGATCCTCGCGCTGCGCCTCGGCGTCACCGACTTCTGCTCGGCGTACGGACTGCGCAGGCCCCCGGACATGACCGCCTACGACGTCCAGATCGTCGCCTCCGTCATCGCCGACGTGGTCAACGTCCTCGGCAGGGCCGACGGCACCGGCTTCACCGTGACAGGCCCGGTCTGGGAGTACTTCCGCGTGCAGGAGCGGATGTTCAAGCCGCAGCTGCGCCGCAGCCCCTTCCTCGAGGGCCGCGCCGACGAACTGCGCCAGGCCCTCATCGAGCACGACATGGACGGCCTGCTCCGCGAGATCGAACTCGACCGCGCCAACGGCCTGCTCGGCAAGACCTGCATCCACCCCTCGCACGTGCTGCCCGTGCACGCGCTCTCCGTGGTCAGCCACGAGGAGTTCAGCGACGCCGAGGACATCCTGCGCCCGGAGCGGGGCGGCGGCGGGGTCCTGCGCTCCTCGTACACGAACAAGATGAACGAGGTGAAGCCGCACCGCGCCTGGGCCGAGCGGACCCTGCGCCGCGCCGAGGTCTTCGGCGTCGCCAAGGAGGACGTCGGCTTCGTCGAACTGCTGACGGCGGGGCTGCCCGGCTGATGGACAAGAGGAACATGACGTACATATCCAAGAACGCGGTGCCCGAGACGCCGGTGTGGTCGGGAAGCTGGGTCGCCGAGCGGCTCGGGGTCGGCCTCGACGGCGACGACGCGCTGCCCGGCATGCTCGGCCTCGCCCTGCGCCGCAACCCCAAGCGGGCCCACCTCCTGGTGTCGAACGTCCTGGGCAAGCACGTCCCGCAGCTCCCGTCGGTCGTGTACGCGGCCGGGCGCGACCTCGGCGTCCGGGTGCGGAACCTCCTCGGCGACGAGGAAGCCGGGCGCGCCGTCGTCCTCGGCTACGCGGAGACCGCGACGGGCCTCGGCCACGCCGTCGCCGACGGCGTCGCCCTCGCCCCCTACCTGCACTCCACCCGGCGCCCCGTCGAGGGCGTCGAGCGCGCCGGCGGCTTCGAGGAGTCCCACTCGCACGCCACCTCGCACCTGCTGCTGCCCGAGGACCCCCGGCTGCTCGCGGGGGACGGGCCGCTCGTCCTCGTCGACGACGAGTTCTCCACGGGCAACACCGTCCTGAACACCGTCCGCGCCCTCCACGAGCGCTTCCCGCGCCAGCGGTACGTCATCGTGGCGCTCGTCGACATGCGCTCGCCCGAGGACCAGGGGCGGCTCGCCGACTTCGCCCGCGAGATCGGCGCGCACGTCGACCTCGTCGCGGCCGCGTCCGGCACGGTGCGGCTGCCCGACGGCGTCCTGGAGAAGGGCCAGGCGCTGGTCGCCGAGCACGAGGGCGCCGCCGCCGTCCCGCAGCCGCTGGGGGAGCGTGCTCCGGTCGACCGCGTCGACCTCGGCTGGCCCGCGGGCGTCCCCGACGGCGGGCGGCACGGCTTCACGCCCGCGCACCGGGCGGCCCTCGACGCGGCCCTGCCCGGCATGGCGGCCCGGATCGCGGACGCGCTGCCCGACGGCGTCCGCCGCGGCCGCGTGCTCGTCCTCGGCTTCGAAGAGCTGATGTACGCGCCGCTGGCGCTCGGCGTCGAGCTGGCCCGGCACACCGGGGCGGAGGTGCGGTTCTCCACCACGACCCGCTCGCCCGTCCTCGCCGTGGACGACCCCGGCTACGCGATACGCACCCGCCTCGCCTTCCCCGCGCACGACGACCCGGCCGACGGCCCCGGGACCCGGTACGCCTACAACGTCGCGGGCGCCGCCTTCGACGCGATCGTCGCCGTCGTCGACTCCGTCGCGGACACTCCTCGACTGCACGCCGAGGACGGACTGCTGGCGCAGCTGTCCGCGCACACCGGACACGTCCTGCTGGCCGTCGTCCCTTCGTACGTACCCGGGCACGTCCCCGAGTGCGTGCCCGAGTACGTTCCCGAAAGGTCCCGCATGCTTCCCGAGCCACTCCGTGGCCCCGCCTTCTCCTCGTACGCGCCCGAAGACGTCGGCTGGCTGCTCCAGGACCTCTCGGACGTGACGCTCGAGGCGCCCACGGAGGAGCGCGAGGAGGCGATACAGAGCGGTGGCGCGCACTACGCCGAGTCGCTGCCCGTCGAGTACCAGCCGAGCGAGCGCTACCAGGAACTGTTCCGCGCCGCACTCGACACCTCGGCCGCCCGCATCGCACAGGCCGTCGGAACCGTCACCGAGACCGTGCTCGCGGAGCGGTCCCCGCGCCCGGTCCTGGTCTCCCTGGCCCGCGCGGGCACCCCCGTCGGCGTCCTGATGCGCCGCTGGGCCGCGCACCGGCACGGCCTCGACCTGCCGCACTACGCCGTGTCCATCGTCCGCGGCCGCGGCATCGACGCCAACGCCCTGCGCTGGCTCGCCGCGCACCACGACCCGGCCGACGTCGTCTTCGTCGACGGCTGGACGGGCAAGGGCGCGATCACCCGCGAACTGGCGGACGCGATCCGGCAGTTCGAGGAGGCGGGCGGCCCCGCCGGCTTCAGCCCCGAGATCGCCGTGCTCGCCGACCCCGGCTCGTGCGTCCGCACCTACGGCACCCGCGAGGACTTCCTCATCCCCTCCGCCTGCCTCAACTCCACGGTTTCCGGGCTGATTTCGCGTACGGTGCTCCGCGCCGACCTGGTCGGTCCCGACGACTTCCACGGCGGCAAGTTCTACCGCGAGCTCGCCGACGCCGATGTGTCCGGGCACTTCGTCGACGCGGTCGCCGCGCACTTCGACGAGGTGGCCGACGCAGTGGAGGTACGCGTCAAGGAACTGCTCGCGGCCGACCGCGCGCCGACCTGGGAGGGCTGGGCCGCCGTCGAGCGGATCAGCGAGGAGTACGGCATCCACGACGTGAACCTCGTCAAGCCGGGCGTCGGCGAGACGACGCGCGTGCTGCTGCGCCGCGTCCCCTGGAAGATCCTGGCCCGCAAGGGCGCGGGCGCGGACCTCGACCACGTACGCCTGCTCGCCGAGCAGCGAGGCGTGCCCGTCGAGGAGGTCGACGAACTCCCTTACACCTGCGTCGGGTTGATCCACCCGCAGTACACGCGCGGCGCGACCGGCGCGGACGGCAAGGCGGTGGCGTCCCGGTGACCGTGACCCGGATCGTCGCCAGCGACCTCGACCGCACCCTCATCTACTCCGCCGCCGCGCTCGGTCTGACCATGCCGGACGCGGAGGCGCCGCGGCTGCTCTGCGTCGAGGTGTACGAGGGCAGGCCGCTGTCGTACGTCACCGAGACCGCCGCCGGGCTCCTCGACGAGCTGGGCCGCACGGGCGTCTTCGTGCCGACCACGACGCGTACGCGCGAACAGTACGGGCGCATCCGTCTTCCCGGCCCCGCGCCGAAGTTCGCGGTCTGCGCCAACGGCGGGCACCTGCTCGTCGACGGCGTCTCCGACCCCGACTGGCAGGTGGCGGTCGCGCGCCGCCTCGCCGCGGAGTGCGCGACGCTCGACGAGGTCCGCGCCCATCTGGTGCGCACCGCCGACCCCGCCTGGCTGCTCAAGGAACGCGTCGCCGAGGACCTCTTCGCGTACCTCGTCGTCGAGCGGGCGCTGCTGCCCGAGGAGTGGGTCAAGGAGCTCGCCGTCTGGGCGGAGGGGCGCGGCTGGACGGTCTCGCTGCAGGGCCGCAAGCTGTACGCCGTACCGAAGCCGCTCACCAAGAGCGCGGCCGTGCGGGAGGTCGCGCGGCGGGCCGGGGCCGAGGAGATCCTCGCCGCGGGCGACTCGCTGCTCGACGCGGACCTGCTGCTCGCGGCGGACCGGTCCTGGCGGCCGGGGCACGGGGAGCTCGCGGACACGGGGTTCATGGCGGCGGGGCTCACGGTGCTTTCGGAGCGGGGGATCGCGGCGGGGGAGAAGATCGCCGGGGCGTTCCTGTCGGCGGTGGGGCCCCAGTAACCTGGGGCCATGCCTCGTTATGAGTACCGGTGCCGGTCCTGTGGTGACACGTTCGAGCTGTCGCGCCCGATGGCGGAGTCGGGGGCGCCGGCGTCCTGCCCTGCCGGACACGAGGACACGGTGAAGCTGTTGTCCACGGTGGCGGTAGGGGGTTCCGCGTCGTCCTCGTCCTCACCCGCGCCCTCGTCCGCGCCCGGTGGAGGCGGATGCTGTGGGGGCGGTTGCTGCGGCTGAGGTCGCCCTTGGAGGAGATGCGGGGGGCGGCTCGGGGCGGCGCGGGGGCGGTTCCGGGGCGGTCCGGTTGTGGTGAGCTGCGGGTGCGTGGTGGCTGATCGCGCAGTTCCCCGCGCCCCTGGGTGGTCCGTCCGGGTCTGCGTCGCGATCGTGCCCCTGGGTGGTCCGTCTGGGGCTGCGTCGCGATCGTGCCCCTGGGTGGTCCGTCTGGGCCTGCGTCGCCATCGTGCCCCTGGGTGGTCCGTCTGGGCCTGCGTCGCCATCGCGCCCCTGGGTGGTCCGTCTGGGCCTGCGTCGCCATCGCGCTCCAGGTTGGTTCGCCTGGGCCTGCGTCACCGTCGTGCCCCTGGGAAGTCCACCCGGGGCTGTGCCGAAGGCGCGCGGGTCAGCGGAGCACCGTGCCTGTTCCTGCGGTCAGCAGGGGGAGTTCCGATCTTGTGGGGGCTCCCTCCCAGTCGCCTCGGGAGGCCACCGCGAACGCACCCGTGGTGATGGCGCGGTCCAGGCGGGTCGCCACGTCCGCGCCGTCGAGCAGCGCCGACAAGTAGCCGGCCACGAACGCGTCGCCCGCTCCTACCGCGTCCACCGCGTGGACCTGCCGTGCGGGGGAGTGCAGCGTGTCGTCGGCCGTGTGGACGGTGGCTCCCCGGGCGCCGAGCTTGACCACGAGTTCGCGGATCCCTTCGGACAGGAGAGACCTCTCCGGCTCCGCGGACGGGAGGCACAGGGGGAGTTCGTCGTCGGAGGCGATGAGCACGTCGACGTAGGGGAGCCACGCGCGGAGCTCCGTCGACGCCTCGTCGGAACTCCACAGGCGGGAGCGGAAGTTCACGTCCAGGCAGACCTGCGTGCCGTGGTCGCGGGCGAGCCGCAGGGCGCGACGGCAGGCCTCCGCCGGCGACGGGCCCAGGGCCGGGGTGATGCCCGTGAGGTGCAGGACGCGCGGCGCCCCCGCCGCGAACGCCGCGTCGACGGCGTCGGGGGCCAGCCGTGAACCCGCCGAGCCCGCGCGGTAGTAGTGCACGCGGGTCACATCCGGCAGCCGGGGTTCGAAGAGGAGCAGACCCGTCGGCGCCGACGGATCACGCGTGGCCGCGCCGACGTCGACGCCCTCCGCGCGCAGCGTGCGCAGCACCAGCTCGCCGGCCTCGTCGTCACCGACCGCCCCCGCCCAGCGGACGGCGTGACCGAGGCGCGACAGGCCGATGGCGACGTTGCTCTCGGCGCCGGCGACGGAGACGTCGAGGGAGCCGCCCAGTTTCAGGGGGCCGCTGCCGCGCAGGGCCACCATGGTCTCGCCGAGCGTGAGGACGTTGGGGGCTTCGGGGGCTTCGGGGCTTTCGGGGGTGTCGCGGATGTCGCGGATGTCGTGGGTATCGGGGGGCGTGCTCATCGGGGGGACACCTCCTCCGTCACCCGCACGAACTCCGCCGCCCGCGCGCGCAGCGCGTCCAGGTCGCCGCCGTCGGCCGCGTCGCCGATCAGCGGTGAGCCGACGCCCACCGCGACCGCGCCGAGCTCCAGATACGCCTCCGCGGCCACCGCGTCCACGCCGCCGACCGGCACGAACGGGACGTCGGGGAACGGGGCGCGCAACGCCTTGAGGTAGGTGGGGCCGCCCATCGCCGACGCGGGGAAGATCTTCAGCGCCGTCACGCCCGCCGCGCGGGCCGCGATGACGTCGGTGGGCGTGAGGACGCCGCCGAGCACCGGGAGGCCGAGCCGGGCGGCCTCGTCGACGCCCGCGCCGAGCCCGGGCGTCACGATGAGGTTGGCGCCCGCGTCGGCCGCCCGGCGCGCGTCGTCGGCGGTGAGTACGGTCCCCGCGCCGAGCCACGCGTCCGCGCCCAGCTCCGCCCGCGCCCGCCGCAGCACGCCGAGCGCGTCGGCGCCGCTGAGGGAGACCTCGACGAGGGGGACGCCGGACTCCACGAGCGTCATGACCGTACGGAAAGAGGCGTCGGGGTCGGAGCCGCGCACGATGGCGACGAGGCGCCGCGCCCGGAGAGCCGCGGGGAAGGCCGGGGAAGAGGCGAGCATCTCCCCACGTTCGCACAGCCGTTTCAGCCGGAGAGATCCGGGTGGCGCGCCTTCCAGTAGGGGTTGTCGTGCGAAAGACCGCCGCTGACCCTGCCGTACATCCCGAAAACCATCAGCAGCAGCCCCACCACGAAGCTGAAGAGGACGTTCTGCATCCGGAACGCCAGGATGTTCTGGCTGCGGTCCAGCAGGGCGAGGTTGACGAAGCCGCTGACGACGAACAGGATCCCCAGGACCATGTTCAGGGTCGAGGCGAAGTTGCCGCCGATCACCATGCCGACGAGCAGCAGCAGTCCGACGGCGATCGACAGGACGCTGAGGGCACCGTTCGTGCTGAGGCCGACGACCGTGTCGCCGCGCGTGTCGAAAACCCGACCTTGTCGATGAGCCCGAGAACGCCGAACGCGAGCAGGATGAGTCCCATCAGACCCGCGCCCGTGCGGTAGACCTGGTTCAGCCGGTGGTCCACGGGCAGGTGCTCGTCGAGCGTGATGCGGCGCCGCTCCCGTCGCCCCCACCGATTTCGTTGCCCCCGCTTCGTCCCCGGATGAAGCGCATGTGTGGCCATGGCCGCCTCCTGGTGCGTGCGTGACTCCAGGATCCGCCCGTACGACAGGGTCTGCCGCACGCACACGCACACGCACACGCACACGCACCCGCACACGCACACGCACCCGCACCTGCGCCACGTCCACGTCCACGTCCACGCGCACGTGCGCGGCGGTCGGGCGGTGGTCGGGGCGCGCTTGGTTGGGGGCGGGGCGTCAGGCGCCCTGCCCCCGCTCCTCCCGTATCTGCGCGACCACGCGGGCCACGGTCGTGCGGACCGCCTCGGTCTCGGTCAGGAAGTGCCAGTAGTCGGGGTGGCGGCCCTCCAGGGACGCCACCGCGCGGTCCAGGCGGGCCACGGACTCGTCGAGCGGGCGGGCGTGGCGCTGCTCGGGCGTCTGGCGGCCCGCCATCGCCAGGCGCTGCGCGTCCCGGATCGCGAAGCGAGTGCGCTCGATCTCCTGCTGCGGGTCCTTCGACACCGCGTTGAGCCGCTGGAGGCGGTCGCCGGCCGCGGAGACCGCCTCGTCCGTGGTGTTCAGCAGCGCCCGGACCGTGGAGAGCCGCGAGGTGGCGTCAGGCCAGCGCTGCTCGTCGCGCGCCCGCTGGGCCTCCTTCAGCTTGGCCTCGGCCTGGCGCACGTTCTCCGCCGCCTGGTCGGGGACGTGCTGCAGGTCCTGCCAGCACGCGGCGGTGAACCGGCGCCGCAGCTCGCTGAGGACCGGGTCGACCTGCCCCGTACGGGTCGTCAGGGCCTGCGCGCGGGTGCGCAGCGAGACCAGGCGCCGGTCGATCTCGGCGGCCCGCTCGGGCAGCCGCTCGGCCTCGGCGCGCACGGCCTCGGCGTCGCGCAGGACGCGGTCGGCGCGCTGCAGCGTCTCCGGTACGCCGTGGCGGCCCGCGCCCTGGTTGAGCTTGGTCAGTTCGGGGCCGAGGGCCGCGAGGCGGGCGGCGAGGTCGTCGGCCTTGAGACCGGCCGCGCGCACGGAGTCCAGGGCGTTGCTCGCGGCGAGCAACGTCTGGCGGGCCCGCTCCACCGCGGGGGCGAGCCGGGCGAGCTGGGTCTCCGCCTTGTCGAGCAGCGGCCCGAGGCCCTGCTGGAAGCGCTCCAGGTCCTGCTTGGTCCTGCCCAGCTCCGTCTTCGCGGCGGTGAGCTCGGTCCTCGCGCGGGCCGCGACGGAGGACTCCAGGTCATCGCGGTCCAGGTCGTGGGCGTCCACCGCGCTGATGTACTGGTGGCTGACCTCGTCGATGCGGAGCCCGATCGCCTCGAAGTCGGACACGGCGCGCCGGGCCGCGGGCGAGGAGTCGACGGCGACGATCGTCTCGATGGAGATGCGGAGGTCGCGCTGGGCGGTGTCCAGTTCGTAGAAGGCCGCCGCGGCGGCGTCCTTCGCGGCCTGCGCCTCGGCACGCAGGCTCTCGCCGCGCCCGCCGAACCAGCGCCGGGTGCCGCCGCCCGCGAAGGCGGCCGGGACGGCGAGGGCGAGCAGCGGCAGGGAGAGGGTGACGGCGGTGACGAGGGCGAGGGTGTCACGCAGGGGGGCGCGGCGTGCGCTCCCGCGGAGCCGGCGGGAGGAGGCACCGCAGGCACGGACCGCGGGAGCCGCAGCAGTCGCAGGAGCCGCACGGCCCGCCGCCGCCTCGGCCACCCCTGCCGTGCCTCCCGCGTCTGTCGCCTCGGTCGCGCCTCTGACCCCTGCTCTGTCCGGTGTGTACGGCTGCGAAGGTGTCGCCGTCACTATCCCTCTCCCGTGCTGTCATCCGCCCTGCCCGGTGTCACATTCTCCCACCGGTTAAGGACGAATACACGGGCCCGTTAGTTCGCGCTGCGCACCGTGACTTTGCCGTCGGTGCTGTTGACGGAGACGTGGTGGGGGCTGCTGTCGTCCTTGGGCACCGACACGTCGACGGCGCTGTCGGAGGTCTCGGTCCGTACGTCGTACCGGACGCGCTCGCCGTTCTTCGAGTCCGGCACCGCGATGTCGACGGAGCCGTCCTTGGTGCGGGTCTCGACCCGGTCGGGCACGGAGGCCAGCTCCAGCCGTACGGCTCCGTCCTTGGCATCGACGGCCACGCGCCGGGACGTCACGTAGCGGGCGGTGACAGACGCGTCGGAGCTGCGCAGGTCGAGCGGTCCCGTGGCCCCCACCACGAGGATCGCCCCGTCGGAACTGTGCAGGTCGAGCGCGGCGCCGGCGTCCTTGACGGTGACGGACCCGTCCCGCGTACGCACCTTCATCGCGTCCCGGAACCCGCTCGCCGTGACCGGGCCGTCCCTGTTCTCGACGTGCACGGAGACTCCGCGGGGCACCTCCACGCGGTGCTTGGCCGAGCAGTTGGCGATGACTCCGGAGCACGACATGCCGAGCTTGAGGCGGTCGCCGTCCATCTCCCACGTCACCTTGGGGCCGCCGCCGAGCACGGTCTCCCCGTCGAACCACCGGGTCACCTTCACGCCCTCGGCGCCCCGGCCCGCCGGGACCAGTTCGAGCGAGGAGTCGCTGGACTCGACGGTCAGCGTCTTCCCCGCCAGGGCGAATGTCCGCCGCTCCGGCTCGGTGTCGTCATCGGCGTCCGCCCCGCACGCGCCGACGAGCAGGACGACGGCCACGGTTCCGCCGACGGAGGCGAGGGCGCGGGTGGCGCGGGCAGCGCCGGCCGCGCGTGGACGACGGGTGCGGACGACGGTCATGACGGGCTCCCCCTGGAATGATCTTGCTC
Source organism: Streptomyces sp. NPDC045678 (assembly GCF_056432085.1). Classification (NCBI taxonomy): domain Bacteria; kingdom Bacillati; phylum Actinomycetota; class Actinomycetes; order Kitasatosporales; family Streptomycetaceae; genus Streptomyces; species Streptomyces sp. NPDC045678. The sequence goes on from NZ_JBWKJS010000001.1 coordinate 810,824, forward strand.
TCTGCGACAGACTCTACGGAACCGCTCGAGGCGGGAGGATCCGGGCCGCCGCAGGATCCGGGGTGGGGTTAACCCCCGAACGCCGCCCTCCCGGCGACGACGCAAAAGGGGTTTGCAGGGCACTGCCCGCGGCAAGGTAGGCTGTCCACTCGTTCCCGGGCGCGTAGCTCAGGGGTAGAGCGCCTCCCTTACAAGGAGGATGTCGGCGGTTCGAAACCGTCCGCGCCCACCGGGTAATAAGTAGCAGGTGAGAGCCTGTTTTCGGACCCCCTGGCCATGATCGGCCGGGGGGTCTCTGCGTAGAGTCGTCGGCGGGGGCCGTACGAACAAACTAGACCGCCCCACCCCGAATACGGGGTGGGGCGGCGTGCTCTGACCGAGTCAGAGCCACGGATGGCCGGTAGGCGGACACGTGAACACCCCACACCGGACACCGCTCTCGCGCCGACCAGCGTTGATCCGTGCCATCCGATCCCTTGCCCGACTGGGCAATCACCCGCCGCCGGGCCGTCGGGCCGTCGGAGATCACGTACGTGCCGCACGCCTCAGCCGGAAGCTCTCTCAGGAGACCCTCGGCGAGAAGACGGGCCTCGACCGCAAGACGATCAACCGCATCGAGCAAGGCGCCTACGCGACCCTCGTCGATCACCTGATCCTCATCGCCGACGCACTCGAACTGCCGCTCCGCGACCTCGTGTAGAGCGGCCTCGGCCGGATCGGGGGAACCGGTCGAGGCCGCCGTTCGGCAGCGCGGATCAGGTGGCCGGCCCTTTCTCGCGCCAGTACGGGCCATCCAGAATGACGTTTTCCCGCCGCACGATCGCCCACGTGTCCGCCGCTGTCCGCCCTAGGGGCGTGCAGATGTGGCAGATGTGAGTGCCCGTGCTGCTCCGGATCGTCGGCGCCGGCGGCCCCGTGTGCGTGGTGCAGACGGGACCGCCCTCCAGGGACTGGCGGTTGTCACGTGGTGCCTGCCAGGCCTCGTCCGCTCCCGGCTCCGGGTCAGGTTGTGGCGGCAGCTGCTTCGAGCTCGTCCTTGCTCGCCCGGAACTCGTCGAACTCACCCGCGATCACCCCGTCGAAGAACTTGCTGATCTCCACCCGGCTCATGAGGAGGACCGGGGCGGCCGTGTCCTTGTCGTCGCTGATCGCGACCATGCGGGTCCCGTCCGGGATGCTGTGGTGCGGGTGGCCCTTGGCGTCCGGGGCCGCAGCGAGGATCACGCAGTCCTTCAGGATCGGGTCGAGGTCGGTTCGGCCCGCCTTGCGCCAGTCGAGCTGCGGTGCAGTCCAGTTGTCGTAGGGGATGGTGGTCCGGCCGTTGGTGAGCGTGCCCATGGGGCGCCTCCTTGGGGTGGGTCCTGGACAGGCCAGGGCTGGGACACCTGCCGTGCGGCAGGAGTTCGTGGGCGTAGGTCAGTCAGTTCGGGCCGACGCGGATCGGGCCGCTGCACGTGCCGTCTGCAGCGCTTCGCTCTCCTGCATGGCCGGGCAACGGCACGGGCATTCCGTGACGGATCCGACGACGAGTTGGGTCCCGCCGATGGCCACTACCGTCGTCAGCTGGCAGTCGTGCGGCTCGGCGGGCGCCTTCCGCAGCAGCGCCCGCAAACAGGGCGGGCACGGCACGAGAACGAGCTGTCGCGCTTTCACAGCTCTCCGCCGGGCCGGTAGGGCGTGAGGTCGCGCAGGCGGCGGCCGAGCTCCGCGCAGCGCATGGCCAGCACGAGAGGGCTGGGATCGTCGTCGCCCACCGTGTCGAGTAGCGCGTCGGTGGCGGCGTCCACGACCCGCTGGTGTGCGTGGAAGCTCATCGTGCCCTGACCGGCGGTTGCGGCAGCCTGCTCGGCGATCGGGAGGCGTCGGCGTACCTCGTGGCGCAGGCGAAGGTAGAGGTCGAGCAGCTGCTCCGGCGGGGGCCGGTCCCGGCATGCGGAGAACGCTCCGTCGATCAGGCGGTCGAGGTATCCGCCATCGACGCAGGGGCGGCAGGCTCGGGGAAACCAATGCACGACCGCGCCGAGGCACTTTGCGTCCTGGCGGCCGAGGCCAACAGCGTTAGCGGGCAAGGTGATGCCGCAGAACACGCAGTCCTGGCCGCGGACTTGCCCGTCGGACAACAGCCCCGTCGAGGGCAGCAGAGGCGCCGCGAGGCGGTCGGTGAGGGTCATCGGGCGCCTCCCGACTGCGGCCGCAGGCTGAGGGCCATGAGCGCGGCCACGGCCGGTACGGAGCACAGGACGCCAGCGGAGTGTGGTCGCACTGCCCAGTGCAGGCCGGTCGGTCCGGTGAGGTCGGCGGCGGGGACGCTGAGAAAGTGACCGGCGTCGAGCATGGGTGCGATCTCGCCGTAGGCCCATCGGGCGGGCGGGTAGGGGGTGATGAGTGCGTGGTACGTGTGCAGGAGGCTGTTGTGGATCACGGGGCCGTGGAGCAGCTCGGCCAGCGCCGTGGTGACGGTGTCGCGGTCTGTGGTTCCGACACTTGCGTGCACGAGCCGGGCGGGCAGGCACACTGCGCTGAACCGCAGGCCGAGGGGCAGCAGCGCCACTCCGCTGTCCGCCCATTCGCGATGGGCCTGGCTCGGCTCTGCCTGAGCGCGGGCGAGCCAGTCAATGGCCGCCGGGACACCTCTTGGCGTGGTCATCAGGACACCGCCGCAGTAAGCGTCGGGCCCGAGGAGCCCGCAGCGCACCCACACGTCTTCTTGAGCCGCACCTGGCCGTGCTCATCACGCACGGCCCCGCACTCAACGAGGGTGCGCGTGACTGCGCCGCAGTCCCAGAACGCCAGCCCGTGCAGGCGGGCGATGCTCACCTGCTCCACGGATTTGAGGAGTGTCTCCTCGGCAGTCGTCTCCATCGTGGGCCCCTGACCTGTCGGTGTCGATGCACAGATCATGGGCGTTGGAAGAGGTGGTAAGGGATACACCTTGTATCCCCGAAACTGCTTGTCAGGTGGCGCCGAGCCACCCCACGAAGTTGTCGAGTGACTCTGCATCCGCCCGTTTCAGACGGCGCAGGGTAGCCGCTGTGTCACGGGCCCACGGGTGCTCGCGGGTGTGCTGGGGAGCGATAAGCCGGGCCACCTTCAGAGACTCAAAGGCGTCGTCGAACCTGTTGCCCCAGAGTTGGGTGCGCGCCAACTCGATCCAGAATCCTGAGCGTCGTTCGGCCGGCAGATCGTCGGACGGAGCCCACTCCCGGGCGATGGAGAACGCGCGGTGGATGTGGTCGCTGCCAAGGCTCACGGCCACCGACACCTCATGCACCCGTACCGATTCCGGTCCGAACGCTGTCCCCAGGTACGTGCCTTCCGGTACGGCCTCGCTTAGTTGACGTGCTTCTCGCAGATGGTCGTCCGCAGCGTCTGCGTCACCGGCCCGGCCAGCGATGACGGCGGCTCGCATGTGCAGGGTGCCCCGTGCTGCCGAAGCCTGAGGGTCGGTCGGGGCAGGTGCTGCGTCGACGGCCGCCTCCAGTGCTTTGACGCCTGCTTCATGGGCGCGCGCGATGAAGAAGACCTCGGTTCGTACGTACGCCACCGATGCGGTCAGGAGCGGGTCCTCGGTATGAGGGGCGGCCCACCGCATCAGGTCGATGAGGCGCGCCGAGAGGTCGCGGGCGCCGTATTTGTATGCGACCGCGTCGGCGGAGCGGGCGGCGCCGACCATGAGGCGGGCCGCAGCCCGCCGGTCCGGGGCGGTGTGGAAGGCGGCGAGGGCGTCACCTAGGAGAGCCGGGGCGTGCTGCGCGATCTGGCCGTATTGGGCGCCGAGTCGCCAGGTGACGGCGTCGCTTACTGCGGTGTGCAACTCGTCGAGGCTGCGACGGGGCGGGTCAAGGGGGACGTCGTATCCAGCGATACTCGCCGAGATCCCCGGCAGGGCGGCATGCACGCGGCGTTCGGTACCGGTGAAGGAGGCCAAGAGCCGAGTCGGGTCGACGCCGAGCGCCGCGGCGATCGCTTCGAGAGCGGCGTCACTCGGGTGACGCGCGCCCCGCTCGATCCCTTTGATCGTGGCCAGGGACAGGTACGCCTTGCGGGCCAGGTCGATTTGCCGCATGTGCTTCGTCTTACGGGTGGTGGCGATGCGCCGCCCCACGTGATCATCAGATGCGGGCATACTGGCTCCAGTTCGAGGCGTCCACTTCGAACCGTACCCGCGCGGTAACGCGCTGGTGCGCGAACGGCCCCGCCTGTAATCCGCAGGTGGGGCCGCGTCGTTGACGATCAGTGTTGGACGATGCCCACGAGGTCCATGAGCGAGTTGATTCGGTAGTCCGCCACCGCGGCCACCTTTGGGTCATCCGCCCACAGATGCCCCCACGGGCCACGACAGAGATGGGCGGTGCGCAGTCCCGCGGCGTGGGCAGGGAGCGTGTCGTTCTGCGGGTGGTCGCCCACGTAGAGGATCTCCGCTGCCGCAGTGCCGGACACGGAGATAAGCCGCTCGTAGAACGCAGCCGATGGCTTGGCGACGCCCCACTCCCCTGACGTCGCGATCAGGTCCGTCGGAAGGTCGAGGGCCCGCAGCAGTTGGCCGGCCCTGGTTGTCTGGTTGCCCGCGATGATGACGCGCATACCGGCCTGGCGAAGCGCGGCGAGGGCTGGCCGGACGTCGTCGTACACGTCACTCTCGTCGAGGTACTCGCCTTGGCCCGCCTCGTCACGGGCCCGGTACTCCGCCGCGACATCGATGTGCGGCCGGACCAGGCGCAGCGCCTCGGCGTTGTCCTTACCCTGAGCGACCACGGCGCCGACGAGCGCTGACACCGTGTGGCGCGGTACGTGCAGCCAGTCGGCCCATGATGCCCAGTAGCGATCGTCACGGACGAGGGTCTCACCTACGTCGAATGCGATGGTGCGGATCATGCGGCGACCCTAGTTGGGCAAGCCGAGAGCATGACGAAAGGCCCCCTCCCGCCCGAAGGCGAGAGGGGGCCTGTGTCACGGGTATTGGCGGCGGGCGGGATCGAGAGCCGCCGTCTCAGGGCCCGGCCCGTCAGGATCGGGCTGCGGTGCCCCATCGCGGTGGCAGATCAGGGCGTCCGGATCGGAGGCCGGTGCCTGGAGGCTGTACCCGTCCGGGCACGACGGCCCGGCAGGACCACGCTCTCCGTCCGCGCCGTCCTTCCCCGCGGGTCCCTCGGGGCCGGCCGGGCCTGGCTCGCCTTGCGGTCCGGGCGGGCCCGCGGCGCCGTCCGCGCGAGGAGTGCCTGCCTCGCCGTCGGCCCCGCTCTCACCGCCCGCCCCGTCGGCGCCCGCCGCTCCGCGGTGGTGGCGTGGCGCATGGGTCCCCCCAGGCGTGTGTGTGGCCCGGAGCGTAGCGGGGCGGGGTGCTGGCGGGGGTGGGAACGGCGAAGTCCCGCCGCGGCGGGGGTTGCGCGCACGTTCCTCCGCAGCGCGACGCGACAATCCCGGCCTCGGTTGGCCCCCCGTTGAGAGAGGGGTGGTGACAGGGATTTCCTACCGCCATATCGGAAATTCCTAATCGGCCTGGGGTTGGCCTGTGGCTAAAGTTGCGTTCGGCGGCGGCTTTTGGGATCAAATCACTGTCGTCAATGAGCGCCCGAGTGAAAGGAATTGCTCGTGAATTGCAATACGCTGCGGGTTGGTGCCGCTACTGTCGCAGCGGCCATCGCGCTTGGCATTGCAGGAGCTACTGCCCAGGCGGCAACCGTAGAGCCGGTTCGCGCTGGGGCATCCTCCGCCGCGTCCGTCTTGTCCGAGCGTGACGCGGCTCGGCAGCTTGCTGTGAACCTTCTGAAGTACGAAGGTGAACGTTTCTCCCCTCAAGAGCGGGCCGAGCCGCAAGCAATTGCAAATGGCGACTTCGCTGAGAGCAAGAAGGGGCTCGACCCCCTTATTGCCCTTCTGAAGAAGGTTGGGGGGTTTGCCAAGGCTGTCGCGGGGAAGTTCGAGAACTTCAAGAAGTGGTTCAATGGCCTTCCCTGATACGTGAAGGGCCCTCTCAAGGCAGCGGGTGTTGCAAGTGACCTGTACGCCATCTGGCAGGCGTTTCACTGATTCATAGCGCATAAGCGACTAAGTGGGGTGCGCCAGTCAATGGTAGTGCGGCGCACCCCTCTTGTCCCCGCCGATAGCCTGAGAGGTTATGGATATGCATAGCGCCAGTGAGTCAACATCCGGTGAAGAGGGAAAAGGAGGAACTCCCTGCTGGATGCCCGCCGTTTTCCTCTTCGGCGCGGTATGTTGCATCTTCCGCTTCTGCGGCGTCTGGTCCTGGTGGGCCGCGTTTTGGGCTCCGGCATTTTCCGCGGCCGTAGGAATCGCAGCGTACGAATGGCGACTGGTCGCCGCCAATCTCTGGCGTATGCCCATCGGTGAATGGTGCCTGCTCGCCGTTGCCCATGCGGGCTGCGCGGCAGCCCTTGCGGGCATGCTGGGCCTGTGGCCTGACTGACTGTCATCCGAGAAGTCGTCTCCGCATGATGAAGGACATCGGCGATGAGAAGGGTATAGCCGCACTCCAGCAATAATTCGACAGTATTGGTGGTGCCGCGATGGCACGCCTCGTGGACCTCGTGCCTGGCCTCCGCGACGGCCGGCGCGGTCCGGTGGCCGGCTTCGGAACTGGGCCGACGCGGTGCGTGTCTGCCGGCGCGCGACCAGCGCGCCCACAGGGATGCTTGCGAGTGCCGCGTACCTGGAATCGGTCGGATGTCCCGTCCTCCTCGGCGATCTCGGGAAGGTTCCATCTCGGGAAGGTTCGGGCTCGGGAACGTTCCAGCGAGTAGCTCGAATGGGCTAACCGGCCGGTGGGCGGCCAGATCGGGTCGATCGCCTCAGGCGGGCCGCTGCGCGGCCTTCGCGGCGCTCTCCGTGCACGTTCCGTCACTTTCCTGGTTGCGGTGTGCCGCGACGCGGAGCGCGATGGAGGGAAGCGTGCGTCTGTCGTGGCGAGTAACGACATCGCCCGTCGCACGCTCCGAGGGAGTGATCACCCATGACGCAGGGCGAAGGCTTCACCAACCCCGACGGGCTCACGGGCCTGACGGCCTACGACCGGACCGGTGAGAAGATCGGCAGCGTCGAGCAGGTCTATCTCGACGACCGCAGCGGCCGCCCCGAGTGGGTCACCGTCAAGACCGGTCTCTTCGGCATGAAGCAGAGCTTCGTCCCGCTCGCCGGGGCCCGCCGCCAGGACGACCAGCTGCACGTGGCGACGACCAAGGAAGCCGTGAAGGACGCTCCCCGCATCGACGCCGACCAGCACATCGAACCGGGTGAGGAGCACGAGCTCTACGCCCACTACGGGCTGACCCGGCCCGAGTCGACCGACCGCGGTGCGGCCGGTCGTGCGCCGGCGGCCGGTATGCGCGGCCGTGAAGGCATGCGCGAGCGCGAGGGCGTGGCCGGGATGGCCGGTGCGGGCGCGGGTGCCGGCATGGTCGGAGCGGGCGCCGCGAGCCGGTCGACGGGACGCGACGACAGCAAGTCCGACGAGATGATCCGCTCCGAGGAGCGGCTGCGGGTCGGCACGGAAGAGGAAGTGGTCGGCCAGGCCCGGCTGCGCAAGGTGGTCGTCACCGAGGACGTGAAGACGTCCGTGCCCCTCTCGCACGAGGAGGTCCGGGTCGTCCGTGAGCCCATCCGCGAGGGTGACGGCACGCGCGCGACCATCGGCGAGGCCGAGGCCGAGGTGACCCTGCACGCCGAGAAGGCGGTCGTCCGCAAGGAGTCCGTGCCGGTCGAGCGCGTACGCCTCGAGACCGAGAGGGTCACCGAGACGGAAGAGGTCTCGGACACGGTGCGCAAGGAGCAGATCGAGTACGACCGCGCCAAGGGTGAGCGCGGCGCGAAGGGCGAGGGCTGGCGTGACCGGAAGCAGGGACCGCGTCACTGACGTGCCCTGCTGACGGACCGGCGCCGCTGCGGTGCCGTTCCGGTGCCGGTGCGAAGGCCCCCCGCCGATCTCGGCGGGGGGCCTTCGCCTGTCTCGTGCGTCTGTCTCGCGCACCTGTCTCGTGGCGAGGTCAGCGGCGGGATCCCGGGTGCGTTCTGCGGTACCGGCGGTCCCAGCGTTCCTGGCGCTCCTTGCGGATGCGGTAGTCGCGGTAGGTCTTGGGGTAGCCGCCGCCTCCTCCTCCGCTGCCGCCGCCTCCACCCATGCCTCCGGTGCTGCTCGCGGCGCCGCCGCCCGAACCGCTCTTCTTGGCGGCTGAGCCGCCCTCGTAGAAGCGCGCCAGGTAGAAGGCGAGTGCCGCCGCGGCGAGCCAGAACAGTGGCTGGCTGAAGCCCAGGCCGAAGAGGGCCAGGATCGCGACGACTATCAGGACGTTCAAGGCTGCACCTCCGTGGCTCGAAGGGGGCTCTCGTGCGTGGCTGATAGCGAGTCAACGCCCGCCTCCTGCGGCTGTCAATGGCTAGGAGGTGAGGACTCGTCCGGCGTCCCGTGGGCGTGCTTCAGGGCGGCGCGCGCGGCAACGTTGTCCGGTCCCGTGACCTGTTCCCAGTACTTGTGGCATGTCACGAAAACCGCCAACTCCCGCTCTTTCGCTCGGAGTTCCTCCACCTCTGCCTGCTCTTCCGGGGTCCATCCGGGGGACGCGGGGCGTTCCGTTCTGCGCCAGCCGGTCGCGTCGCTGAACCCGTCGTGGGGCTCGACCGACCAGGGCAGACGCTTGAGCAGTGCCAGGAGTGCGGAGCGGATCCGGTGCAGTTCCTCCTGGCCGGCGAGGAGGTCGCTCGGGAAGTCATGGGGGGCTGGGGTGGCAGGCACGCCGTAATGGTACTCCTGTTCGAATTACGTGTGCGAGTGAAGTGTGCGAGCGATCGGGCCGACTTCTTCGGGGGCGGGAACGGGACGCGTCACGGTGGCAAGCTGGAGGCATGTGCCGAAGCATCAAGACGCTGCGTCCGCCCGCGATCCCCGAGGACGCCACGGAGGAGGAGATCCGCGCGGCCGCGCTCCAGTACGTCCGCAAGGTCTCCGGCTTCCGCGCCCCGGCCGCCCACAACCGCGAGGTGTTCGACCGCGCGGTGGACGCGGTGGCGCAGGCGACGGCGGAACTGCTGGCGGGCCTGGAGGTGCGGGGCACCGCGGCGCGGCCCTCGTAGGCGCCTTCAGCGCCATCACGCCGTGCGGCGCCCTGGCCGTCCGGTGCCTTGATCGTGCGGTGTCCTGGCCGTCCTGCGTCTTGGCCGTCCTGCGTCTTGGCCGTGAGGCGTCTTGACTGTGCGGCGCCTTGGCTGTGCGGCGCCCTGATCGTGCGGCACCCTGGCCGTCCGGCACCTTGACCGTCCGGCGTCCTGGGTACCTGGCGCCTTGGCCGCGCGGCGCCTTGGCCGGTGCGGGGCCCTGATCGTCCGGTGCCTTGATCGTGTGGCGCCCTGGCCGTCCGGCACCTTGATCGTCCGGCGTCCTGGGTACCTGGCGCCTTGGCCGTGCGGCGCCTTGGCCGGTGCGAGACCCTGATCGTGCGGCGCCTTGGCCGTGCGGCGCGCCCTGATCGCCCCGTGCCTTGATCGTGCGGGCACCCCGGGAATCCGGCGCCCCGGGAATCCGGCGCCCCGGGCATCCGGCACCCCGGGCATCCGGCACCCCGAGCATCCGGCGCCCTGGTCGTCCGGCGCCTTGGATGTCCTGCGTACGGTCAACCGGGCGACAGTCAGTGCGGGATGCCCACTTGAGTGGCGTACGGTCAGCCGGCCGTCGTCGTCGGCTTCGGGCGGCGTACCAGGAAGGCCGCCCCCGCGCCCGCCGCGAACAGCGCGAGCAGGGAGACGCCCGTCGCCAGCCACGTCGCGCCCAGCCACTGGGCGCCGAAGTAGCCGAGGGCGACGCTGTAGCCGGCCCAGGCCACGCCCGCCAGGGCGGACCACGGGAGGAACTCGCGCACCTTGCGGTGGGCCGCGCCCGCGCCGAGGGAGACGATCGAACGGCCGGCCGGTGCGAAGCGGGCGATGACGACGAGGACGCCGCCGCCCCGTGCGAGCGCCGTGCCGAGGCGTTCCTGCGCGGTGGTCAGGCGCCGGGAACGGGCGATCGCGCGGTCGAGCCGTTCGCCGCCGCGCCAGGCGAGCCGGAAGGCGACCATGTCGCCGAGCACGGACGCCGTGGCCGCGCACAGGGTGAGCATCATGATGTCGGGCACGGCGTGCGGGACCTGCCCCGCCGCCCCCGTCCCCGCCGCCGCGGCAGCGGTCGCCGACATGATGACGATGACCCCGCTCGGCAGGACGGGCACGAAGACGTCGAACAGGACGGACAGGGCCACGACCGCGTAAATCCACGGACTGCCGGTCAACGCCCCCACAACTTCAAGCACCGTAACTCCCCGTTACTCCCCGATCGGCAGCGCGTTGCCGCTGTTGTCGCGGAGTACGGCAGGGGCGGCCTTGGTGACAGCTGTACAGCGTACGCCGCGTGCGGGGCGTAGAGATCCACTGGGGCTTAGATGTTCCCTACATCACGTTCACCCGGCTGCCTCCCTCGATGCGGCGTACGGCCGTGAAGTCCCGTACGAACGAGTAGGACGGGACGAGCGAGGGATGGTGCGGGCGATGGTGACGGTGACGGTGACTCGGACGCTGACGGGTGCGGCGGTGGCGGCCGCGGTGCTGGCCGCGAGTGGCGGGCCGGTGGGCACGGCGAACGCGGCGGCAGGGTCCGCCTGGGCGCGGGCCGAGGCGTGGTTCGCGCCGCCCACCGCCTTCATCCCGTCACCGGCGGTGACGTACGACACGGCCCTGGTGCCGACGGCGTCCTGGATCGAGGTCGTGCAGCGCAGCACCGAAGGCGGTGGCAGCGCCGAGGGTGGCGACAGTATCGAGGGCGGCGGCAGCATCGAGCGTGGCGGCACGACCGTCACGCTGCGCGTCAGAGGCATGAAGCCGGGGCACGCGTACGGCGTGCACGTCCACCGGAAGCCGTGCGCGGCGAAACCGGAGGCGGCCGGCGGCCACTACCAGCACCACGTCGACCCGGTCCAGCCCTCGAAGGACCCCGCCTACGTCAATCCGAAGAACGAGGTGTGGCTCGACTTCACCGCCGGAGCGGACGGCTCCGGAACGGCGACCGCACGGCACGGCTGGGGGTTCAGGCCCGGCGAGGCCGCGTCCGTCGTGCTGCACGACGAGCCGGGCGGCGCGGGTGACCGGGCCGCGTGCTTCACGGTGCCGTTCGCGGCTCTGCCGCAGGCGCAGAAGTCGGGCGGGGCGTGGGGGGTGTAGGGCGGCGGCCGAGGCGGCCCACCGGATGGCAACCGTTGGAGCACTCCTCCGTTCGTACGGCGACGGCGCCTGCTTTCCCGTACGTACGGGAAAGCAGGCGCCGTCGGACGATCCGTAGCGCGCCGTGCGGGTCAGGCCGCGACCGGCGTGCGCTTCGTGTCCGCGTCCTCCTTGTCGCCGCTCCCGCCGCGCGCGGCGAAGAGGCGGTCGAGGCCGAGCGCGCCGGACCCGGTGAAGACGAAGAGCAGCATGGCCCAGCAGAAGATCGCCGCGGCCTCGCCGCCGTTCTCCATGGGCCACAGGGCCTCGGGCTGGTGGACCTTGAAGTAGGCGTAGGCCATCGAGCCGGACGAGATGAACGCGGCGGCGCGGGTGCCGAGGCCCAGTAGGACCAGGGCGCCGCCGACGAGCTGGATGACGGCCGCGTACCAGCTGGGCCACGTGCCGGCGTCGATCGTGCCGCCGCCGTCCGCGCCGCCGAGGACGCCGAAGAGGGAAGCGGCGCCGTGGCAGGCGAAGAGCAGGCCGATCACTATGCGGAACAGGCCGAGGGCGTAGGGCTGGGCGCTGTTGAGACGTCCAGTCATGGTGGGGGACTCCTTCGGTTGGGGGACGGTAACCGAGCGGAGGCCCAAGATTAGGGCAACCTAATTAGTGCTTGCAAGTTCAACATTCGGTCATTCGGAGATTCCGCTTCGGCTCGGCCCGGGGCACGGGCGGCGCCGCGGCGGTGCCGGCGGCCGCGCGCAGGGCGGCCCGCGCCACCGCGTCGGCGTCCGAGAGCGTCACCGAGTCGACGCCGGGTCTCGCACCGGCAGCGGTCACCCAGTGGACCCCTTCCGTGGGCACGCCGAACGCGAACAGGCGCGGGTGGGCGCGCCCTTGACGGTCGATCAGGTGATAGGGGCGGGGGGACACGTCCAGGCCTCCGGTTTCGTACCCGTCGACCACGTGGGTCCGGCACCGGCCGTCCGCGAGGAGGCGCCGCAGCAGTGTGTCGCCGGTGCGCCGCAGGTCCGGTTCGGGCAGCCGGGCCTCTATCAGGGAGGTGACCCGGACGGCCGAGTCCGGCACGTCGGGGGAGTGCGCGAGGAAGGACCCGCCGTCGGGCCGCACGGCCAGGCGCGGCCCGAGCACGTCCAGGACCCCCGCCTCGATCAGCGCCGCCATCTCCTCGATGCGGCGGCGCGGCGGCCCGATGGAGAGGAAGGCGTTGAGCGGCGTGTACCAGCGGTCGAGGTGGTCGCGGCGCGAGACCCCGGAGAGCCCGCCGTGGTCGACGACGCCGCGGAGCTCGTTGCGCAGATCGCGGAGCACGTCGAGCGCGGCCTTCAACGGCCCCGCGACGTTCCCGAGCGCGGCCTGCGCGGCATCCTCGCGCAACCGCCCGAGCAGCCACGCGCGGTGGTCCCGTGGTGAGGCGAAGGGCCGGTCCTGATGCGGCGCGGAGAGCCGCTCCCAGGACCAGCGGTCGGCATCGTCGACACCGAACTCGTCCAGTACGAGGCGCTCCTGGGGGCTCCCGTGCTCAGCAGAGAGAAACCGTTCCCGGAAGGCACGGGTGCGCAGGCCGCCGCCTCCTGCGGAGACTCCGGGACCACTCTCGTCCCGCCCCGCGACCAGCGCCGCGTAATAGACCGTCTCCACCTCCTTCGCGATCAGCGGCCATATCTCGGCGAGGAAGTCGGGCGCGTCACCGCTGTCCGCGCGCTTGCGGAAGCGGGCGACCGTGTCGGCGGTGAGGACGGCCGGCTCGTGGCGGCCGTAGGGGCCCTTCGCGTTGTCGCCGCGCGCCTGGTACGGGACGCCGCGCCGCGATGCCGCGTACAGGCGCGGCTCGCGGCCCGACGGCTCGTAGCGCAGGGTGCCGTCGGGCGTGCGCACGTACCGGCCGCCGCGGGCCTCCGTCAGCAGCGCCATGTGGTCGAAGAAGTTGAGGCCCAGGCCGCGCAGCAGGACCGGCTCGCCGGGGTCGATGACGGACAGGTCCAGGTCGGCGGGGTTGGCGGGCGGGAAGTGGCGCAGGCCGTGCCGCGCCGCGTGGGCCGTCAGGCGTCGCCGCTCCGGTCCCGCGGCCGTCGGCAGGTGGCCCTGCGCGAGGACGACCGCGGAGAGCCCGGCCAGTTCGAGGCCGTCGTCCAGTACGAGGGTCTGGAGTCCGTCGGCCGTCTCGTCCAGGCCCACCGCACGCGCCGAATGCACCCGGACCCGGACCGTGCCGGGCGCCCGCCGCACCGCCTCGGCGAAGACCCACTCCAGATAGCGGCCGTAGCAGGCGCGGGTCGGATAGTCGTCGGGCCCGAGCCCGGGGACCCGCCCGTCGGCGGCCCATTCGTACAGGCTCGGACCCGTGCGTATCGGCCCCGAGCAGTCGACGCTCGCGTCGGTGAAGAGGGTCACCTGGGAGGCGACCGTGTTCATCAGGAGCTCGGCGGGCTGCGTCGTACGCCAGACGCGGCCCGCGCCCGGCGGATCCGGGTCGACGACATGGACCGTCAGGCGTGTCCCGCTCGGGAGGACTTCGGCCGCCGACGCGCAGAGCCGTTCGAGCACGCTGGTGCCGCGGGGGCCCGCGCCGACCAGGGCGAGCGCGAGCGCGGGCGCGGTCGCTTCGGTGGACGGGAGCGGTGCGGGTGCGGGCGCGGGTGCGGGTGGACGGGCAGGTGCAGACGGAGACAAAAGCGTGACTCCCGGGGCATTGAGGACGCTGGAACCGGACGGTCCGCATCATCATGCCGTCGGCACCCCCGCTGCCGAACCCCGACCGTGTAAGGGACTCGTGCCACAGGAACACCGCAGGAACCCTGATCCCCCACAGCCCCTTTACGAGCCGCCCGAGGACGAGAGCCGCCCCAGGACGAGAGCCGCGCCGCACAAGGGACACGCCTCACGAAAGCCGCGTCTCCTCCGCCGTATCGAGCCGCACGCCCCCGCCCCGCACCGCCCGCGCCTGATCCAGCCGCAGCCGCGCCGAACGGCCGCGCAACGTCAGCGTCATGAGCTGGTTGCCGAACCAGGGGCCACCCGTCCTGCGCCAGTCGATGCCCGCCTGCGACACCTTCGCGTGCCGGGCGAACCGCCGTCCGAGGCGGCGCCCCACGCGGCTCCAGCCGAAGCGGAACCCGAGCCTGATCGACGCCGGGATGGAGTTGTGGACGGGGGAGCAGGTCAGCTGGAGCACCCGGGCGTCGGGTCCGTCGCCCGCGGGCCAGCTCGGCTCGGCGACGTAGGCGTGGTGGACGTCTCCGGAGAGCACGCACACCGTCGCCGGAGCCCCCGGGCCCGAACCCGCCTCCGCGATCAGCTCGGTGAGCGCTTCGAAGGAGGCCGGGAAGGCGGCCCAGTGCTCGAGGTCCGAGCGTCGGCGCAGGTTCTCCCCGAACCGGGCCCAGCGCTCGCCGCGCTCACCGCGGCACAGCGCGGCGTTCCACCCCTCGGCGTCATGGATGAGGTGGGGGAGCAGCCAGGGCAGCGAGGTGCCGATGAGGAGGTGGTCGTACGACCCGGGATCCGCGAGGGCCTGTTCGCGCACCCACTCCGCCTCGGCGGCGTCGAGCATCGCGCGCTCGCCCTCCGCGAGGACGCGGGCCGCCCGGGTGTCCACCATGAGCAGCCGGACCCGCCCGAAGTCCCGCCGGTAGCTCCAGCGGGCGGCACCCGCGTCCGCGTCGGCCGCGGCGGCGAAGGCGCGCAGCACGTCCGTGCCGTCCGGGGCCGCGCACACGGAGGCGTAGAGCTTGTCGCGGGCCAGTTCGTCGGGCGGCAGATTGCCGAGGTGCTGATGGACCCAGTACGACATGAGGCCGCTCAGGATCCGCTCGCGCCACCAGGGCGTGGCCCGCATCTCGGCGACCCAGGCGGCGCTGGTGTTCCAATCGTCGATCACGTCGTGATCGTCGAAGACCATGCTGCTGGGAACGGTCGACAGGAGCCAACGCACCTCCGGGTCGAGCCAGGATTCGTAGTAGAGGTGCGTGTACTCCTCGTAGTCCGCGACCTGGATGCCCGGCGGGTCGGTGAGGTCGCGGCGCGCGGCGAGCCAGCGCTGGGTGGCCTTGGAGGTCTGGTCCGCGTACACCTGATCGCCCAGGAGCACCAGCACGTCCGGGCGTTCCACGTCCGGGTCGGCGGCGATGCGGGCGGCGAGCGTGTCCAGCGCGTCGGGCCCCACGGGGTCGTGCTCGCCGGACGGCGGGGCGGCCCACCGGCAGGAGCCGAACGTGACCCGCAGCTCCGCGCCGCCCTCGTCACCCGCACCGGTCGCGGCGAGCGTGCGGATGGTGCTCGCGGGAAAAGGCGAATCGGGCAGCGGCCACACGGCGGTCCCGCCGCCGTCGCCGAGCCGCACCTCGTACGCCGTCTCCGTGCCCGGCGTCAGTCCGGTGACCGGGACGAGCGCGTAGTGGTGGCCGCAGATCTGGAAGGTCCGCGCCGTACCGCCCGCGCCGTCCGCGCACCGCACCTCGGCGGTGCAGGGCCGGTCGGCCTCGACCCAGACGGTCGCCGTGGAACCGTCGACGTACCTCAGCAGTGGACCCAGGCGCAGCCGTGGCACAGGTGATCACCCTCCTCCGTCGCCCCGTACGGTACGGAACGACGGGGAAGGGCGGGCCGGTTCCGCGAGAACCGGCCCAACGGTCGCGGGAGAACCCCCGCGCCGCCGTCCGGCCGATGAGGGAACGGTTCAGCAGCCGTTGAGGATCGAGGAGAGCTTGCTCTTCTCCTCGGTGTTCACGGTCAGCTTGTAGTGGTGCTTCACGTCCACCCACATCCGGGCGTAGTAGCAGTGGTACGAGGTGGTGGGCGGCAGCCACTCGGCCGGGTCCTTGTCGCCCTTCGCCTGGTTCACGTTGTCGGTCACGGCGATCAGCTGCGGCCGGGTCAGGTCGTTGGCGAAGCCCTCGCGCTGCGCGGTGGTCCAGCTGTTCGCACCGGACTTCCAGGCCTCGGAGAGCGGCACGACGTGGTCGATGTCGAGGTCGGACGCGACGGTCCAGGTCGCGCCGTCGTAGGCGGACTTCCAGGTGCCGGAGGTGGCGGCGCAGCTGGAGTCCTGCTCGACGTTCGTGCCGTCGCGCTTGAGGACGACCTCGCGGGTGTTGCAGGCGCCGGACTGCGTCTTCCAGTGCGGGAACTTGTCGCGGCTGTAGCCGTCGGACGAGCCCTCGGCCTTGACGGTGAGGCCGCCGAGGTAGGTCCGTGCGGTGGCGGCGCTGACCGGGGCCGGGGGAGCGGCCTGGGCGGAGGTGCCGCTGACGAGCGTGGCGGCGGTGGCGAGGGCGACGGCCGCGGCGGCGAAGGCGGGCCGGGTGCGCCGGGTGTGCCGGGTGCGGAGGGCGTGTCGGTCGCTTCGACGCGCGTAGACAACGGGCATGCGAACTCCCTTGATGTGGGGGGCGGTTGACCGGTGGGGCGGTCAGAGTCGCGGGTCGGGGTTACAGACGGATGTGCGTCTAGTGACAGGGTCGCGTCAAAGAGGTGCCGACTTCAAGGGTTCTGGCGCGGCGTCAAGTGCACTGGGCGGGACGGAAGTTGCATTCCCGCGCATTCCCCGCGCGTTTTGGTGCGGTCCGTGATTCAGGTCACTCCGGCGCGGACCGAAAGCCCCTGGTCGCGACCTGTGCGCCGTCCCGTACGATGGATGGCGCAGAAGGGGAGTAGCTCTTCGCCGGACCGTCGACATACTGCTCAGCTCGTCTGAGCCGGCGCCCGGAGGCAGGCCCCACGGGGCAGGCCAGCGAGACCTTCGGCAAGCAGTGCCGGCGTACGCATCGCATGACGCGTACGTCCAGACGCCCACACCCGTGTGCGTCCGTGTGCGCTGCCGTGCCGAGGTGTCGTACGCGAAACGGTGGAACACTCTCGGTGGGGCGGCCCCGACCGATTGAGGAACCCTTGATCAGCTTCAGCGTGATGGCGCTCGTCTTCGGCGTCGTCTTCCTGGCCGAGCTGCCGGACAAGACCGCACTGGCCGGTCTCGTCCTCGGCACGCGCTACCGCGCCTCCTACGTCTTCGCCGGCGTCGCCGCCGCCTTCACCGTTCACGTGGTGCTCGCCGTCGCGGCGGGCAGCGTCCTGACCCTGCTCCCGCAGCAGCTGGTCCACGCGCTCACGGGTGTCCTCTTCCTGGCCGGTGCCGCGATGCTGCTGCTCAAGGGCGGTGACGACGAGGAGGAGGTCAAGCAGCCCGAGGACCAGAGCTTCTGGAAGGTGTCCGGCGCGGGCTTCATGCTCATCCTCGTCGCCGAGTTCGGCGATCTGACGCAGATCATGACCGCCAATCTGGCCGCCCGTTACGACGACCCGATCTCCGTGGGCCTCGGCGCGGTGCTGGCCCTGTGGGCAGTCGCCGGGCTCGGCATCGTCGGCGGCAAGGCGCTGATGAAGCGGGTGCCGCTCGCCCTCATCACGAAGATCGCGGCGGTGCTGATGCTGGGGCTCGGGGTGTGGAGCCTTTACGAGGCGATCGCTGCGTGATGGTGGGGTGAGTCGGTCCGGGGGGGGGGCGACGGTTGCGCCGGTCGCCCCCTGGGCCGGTTGGGGTGGTCGGGGTGGTGGGCAGCCTGTTGGTCCGGTCCATGCCCGTCCCATTTGGGTCGCTTGGGTGGTGTGACCTGCGGCGTTGGCTTTTGCGGCCCTCTTTTTGTACCGTGCAGGAACAAAGTGGCTCCGCCCGTACTCCCTGACCGGCGGGCGGGGCCGCCTTGATCTTCCGCCGCCGCCCCTGCGCTCTGGAGCACTTCAATGACGGCCACGGCCACGACCGCCGACCTTGTCGCACCCGTCCTGACCGCCCGCGCCGTCCTCCTCGACATGGACGGCACCCTCGTCAACTCCGACGCCGTCGTCGAACGCTGCTGGCAGCGCTGGTCCGCGCGGCACGGCCTCGACTTCGACGAGGTCATCAAGGTCGTCCACGGACGGCAGGGCTACGCGTCCATGGCGGTGCTGCTGCCCGAGCGGCCCATGGAGGAGAACTACGCGGAGAACCGCGAGATGCTCGCCGCCGAGACCGCCGACATGGACGGCGTCGTCCCGGTTCCCGGCGCCCCCGCGTTCCTGACGGCACTGGCCGACCTGCGCCTGCCGCACGCGCTCGTGACCTCCGCCGACGTGCCGTTGTCCACCGGACGGATGGCCGCGGCCGGGCTCGCCCTGCCGGACGTGCGGGTGACCGCGGAGAGCGTCGGCGCGAGCAAGCCGGACCCCGAGGGGTTCCTCAAGGGCGCGGCCGCGCTCGGCTTCGACCCGGCGGACTGCGTCGTCTTCGAGGACTCCGAGGCGGGGATACGTGCGGGTCAGGCGGCCGGTATGCGCGTCGTGGGCGTGGGCCCGCGCGCCGGGCGGTTCGGCCCCACGGTGCACGTCGAGGACCTGACGGCGGTGGGGGTCGCCGACACGGGTGACGGGTCGATACGGCTCACGTTCGGCTGAGCGCTCGGTGGGGCTCGGCGCCCGGTTGGGTCGGGGCTCGGTTGAGCCGGGCCGCCTTGGTTGGGCTGGGCCTGGGGGTGAGCTGGGTCCTGGTCGGGCTGGGCTTCGGTTGGGCTGAGCGCCTTGGCTGGGCTGGGGCTCGGTTGAGCCGGGCCGCCTTGGTTGGGCTGGGCCTGGGGGTGAGCTGGGTCCTGGTCGGGCTGGTCGCCGGTCGGGTTAGGCGCCGGTCGGGCTGGGCTTCGGTCGGGCTGGAACCCGCAGGGGCGCAGGGCGGCCCGGTCAAGCCCCGCTTTCAGGGCTCCGGCGGGCTCTTCCCACGGCTCCGGCGGGCTCTTCTCAGCGTTCCGTCAGGCGCGTCTCAGGCTTCCGTCGGGCGCGTCTCAAGGTTCCGTCGTCTCCGATTCCAGGCTGCGGCGCGTCTCGGGTCCGTACTCGCCCTGCGCGTCGTCCCTGAGGCCGCGGGCCCACTGGTAGCGCCGTACGGCGGCGGTGACCTCGGGCGTGTACGAGCCGTCCCGCTCACCCACGTACAGGTACAGCTGTGCCAGCCTGCCCTGCAGCTCCGTGACCTCCGCCCCCTTGTCCCCCTCCCGCAACGTCGTGCCGGTCGTCCTGCGCGGCGGTGACGCAGACGATCCCGCCGACCCCGACGCAGTCGGCGGCGGCGCGGACGAGGGCGGGGACGGGGACAAGGGCGGCGTCGCCGAGCGGGTGGGCGACGCCGACTGCGAGGCGCGGACGCCGGGCGTCGCGGAAGGGGCGCGCGAGGACGACGCGGACGGGTTCGCGGAGGGCGCCGCGGGCTTCGTGGGGTCCGCGTAGGCCGACGTGAGGTCGTCCGGCAGAGCCCTGTCCCGGGTCGGCCCGTCCGAGGCCGAGGAGAGCAGCCCGACCGCGAAGACGGTGGCGGCGGTCACGGCGGCGACGGCGCCGGTGAGGGCGAGCAGCGCGAGGGGGCGTCTGCGGAGGCCCCGCCTCTCGTGCGGTTCAGCGTCCCCGCGCAGGTCAGCACCCATTTCCGCACCCGCACCGGCACCGGCACCCGGGGCCATACGCGCACCCGCACCGGCACCCGGCTCCCCACCCGCACCCCCGGCGAAGCGACGTACGCCCGCGGTCGAGGCCGTAGGAGGGCCCGCGCCGGCACCCCCGCTCCCGTCCATGTCCCCGGAGGGCTCGGTGGGCGGCCCGGCAGGGTCGGGGTCGGGGTCGGGCAGCGAGACGTATGGCCGTATCCGCAGCGGATCGAAGTCCGCCGCGGCCGCACCGGCGGCGGACCGGGCCCGCACCCGATCGACCGCGTCGCCCTCCGCGCCGCCCTCGCCCTCCGCGACTGCTTCTTCGTCTCCCTGTCCGGCCACGGCCGCCCCTCCCCTCGTACGTCCCGCCGTCCCGCCCGCCCCCGGAGCTCCAGAGATTATGCAGAGCCCCGCTTCAACAGGCCATAACGGGAGACACGGACCAGGATGGAAAGAGAACGCGGACCCCTCAGGAGGTGTCCATGTCGCACGATGTCAGCGCCCACCCCACGGGGGAGGGTCCAGGCCCTGTCCCGATACGTGCGGGCAACGACCACACCGGCAGTGGGCACGCGGGCAACGGGCATCCGCCCGGCGGCGTACTGATCTCCATCGGCGCGCTGCTCCTCGGCATGCTGCTCGCGGCGCTCGACCAGACCATCGTCTCCACCGCGCTGCCGACGATCGTCAGTGACCTCGGCGGCATGGACCACCTGTCCTGGGTCGTCACCGCGTACATGCTGGCCGCGACGGCCGCGACCCCGCTGTGGGGCAAGCTCGGCGACCAGTACGGCCGCAAGAAGCTGTTCCAGACCGCGATCGCGATCTTCCTGGTCGGCTCGGCGCTGTGCGGCATGGCGCAGAACATGCCCCAGCTCATCGGCTTCCGCGCGCTCCAGGGGCTCGGCGGCGGCGGTCTCATGGTGCTGTCCATGGCGATCGTCGGCGACCTGGTGTCGCCGCGCGAACGCGGCAAGTACCAGGGCCTGTTCGGCGCGGTCTTCGGTGCGACCAGCGTCCTCGGACCGCTGCTCGGCGGAGTCTTCACGGAGCATCTCAGCTGGCGCTGGGTCTTCTACGTCAATCTGCCCATCGGCGTGATCGCGCTCGTCGTCATCGCCACCACCCTGCACATCCCGGTACGCGGCACCCGGCACACCATCGACTACCTCGGCACCTTCCTCATCGCCTCCGTGGCCACCTGCCTGGTCCTCGTCGCCTCGCTCGGCGGCACCACGTGGGCCTGGGGATCGGCGCGGATCATCGGGCTCGCGGTGCTCGGCGTGGTGCTCGCCGCGGCGTTCGTGGCGGTGGAGCGCAAAGCCGCGGAACCGGTCCTCCCGCTCACACTCTTCCGGATCCGCACCTTCACCCTGTCCGCCGTGATCAGCTTCGTCGTGGGCTTCGCGATGTTCGGGGCGATGACGTACTTGCCGACGTTCTTGCAGGTCGTGCAGGGGGTCACGCCCACGATGTCGGGCGTCCACATGCTGCCGATGGTGGCGGGCATGCTCCTGTCCACCACCGCCTCCGGACAGATCGTCAGCCGGACGGGCCGCTGGAAGATCTTCCCCATCGCGGGCACGGCCGTCACCACGATCGGCCTGCTCCTGCTCCACCAGCTGGACGAGAACAGCGGCACCGCCGAGATGAGCGTGTTCTTCTTCGTCTTCGGCCTGGGACTCGGCCTCGTCATGCAGGTCCTCGTCCTCATCGTGCAGAACGCCGTGAGTTACGAGGATCTGGGCGTCGCCACGTCCGGCGCGACGTTCTTCCGCTCCATCGGCGCCTCCTTCGGCGTCGCGATCTTCGGCACGATCTTCACGAACCGGCTCGGCGACAAGCTGACCGACGCCCTCGCCGGGCAGCAGCTGCCGCCGGGGCTGAGCGTGAGCACCCTCGAAGCGGATCCGCGCGGCATCGCGAGGCTCCCCGCCGACCTGCGCCCCGGAGCCCTGCACGCGTACGCCTCGTCGATCACGGACGTCTTCCTCTACGCGGTGCCGGTCGCCTTCGCCGCCTTCGTCCTCGCCTGGTTCCTGCGCGAGGACAAGCTGCGCGCCTCGGTCACGGCGCCCGACCCGACGCAGACGCTGGCCAGCAATCCGGTGGAGCGTTCGTCGTACGACGAGTGCGCGCGGGCCCTCTCGGTGCTCGGGACGCGCGAGGGCAGGCGCGCGATCTACGAGAAGATCACGGCGCGGGCCGGCCACGACCTGCTGCCCGCTTCGAGCTGGCTGCTCCTGCGCATCGCACGGCACGGCTCCGTCGAACCGGGCGTGCTGGCCGAGCGCACCACGGTGCCGCTGACCGTCATCACGGCGGCCGCCCGCCAGGTCGAGGAGCGGCGCCTGGCACGGCGGCGAGGCCTGGAGATGGTCCTGACGGAGCGGGGCCACGAGGTCGCGGCCACGCTGGCCAAGGCCCGCGAGGAGTCCCTGTCGGAGCTGCTCGGCGACTGGTGGAACCCCGACCGCCCCACGGACCTGGCCCAGCTGGTCGAGGAGCTCAGCTCCGAACTGTGCGGCTCGGATTCGGAGCGGCCGCGGGGTGAGGGGGCGACGGTGGTACGCGCGGCGTGACCGGGCCGCGCCCGGGCGGCGGCCGGTCAGATCAGCTTCTTGGCGAACCAGTGCTCGGCGTACGGCCGCACGGTGAGCGGCTCGGTCTCCTCGTATCCGTGCCGCGCGTACAGCGCGCGGGCCTCCACGAGGTCCGTACGGGTGTCGAGGATGACGCGCTCGGCCCCGAGCGCGCGGGCGGCGTCCTCGGCGGCGGCGAGGAGGACGGCGGCGCCGCCCCTGCCGCGCACGTCCTCGCGTACGAACACGCGCTTGAGCTCGGCGGTCGAGGCATCGAGCAGCCGCACACCGGCGGTACCGACGGCCTCGCCCCCGTACCGCGCGACGAGCAGCACCCCGCCCGGCGCGGCAAGATCCGCGCCGGTCTCGGCGTCGATCTCCCGCTCCAGCTCGGCGGGCTCCGTGACCCGCCCCTCGTGCAGCAGATACCAGCGATCGCTGACTTCGGTGTAGTACGCACGCCAGAGCGCGCGCACGACATCGGAGTCATACGCCTCGGCCGCGACACTCCAGGTCGCGGCGTCGGGGGCGGGGGCGGCGGCGGGGGCCACGGTGACAGGCTCGGTCATACGCGCATTCTGAGCCGACGGGCCCGCACCCCCGCAAGGGATTTAGCTCCGGCCGAACCCGCTACTCGCCCTTGGGCGCCGCCTGCTGGACGACTTCGAAGGACCAGACCGAGGAGCCGCTCGCTGCGGGCTTGGGGCGGTCGCCGCCGCCCTGGTGGGCCGACTTCATCGGGCCCTCCATCCAGGCCTGGAACGACTCCTCGTCACGCCAGCGCGTGTAGACCAGGTAGTCGTCGGTGCCCTCGATGGGGCGGAGGAGTTCGAACCACTCGAAGCCGTCCGAGTTCTCCACGGCGCCGGCGCGGGACGCGAAGCGCTTCTCGAGGGTTTCGCGCTGGTCGGCGGGGACGGTCAGGACGTTGATCTTGACTACGCTCATACGGCCATCCTGCCGTACGGGGGTGTCGGAGCGGCGTGAGCCCCGGGGCCCCCGCGGCCGGATGTCACGGAGGTCCGGCGGGCGGGGTCCCGGGGCTCGGTCCGGGGTGCCTGTTACAGGGGGTTCCTGTGACAGGCCGTGGGGGCTACAAGCGCAGCAGGCGTTCCGCTGTCTCGCGGTAGTCCTGCAGGGCCAGGCGGAGTTGTTCCGTGTCGCCTTCCGGGGGCGTTCCCGGAGTGGCGGCCGGGGTGGCGGCCGGATTGGTGGCGGCGGTGCCGGGCTCGCCCGGGGGGACTTCCGCCGCGTGGGACTGCCACGTCGTACGCAGGGCGTTCCGGCGCTCCGTCAGGGTGTGGGTCAGGTCGGCGATCGCTTCCTCCAGGATGCGGTCCGCGTTCTCGACCGCGGCGCGGGGGCCGTCGACGAAGCCGTTGACCGCGTTCTGGAGGCGCAGCGTCAGCTTGTCGCGTGCGTCGATCGGGAAGAGAGCGGTCCCGTCAGCCATGCTGAACTCCCTTGTGGGTGATGCCGGTCGAAGGCTTGCGGGTGTCGTGCCGACCCGTCGTGAGGGTCGCGTCGGCGTCGGAGCGGTGCTCCGCCACCAGCGCCTCGAAGAGCCCGCGCGCCTCGAGCAGTGCCGCGCGCATCTCCTCGGTGCCGGCGCCACCGGTACGCTCCACGCCCGTCGCCTCCGTGCCCATGGGGTCCGTGCCCATGGTGCCCGTCGTGCCGAGGGCCGCGCGGTGCACCTTGCGGTAGCCGTGGACGTGGTGGGCGTGGTGGACGGAGAGCGCGTCGATCTGGTCCTCGTAGTGCCCGGCGTCGGGGAAGCCGCGGGCGCCTGCCAGTTCGGCGATCAGGCGGTCCGCCTCGGCCACCGCCTCGCGCGGGGAGTCGACGAAGCGCTCCTGGGCGACGGTCCAGCGGGCCGTGTACTGCTCGCGCGCCGCGGGGTCCAGCGGCCGCACGTGCAGGGAACCGTGCCGCTTCACCCGCTCGCCGAGGTCGCGCTCGGCGGCCTTGGTGTCGCCGTCGTGCCGGGCGACCGCGCGGTCGTACTCGGGTCCGAAGCGGCGCTGCAGACCGCGCCTGCCGCCCGCACCCTGTTGCCTGCGGTTCAGCACGGCGAACGCGGCGACGGCGATGACGACGACGGCCACGATCAGCAGAATGATCATGAGTGTGGACATGGGTGGGTGCCCTTTTCGGCTCGGGGATCGGCCTGGGGCGCGGGGCCCGGCAGGGGCCCCGACACCCGTTCCCCGGAACGAGTTGCCCGGATTCGGGCCGCCAAACGGCCTGTGCGAGCCGACGTCAGCCGGGGTGGCGTTCCCGCCGGTCACGGGCCGCCTCCTCGACGTCGAAGGGGGCGAGGCCGAGCGACGGGCCCGGCAGCGGCTGGCCCCTGCCGGGCAGGGCCGCGAAGTCACATGGGCGCATTGTCCCAGTGAGGTCGTGCGGCCGCCCGGCGGCCCATAGGATGCGGCAGCGCGCGAACCGTCAATCACGTACGCGCCGTGGTGAGTTGAAGGAGCGTACCCCCGTGCTGGAACTGACCATGGCCTCGGTGTCCGGGGCGGACACGGGCGCCACCGCGGGCATGCTGATGGCCGAGGCGCCGAGCGAACCGGGTGCGGTGCTGCGGGTCGGGCGGGACAGGAGCGTGTGCCGTCTGGTGACGCCCGACGACTGGCTGTTCGTCTCCCGTTCGCACCTGGAGTTCCGCTGCGGGCCCGACGGGGCCTGGTCCGTGAGCTGGCTGCGCGGTTCGAACCCCGATCCGGCGTCCGAGGTGCGGCTGCTGACCGGGGGTACGGCGCGGATCCTCGCGTACGGAGGGGCCGCGCCGTTGCCCCGGGGCGGCTCCGGCGAGATCGTCATCCAGGACCGGGCCGGGCCGCGGAGCGTGAACGTCGGTTACTACCACGAGGGTTGAGCGCGGGTCTGTCTTCTGCGCGGGCCCCCTGGGGTTTCGTGGGGCGCGTCAGCCGAGTACGCGGGCCAGTGCGAAGCCGTCGTATCCCTTGGTGCCCACCGTCTGCACCGCCGTGCCGTTCAACTTGGGGTGGTCCGCGATGAGTTCGAGTGCGGAGCGGGTGCCGAGGATGGCCGGGTCGGTGCTGGTGGCGTCGGTCACCGCGCCGCCCCGTACGACGTTGTCGAGGATGATCAGGCTTCCGGGGCGGGTGAGTTCGAGCGCCCACTGCAGGTAGTGCGCGTTGTTCGCCTTGTCGGCGTCGATGAAGACGAGGTCGAAGGGTTCGGGGTGCGCGGCGTGTTCGGCGCCGAGCACGGTGAGCGAGTCCAGGGCGGGGCCGACGCGGACTTCGGCGATCTTGTCGAGTCCGGCGCGGGCGATGTTGCCGCGGGCCACGTCGGCGTGCTCGGGGTTGTACTCGAGGGTGATGAGGCGGCCGTCGGCGGGCAGGGCGCGGGCCAGCCAGATGGTGCTGTAGCCGCCGAGGGTGCCGATCTCCAG
The DNA here is from genome assembly GCF_056432085.1 of Streptomyces sp. NPDC045678. Lineage (NCBI taxonomy): Bacteria > Bacillati > Actinomycetota > Actinomycetes > Kitasatosporales > Streptomycetaceae > Streptomyces > Streptomyces sp. NPDC045678. Next base: position 836,485 of record NZ_JBWKJS010000001.1, read on the forward strand.
GATGCGGCGGGCGCCCTGGATCTGGGCGAGGAGGTGGAGCAGCTTGCCCTGGTTCGGGGCGACGGCGATGCGTGGCAGGCCGGCGGCGTCGCTGTCGCGGAGGGCGGCGGTCAGGGCGGCGTCGGCGGGGGCGAGGAGGCCGGTGAAGTAGTCGTCGACGGAGTCCCACTGTTCCTGGGTCATGTGTCCGGCGTTCCCTTCGGCTGAGCGGTGGTCGGACTGTGCGACTGTCCCGTCAGTTTCTCAGGTCGCCTTGCCGACGGGGGCGTGATCCCTGCGGGGCGGTGGGGGTTGCTCGCGCAGTTCCCCGCGCCCCTAAAAGATGCGCAGTTCCCCGCGCCCCTTAGAGATGCCGGTCCGGCTGTGGCTGGTCGCGCAGTTCCCCGCGCCCCTAAAGATGCGCAGTTCCCCGCGCCCCTGGGTGGTCCCACTCCCCGACCCCGTTCAGCCCCGCCAGGGGCGCGGGCGGCGTACGGCCGATCTCTCGCCGTCGCGGGCCGCGGGTGTTAGTTGGTTGGGCGCGGAGCCATCGTTCGCGCCTCGGTGGGCGTCTCGACCGCCGGCGGCGAGCCCGGCAGCGGCTTGCCGGCCGATTCCGTCATGTACCAGACGGCGATTCCGCCGATCACCGCCGCCGCCATCATGTAGTACGCGGGCATCATCTTGTCGCCCGTCGCGCCGATCAGGGCCGTCACGATCAGCGGGGTCGTGCCGCCGAAGACGGAGACGGAGATGTTGAAACCGATGGAGAGCGAGCCGTAGCGGACCTTCGTGGGGAAGAGGGCCGGGAGGGCCGACGGCATCGAGGCCGTGAAACAGACCAGGAGCATGCCGAGCGCGCCGAGGCCCAGGGCGATCGCCCACAGGGAGCCGTCGCGGATCAGGAGGAGGGCCGGGACCGAGAGCAGGAAGAAGCCCGCGCAGCCCGCGGCGATGACCGGGCGGCGGCCCACCCGGTCCGTGAGCGCCCCCATGAAGGGCTGGACGCACATCATCAGTGCCATGACGGCCAGGATGACCAGGAGGCCGTGCGTCTCGTCGTACTTGAGCTCGCTGGTCAGGTAGCTCGGCATGTACGACAGCAGCATGTAGTCCGTGACGTTGAAGACGAGGACCAGGCCCATGCAGAGGAGGAGGGCCTTCCACTGGCCCGTGACCATGTCGCGCAGCCGCACCTTCGCGCGGGTCTGCTCGTCCTTGTGCGCCTTCTCCAGTTCGGCGGCGAACGCCGGGGTCTCCTCCAGCTTCATGCGCAGGTAGAGGCCGATCAGGCCCATCGGGCCCGCGATCAGGAACGGGATGCGCCAGCCCCAGGACAAAAGGTCGTCGGTGGAGAGCAGGGCCGTCATCAGGGTGACCAGGCCCGCACCGCCGATGTACCCCGCCAGCGTGCCGAATTCAAGCCAGCTGCCGAGGAAGCCCCGCTTCTTGTCGGGCGCGTACTCGGCGATGAACGTCGAAGCCCCCGCGTACTCGCCGCCCGTGGAGAAGCCCTGCACCAGCCGGGCCGCGAGGAGCAGCACCGGCGCCCAGACGCCGATCGACGCGTACGACGGGATCAGGCCGATGGCGAACGTGCCCGCCGCCATCATGATCATGGTGAGCGCGAGGACCTTCTGGCGGCCGACGCGGTCGCCGAGCGGGCCGAAGACCATGCCGCCGAGCGGCCGGATCAGGAAGGCCGCGGCGAACGCGCCGAACGCGGAGAGCAGCTGCGCCGTCGGGTTGCCCGAGGGGAAGAAGACCTTGCCGAGGGTCACGGCGATGTAGCTGTAGACGCCGAAGTCGAACCACTCCATCGCGTTGCCGAGGGCGGCCGCCTTCACCGCGCGCTTCACCATCGCGGGATCCGTGACGGTGACGCCGGCGGCGGCGTCCTGGCCGGTGGCCGCCTCGCCTCGCTGCCGGGGCAGGGGCGCGTCCGACGGCTCGGGCTTCCGTAGTGCGACGGGAGTGGCGCTCGCCAAGGGTTCGCTCGCCTGCTTTCGGTCGACGACAAGGACGAGGCCGCATCCGGTCACCCGGAGCGGCCCGAAAAGCGACCATAGGTGCAAGCGGCATCATTACGGTCGGTGTCCGGTCGGCAGCACAGTGACGCAAAACCGCTGCTATGCAGGTCAAACGGCTTTTCCCCGGGTGGCGGGGGTTATGCACCCATGTGATCTTTGTCGCGGCCGAGACCTGGAACCGTGGACGCCCGGGGTCCACATCGCCCCTGACCAGGGGCCGGGAACCGCCGGTGTCGGGCGGGGGCCCTGTCGGGCGTTCCGGATGAAGCGATAGAAAGCGATGTGGCTGCCAGGTGAAATGGTGGTTGCGTGCGTCCCCACATCCGGGACGAGAACTTCACATCAGAGGCGAGGACTGACGCGGGCGGGAGGGTCGACGGGGCGTGGCGAACGTTGAGCACAGGGGGCCGGGGGAAGTCCTGGGAACGGGACAGACCGGTGGACCCGGGGCGCGGACGGGAGCGGCCCGTGTCGTCCTCTGGCTGGTCGCCGCCGTCCTCGCGATCCGGCAGGTCGCCGTCGTCCTGCGGACGCCCGAGGGCGACCGGCTGACGGATCTGGAGACGTGGATCGGCCCCGAGGGCGTCCTGCACGTGAACGGATCCTTCTACGACGCGGACAAGTTCACCGGCACACCGTTCGCCGGACTCGTCCTCAAGCCCCTCACCCGTGCGGGCGAGCAGGCGCTCGGCTGGGGGTGGACGTTCGGCACGCTCGGACTCGTCGTCGTGCTCGGTGTGGTCGCCGCCCGCGCCCTGCCGCACCCCGTCAGCCGCCGCACGTCACTGCTCGCCGCCCCGGTGGCGGTCAGTCTGCTCATCCTGTCGCTGCCGGTCCGCAACACCCTGTACCTCGGCCAGACCAGCATCCTGCCGGTCCTGCTCGTCCTGCTCGGCCTCTTCGCGGTCCGCGGGCAGCGGAGCTGCGGTGTTCTGATCGGCGTCGCCGCCGCCCTGCAGCCCACCATGCTGCTCTTCGCGGTGCTGCTCTGGTTCACCGGCCGCAAGCAGGCGGCCGCCGCCACCGCCGGCTCCTTCGCCGCCGTCACCGCGCTCGCCTGGGCCGCGATGCCGAGCGACTCGGCGACGTACTGGATCCACCACCTGGCCGGCACCGGCCTCGGAGCCGATCCGGACGCCAACGCCAACCAGTCGCTGCACGGCATGCTGCTCCGCGCCGGCCTCGAAGGCCCCCTGGAGACAGCCGTATTCCTGCTGCTCGGCGCGGGCGTCGTCGCCGTCGGCCTGCGCCGCGCCGTGCGCTACGCGCGGGACGGGCAGCTGCTCCTGGCCGTCGCGATCACCGGCTGCGTCGCCGTCGCGGTGTCGCCGACCACCTGGCAGCACCAGCTCCTGTGGGTGCTCTTCGCGGTGGTCGGCCGGGTCGGCAAGCGCCGGTCCGACCGCTATATGTGGCCGGTGGCCGTCATCCTCGTGTCGACGCTGCCCGCCAAGATGATGCTGCCGAACATGTCGGTCACCGCGCCGATCCGCGACAACATCGTGCTGATCGCGGCGCTCGCCGCGGCCGTCGTCGTGCCGTTCCTGTCCCGGTCCCACCCGCAGTACCGCGAGCCCATCCCCACCGAGTACGCCGAGCCCGTCCCGGCCCGCTGGAGCCGGATCCCGCTCGTCCCGTTCTGGCGGCGCGTCCTCGCCCGCCCGAACCTGCTGCTCGAACTGCTCCTCATACGCGTCGGCTACTCCGCGTACCAGCAGGTCAGGCTCGCGGCGACGGGCGGCACGATCTCCGGGGGCCGGGCCGACGCGGAGCACCACGGCGCGCAGGTCCACGCGATCGAGCGGTTCCTGCACATCGACATCGAGCACTGGTTCAACCACCTGACGGCGCGGACCGGCTGGATGGAGGACTTCTTCAACTTCTACTACACGTCGTTCCACTTCCTGGTGCCGCTGAGCGTCCTCGCCGTCCTCTACGTCCGCAGGCCCGCCGACTACCGCTGGGCGCGCTCCGCGCTCGGCTTCGCGACCGTCCTCGCCCTCATCGGCTTCTGGGCCTACCCGCTCGCCCCGCCGCGCCTGATGCCGGAGCTCGGCTTCATCGACACCGTGCACGGCGTGCAGGACTTCACCCAGCCGGACTACGGCACGCTGACGCAGCTCACCAACCAGTACGCGGCGATGCCCTCGCTGCACTTCGGCTGGTCGCTGTGGTGCGGTCTGGTCATCGCGGTCATCGCGCCGCGGTGGTGGATGAAGGCGCTCGGCCTGCTGCACCCGTTCTTCACGGTCTGCGCGATCGTCGGCACCGGCAACCACTGGGTCCTCGACGCGGTGGGCGGCGCGGCCGTCGTGGGCGTGGGCTTCGGCCTGACCTACGTGCTGTCGGGGCCGCGGGTGCGGCAGCCGCTGAAGCGGGTCAGGGGCGCGGAGCCCGTCACCGGCACGTCGAAGGCCGTTTCCGCGAGGGACCGTACCCCGAGCTGATCTCGTAGGTGCCGGGCGCCGGTACCGACAGAAGCGTGAACTCGCCGTGCGGCTTCAGACAGGCCCCCTCGGCCCTGAGCCACGGCGAGTACACGAGACGCAGCGTCACCGAACCGCGCTTCGGCACCCGCACCACCACGTTCGACCCGGTGGAGCGGACGACGGCCGCCGGTGCGGAGACCAGCGGCACCGGGTCCTTCACCCTGAAGATCTGCCAGTGCGCGTCCTTCCACACCGGTTCCAGCCACGTGGGCCGGCTCGCCACCAGCTCCGCCTCGTCCTCGGCGTAGCCGTCGGGCTTGCCCGCGGGCAGCACCACGTATCCGACGGCCCACCGGTCGAGCCAGGCGCGGTAGGTGGCGGCCGAGAACGAACCGTCGTAGAAGAGCCGGCCGCGCTCGATGTCGAGCTGGCGGTTCCAGCCCCGCGCCATGTTCACGTACGGGGCCAGCGCGGTCGCCTCGCGGTGGTTGCGGGTCGGGACGACCTCGACGCGGGTGCGGTTGGCCTCCAGGCGCTCCAGCTCCCGCACCACGCCGTGCGTGTCGACCGCCCACTTCGGCACCTTCGTCGACACCACGAGGTCGTCGAAGGTCTTCTGCGTCACCCACGCCGAGGACAGCACGAGCGCCACCGCCAGGACGATCCTGCGGGCCCGGGTCAGACCCGGCACGAGCAGGGCGGCGAGCAGCAGCGCGGGCCCCACCAGCTCCGCGAGCCGTTCGACGTTGGTGCCGATGGGGGAGGGGATGAGGTACGTCAGGACGGTCCCGGCCGCGTAGACGCCCGCGCCCCACCGCAGCACCCGCCACTCGCGCGGCCCGGCGACGATGAGCGCCAGGCTGAACAGGACGGGCGGGAAGATCCGGTCGAACGGCATCAGGTGCTCGCCGGTGAACGGAAAGAGCACCGTGGTCGCCGCGACGACCAGGAACGGCGGCAGGATCAGCGCGGCCGACCGCACCCAGTCGCGTACGAAGAAGTACCCCGCGCCCGCCACGACGAGGAACAGCCCCGCGACCGGGGAGCCCATGGTGGCCAGCGCCGCGCACACCACCGCGACCGCCGTGCGCCGCTGCCGCACCAGGGCGAGGCAGGCCGCGAGCGCGAAGGCGAGACCGAGCGCGAACGTCGTGCGCCCCGATGCGACGTTGCACCACACCGCGAGCGACGCGAGCACGGCGGGCCACAGCGGTCTTCGGATGCCGGAGCGCGCGATCAGGGCGGCGACCAGCCAGGCGCCCGCGACACCGGAGACCACCGTGACGGTCCGCACGCCGAGCGCCGCCATCAGGTACGGCGAGATGAGGCTGTAGTTGGCGGTGTGCATGCCGCCGTACCAGAACAGGTTGTACGCGGCAGTGCCGTGCTCGGACGCGAACCGCGCCCACGCCTCCTGCGCCGCGAGGTCGCCGCCGCCCGTGGCGAGGAACGCCGCCCACACGGCGTACAGGGGGAGGGTGGGGAGCGTGGCCAGGAGGGGGACGCGGTGGCGCCGCAAGAAGGGCCGGAAGGGTGAGTTCCGGCCCGTGGACGTGCTGTCGGACGGGGCGAGCGTTACGTCGGCAGAGGCCACGGCCACCGTTTCCGTTCGAGTCCGGGGAAGGCAAGGTTCACTTCCACAGACGCCGGATGCAACGGAAACGTTGGTTCCGTAAATGTAATTGACCTGATAGGTCGCCTTATGACGCTCTATCGGCTCACGGCCGTGTGCCGACTCCTCACGGCCGTGTGCCGACTTCTCACGGCCGCGTGCCGACCCGGAGCTCCTTGACCCCGTTCAGCCAGGCGGAGCGGAGTCTGCGCGGGTCGCCGGTCAGGTGCAGGCCCGGCATGGCGTCGGCGATGGCGTTGAAGATGAGGTTGATCTCCAGGACCGCGAGGGACTTGCCGAGGCAGAAGTGCGGGCCTCCGCCGCCGAAGCCGAGGTGCGGGTTGGGGTCGCGGGTGACGTCGAACTTCTCGGGCGATTCGAACACCTCGGGGTCGTGGTTGGCCGAGGAGTAGAAGATGCCGACCCGGTCGCCCTTCTTGATCCGTGCCCCGCCGAGCTCCGTGTCCTGGGTGGCGGTGCGCTGGAAGGAGACCACGGGGGTCGCCCAGCGCACGATCTCCTCCGCCGTGGTCGCCGGGCGCTCGCGTTTGTAGAGCTCCCACTGGTCCGGATGGGTCAGGAGGGCGTGCATGCCGTGGGTGATGGCGTTGCGGGTGGTCTCGTTGCCGGCCACGGCGAGCAGGATCACGAAGAAGCCGAATTCGTCGGAGGAGAGGTTGCCCTCGTCCTCGGCCGCCACCAGCTGGCTGACGATGTCCTTGGCGGGGCACTCCTTGCGGGCGGCGGCGAGGTTCATCGCGTAGGAGACGATCTCCATCGCGGCCTCGGCCCCGACCTCCTCGGTGATGGCGTACTCGGGATCGTCGTAGGCCGCCATCTTGTTGGACCAGTCGAAGATCTTGGAGCGGTCCGCCTGGGGTACGCCGATGAGCTCGGCGATGGCCTGGAGCGGCAGCTCGACGGCGACGTTCGTCACGAAGTCGAAGGAGCCGTCGGTGCCCGCGTTCTCCAGCGCCGTCTCGACGATGGACCCGGCGCGGTCGCGCAGCGCGTCCTCCAGCGAGCGGATGGCGCGCGGGGTGAAGCCGCGCTGCACGATCTGGCGGACCCGGGTGTGCTCGGGCGGATCCATGTTGAGCATGATCATCTTCTGGACTTCGATCTGATCGCGGGTGATCGTCTCGTTGAAGCGGATGATCGCGGTGTTGAGGTTCGAGGAGTACAACTCGGGATGGGTGGACACGTACTTGACGTCCTCGTGGCGGGTGACGGCCCAGTAGCCCGCGTCGTCGTAGCCGGATATCCGCGGCCGCTGGCTGATCCAGCGCACCGGTTCCGCCTGCCGCAGCCGTGCGAACTCCGGCAGGGGGACGCGTTCTTGGAGCAGGTCGGGGTCGGTGAAGTCGAACCCGTCGGGCAGCGCGGGACAGGGCATCGGCAACTCCAGGCGTGGGCTGATTTCCGACGGTCGGGTCTCTCGGGCTCCTGACGGTCCATCAGGGCAGCTGGCTCGCAAGGTAGTAACGGGTTCTACAAGAGGCAAGGGCCAGAGCGGGTCCGGTTGCGTGCGGGTCCCGCGCGCAATGCGTGCAAGACCCTTGCGGCACCCCGGTCCCGCTCAGCAGACTGCAGGACAGAACTAGAACGCGTACTAGTTCCACTCGCGAGCCGCCGGGACGGCTCGCGGGACGTGGAGAGGGAGGACGAGCCCATGGCCGCGGAACCCGTCATCGTCGAAGCAGTACGCACGCCCATCGGCAAGCGCTCAGGGGCGCTCGCCAATCTCCACCCCGCCTATCTGCTCGGTGAGACCTACCGCGAACTCCTCGGCCGCACCGGCATCCACGCCGACTGCGTCGAGCAGATCGTCGGCGGCACGGTGACCCATGCCGGGGAGCAGTCCATGAACCCCGCGCGCACGGCCTGGCTCACCATGGGGCTGCCGTACGAGACCGCGGCGACCACCGTCGACTGCCAGTGCGGCTCCTCCCAGCAGGCGAGCCACATGGTCGCCAACATGGTCGCGGCCGGCGTCATCGACGTCGGCATCAGCTGCGGCGTCGAGGCGATGTCACGGGTGCCGCTCGGCTCCGGCTCCAAGCACGGCCCCGGCAAGCCCTTCCCCGACGAGTGGAACGTCGACCTGCCCAACCAGTTCGAGGCCGCCGAGCGCATCGCCCGCAAGCGCGGCCTCACCCGCGAGAACGTGGACTCGCTCGGCCTCATCTCGCAGGAGCGCGCGGCCGTCGCCTGGGCCGAGGAGCGCTTCAAACGCGAGACGTTCGCCGTGCAGGTGCCCACCACGGAGGAGGAGCAGGCCGCGGGGCAGGGCATGTGGCGGCTCGTCGACCGTGACGAAGGGCTGCGCGACACCACGATGGAGGGGCTCGCCCGCCTCAAGCCGGTCATGCCGACCGCCGTGCACACCGCGGGCAACTCCTCGCAGATCTCGGACGGCGCGGCGGCCCTCATGTGGGCGTCCAAGCGGATGGCGCGGGCCCTCAAGCTGAAGCCGAGGGCGCGCATCGTCGCGCAGGCGCTCGTCGGCGCCGATCCGCACTTCCACCTCGACGGGCCCGTCGACGCGACGCGCGCGGTGCTCGGCAAGGCGGGGATGTCCCTGAAGGACATCGACATCGTGGAGATCAACGAGGCGTTCGCGTCGGTGGTGCTGAGCTGGGCGCAGGTCTTCGGCCAGGACCTGGAGAAGGTCAACGTCAACGGCGGCGCGATCGCCCTCGGCCATCCGGTGGGGGCGACGGGGGCGCGGCTCATCACGACGGCACTGCACGAACTGGAGCGCAGGGACAAGGAGTTCGCGCTCATCACGATGTGCGCGGGCGGGGCGGTGGCGACGGGGACGATCATTCAGCGGCTGTAGCTCCAGGCACCGTTCACCGGTGGTGTCAGGTACACCCCACTGCCGGGGGGTTCTCGGATGTCGCCGTGACGGTGACCCTTCGTAACGTCATACCCATGAACGCCGAGTGCACGAACACCACGAACTCCACGCCCGGTCACGCCCGTTCCGTACGCCGAGGGGGCGCCGCCCTCGCCGCGCTGATGCTCGCGGGGCTCGCCGGACTCACCGCCGCGCCCGCCGCACAGGCCGCCGACGGTGCCGAGGGGCGCCCCGCCGCCGCACACCGCGCCGACCGGGGCGCCCTCCTGCACGTCACCCCGGTCGCCGACCTGAGCCGCGCCGAGGTCGCCGCCTTCCTGAAGAAGGGCGAGTTCGGCACGGCGACGGTGCGGTACGGCGTGCGGGCGTACCGCCTCACCTACCGCACCGTCGACCCCCAGGGCCGCCCGACCACCGCCACCGGCCTGTTCGTGCTGCCCAAGGCCCAGTCCGAGACCCAGCGACACCGCGCCCTCGGCCTCGTCTCCGACGCCCACGGCACGATGGTCCACCGCGACTACGCGCCCTCGGTCAGCGAGGACTTCGGGCGGCTCAACCCCTACCTCCACGCCGCCGCGGGCAAAGCCGTCGCCGCACCCGACTACCTCGGGCTCGGCAAGGGCCCCGGCGTCCACCCGTACATGGACGCGCACTCGGCCGTCACCGCATCCGAGGACATGCTGCGCGCCTCCCGCACCGCGGCGCAGCGCGAGGGACGCACGCTCTCCGGGGACCTGTACCTCACCGGGTTCTCGCAGGGCGGCCAGGTGACGATGGCGCTCGCACGGGAGGCGGGCCGCGGGCTCTCCGGGTTCACCGTGCGCGCCGTCGCCCCCGTCAGCGGCCCCTACGACCTGTCGGGCGAGGAGTTCCCCGCCCTCCTCGACGGCCGGGTCAACGACACGAGCGCCGTCTTCTACCTCTCGTACTTCCTGGTCGCCCAGAACCGCCTGCACTCGATCTACAAGGACCCCTCGGACGTGTTCCGTGCCCCCTACGCGGACCGGGTCGAGCAGCTCTTCGACGGCCGGCACAGCGAGGAGGAGGTCCTGCCCGCACTGCCCGGGACGCTGAAGGAACTGCTCACACCCGACTTCTACGAGCGCATGCAGCAGCCGACGGGCGGCCTGAAGGAGGCGCTGACGGCGAACGACGGCTTCTGCGACTGGAAGCCGGCGGCTCCGGTACGGCTCTACGCCGCGCGCGGCGACACCGACGTGCCCATCCAGAACGCCCGCAGCTGCGCGGCGACCCTGGCCGCGCACGGGGTGCGGGCGCCGGTCCTGGACCAGGGCGGGGTGGCGCACATGAAGTCGGTGGGCAAGGCGGCGCCGAAGATCGCGCGGTGGTTCGCGACGGCGGGGTCGTAGGCGGCTGGGGCGGTACGCGAAAGAAGGACGTGGTTCGCGAAAGAAAGATGCGGTACGCGAGAGAAAGGTGCGGTACGCGAAAGAGGCGGCAACCCCGTGGGGGTTGCCGCCTCTCTCAGTGGCGGGCTGCGCCGGCTGCTCAGTACCAGCCGTTCGCCTGCCAGTGGTTCCACGCGTCGACGGGGCTGCCGTAGCGGTCGTTCATGTACTTGAGGCCCCACTCGATCTGGGTCTCCGGGTTGGTCTTCCAGTCCGAACCCGCCGACGCCATCTTCGAGGCGGGCAGGGCCTGGACCAGGCCGTAGGCGCCGGAGGAGGAGTTCGTGGCGCTCGGGTTCCAGCCGCTCTCGTGCGAGACGATCTTGTCGAACGCGGCGAACTGCGCCGGGTCCGGGATCTTCTTCTTGGCGATCGCCTTGGCGGACGCGGGGGCGGCGGCGGGCGCGGCGGCCGGGGCGGCGGCCTTCGCGGTGGTCGGGGTGGCTGCCTGGGCCGGGGCCGCGGCGAAGACCATGCCGGAAGCGGCAGCGGCGACGAGGCCGCCGGTGATGGCCTTCTTCGGGGAAGCGATGCGGCGGATGAGCGAGGCGGACACAGAGGACCTTCCGGTGGGGAACGGGGCTGTCGCGGTGCACGCCGTCCGACACGGAAGTGTGGGGGACATGCGGCGGCGCCGAGGCCCGGGTGGGCTGTCGGCGCCGTGCGACTCATCCAGAGAAGCAGGGCTGTTACGTCGCCGCAATGACCCCATTTACTAGTGGAAGTCGCATCCGCGCCGAATGTCCTTCGTGTGACCTGGCTCTCAAATCGCAGGTCAGCGCGGTAATTGACGCATGCACATCAAGGAACGTGATCTACGGGCCTCCTTAGTAGAGGACCAACGTCCTGTGGGCCGCCTCACTCGGGAAGGCCCTCGATGTAACGGAGCGCGTCGGGACCCCTACGGCTCTGGCGCCTCGAATGTGACCGGCGCCTCGAACGCGGCCCGGCGCGTGGCCCGGCGCAGCGCCTTCAGGACGGCGGGACCGAGCGCGAGGCTCAGCAGGACGGTGACGACCGCCCGCGGCAGGTCCCAGCCCAGCGAGGTCGCCAGGCAGTAGGCGGCGAACCGGCCCAGGTTCTCCACGAGGGGGTCGCCCGGCACGAAGGAGACGCCGGTGGCGAGGCCGCCGAGGTAGGGCCAGCCCTGGAGGTTCATCACCGTGCCGTACAGGACGGAGGCCACCGCTCCGTAGGTCGCGAGCAGCCACAGCTCGCCGCGGCCGCGCAGGGTGTCGGGGCCAGGGAGCAGCCCCGCGCCCATGCAGACCCAGCCCATCGACAGCATCTGGAACGGCATCCACGGCCCCACGCCGCCCGTCAGGAGCGCCGACGCGAACATCGACACCGCCCCCAGCACGAACCCGAAGCCCGGCCCGAGCACGCGCCCGCTCAGCACCATCAGGAAGAACATCGGCTCGATGCCCGCCGTCCCCGCGCCCAGCGGCCGCAGCGCGGCGCCCGCCGCGGCGAGCACGCCGAGCATCGCGATGGCCTTCGCGTCGAGACCGACGTCCGCGATGGTCGCCACGACGACGGCGAGCAGCAGCGGAAGCAGCGCGGCGAACAGCCAGGGCGCGTCCTGCGCGTGCTCGCTCAGCCCCGAGTCGCCCGCCGCGAGCAGCGGCCACCCGAACGCGGCCACGCCGACGGCGCTGACCAGGGCGAGAGCGGCGACCGAGCGGGGGCCCAGGCGGACCGGCCGGGCCTGACCACGCGGTTTCGGCACGACGGTCACGACGCCTCGCCTCCCTCCGCGTCGGACGCCTGCCGTACCCGTTCACTCCCGCGGAGGGCCTCCCGGACCTCCGAGACCGTCAGCCATTCCTGCGGCGCCAGGATTTTTGTGACCTGCGGCGCGAAGGACGGCGACGACACCACGATCTGCTCGGTCGGGCCGTCCGCGACGACCTCGCCGTCCGCGAGGATCACCACGCGGTGGGCGATCTCGGCGGCCAGCTCCACGTCGTGCGTGGCGAGCAGGATCGCGTGCCCCTCGGCGGCGAGCCCGCGCAGGACCGTGACAAGGCGGGTCTTGGCCGCGTAGTCGAGGCCGCGGGTCGGCTCGTCGAGGAGCAGCAGGGGCGGGCGCGTGGTCAGGACGATGGCCAGGGCGAGCGTCAGACGCTGGCCCTCGGAGAGGTCACGGGGGTGCGTGTCGTCCGCGATGCCCGGCAGCAGCTCGTCCACGAGGGCGCGGCAGGTGCCGGGCGCCGCGTCCGCGTCGTGGTCGGCGGCCGCGCACTCGGCGGCCACGGTGTCCGCGTACAGCAGGTCGCGCGGTTCCTGCGGGACCAGGCCGACGTGCCGGATCAGCTGCCGCGGGGACGTGCGGTGGGGGACGGCGCCGCCGACGCGGACGGTGCCCGACGTGGGTTCGAGGAGGCCGACGAGGCCGGCCAGGAGCGTGGACTTCCCGGCGCCGTTGCGGCCCATCAGGGCGACGGTCTCGCCGGGGGTGACGGTGAGGTCGACGCGGCGCAGCGCCTCGACGCGGCCGCGGCGCACGGCGAGACGTTCGACGGAGGCGGCGACCGCTTCCCGCCGTGCCGACGCCGTACGTTCCCTGCGCAGCCCGGACCACCGGCGCCCCGCCCCCCGCTCCGCGGCCGGCTCGACCGGTGCCTCCCGGCGCGGCTCCGCGCCCGCGAGCCTCTCCCGCAGCGGGCCCGCCCTGCGCCGCGCGTCCCGCACGGTCAGCGGCAGCGGCGACCAGCCCGCGATGCGGCCGAGGGCGACCACGGGCGGGAAGACGGGGGAGCGGGCCATCAGCCCGGCGGGGTCGCCGAGCACCGGCGCCTCGCCCGGCGCGGCGAGCAGCAGCACCTGGTCCGCGTACTGCACGACCCGCTCCAGGCGGTGCTCGGCCATCAGGACGGTCGTACCGAGATCGTGCACCAGCCGCTGGAGCACGGCGAGGACCTCTTCGGCGGCGGCGGGGTCCAGGGCGGACGTCGGCTCGTCGAGGACGAGGACCCGGGGGTGCGGGGTGAGGACCGAGCCGATGGCGACGCGCTGCTGCTGGCCGCCGGAGAGGGTGGCGATGGGGCGGTCGCGCAGACCGGCGAGGCCGAGCAGGTCGAGGGTCTCCTCGACGCGCCGCCGCATCACGTCCGGGGCGAGCCCCAGCGACTCCATGCCGTACGCCAGCTCGTCCTCGACGGTGTCCGTCACGAAGTGCGAGAGCGGGTCCTGGCCCACGGTCCCGACGACGTCGGCGAGCTCGCGCGGCTTGTGCGTACGGGTGTCGCGCCCCGCCACCGTCACGCGGCCGCGCAGGGTGCCGCCGGTGAAGTGCGGCACGAGCCCGCTGACGGTCCCGAGCAACGTCGACTTCCCGACCCCGGACGGCCCCACGAGCAGCACGAGCTCGCCCTCCGGAACGGTGAGGTCGACGCCCTGGACGGTCGGCCGGGGCGCCCCGTCGTAGGTCACGGAGACGTCCTCGAAGCGGATCATGAGGTCTCCTCGGGGGAAGCGGACGTATCGCGGCGACCGGTGGCGGGCACCCTGCGCCAGGCGGCGGGCGACGGATGGACCCGGGGCCGGGATGACGCGGCGGGGCGGGCGTCGTACGGGGTTGTGTCGCGGTGGTTTCCGCTGCCGTGGGGCGGCTGCTTCGGGTCGGTGGGTGAGGGGTCTGTCGTGGGGGCCGGGGCCACGAAGGCGGGTAGGAGGCCCAGCAGGATCGCCGCCGCCGGCCACAGCGGCAGTGCGGGGGCCACCAGGGGGACGACACCGGGGTGCAGGGCGGCGGGGTCGTGGGACGCCGACCAGATCGTCAGCGCCGCCACCGAGACCCCGGACCCGGCGACCAGCCAGGCGCGGACGCCCCACGGGTCGGGGCGGTAGCGGGTGCGCACCGAGCGGCGGCCGCCGAGTCGCAGGCCCGCGAGTGCGCAGAGGAGGCCGACGGCCAGGGCGGGCAGGCCGTAGGACGTGCCCTGTGCGGTCAGTAGTCCGTACGTACCCACGCAGACGCCCATGAGACCGCCGAGGGTGAGGACGGACGTCGCCCTGCGGACCCCCGCAGGGACGGGGGACGTCCGGCCGAAGCCGCGCGCGTCCATCGCCGCGGCCAGCGCGACCGACCGCTCCAGCGCGCCTTCCAGGACGGGGAGGCCGACCTGGAGGAGGCCCCGGATCCCGCGGTCGGGACGTCCGCGCAGGCGGCGCGCCGCGCGCAGACGCTGCACGTCGACGATCAGGTTCGGCGCGAACGTCATCGCCACGACGACCGCCACCCCGACCTCGTACAGCGCACCCGGCAGCGACTTCAGCAGCCGCGCCGGGCTGGCCAGCGCGTTCGCCGCGCCGACGCAGATCAGCAGGCCGGCAAGGCGGATGCCGTCGTAGAGCGCGAAGGTGAGGCCCTCCGCCGTCACCCGGCCGCCGATCCGCACGCCCCTCGCCCAGTCGGGCAGCGGCACCTCCGGCAGCGTGACGACGGTGTGCGTGCCGGGAATCGGCGAGCCGAGCACGATCGCGAAGACGAGCCGGATCGCGATGACCACCAGACCCAGCTTCACGAACGCGCCGTACGACTTCGCCCACGGCGCCGACGTCCGCCGCGCCGCCACCACATAGCCCGCGACGCCGATCAGCATGCCGAGCAGCAGCGGATTGGTCGTGCGGGACGCCGCGGTGCCGAGGCCGATGGCCCACACCCACCACGCGCCCGGGTGCAGCGCGTTGCCGCGGTGCACCTCGGGGGCGAGGCGGCGCCGCAGGAGGGCGGGCGCGCCGCTGCCGTGGTCCGTCATGGTGCTGTCCGTGTCGTGTCCGTTGTCCGTACGGGCCGCGCCTCAGCCGCTGCGGCGGCGGGCCTGCCAGATCCCGGCACCGCCGAGCAGCGCGACGGCGGCGATCCCGGCGATCAGGCCGACGGAGGGCCCGCCGTCGTCGCCGTCACCCGCACTGTCCGGCTCCGTCTGCGGCTGCGCCTTCGTGGACGTTCCGTCGGCGACCTGCTCGCCGCATCCCGTCTTCGGGTAGCCGTCGATCGCGCACAGCAGCGCCTTGCTGTCGTAGCGCAGCGGCTTGGCGACGGAGGCGAGGGCCTCCGCGCTGGTGGCGTCCTCGCCGACCTGCGCGCAGGCGGTCCGCCGCTTCGGCGGCGTCTCGCCGCCGGGGGCGTCGCCCGCCGTGCCGAAGTCGACGACGAGGCCCACGCGCTTCCGGCCGTCCTTCGCCGGGGTGTCCTCGCAGATGGCGTCGAAGGCGGCGGCGCCGCGCGGCTTCGCGGCGTCCTTCGAGTCCTCGGAGACCGAGAACCGGAAGCCCTGCACGTCGCCGTCCTCGGGGCGCGCGGTGCCCGGCCCCTGGCTGGCATAGGTCCACTGCTCGCCGTCCCGCTCCCAGAACGACCAGTAGCGGTAACCGGCGGCCTGGGCGGGCGCGGCGGCGAGGACGCTCAGGAGCGCGGCGAGGAACGCGCCGACGGCCAGGCGCCCGCGCCGCACACGGCCCCGCGTCACGGCTGCTGCTTCTTGCGGTTGCCGCTGTACAGGAAGCCGATGCCGATGCCCGCGACCATGCCGACGCCGACGATCCACCAGACGCTGACGCCGCCGTCGTCGTCCTTCTTCTCGTCCGCGTCGGAGTCCGACGGGGACTTGGAGGAGGTCTCCGGGGCCGGGCCCGTGGCGTTCAGCTGCTTCACGAGGTCGGCGCCGCCGAAGTCGCGCGCGTCCATACCGGCCGCGTGCGCGGCGAAGATCAGCTTCGAGTACGCGGCCGGGCCCGACTGCTTCGCCCAGTCCGCGGAGTTCTCCGCGAGCCACTCGGCGGACTTCTTCGCCCGCTCGCCCTGCCCGGCGGCGGCGAGGGCGAGCACGGAGTCGGCGGTGGTGCCGAAGTCCGGCTGGTCCGTGGAGCCCGGCATCGACGACATCAGATGGTCGTCGGTCTTGCCGAGGGTGTCGAGCAGATAGCCGACGCCGTTGCTCGCGGCCCGCGTGGCGGTGTCCGGCTTCGCGCACTTGGGCGCGGTGTCCGCGGACTTCTTGGGGGCGGAGACCACGAGGCCCTTGCCGAGGCTGCCGAGGACACCGGCGGCGGTGGCGTAGGCATTCGGCGCCAACTTGCCGGACTTCATGTCGGCGAGGCCGAAGGCGCCGCCGTCCTTGTCGCAGTCCATGGCGAGCTTCGGCAGCGCGTCGTAGGCGGACTTGCCGTCCTGCGACTTCACGTCGGCGGGGTTCCGGCCCGCGGCGACGAGCGCGCCGACCACGATGCCGGTGGAGTTCGCGTCGGAGGGCAGCCCCGGGTTGTTGCCCCAGCCGCCGTCCTTGTTCTGCACGGACTTCAGCCAGTCGACGCTCTTCTTGACCGTCTTGTCCTGGCCGCCGAGCGCGGCGAGCGCCTGCACGGCGGCCGCGGTGGAGTTGCTGTCGACCGCCGTCTTGGAGTTGCACGGCTCGCTCGAGTCCGCGCGGTACGCCGCGAAGCCGCCGCTCGCGCACTGCTGGCCGGTCAGCCAGTCCACGGCCTTGCCGGCGGGCTCGACGCCCTCGGTGTGCTGGGCGAGCAGGGCGTACGACTGGCGGAAGACGCCGTCGAACTTCGGGTCGGTCTTGCCGTAGAGGCCCGAGGGGAGGGCGGCCGACGGAGACGGCTTCGCGTCGTCCGCGAAGGCGGCGGGTGCCGCGGCCGAGCCGAACACGGCGACGGCGGCGGCCAGGACCGCTGCGCTGCGACGAACGTTCATGATGGGGCGGGTTGCCTCTCCCTGCGGGGAGCGGGGCGGCACGGACCGTGCGAGCACGGCGACCGGGCGGCTCCGGCTCCGTATACCTCGACGGTGCCGCTCATCGGGGGCCCCGATGAAGCGAGCCGGTCACGTTCCGCGCCGGGCATTCCGGCTCACGGGCCCTTGAGGTCTGGGCCCGTACACGGATTGGGGTATCCCCTGCTCGAGCGAAGTCGAGAGCTTGGGGAAGGGGCAGCGCCGGATTCGCACCGGCTTCCCCCTGGCGGACGTGAGGACGACGCGCTCACTCTACCGGCCGGTCCGCGCACCTCTCGGGTCACACCGCCACGAACGTGACCGGATCGCTCCCCGGCACGGCCTCCGCACGCCCCAGTTTCACCAGCCGCCGCACATGGGCCTCGGCCTCCGAGACCGCGATGGTCCGCGAGCCGTAGGGGATCTCGGCCCAGGGGCGGTTCCACTCCATGCGGGCGGCGATCTGCCAGGGGGTGAGGGGCTCGGCGAGCAGGGCGAGGAGGCCCCTCAGGCGCTCCTCGTGGTGGGCCAGGAGCTCGTGGACGCGGGCGGGCGCGCCGGTGAACGCGCGCTGGTGGGCGGGGAGGATCTCCGCCGGGTCGAGGCGGGCGACGCGCTCCAGGGAGTCCAGGTAGTCGCCGAGGGGGTCGGTCACCGTCTCCGATTCGGGGTCCTCGTACAGGCCGATGTGCGGGGTGATGCCGGGCAGCAGGTGGTCGCCGGAGAAGAGGCGGCCGTTGCCGCGCAGGCCCGCGGGGTGGTCCTCCTCCAGGTGGAGGCAGACGTGGCCGGGCGTGTGGCCGGGGGTCCAGATGGCGCGCAGGCGGCGGCCGGGCAGCGCGAGGAGCTCGCCGGGGGTGATGGAGCGGTCGGGCAGGGCGGGGGCGAGGCCGGGGAGTTTGCGGGGGTGCCCCTCGTCGCGGGCCCGGATCAGCGGGGCGACGTGGTCGGCGGGCGCGCCGGCGGCCGTGAGCTTGTCCACCAGGTACGCGTACCAGCGGTCCGGCGGGTGCGAGCGGGTGCGGCGGACCACGGACGCGTCCGCGTCGTGCATGGCGAGCCATGCCCCGGAGGCGTCGCGGACCTGGCCGGAGAGGCCGTGGTGGTCGGGGTGGTGGTGGGTGATGACGACGCCGTGCACGTCGGCGACGGCGACGCCGCACGCGGCGAGCCCGGCGACGAGGGTGTCCCAGGACGCCGGGTCGTCCCAGCCGGTGTCGACGAGGACCGGTCCCGCGTCGGTGTCCAGGAGGTGGACGAGGGTGAAGCCGAGGGGGTTGTCGGGGATCGGGACCTTGATGCTCCAGACGCCCCCGCCGTGCTCGGTCACCGGCGGGTCTGTCACCTGAGGGGTCATGGGGGCCTCGTCTCTCGTCGCCGGTCCCCTCACGGGGGCCATCACTATAACTAGAACTAGTTCCAATAGTCGCCCAAGTCGACTGCTTGGAGGCTGCGTTGCCCCTTCCTTCCGCGGACTCCACGAACTAGAACTGGTACCAGTTCTGAAACCCTGTCAGGAAACGCTCCGCAGGAGGCAGTCAGCCATGACCGAGCTCGTGGAACACGGACAGCTGTTCATCGGCGGGGAGCTGGTCGACCCGCTCGGCAAGGACGTCATCGACGTCGTCTCCCCGCACACCGGAGAGGTCTTCGCCCGCGTGCCCCACGCGGCTCCCGCCGACATCGACCGCGCCGTCGCCGCCGCCCGCAAGGCCTTCGAGCACGGCCCCTGGCCGCGCATGACCCCGGACGAGCGCATCGAGGTCATCACGAAGATCAAGGACGGCTTCGCGGCGCGCCACGAGGAGATCGCCCGCGTCATCAGCACCGAGAACGGCACCCCCTACACCTCGAGCGTGATGGTGCAGGCACTCGCCGCCATGATGGTGTGGGACGCGGCGATCACCGTCGCCCGCGACTTCACGTACGAGGAACAGCGGGACGGCGTCCTCGGCAAGCTGCTCGTCCGGCGCGAACCGGTGGGCGTCGTCGCGGCCGTCGTGCCGTGGAACGTCCCGCAGTTCACCGCGGCCGCCAAGCTGGCGCCCGCCCTGCTCGCCGGGTGCCCCGTGATCCTCAAGACCTCCCCGGAAACGCCCCTCGACGCCTACATACTCGCCGAACTGGCCGCCGAGGCGGGGCTGCCCGAGGGCGTGCTCTCCATCGTCTGCGCCGACCGCGAGGTGAGCGAGTACCTCGTCGGGCACCCCGGCATCGACAAGGTGTCCTTCACCGGGTCCGTCGGCGCCGGCAAGCGCGTCATGGAGGTCGCCGCCCGCAACCTCACCCGCGTGACACTGGAGCTCGGCGGCAAGTCGGCCGCCGTCATCCTGCCGGACGCCGACGCGGCGACCGCCGTCGCGGGCATCGCCCCGTTCGCCTGGATGATCAACGGCCAGGCCTGTGTGGCCCAGACCCGCATCCTCGTGCCCCGCACCCGCTACGACGAGTTCGCCGAGGCCTTCTCCGCCGCCGCGAACGCCCTCGAGGTCGGCGACCCCCTCGACCCCGCCACCGAACTCGGCCCGCTCGTCGCCCAGCGGCAGCAGCAGCGCTCCCTCGACTACATCCGCATCGGCCAGGAGGAAGGCGCCAAGATCCTCGCGGGCGGCGGCCGGCCCGCCGGACTCGACCGGGGCTGGTACGTCGAGCCGACCCTCTTCGGCGGCGTCGACAACTCGATGCGCATCGCCCGCGAGGAGATCTTCGGCCCCGTCATCTGCCTGCTGCCCTACGGCGAGGAGGACGAGGCGGTACGGATCGCCAACGACTCCGACTACGGACTCAGCGGCAGCGTCTGGACGGCCGACACCGAGCGCGGCATCGGCATCGCGCGCCGGGTGCGCACCGGAACGTACTCCGTGAACACCTTCAGCATCGACATGCTCGGCCCCTTCGGCGGCTACAAGAACTCCGGCCTCGGGCGCGAGTTCGGCCCCGAGGGATACGGCGAGTACTTCGAGCACAAGATGATCCACCTCCCCGCCGGCCATCAGGGGAGCGGTGCCTGATGGGAGACCGCTGGCACGTCGAGGTCGACCGGTCGGTCTGCATCGGCTCCGGGATGTGCGTGCTCACCGCGCCCGGCGGCTTCGCACTGGACACCGCCCGCCAGTCGCACCCCACCGCGCCCGAGACCGACGCCAACGAAAAGATCCTCGAAGCGGCGGAGGGCTGCCCGGTCGAGGCGATCACGATCACGCTGGCCCACGGCGGGGAGGTCGTGTTCCCGCCCGAGGAGTGACCAGCCACGTTCCCGACTCGTTGACACCCGCGTCCCGTTCCTCCTCATGACGGCGCGGGTGTCGCCCTTTGTCCGGGCCGCGGATACTCTGTGCTCTCGAACATGAGCGAACGTGACTTTACCCATGCGTTCCGCACGGCGATCTGATGACAGTCGTGACTGTTCCGTCCCCCGGCGCCCTGGAAATCTCTCTGCCACGCCGAGCGGAGAGGGGACACCATGGACAAGCGGTACGAGGTCTACTGTCTGGCCGACAGGCATTTCTACGAGACCCCGGACCGGCTGTCGTCCAAGGGCGCCCCGGGCGCCACCGAGTACCCGGTGGCCGGCAGGCCCGTCCCCGAGGGATGGCGCTCCGGACGCGTCGGCGACTGGCTCTCCCTCGTCCCCGTGGACGACGAAGGAGCCGCGCTGCCCGCGCCCCAGCAGGGCTGGAAGATCCACGTCTCCGCGACGCTGGAGAACGCGGACCGCGTCGCCTCGGCCGTCTGGGACTACTGCGTGCCCCGCCGCATCCCCTTCAAGTTCGTGCCGGGCAAACACCTCCTGCACCTGCGCAACAGCAAGTACGCGGGCCGCGACCACAGCGGCAAGGCCGTCACGGTCTACCCGGCGGACGAAGCGCAGCTGCGGGAGATACTCGACGACCTGGGCGACCGCCTCGAAGGCACCGAGGGTCCGTACATCCTCACCGACCTGCGCTGGCGGCAGGGCCCGCTGTACGTCAGGTACGGCGCGTTCACCCGGCGCATGTGCGACAACGGCAGGGGCACCATGGTGCCGGCCATCGAGGACGGCGACGGGCAGCTCGTGCCCGACCCGCGCGACCCCGCCTTCAAGGTCCCCGCCTGGGTGACGCTGCCGTCGTTCCTCGAACCGGCGCTTGCGGCCCGCAACACGACGACCGTCGCCGACCTGCCGTACCGCATCGAGAAGGCCCTGCACTTCTCCAACGGCGGCGGTGTCTACGCGGGTACCGACACCCGCGACGGCCGCAAGGTCGTCCTCAAGGAGGGCCGCCCGTACGCGGGTCTCGCCGCCGACGGAGCCGACGCCGTGGCACGCCTCGAACGCGAGAAGGCCGCCCTGGAGAAGCTCTCCGGACTCGGCGTGGCCCCCGAGGTGCGCGACTGGTTCCTCCTGGACGGCCACCGCTTCCTCGTCATGGACTTCCTCGAAGGGGCCACCCTCAACTCGTTCTTCGCCCACCGGCACCCGCTGTGCACCAGCAGGCCGGACCCCGCCGCGATATCCGAGTACACGGCCTGGGCGCTGCGCATGTACCGCGCCGTCGAGGACGCCGTCACCGCCGTGCACGAACGGGGCGTCGTCTTCAACGACCTGCACCTCTTCAACATCATGGTCGCGCCCGACGAACAGTCCGTCTCCCTCCTCGACTTCGAGGCGGCGACGGCCGTCGGCGACCAGGGCCGGCAGGTCGTCGCGCACCCCGGCTTCCTCGCGCCGCCCGACCGCACCGGCACCGACGTCGACCGCTACGCACTCGCCTGCCTGCGCCTCGCCCTCTTCCTGCCGATCACCTCACTGCTCTCCATCGACCGCGGCAAGGCCGCACACTTCGCCCAGGTCGTCGCCGCCGAATTCCCCGACGTACCCGCGGAGTTCCTGGCCGAAGCCGTCGTCGAGATCGAGCAGGGGCCGCGCGCCCGAGCCGCGGGACACGAGCGGGCGCCGGTCCGCGCAGCGGGAGACACGGAGGCCCCGGTGGGGGGCGTCCTGAAGGGGGACCGGGCCGGCGCCACCCGCCACACGGCAGGGGCGACCCCACCTCTGGTCGACCCCGCCGACTGGCCGTACAGCCGCGACTCGATGGTCAAGGCCATCCTCGCCTCGGCCACCCCCGAACGCGACGACCGGCTCTTCCCCGGCGACATCGCGCAGTTCTCCGACGGCGGCGGACTCGGCCTCGCGCACGGCGCGGCCGGCGTGCTGTACGCACTCGCGGAGAGCGGCGCCGAACGCTACGAGGAAGGCGAGCACTGGCTCCTCAAGCACACGGAGCCCACCCCGCGCGGCACACCTCTCGGCCTCTTCGACGGTCTCGCGGGCGTCGCCCACGTACTCGACCGCCTGGGCCACCGCACCCGCGCCCTGGACCTCACCGGCCTCGTCCTCCAGGAGAAGTGGGAACGGCTCCCCTCCGACCTGTACGGCGGCCTCGCCGGACTCGGCCTCGCCCTCGACTCCCTCGCCCACAGCACGGGCGAGCGGGAACTCGCCGGGCACGCGCTGCGGGCCGCCGAACTGCTCGGCGAACGCCTCGCGGCCGACAGCGCCACCGACCTGGGCGGACGCCGCCGCGCCGGACTGCTGCGCGGCGCCACCGGACCCGCACTGCTCTTCCTGCGCCTCTACGAACGCAACGGCGACC
Organism: Streptomyces sp. NPDC045678; assembly: GCF_056432085.1. Taxonomy (NCBI): domain Bacteria; kingdom Bacillati; phylum Actinomycetota; class Actinomycetes; order Kitasatosporales; family Streptomycetaceae; genus Streptomyces; species Streptomyces sp. NPDC045678. The sequence continues at coordinate 859,170 of NZ_JBWKJS010000001.1, forward strand.
CCGCCCTCCTCGACCTGGCGGCCCGCGCCCTGCGCACCGACCTCGGCCAGTGCGTCACCCAGGAACGCGACGGCAGCCTCGCCGTCAACGAGGGCTGGCGCACCATGCCCTACCTCGGCGACGGCAGCGTCGGCATCGGCATGGTCATCGACGACTACCTCGAACACCGGGACGACCCCGGCTTCGAGGCGGCACGCCCCGGCATCCTGGCCTCCGCGCGCTCACGCTTCTGCGTACAGCCAGGCCTGTTCCAGGGCCGCGCCGGACTCCTCGCCCACGTCAACCGCAGCACCACCCAGGGGATCACACCCGAGGACATCGCGGAGCAGACCGAGGCACTCGGCTGGTTCGCCATGGCGTACGCGGGCCAGCTGGCCTTCCCCGGGCACCAGATGCTGCGGCTTTCCATGGACCTCAACACCGGGACGGCGGGCTGCCTCCTCGCACTCGCCGGCGCCCTCGGCGACGACGGAGCGCACCTCCCCTTCCTGCCGCCCCTGCGGCGGCCCCAGAGCCGGTCCCGCCTCACAGCGGGGTCGTGACACAACCCCATAGGGAAAAGCGAATCGCGACTCCCCCAAGAGAGAGGGAAGTTACATGGCACTCCTCGACCTGCAGAGCATGGAATCCGACGAGATGACCGGCGGCGGCCACGGTGGCGGCGGAAGCCAGGCCAGCCTGCTCCTCTGCTGGAGCGACGCCAGCATCGTCCTGTGTCTCTGACACTCGACCCCAGCTGAACGGCACGGCGTTTGAAGGCCCGGGCGGCACCCCGCGAGGGGCCCGCCCGGGCTCTCCCCTGCCACCTGCCAACGCCTACGGCCACGACGAGGCGACGGAGACCCGTACCGCATGGCGACGACCACCACCCGACCCGAACAACCCGCCGCATCCGCGCACCTGTTGGGCGCCGCGACCCGGTACAGCGCCGCACGCTGCACGGTCCTCGCCCTCTGCGCCGTCGCGGGATCGGGCGCCGCCCTGCTCCTGCCGCTCGCCATCGGCCGCGCCCTGGACGCCGTCCTCACCGGCCACCTCGCCGGCCGCGGCGACACCGACGCCACCCGCTGGATCCTCGTCTGCGCCGCACTGATCGGCGCGAGCGCACTCCTCGACGCCCTCGACGGCGTCCTCACCGGCACCACCAACGCCCGCACCACGGCCTGGCTCCGCGGCCGCGTCGTCCGCCACGTACTCGCCGTCGGACCGCGCACCACCGCCCGCTTCGCCCCCGGCGACCTCGTCGCACGCCTCATCGACAACGCGGCGCACGCGGGCATCGCACCCGCCACCGCCGCCGCGCTCCTCGCCGCCCTGGTCACACCCGTCGGCGCCATGGTCGCCCTCGCCCTCATCGACGGCTGGCTCGCCGTCGTCTTCGTCGCGGGGGCACCCGTCCTCTTCTTCCTCCTGCGCGCGTTCGTGCGCGTCTCCTCCGACTGCGTGGCCCGCTACCAGCAGGTCCAGGGCGACATCGCGGGCCGCCTCAGCGAGGCGATCGGCGGGGCGCGGACCATCGCGGCGGCGCACACCGAGGACAAGGAGACGGCGCGGGTCCTGCGGACGCTGCCCGAACTCTCCCGCCAGGGCCACCGGATGTGGCGCGTCCAGGGCCGCTCCCAGGCACAGGCCGTCGCCGTCGCGCCGCTCCTGCAGATCGCGGTCGCCGCGGTCGCGGGCCACCTCGTGCTCCAGGAGCGCATCAGCGTCGGCGACCTGCTGGCCGCGTCCCGGTACGCGGTGCTGGCCACCGGCGTCGGCATGCTCGTCGGACAGCTCGGCGGCCTCGTACGGGCGCGGGCCGCGGCACGGCGCCTGGGCGAGGTGCTCGCGGAGCCCGGAACGGAACACGGGTCGGCCGAACTCCCGGAGAACGGCGGCCTGTTGGAGCTGCGCGGGGTGCGGGTGAGCCGTGGTGGGCGCACCGTGCTCGACGGCGTCGACCTGACGGTCCCCGCGGGCGCCACGGTCGCCGTGGTCGGCCGCTCCGGTGCCGGAAAGTCCCTGCTCGCCGCCCTCGCGGGCCGCCTCGCCGACCCCGACGAAGGAGACGTACGCCTCGACGGCGTACCACTGGACTCGCTCAGCCGAGAGGAACTGCGCCGCGAGGTCGGCTACGCCTTCGAGCGGCCCGCGCTGCTCGGCGGCACCCTGGAGGGCACGATCGGCTTCGGCTCCCCCCGCCCGGCACCCGAACGCGTCCGCGAGGCGGCCCGCGCCGCACGCGCCGACCCCTTCATCACCCGCCTCCCCGACGGCTACGCCACCCCCTGCGCCGAAGCGCCCCTCTCCGGAGGCGAGGCCCAACGCCTCGGGCTGGCACGGGCGTTCGCACGCGGCGGCCGGCTCCTCATCCTCGACGACGCGATGTCGAGCCTGGACACGGTGACCGAGCACCACATCGCCGAGGCCCTGCTCCGCCACAGCCCGCACCGCAGCCGCCTGATCATCGCCCACCGCGCAGCGACGGCGGCCCGCGCCGACACGGTGGCCTGGCTGCACGAGGGCCGGATCCGGGCGGTGGGCACGCACGCGGAGCTGTGGCAACGGGCGGAGTACCGGGAGGTGTTCGGCGCGTGAAAGGGCCGTCGACCAAGCCGGGCACCTACCACAGGGGTGTCCGCTTTCTGTGGCGCAGGTGGCCGGTCGTGGTGCGGCTCGCGCTCTGGTCCGTCCTGGAGACCGGGCAGACGTTCCTCACCGGGTACGCCCTCGCGCACGCCCTGGACGACGGATTCCTCGACGGGCGCGAGTCGGTCGGCCTCGGCTGGCTCGGCGCGGCCGCGCTCGGCGTGCTCGTCGCCGCGTACGGCACGGGGCAGGTGTACCGGGCCGTCGCCGACCTGGTGGAACCGCTGCGCGACTCCCTGGTGCGGCAGGTCGTCGGACGCGGGCTGCGGGAGGCGGACGGCGGCGCCGTGTCGCGGCTGACCCAGCAGGTGGAGATCGCCAGGGACACCTTCGCGGGCCTGGTGATGGTCTCCCGCTCCTTCCTCTTCACGGCGGCGGGCGCGCTGGTCGGTCTGTTCTCGCTGGACCCGCTCCTGCTGCTGGTGGTCGCGCCGCCGCTGCTCGCCGGGATCGGCCTGTTCGTGGCGACGCTGCGCCCGCTGGCCCGCCGGCAGGAGGAGTTCCTGGTCGCGGACGAGGAGCTGGCGGGACAACTGGGCGTCGTGGCGCCGGGGTTGCGGGACGTGGCCGCGGCGGGCGCGGAACAGGACGTGGCGGAGGGCCTGGACCGGGGTGTCGCCACGGAGTACGCGGCGGCCGGCGCCCTCGCCCGCTGGGGCATCCTGCGCACGGCGTCCCTGGCGGTCGGCGGCCAGCTCCCGCTGGTGCTGCTCCTGGCCGCGGGCCCGTGGCTCCTGGACAACGGGGTGACGCCGGGCGCGCTGGTGGGCGCTCTCGCGTACGTCACCCAGGCCCTGCTGCCCGCCCTCCACAACCTGGTCCACGGTCTGGGCGCGAGCGGTTCCCGCCTGGTGATCGTCCTGCGGCGTCTGACGTGGGAGGCGCCGGAGACGCCCGGGGCCCCTGCGGACGAGACCGGCGAGGAGGAGACCGGCGAGGAGGAGACCGGCGAGGACGAGACCCACGAGCGCGAGACCCACGAGCGCCGGACGCCCGCCTCCGCCTCCGACCCAGCCCCCGCTCTCCGTCTCTCCTCCCTCACCTTCGCCTACGGCCCCCACGCCGAACCCGTCCTGAAGGATCTGCGGCTCACCGTCGCCCGGGGCGAGCACCTCGCCGTCGTCGGACCCAGTGGCATCGGCAAGTCAACGATGGCCGGAATTGTCGCGGGACTGCTCGAACCGGACGCGGGAGACGTACGCGTCGAAGGATTTCCCGTGCGCGGGGCGGGGGCCGTGGGGCGGCGCGTCCTCATTCCCCAGGAGGCGTACGTCTTCACCGGGACGCTGCGCGACAACCTCGGCTACCTCCGGGAGGAGCCGGTTCCGGAGCGGGAGATGCTCGCCGCCGCCGAGGCCATCGGCCTGACCTCGCTCGTCGAGCGGCTCGGCGGCCCGGACGCCGAAACGGCGCCGGCGGAACTGTCGGCGGGGGAGCGGCAGTTGATCGCGCTGACCCGCGCCTACCTCTCGTACGCCCCGCTCGCGATCCTCGACGAGGCGACCTGTCACCTCGACCCGGTCGCGGAATCGCGCGCCGAGCGCGCCTTCGCGGCCCGCCCGGGCGGCACGCTGGTGGTCATCGCGCACCGGATCAGCTCGGCCCGCCGTGCCGACCGCGTCCTGGTGATGGACGGGGTGCATGCCCTGTGCGGTCGGCACGACGAGCTGATGGAACGTTCCCCTCTCTACCGGGACCTCAACGGCGCGGGCGAGTGGGGTGCGGACCCCGGGAAGGGGATCACCGCCTCACACCCACCCCTCTCCCTGCGAGATCCGTATCGCGTCGACCCTGTTCCGCGCCCCGGTCTTCCGGGTGATCGCGGCCATGTAGTTGCGCACCGTTCCGTTGGACAGATGAAGGCTGTTCGCGATCTCGGCGACCGAAGCGCCCCCGGCGGCGAGTGAGAGCACGCTCAACTCGCGTCGGGTCAGCGGCATCTGTGCCGCCTTGAGGAAGCCGAACCCCAAGGACTCGTCGACGAACCGCTGGCCCGCCGCCACCTGTCTGATCCCGGCGAGCAGCCGTTCCGGCGGGCTCGCCTTGTTCACATAGCCGAGCGCGTCCGCCTCCGCGGCCCGCCGCAGCTGGCCCGGCCGGTTGGCGGTGGCGAGCACCAGCACCCGGCAGCCCCTCCCCAGCGCCGACGGCCCGGTCAGTTCACCGATCGGAGCCATCGCGTAGGTCGCCTCGTCATCGAGGTCGACCACGCATAAGTCCGGTCGTACGTTCCTCTGCCGTCCGCGCGCATGAGACCACGGCGCGTGGAACACCTCCAGATCCGGCTCACGGGCGAGTTTCTCCGCCAGAGCCATTCGCAACAGACAGGCGTCGTGCACGACAAGAACCCGGATCACGCTCTGCCCCTCCAGCTCCCCGCCCCGGTTGCGTCGTTCAAGCACGCAGACCATTCATAGCGGTGAGTACCCCGGTCGTGACGCTGAGAACTGGCCAAGGGGGAGGGCGGGGGCGCATTTGCCATACGGTTGTGCGCCCCCTGTGCGTCGGACAGGTGACGGACGACTTATGGGCACGTGGGCGCCGACAGGCTATGTGTAAAACCCCGCTGTCAGGCTATGGGCAAAGATCGACCGACAGGTTATGGGCAAGGCTTCGCCGTCGGCTACGTGTGTGGGGTTACCGGCCAGTTGGCGGGCAGGGAGGTCGCGGTCCGGTCCGGTTACGCGCCGGTCTCCGCCGTCAGATCGATGAGACGGCAGACCGTCTCGATGTCGATCTTCACCTGGGCGATGGAGGCGCGGCCCGACAGCCAGGTGATCAGCGCCGAGTGCCAGGTGTGTTCGATGACCCGCACCGCGGACAGCTGCTGCGCGGTCGGCGTCTCCGCGAGCCCCATCGCGTCCAGGATGATCGCCGTCGTCAGCCGCGACACCGTGTCGACCTCGGGGCTCACGGACCGGTCGGCGAAGGTCAGCGCCCGCACCATCGCGTCCGCCAGATGCGGTTCGCGCTGCAACGCCCGGAAGGCCCGCATCAGCGTCTCGGCGACCCGCTCGGCGGGCGTCTCACCGGCCGGCGGGCGCTTCCTGATCGTCGTGTGCATGTGCTGCAACTGGTCCTGCATCGTGGCGACCAGCAGATGGACCTTGGAGGGGAAGTACCGGTAGAGCGTGCCGAGCGCGACGCCCGCCGCCTCGGCGACCTCCCGCATCTGCACCGCGTCGAAGCCGCCCCGGCTGGCCAGTTGCGCGCTGGCGTGCAGGATGCGGCGGCGGCGCGCCTCCTGGCGCTCGGTGAGGGCAGGCGCCGCAGGGTTCGCCGCCTTGACTTCCGCTGTCATGTCGATGCCCCTCCGCTACGCCTCGCGAGATCGCACAGCATGGCAGGGAGCCCGTCGTGGCGCGAATCACCTGATCCGGGCCTTACACCTCGCCTACCTGCCGGTAGATTCAAAGCTCGTTCAGCGATCATTCAGCGATCCAGTCTGAAACTTGTTCTAGATTACCGTCCCGGCGTAACCTCGCGGAGAACTGCAGGGAGAAGGGGGCCCGAGAGTGACCGCTGAGGCCATGGAGACACGCCCCCGAAAGGGTTCCGGCGCCGACGGCGAGCGCCCGTTGCGCATCGCGCTCCTCACGTACAAGGGGAACCCGTTCTGCGGGGGACAGGGTGTCTACGTACGCCACCTCTCCCGCGAGCTCGCCCGGCTCGGCCACAGCGTCGAGGTGATCGGCGCGCAGCCCTACCCCGTCCTGGACGAGGGCGACGACCTGCCCGGCCTCAAGCTCACCGAGCTCCCCAGCCTGGACCTCTACCGCTCGCCGGACCCCTTCCGCACCCCCAAACGGGACGAGTACCGCGACTGGGTCGACGCCCTCGAAGTCGCGACGATGTGGACCGGCGGCTTCCCCGAACCCGTCACGTTCAGCCTGCGCGCCCGACGGCACCTGCGCGCCCGGACCGGCGACTTCGACGTCGTGCACGACAACCAGACGCTCGGGTACGGCCTCCTCGGCGACCTCGGCGCGCCCCTCGTCACCACGATCCACCACCCCATCACCGTCGACCGGCAGCTGGAGCTGGACGCCGCACCCGACTGGAAGCGCCGCGCCTCCGTCCGCCGCTGGTACGCGTTCACCCGCATGCAGAAGCGCGTCGCACGCCGCCTCCCCTCGGTCCTCACCGTCTCCGGCACGTCCCGGCAGGAGATCGTCGACCACCTCGGCGTCCGCCCGGACCGCATCGAGGTCGTCCACATCGGCGCCGACACCACCCTCTTCTCGCCGGACCCCGCCGTCCCGGAAGTGCCCGGCAGGATCGTCACCACCTCCAGCGCCGACGTGCCCCTCAAGGGCCTGATCCACCTCGTCGAGGCGCTCGCCAAGGTCCGCGCCGACCATCCCGGCGCCCACCTCGTCGTCGTCGGCAAACGCGCCGAGGACGGCCCCGTCGCCCGGGCCATCGAGCGGCACGGCCTCGAAGGCGCCGTCGAGTTCGTCAAGGGCATCACCGACGCCGAACTCGTCGACCTCGTCCGCTCGGCGCAGGTCGCCTGTGTCCCTTCGCTGTACGAAGGGTTCTCGCTCCCCGCCGCGGAGGCCATGGCCACCGGCACGCCGCTCCTCGCCACCACCGGCGGCGCGATCCCGGAGGTCGCGGGCCCCGACGGGGAAACCTGCCTCGCCGTCCCGCCGGGCGACGCGGGCGCGCTGGCGCACGGCTTGAACCGGCTGCTCGGCGACGGGGACCTGCGGGCCAGGCTCGGCGCGGCGGGACGTGAACGCGTCCTCGCCAAATTCACCTGGGCCCGCGCCGCCCAGGGCACGGCGGAGCGGTACCGCGCGGAGATCGAACGCTTCGCGGGGCGCGGCGCCGCCCGGGCGGTGGCGCGCGGCCACGCCCTCCCCGCGGCCGAGGCCGCCCCCGAAGTTGCAGGACCTCACCACGAAAGCAGGGCCACGTGCTGACCGTCGACTTCACCCGCTTCCCGCTCGCCGCGGGCGACCGCGTCCTCGACCTCGGCTGCGGCGCGGGCCGGCACGCCTTCGAGTGCTACCGGCGCGGCGCGCGGGTCGTGGCCCTCGACCAGAACGCCGAGGAGATCCGCGAGGTCGCCAAGTGGTTCGCCGCGATGAAGGAGGCCGGTGAGGCGCCCGCGGGCGCCACGGCCACCGCGATGGAGGGCGACGCGCTCAACCTGCCCTTCCCCGACGCGTCGTTCGACGTCGTCATCATCTCCGAGGTCATGGAGCACATCCCCGACGACAAGGGCGTCCTCGCCGAGATGGTGCGCGTCCTCAAGCCGGGCGGCCGCATCGCGGTGACGGTCCCGCGCTACGGTCCGGAGAAGGTCTGCTGGGCCCTCTCCGACGCCTACCACGAGGTCGAGGGCGGCCACATCCGCATCTACAAGGCCGACGAACTCCTGGAGAGAATGCGGGAGTCGGGGCTCAAGCCGTACGGCACGCACCACGCGCACGCGCTGCACGCGCCGTACTGGTGGCTGAAGTGCGCGTTCGGCGTCGACAACGACAAGGCGCTGCCCGTGCGGGCGTACCACAAGCTGCTCGTCTGGGACATCATGAAGAAGCCCCTCGCGACGCGCGTCGCCGAGCAGCTGCTCAACCCCGTCGTCGGCAAGAGCTTCGTGGCGTACGCGACCAAGCCGCACCTCCCGAAGGTCTCGGCCGACACCGCGGCGGCCGCCAAGTGACGAGCCCGGAGCGGACCGAACACCTCGTCCTGCCCGGTGTCCTGACGGCCGATCAGGCCGTGGCGACGGTACGCGGCATCCTCGCCGTGCAGCGCGAGGACGGCGCCATCCCGTGGTTCCGCGGCCACCACCTCGACCCGTGGGACCACACCGAGTCCGCGATGGCGCTGGACGCGGCGGGCGAGCACGCGGCCGCCGCGCGCGCCTACGACTGGCTCGTCCGCCACCAGAACCCGGACGGTTCCTGGTACGCGGCGTACGCCGACGGGGACCCGCACGACGTCACCGACCGCGGCCGCGAGACCAACTTCTGCGCCTACCTCGCCGTCGGCGTCTGGCATCACTACCTCTCCACCGGCGACGAGGCGTTCCTCGACCGCATGTGGCCCGCCGTGGTCGCCGCCGTCGAGTTCGTGCTCGCGCTCCAGCAGCCCGGCGGGCAGATCGGCTGGAAGCGGGAGCCGGACGGCACGCCGGTGACGGACGCGCTCCTCACCGGCTCGTCCTCGATCCACCAGGCGCTGCGGTGCGCCCTCGCCATCGCCGAGCAGCGCGAAGAGCCGCAGCCCGACTGGGAGTTGGCGGCAGGCGCCCTCGCGCACGCGATCCGTCACCACCCCGAGCGGTTCCTCGACAAGAGCCGCTACTCGATGGACTGGTACTACCCGGTCCTGGGCGGTGCGGTGACCGGCGTGGCGGCCAAGTCCCGCATAGAGGAGGGCTGGGACCGCTTCGTCGTCCCCGGTCTCGGCGTGCGCTGCGTCGTGCCCAACCCCTGGGTCACCGGCGGCGAGAGCGCCGAACTCGCCCTGGCCCTCTGGGTGACCGGCGAGTCCGACCGCGCCCTCGACATCCTCCAGTCCATCCAGCACCTGCGCGACCCGGAGTCGGGCCTGTACTGGACGGGCTACGTCTTCGACGACAAGACGATCTGGCCCGAGGAACTCACCACCTGGACGGCCGGCTCGCTCCTGCTTGCCGTGGCCGCCCTGGGCGGCGACGAGGCGACCTGCGCGGTCTTCTCGGGCGACCGCCTGCCGACGGGCCTGGACCCGGACTGCTGCGCGGCGACCGACTAGCGACCCCGGCAGGCCGGAACCTCAGTAGCGGCGCAGGCGGCCCGCCACGGCGTGGCCGACCAGGAGGTAGACGATCGCGGCGAGGCCGTATCCGGCCACGACGCGGGCCCAGTCCTCGTCGAACGTGAACAGGTCGTGGGACCAGCCGGCCAGCCAGCGCGCCACGTCGTGGATGAACTGGACGAGGTCGTTGGCGCGGTTCGCGTCCAGCAGGTACATCAGGATCCACAGGCCGAGGATGGCGGCCATGACGTCGGCGACGATGACGATGACTCGCGCCGCAGTGCTGCCTTGGGAGTTCCGCGTGGGAGACATAGGGCCCGGATACCTGGGAACGCCCCGTTGAAACCCGGACGGGCGCATCCCGGTGGCGGGGCACGGCCCCGGGGGTGAGGCTGCGGAGAGGTCCGCGTTCTCCCACGGGCCGCTCAGCTCCCGTCAGGAGGCCCTGTCGTGCCCAGCCCCGTACCCGTCCGCCGCGCCGCGGTCTCCCTCACGCTCTGCGGCACCCTGCTGGCCGGCGCGACGGCCTGCGGCGGCAGCGGCGAGGACACCGCCGCCGCGTCGGCGCCGTCCACCAGCAGCAGCGCCGAGAAGCAGAAATTCGCCAAGACCCGCTTCGTCGCCAACGCGGGCCTGGCCGCCGGGGCGACGTACCAGTGGATCGTGAAGCCGTACCGCGCGGGCAAGTTCAAGAAGGGCGCGCACGGCCGGAAGTTCGCCCTGGTCAAGGCGGGTCTCGCGGGTGCGTTCACGTACAACAGGCTGAAGGCCGCGACGAAGAACGCGAAGGGCGACCCCACGCTCTCCAAGGCGGTCGCCCCGCTGACGTCCGGCATCGACGCTCTGAAGGACCTGCCGTCCAAGCTCCGCAAGGGCGAGGGGACGGACTCGGTGGTGAACTCCTTCGACGACATCATCAAGGACGTCAAGGGCGCAGGCAGCAGCGCGGGCGCGGACGTCAAGGACAAGGTGCCGTCGGCGGGCGAGCTGACGAAGGGGTGAGCAAGTCCGGTTCGCGGCCTACGCGTTGAGCTCGGCCAGGACCCGCAGCGTGTGCGGGTCCGGCGCGAGCACGAGCAGATCCGTCACCGGCCCCCTGCGCCACAGCTCGAGCCGCTCCGCGATCCGCGCGCGCGGTCCGACCAGCGAGATCTCGTCGGCGAAGGCGTCCGGCACCGCGAGCACCGCCTCTTCCCTGCGGCCCGCGAGGAACAGCTCCTGGATGTGCTGGGCCTCGTCCTCGTACCCCATGCGCGCCATCAGGTCCGCGTGGAAGTTGCGGGCCGCGTGCCCCATCCCGCCGATGTAGAAGCCGAGCATGGCCTTGACGGGCAGCAGGCCCTCGGCGACGTCGTCGCACACCTTGACCCGGGCCATGGGGGCGATGAGGAACCCCTCGGGAACGTCGGCGAGCGACGCCTCGTACACGTCGGTCCGCAGCGGCGACCAGTACAGCGGCAGCCAGCCGTCCGCGATCCGTGTCGTCTGCGCGATGTTCTTGGGCCCCTCGGCGCCGAGCAGGATCGGCAGGTCGGCGCGGAGGGGATGCGTGATCGGCTTGAGCGGTCTGCCGAGTCCGGTGCCGTCCTCGCCGGTGTACGGGTGGGAGTGGAAGCGGCCCGTGACCTCCACGGGCCCTTCGCGGCGCAGGACTTGGCGGATCACCTCGACGTACTCGCGGGTCGCGGTCAGCGGTGACCTCGGGAACGGCCGCCCGTACCAGCCCTCCACCACCTGCGGCCCGGACAGCCCGAGCCCCAGCGTCATCCGGCCGCCGGAGAGGTGGTCGAGGGTGAGCGCGTGCATGGCGGTGGTGACGGGGGAGCGCGCCGCCATCTGCGCCACGGCCGTGCCGAGCCGTATCCGCGAGGTCCGCGCGGCGATCCAGGTCAGCGGCGTGAACGCGTCCGAGCCCCAGGCCTCCGCGGTCCACACGGAGTCGTAGCCGAGCCGCTCGGCCTCCTGCGCCAGGGCGACGTGTCCGGGGTCGGGGCCGCGCCCCCAGTAACCGAGTGCGAGCCCGAGCCGCATACGCCCTCCCAGTCCAGCCTCGACCGTTCCTGACGGTACGTCAGTTCCCTGCCGCGGGTGGTGACTGTACGACAACGGCCCCCCGCCCGGAAGGGCGAGGGGCCGCGGTACAGCTGTGCGTGGGATCAGCCGCGCTGGATCCCCGTGGTGTCCTGAAGCACGCCGCGACGGCCGTCCTGCGTCTGGGCCACCAGGCCGGGACCGCGCTGCTCGACGGCCAGGTACCAGGTGCCCGGCGCCAGCTCGGCGATCGGCGTCGGCGAGCCGTCCTCCGCGTACAGCGGACGCGGCACCGGCACGGCGAACCAGAACGGCGAGAAGTCACCGGCGGGCTGCGCCTGCGCGGGCGGCGGCGTCTGACCGGCCTGCGGCTGCGGCTGGCCACCGAAGGACTGGCCCTGCGGCTGGCCCGGCTGACCGCCGTACGGGGCGCCCGGCTGCGGCTGACCCGCCCCGGCACCCGGGTAGCCGTAGCCACCCTGCGGCTGACCGCCGTAGGGCTGCGGGGCCATCGGCTTCGGGCCGCCCATGAGCGGAGCCTTCAGGGCAGGAACGATCAGTCCGGCGACGGCACCGGCGGCGAGCACCAGGGCGGCGATCAGGCCGAGGATGAGGCCGACACCGGCGTCCGGGGTCTCTCCGCGGCCGACCGAGCTGTCGAAGACGAAGTTGTAGGACTGGTCGGTGTCGAAGATCGCACCGAGCGAGCTCCACGCGGAGGCGATGGCGAAGGCCACGCCGAGCTGGCCGAGGTCGAGGCCCGCGACCTTGCGCTGCTGCGGCAGAGCGCGGCCGACGACGATGAGGGCCGCAGCGATGATGCCGAGCAGGTACACGCTCAGCAGCAGGTTGCCGTTTTCCCAGGCGTTCGGCAGCTTGTCATCGGGAAGGCCGTCGATGTCGAGGGTGTTGAGGAACGAGGCGATGAAGAGCAACACCGCTGCTCCGATCACCACGCCGTCGCCTCGAGTGAGGGAGCGGAAATTCACTTCAGGGTCCTTCGTCAGTCGTCTCGTCAGTGGAGGCGTCGCTGTCGCCGTAGTCGCGGTCGTGTCGCGGTGCGCGAAGCGCGGGGGTGGCCCCTCATCGTAGGGAGGACAATATCGTCCGGACGTGCGGGGTGTCTGCTCGGGATAAAGACGTCCACGCTTCATGGCGAAGACGTTCACCTTCCGCTTCCACCCCTACTTCCGCAGGAACCCCGCGATTCCCTCAGAAATCCCCTGCGCCGCCTTCTGGCGCCACACGGGGCTCGTCAGGAGGGCCTCGTCCTTCGCGTCCCGCATGTTCCCGCACTCGATGAACACCTTGGGGACGGTGGAGAGGTTGAGGCCGCCGAGGTCCGTGCGGGTGTCGAGGCCGGTGCCGCCGCCGATGTAGTTGGAGGGGGCGCTGCCCGTCGCGCTCACGAACTTTCCGGCGATGCGCTCGCCCAGTTCCTTCGAGGGCGCGACGATCGCCGAGGTGTCGGCCGAACCCGACCGCACCTTCCCCGGCATGATCACGTGATAGCCGCGGTTGCCCGCGCCCGAGCCGTCGGCGTGGATGGAGACCACCGCGTCGGCGTGCGCCTGGTTGCCGATCCGGGCGCGCTCGTCGACGCACGGGCCCCACGGGCGGTCGCCGTCCTGTGTGAACTTGACCGTGACGCCCTGCTTTTCGAGCAGTGTCCGCAGCTTGTGCGCGACGTCCAGGGTGAACTTCGCCTCGGTGTAGCCGTGGTTGGTGGACGTGCCCGTGGTGTCGCACTCCTTGCGGTTCGTCGCGATGTCGACCTGCCGGTTGATGTCCGACGGGTGGCGGAAGTTGCCGGGGTTGTGGCCGGGGTCGATCACGACGACCTTGCCCTTGAGGGGGCCGTTGGCGGCGGGACGGCCACCGGACGGCTTCGTGGCCGAATCGTTGTCGTCGGCGTCTCCGCCCTTGCCGTCCTTGCCGTCCTTGTCCTTTTCCTTGGCTCTATCGGAGGGACCGGTTCCGGAAGAGGGGGACGACGAGGAGGAGCCGGACGGCGCGTCCCGGTCGGCGGACGCGCTCGACGAGGCCGGCAGCGATCTCGCGGGCTCGTTCCCGTCGGGCCCACTCGTCGCCTGGTAGACGAGGTAGCCCGCCAGACAGGTCGGCACCAGCGCGGCGACGGCCAGCGTCAGCGGTCGGCGGACGCTGCGCCGGGGCGGCTGGGAGGGATCGAATTCCGGACCTACGTACGACACGAGGGCGAGCCTATCCGCGAGGTCGGGCCCCTCGCTCCTGTTGAGGTCAGATACTCGTCGCTCCTGCCGAGGTCAGATCCCCGGACCCGTGCGCCGCAGCACGCGCAGCGAGTCCGTCACCGCGACCTCCGTGAACGCGTCGGACTCCAGAGCCCTGAGGTAGACGCGGTACGGCGCCTGCCCGGTCATGATGTCGACGGGGTCGGGGAACACGTCGTGGATGACGAGCAGCCCGCCCTCGGCGACGTGCGGCGCCCAGCCCTCGTAGTCCGCCGTGGCGTGCTCGTCCGTGTGGCCGCCGTCGACGAAGACCAGGCCGAGCGCGCCGCCCCACGCCTTCGCCACCTGCGGCGAGCGCCCGACGACCGCGATCACGTGGTCCTCCAGGCCCGCCTTGTGCAGGGTGCGGCGGAACGTCGGCAGCGTGTCCATCCGGCCGACCTCGGGGTCCACCGTCTCCGGGTCGTGGTACTCCCAGCCGGGCTGCTGCTCCTCGCTGCCGCGGTGGTGGTCGACGGTGATCGCGGTCACCCCGGCCCGCCGGGCCGCGTCGGCGAGCAGGATCGTGGAGCGGCCGCAGTACGTGCCGACCTCCAGGAGCGGCAGGCCGAGCGCGGCGGCCTCCGTCGCGGCCGCGTACAGCGCCAGTCCCTCGCCGCGCGGCATGAAGCCCTTGGCGGCCTCGAAGGCGGCGAGGATCTCCGGCGCGGGCGCGGGCGCGGGCGCGGGCGCGGGTTCGGACTCGGGCGTGCGCTCGGGCTCGGCGACGGCGGCCATGGGGGGTTCCTCCAGGTCAGGTCGTACGCGGGTATGGCCGCCCATGATGCACGGCATCCCCGCCACGGGCGTGACGGGGGTGCGCGGTTCGGTTCAGGCGTCGCTCAGGCCGGTACGTCGCTGCTGCCCGGCAGCGACAGGTCCAGCTCGACCGGGCGGTCCTGGCCGGGGTGGGCCGCCGCCGACGCCAGCGGTCCGTGCCCCGTGGCCCGCACCGCCAGGACGTACGAGCCGTCGCCGGGCACGGCAAGCTCGTACCGTCCGCCGTCGTCGGTCAGCGCCGCGCCCGCCTGCCGCCCGCTGCGGTCGATCAGCGTCACCTTCGCGCGGGGGACGGGCGTCCCGTCCGCGCCCCGCACCTGCCCGTGGAAGCCCGCGAGCACCCGCACGGCGCGCTCCAGGTTCGCGTCCTCCTCGCTGCTGGCCCGCAGCTGCGTGGTGGCCGGACGGCGCGCGGAGGGCAGCAGGAGCGCGAAGAGCAGACCGACGGCGACCGCGCCCCCCGCGATCAGGAACGACAGACGGAAGCCGTGCATGGTGGGCACCGCGACGCCCCCGACGTGGTCGGCGGTGTTGGCGAGGACCATGCCGATCACGGCGCTCGACACCGACGTGCCGATCGAGCGCATCAGCGTGTTGAGACCGTTGGCCGCACCCGTCTCGGACGGGTCGACCGAGCCGATGATGAGCGCGGGCAGCGAGGAGTAGGCGAGGCCGATGCCCGCGCCGAGCAGCACCGAGATGACGATGGTCTGCCAGGCGGCGCTCATCAGGCCGAGCCCGGCGCCGTAGCCGATCGCGATGATCAGCATGCCGAGGATGAGGGTCACCTTCGGGCCGTACTTCGCCGACAGGCGGGCGTACACCGGCGCGGTGAACATCATCGTCAGGCCGAGCGGCATCACGCACAGGCCAGCCACGACCATCGACTGGCCGAGGCCGTAGCCGGTCGCCGTCGGCAGCTGAAGGAGCTGGGGCAGGACGAGCGAGACGGCGTAGAAGGCGACGCCGACCATGATCGAGGCGAGGTTGGTGAAGAGCACCGAGCGGCGGGCGGTGGTGCGCAGGTCGACCAGCGGGGCCTTGACGCGCAGCTCCATCACGCCCCACAGGACGAGCACGACGGCCGCGGCGCCGAAGAGGCCGAGCGTGGTGGGGTCGCTCCAGCCCCAGTCGCTGCCCTTGGTGATGGGCAGCAGGAGCAGGACGAGTCCGGCGGAGAGGCCGAGCGCGCCGGGCGCGTCGAAGGTGCCCTCGGCGCGGACCGGGCTCTCGGGGACGAACACGAGGGTCAGCAGGATCGAGACGACGCCGAGACCCGCGGCGCCGAAGAACAGGGCGTGCCAGTCGGCGTGCTGCGCGGTCAGCGCGGCGACGGGCAGGGCGAGACCGCCGCCGACGCCGATGGAGGAGCTCATGAGGGCCATCGCCGAGCCGAGCTTCTCGCGGGGCAGCTCGTCGCGCATCAGGCCGATGCCGAGCGGGATGGCGCCCATCGCGAAGCCCTGCAGCGCGCGGCCCACGATCATCACGACGAGATCGTCGGTGAAGCCGCAGACCAGCGACCCCACGACCATCACGGCCAGGCTGCTGAGCAGCATCTTCCGCTTGCCGTACAGGTCGCCGAGGCGGCCCATGATCGGCGTCGATACGGCGCCGGCGAGGAGGGTCGACGTCATGACCCAGGTGGCGTTGGACGGCGAGGTGTGCAGCAGCTCGGGCAGGTCCTTGATGACCGGCACGAGCAGGGTCTGCATCACCGCGACGGCGATGCCGGAGAAGGCGAGCACGGGGACGACCCCGCGTATGCCGCGTGAGTGGTTCGTCGACATCGACATCGACATTGCTGGGGGCCTCCGGGCGGAAGGTCGGGCTCGGCAGGAGCGGGAACGTATGTGTAAGCCGAACCTGTTTCCCTGGGCGACTATTCCGACGGATGTCGTACGAGGGGAATTCTTGACCTTCTGTTAACCGAGTCGTTCACGGGGTCCTCGGTGGGCACACCATCTGACCTTCCGTCAGATTGGAACGTGTTCTACTCTGTCGCCGTCCCGGCAGCTGCTACCGGCGAGGATGTCCATGGGGATCGGAATCACGCGGGAACAAAGGGAGTTGGCGTCGGCGGTACGCGGTTGGATCGCGCGCGCCGTGCCGCCCGAGGAGACGCGCAAGCTCCTGGACGGACCACCCGTCGGCGGCCGTCCCGCCCACTGGGACGGACTCGCCGAGCAAGGGCTGCTCGGCGTCCACCTGCCCGAGGAGTACGGAGGCGGAGGCGGCGACCTCCTCGACCTGGCCGTCGTCATCGAGGAGGCGGCGCGGGCCGCGCTGCCCGGACCGTTCGCGGCCGGCTCCCTCGCCTCGCTGGTGCTGCGCCGGGCGGGTGCGCACGGTCTCGCCGCCGAGCTGGCGCGGGGCGTACGGATCGGTGCCGTCGCCCTGGACGCGGGCACGCTGACCGCCGTCGCCGTCGCCGACGGGTACGTCCTCGACGGGGTGGCGCCGCCCGTCCTCTCCGGCGGGGAGGCGGATCTGCTGATCCTTCCGGCGGCGGGGGCGCCGGGGGTGCCGGCGGCGGGGCCGCTCTGGCTCGCTGTCGACGCCGCCGCGCTGACCGTACGTACACACGACAGCGCCGACCCGACCCGGCCCACCGCCGAAGTGAGCGCACGGGGCGTGCACGTCCCCGCCGACCGGGTGCTCGCCGTGGACTCCGCGACCGTCCGCGATCTGGCCGCCGCCGTACTCGCCGCCGACGCGTGCGGCACCGCCGCGTGGGCGCTGCACACCGCGGCCGAACACGCCAAGGCGCGCGAGCAGTTCGGGCGGCCCATCGGGCAGTTCCAGGGCGTCAAGCACCTCTGCGCGGACATGCTGGTCCGCGTCGAGCAGGCGCGCGCCCTGGCGTGGGACGCGGCCCGCGCGGCGGACGAGTCCGGCGTGTCCGCCGACGTGCGCGGTCTGGTCACGGCACTCGCCGCGGCCACCGCCCTCGACGCCGCGTACTCCTGCGCCAAGGACTGTGTACAGATCCTCGGCGGCATCGGCTTCACCTGGGAGCACGACGCCCACCTGTACCTGCGCCGGGCGGTCGTCGCGCGGCAACTGCTCGGCGCGGGCGACGCGCACCGGCTGCGCGCGGTGCGGCTCGCGGAGGGCGGCGCGCGGCGCGAGCTGCGCCTGAAGCTCCCGGCGGAGGCGGAGACGTACGACCACCGGGCCCGCGCCCGCGAGGCGATCGCCCCCGCCCGCGGACTCGACCCGGCCGCGGCCCGCAAGGCCCTCGCCCCCACCGGATACGCGGCCCCGCACCTCCCCGCCCCGCACGGACTCGGCGCGGGCCCCGTCCGGCAACTGGTCGTCCAGGAGGAGTTGAAGGAGGCCGGGGTCAAGCTCAGTGACCTGGGGATCGCGACCTGGGTGATCCCCTCCCTCATCGCGTACGGCACCCAACAGCAGCGGGACCGCTTCCTCGCTCCCACCCTGCGCGGCGAGCTGCTCTGGTGCCAGCTCTTCAGCGAGCCGGAAGCGGGCTCCGACCTCGCGTCCCTGCGCACGCGGGCCGAACGCGTCGACGGCGGGTGGCGCGTCAACGGGCAGAAGGTGTGGACGAGCGCGGCCCAGTGGGCGGACCACGGGATCCTCCTCGCCCGCACGAACCCGTCGGCGCCCAAGCACAAGGGCCTGACGTACTTCCTCGTCGACATGAAGGCGGCGAGCGGCATCGACGTCCGCCCCCTCAAGGAGATCACCGGGGACGCCCTCTTCAACGAGGTGTACTTCGACGACGTCTTCCTGCCGGACGAAGCGGTCGTCGGCGAGGTCGACGACGGCTGGCGGGTCGCCCGCGACACCCTCGGCAACGAACGCGTCCACATGGCGGACCAGCTGACGTTCGACACGGGCCTGGAGGCGCTCATCGCGCGCGCCCGCGACCTCGACGGCGCCCACCGCGCCCGCATCGGAGCGCTCGCCGCCGAGGCGCACGCCGTCGCCTGCATCGGCCTGCGCACGACCATCCGGCAGGTCGCGGGCGCGGAGCCGGGCGCGGGCGCCGCCGTACGCAAACTCGTCCAGACCCCGCACCAGCAGAAGGTCGCCGAGCTCGCCCTCGAACTCCTCGGCACGGCCGGCGCGGTCCGCGAGGGCCCGGGGGAGCGGGCGCTGCACGGCTTCCTCATGTCGCGCTGCCTGACGATCGCGGGCGGCACCACCCAGGTCCAGCTCAATGTCGTCGCCGAGCGCATCCTCGGCCTGCCCCGTGACTGACCCCCGCCCGCCCCGTGACTGAAGGAGTACGAGCGTCATGAAGAGCTACATCGTCGGCGTCGGGATGACGAAGTTCGAGAAGCCCGAGACGCGCGACTGGCAGTACTGGGACATGGTGAAGGAGGCGGGCACCCGAGCCCTGGAGGACGCCGGAGTCACGTACGACCAGGTCGAGCAGGTCCCCGTCGGCTACTGCTTCCAGGCCTCCACGGCCGGCCAGCGCGCCGCCTACGAGCTCGGCCTGACGGGCGTCCCCGTCTACAACGTCAACAACAACTGCGCGACCGGCTCGACCGCCCTGATGCTGGCGCGCCAGTTCGTCGAGGGCGGCCTGAACGACTGCGTGCTCGCGCTCGGCTTCGAGAAGATGGCGCGGGGCGCGCTGGGCGGCGGCGGAGACGGGGGCGGCGCCGGTGACTTCAAGACGTCACCCGTGGCCCGGCACTACGGCATCATGGCGGCCCGCCACGGCTTCGAGATGACCCCGCCCACCGCGCAGATCTTCGGCAACGCGGCCCGTGAGCACATGGAGAAGTACGGCACGACCGAGGCGCAGCTCGCCGCCGTCGGCGCCAAGAACCACCGGCACTCCACGAACAACCCGTACGCCCAGTTCCAGGACGCGTACACCGTCGACGAGATCCTCGCCGCCAAGACCATCCACCGTCCGCTCACCAAGCTCCAGTGCTCCCCGACGTCGGACGGCTCGGCGGCCGCCGTCGTCGTCTCCGAACGGTTCGTGGAACGGCACGGTCTCGCGGAGCGCGCGGTGGAGATCGCCGCCCAGGCCATGACCACCGACACCGGCGAGTCCTTCGACTCCGGGTCCTGCGTCGACGCCGTCGGGCAGCCGATGTCGCGGGCCGCGGCGCGCGACGTGTACGAGACGTCCGGGCTCGGCATCGAGGACGTGGACGTCGTCGAGCTGCACGACTGCTTCTCCGTCAACGAACTCCTGACGTACGAGGCGCTGGGCATGTGCGCGCCCGGGGAGTCGGGAAAGCTGGTCGAGAGCGGCGCGACGACGTACGGCGGCCGGTGGGTGGTGAACCCCTCCGGCGGCCTCATCTCCAAGGGCCATCCGCTCGGCGCGACGGGCATCGCGCAGGTCGCGGAGTTGACCTGGCAGCTGCGCGGCGAGGCGGCGGCCCGGCAGGTCGAGGGGGCGCGGGTGGGGCTCGCACACAACATCGGGCTCGGCGGGGCGGCGGTGGTGACGGTGCTGCGGAGGCCGTAGGGCCTGGTGGGGCGGAGGGGACGGTGGGGCGGAGGGGACGGCCCTGGTCCTGGTGGTCCTAGTCCTGACGGCCGAGGTCCCGTCCAGCGAATTCCCGATGCGTCGCTCGAGTTTCGCTTGAGAGGATGCCTGTCATGGTCCAGACGCCCTCCACCACTTACCCGTCCGCTTCGTCCCCGTCGTCCTCCCCGTCCGCGGGCGGCCCGTCCCCCTCCGGGTCCGCGCAGGCTCCGCGGAAGAGGTCCGTCCCGGTGTGGGCCGTGCTGCTCACCGCGTGCGCGGGCCAGTTCCTCGTCGTCCTGGACGTGTCCGTGGTGAACACCGCGCTGCCGTCGATGCGGTCCGACCTCGGCATGAGCGCGGTCGGCCTGCAGTGGGTCGTCAACGCGTACTCCATAGCCTTCGCCGGGTTCATGCTGCTAGGCGGGCGCGCCGGGGACCTCTTCGGGCGGAAGAGGATGTTCCTCGTCGGCCTCGGCCTGTTCACCGCCGCCTCGCTGGGCGGCGGCCTCGCGCAGGCCGAGTGGCAGCTCCTCGTGGCGCGCGCCGTGCAGGGTCTCGGCGCGGCGGTCCTCGCCCCCTCGACCCTGACGATCCTCACGTCGGCGGTGCCCGAGGGCCCGGCGCGGGCGCGGGCGATCGGCGTCTGGTCGGCGGTCGGCGCGGGCGGCGGCGCGGCGGGCGGCCTGGTCGGCGGTGTCCTGACCGACCTGCTCTCCTGGCGCTGGGTGCTCCTGATCAACGTGCCGGTCGGCGCCCTGGTGATCGTCGCGGGCACGGCCTGGCTCACCGAGAGCAGGGCCGACCGGACCCGGCGTCTGGACGTGCCGGGCGCGGTCCTGGTGACGGCCGGTCTCGCCACTCTCGCGTACGGCATCGTGCAGACCGAGGAGAAGGGCTGGACGGCCGCCGCGACCCTGGTGCCCCTCGCGGCGGGCCTCGCCCTGCTCGCGGCGTTCCTCGTGGTGGAGTCGCGCACGAAGGCGCCGCTGATGCCGCTGAAGCTGTTCAAGGTGCGGACGGTGTCGGCCGCGAACGCCGCGATGTTCGTGTGCGGCGGCGGCATGTTCGCCATGTGGATGTTCATGACGCTCTACACCCAGAACGTCCTCGGGTACTCCCCGCTCAAGGCGGGCCTCGCCCTCATGCCGTCCTCGCTCACCGTCGTCCTCGGCTCGATGCTCGCGCCGCGCCTGATGCCGGTGCTCGGGCCGAAGAACGTGTCCGTGCTGGGCATCGTCGTCGCGTCCGTGGGCTTCGGGTGGCAGTCGACGATGACGGTCGACGGCGCGTACGTCACCGCGATCCTGCTGCCCGGCCTCGTGATGATGTTCGGCGCGGGCCTCGCGACGACCCCGCTCGCCTCGCTCGCCACGTCGGGCGCCGGGCCGGGCGACGCCGGACTCGTCTCCGGCCTGGTCAACACCTCGCGCACCATGGGCGGCGCGCTCGGCCTCGCGGTGCTCTCCACGGTGGCGGCCGCGCAGATGAACGGCTCGACGTCGCCGCAGGCGCTCACCGACGGATACGCGATGGCGTTCCGGACCAGCGCGTTCATCCTGCTGGCGGGGGTGGCGGTGCTGCTCGTGTGGATGCCGGGACGCCGGAGGCGGGGTCAGGACACCGACTGAGGCAACGGTTTGCGGCCCTCATGGACTCTCATGTGCAAGGAGGCATTCATGGGGGAGCAGAAGCAGACCGTGGGCGGGTTCGACGGCGAGTCCGACAACGACTTCCAGGGCTTCGTCACCAGCCGCTGGTCGCATCTGATGCGCACGGCGTTCCTCCTCACGGGGCAGCAGCACGCCGCGGAGGACCTGGTGCAGTCGTCCCTGGAGCGGACGTACGTGTCGTGGCGAAGAGTGAGCACCGCGGGTGACCCGGATGCCTACGTGCGCCGGATCATGATCAACATCCATGCGCGCAAGCACCGCCGCAAGCTCAAGGAGTTCCTGTCGTTGCAGGACTCGGGCCCGGTCTTCGACAGACCCGAGCACGGCGACCGCATGGCGCAGGCGGACGATCGCGCGGCGCTGCTGCACGCCCTCGCCCAACTGCCCACCCGCCAGCGCGAAGCGGTCGTCCTCCGCTACTGGGAGGACTTGAGCGAGACCCGAACCGCCGAGGCCATGGGCTGCTCGGTCGGTGCGGTGAAGAGCAACGCCGCCAAAGGGATCGCCAAGCTGCGCGCCATACCCGAACTGACCGACAAGGTCGGAAGCCGAGGGGAGAAGTAATGACCAGGGACCAGGACCCGGCACGCCTCGCAGCGGACGGGGACGCGCCCGATGACATCGCCCACCGCCTCGCGGACGCGGCGGACGGGGTCGAGATCGGCGCGGCCCCGTACCAGGCGGTGCTGCGCGGCGGCCGGCGCAGGAAGACGCGCCGCTGGGCCCTCGGTGCCCTGGCGGCCGCCACGATCGTCGCCTCGACCGGTTCGCTGGCGCTGGCCGTGGTGGACGGCAAGGACGACACACCGGCGGCGTCACAACACGGCACCGCCCGTACCCGACACGTCTACACCCCTCACATCACACCCCTGACCGAGGTGCGGGACGGCTCGGGAACGCCGGTGGCGCGGGTGGAGCTGCAGGTGTGGGGCGCGCCGCGTGACGACGCGGAGGCGCGCGGCCAGAAGAAGGCGATGACGGAGGCAGGCATGTGGGACGAGCGGACGACGGACCCCATTCCGAACGTCGACCGGCCCTGGTACGCGATCGTCGTGAGAGCCGACGGCAAGGACAAGGTGGCGTCCTTCGGACTCCAGGACAAGGAGCCGGGCGGGGACGACGGCCTGAGCTTCGCCTCGGTGGAGTTCGAGGCGAAGGGCAGGACCGTCACCGTCGGCCACGTGGGCCCCAGGACGAAGCGTGTGGAGTACGAGTACGAGCACGGCACGTCCGAGCCGGAACTCCACCGTGCGGCGGGCTCCGCGTACCTATGGTTCACACGGCAGGAGGGCGAGCCGGGCCCGTCGGGCAAGCTGGTGTCCCTCCGGCTCCACGGCGAGGGCAAGGTGGTGACGACGGTGCAGGAGGACTGAGAGCCTGTCTTTGAAGCCCCGCCCGCGCCCCGACGCCCGGCACGCCCTCCCCCAAGCTCCCGGCTCCGCTCGAGCAGGGGAGGCCCCAATCCGCCGCTGCGCCCGCGATCCGCGCGAACGACGGGGTTCAAAGACAGGCTCTGACGGCCCGCCACGCCACGGCCGCGCACGCCTGCCTCACAGCCACCCCTGCTGCCGGGCCTCCCGCACCGCTTCCATCCGGTTCCGCGTCCCCGTCTTGCCGATCGCCGCCGACAGATAGTTCCGTACGGTCGACTCCGACAGGTGCAGCGTGCCCGCGATGTCGGCGACCGTGGCCCCGTCCACGGAGGCCTTGAGGACGTCCGCCTCACGGCCGGTCAGCGGGCTGGGCCCGGCACTCAGGGCGGCCGCGGCGAGCGCCGGATCGATCACCGTCTCGCCCCGCAACGCCCGCCGGATCGCTTCGGCAAGCTCCTCCACGGGCCCGTCCTTGACCAGAAACCCGACCGCGCCCGCCTCCATGGCACGCCGCAGATACCCGGGCCTGCCGAAGGTCGTGAGGATCAGCACCCGGCAGTCGGGGCACTCCTCGCGAAGATCGGCGGCGGCGTCCAGACCGCTGCGCCCCGGCAGCTCGATGTCGAGCAGCGCGACGTCCGGCCGGGCGTCGAGCGCCGCGTCGACAATCTCGTCGCCCCTGCCGACCTGGGCGACGACCTCGAGGTCCTCCTCCAGCCCGAGCAGCAACGCGAGCGCGCCCCGCATCATGCCCTGGTCCTCGGCGAGGAGAACTCTCACACCTATCCCGGGGCGGTGGTCCTGCGGCATCTCGTCCATGTTCCAAGAGTAAGGGCGGAGTTGCTGGTCAGAGAGGTAAGGAGCCCCGTCGGGCACGGGTCGAACGGGGCACTTTGCTCTGCACTGCGGTCAGTCGCAGAACGACGGCTCAACGTCGGTCACGGTCTCGGCGCCTTGGGCGTCCGTGACGCAAGCCTGTGCCTCCTGCGCGGCAGAAAGCTGACCCGCCAAACAGCGCATTACTCGGCGTCCGACATCTCGTCCGCGGGCTGTCGTCCCGCTTCCCCGGATGCGAAATCCAGATCTCCAGAATGGGGCCGGTCCATGCCGAGCACTGCCCAAGCGGGAGCGCTAGGTGGTCGCTCGCGGCCAGGCAACCTCTACGTCACATTCGGGCGTGCGCTGTGCCTTCCCGGCTGCCTGATCAATGGTCCCGTCTGCCAGCCGGAAGCCGAGCGGCACAAGCCGTTAAACCGTGGCGTCCGACACTCCCCCCCCCTATAGAGGTCACTGTTCTCCAGAGTGACTGTGGAGGCGTCATTGAGGAACGTCTTCCTGATCAGGAAGACGCTTCAACAGCCCACCCGGGTACGCTCCACCCATGCAGTGGATTTCACTAGATAGTGCGGCATTAGGCGCCGCGATCGGGGTTATCTCTACCCTCCTGGCTGACCGAGTGCGGGCACGCCGTGAAGCTGAGGACAGGACACGTACATTCCGACGAGACACTTACACTGAATACCTAGCAGCTTTGACCCGAACGGGGGCTGGGGTGTGGGAAGCAGCCCGAGAGCCCGCAGCGTCCCCTTGCGAACGGGCAAGGGCGGCGCGTAACGTTCACGCACAGGGCAATGCGTATACGCTCAGGGTGCAGATGGGAATAGTTGCGCCCGAAAGTCTCTCCGTTCGCGCTGACGCGGTCTACTACACGCTGTGCAAAGTTCGAGACGCTGTAGAGAATGGCGCATTGTATGGAGAAGAAGCGTATTGCGCTCCAGCGATACTGTTCAGTAAACAGCTAGACGCGCTGCGAATTGAAATGCGCTACGATTTAGCTTCGGACGGGTGAAGGTCCATTGGTGGCCGTGGTGGCCGTCTGGCACTCGCGGCGCGAGGACGTTTCCGCAGCGGCCATCCAGTAACCGCGATATACCGTTGCGGCCCGGCCGCAGCACCTGCAGTACGCACCAGTGGTGGGCGTACAGGTAACGCTTACAGGATGCGCTGCCACCGTGTCCCATGGCCCTGGGTGTGGTCGTACCCCATTGTTGCCCGGTTTCGCGTCGGTGCTTCTCGCGGCGCCCCCGTGGTCAGCTCGGAGCACCCGGGGGCCGAGGATGGGGGGCGGGGTTTACGTGGCAAGGCGGTCACCTTCTGGTACTGGCTCAGCCGTGGCGATACAACACGTGAGGATGTCTGGTGGTGACCTTTCGCCAGGCTCGTCGTTCGCCGGGCATGAACGCTCGCAGGACAGTCACGGCACTAGCTGTTACCGCAGCAGCCATCGGAACCGGACTCGCAGCAGCGAGCCCTGCAACAGCCGGAGGAATCGGTGACTTTCTGAGTCCGGCGTTCGGCACGAGCTGCGGCAACCGCACCGGTGCACAAGCCGACGGAGCCACAACAGCGGGAAGCGGTTCGGCTAGCGCGAACCTTGCGAAAGCGCCGATTCTTGGTGCCCTCAACCAATGCGGCGGGGCCGACCTCTCTCCCTTTCAATTGCATGGGCATCTTCTTGGTGTTCTCTAGAGCAACGTGATGGGTCACTGCCCCTGTCAAGCATCGGCCCCGAAACCGAGGCTCATCTTCAACTGGTGGCACCTGTGGCACGGCGCCTGCGCGTTGTTGCCCACGGGTACCCATCAGCGCATCGAGGCGAGCGGTGCCGGGAACGCCCGGACGGGCACCGCACGGGGAGCGCGCCGGGCACGGACCGAAGCCCGCTCGTCGTAGTCCTGGTGGTGTTGCTCGCGGCGTCCGCGGTGCAGCGTCGGGCGGGTGGCACATGGTCCCACACCCTCTCCAATCGTCAGATCGCCATGGCTCCGCCCGCTGGACGGGCTGCTCATTGGCGACCCACGCGCGTCCGTCTGCCGTCATGTGGGGGCTGCGTAGGGCCCAGGGGGGGCTACCGGACTTGATCGCGTCTAGAGGGGCCCAGGCCGGGAAAAGTCAGCGCATGGCTTTGGTATCACTGATCATCTCGGCTGCCGCCCTGGCCGGCGTTCTGGTCTCGTTGGTCTACCAGTCCCGTCAGGCAAGGATCGCCCAGGATGGAAGTAATCGCGGATCACATCGCGAATTGCTGATTTTGAGCCTCAACGACCCAGTCTTACGTGCCTGTCGGGGCAGCCCGAGTCTTGAGCGGTGGGGACGGCTAGGCGATCGTTCTCGGTGATGTTGCCGAATGCGAGAAAGCCCGACCAGTCCGAGGGGGTCGACCGGGGCTCTTGCGGCTAGCTGTACTGCAATGGCGTACAACTGGCTGACCTGGCCGCGCGTCGAACTGCAGTGAGTGAGGCCGCACAGCGGGGCTCCGGCGCGTGGGGGGAGCTACCGGGTCCGCCTCGAGCGCTGTAACCCGTCTGCACATAGCGCTCGAAGTGGGGGTCGGCCTCTTTCCATGCCCTCGTCATATCATTAACTGACATGGAAAGCTGGGGCAGTTGATCCCTTCCGATGGCGCCGTACTTGGCCGCCTCTATCGCTTCCGTGGGTTGCGTCCCGCTGTTCCTCTTTGGTGTCCCGGGGGCTTCGGCACCCTTGCGGTTGAACTGGTCGATGGCGTACGCCCACGGCGCCGGAACGTCCTCGTCGGCGAGGGCTGCCAAAGCACGTTCGACGGTGGAGCGCTCCACAGCCTTGAACACCTTCTGGCTGGTCCCGCTGATCGTCGCCGTAGGTGGCATCGGGGCTGTGTGGTGGGTCAACCCCTCAGTTCGGCGGTGGTGTTGGCGGCGGTCGGGGGTGGGGTGGTCTCGGTTGTCGGTAGGGTCGCCGTGAGGCGGAAGCCGGAGCGGGGGGTCGGGCCCGAGGTGAGGGAGCCGCCTGCCGTGGCGAGGCGTTCGGCCAGGCCCTTCAGGCCGCTGCCGGGCGGCCCGGAGCCCTCGCCGCGACCGTCGTCCGTGATGACCAGGCGGGTCTCGTCGGGGGTGCCCGTGACCTCGATCTCGCAGTGGGTGGCGCCGGAGTGGCGTACGACGTTGGTCGCGGACTCGCGGACCACCCAGCCGAGGAGTGCCGCCGTCTGCGGGGCGAGGGGCGGTCCCGACTGGCGGACGACCGTACCGATACCGGCCGCTTCGAGGAGATCGCGGGCGCGGTCGAGCTCCGTGGCGAGGCTGCCCTCGCGGTAGCCCGTGACGGCCTCGCGGATCTCCGTCAGCGCCTGCCGGCCGACGGACTCGATGTCGGCGACCTGGCCGAGCGCCGCGTCCAGGTCGCGCGGGGCGAGGCGGCGCGTGGCCTCCGCCTTCACCACGATCACGGAGAGCGTGTGGCCGAGCAGATCGTGCAGGTCGCGGGAGAAGCGGAGGCGTTCCTTCTCGACGGCGGTACGGGCCAGTTCCTCGCGGGTGTCGCGGAGTTCGCGCACCGCCTCGGAGAGGGAGAGGATCGCGGCGGTCACCATGGTGGAGAGGAACGTGCCGTAGGCGACGTTCAACCCGGTCCAGCCCTCCCTGAGCCCGCCGATGAGGCCCGCGAGCACACTCAGGACCAGGCTGATGGGGCCGAGACCGCGCCCGCGTACGACGGCCCCGACGGCTAGGCCGAGCAGCGGGAAGAAGAGGAGCCAGTTGCCGCCGTACCCGGCGGCGAGAGCGATGGTCAGCAGGCCGAGGAGGACGAGCGCGACCCTGGTGGCGCGTGCCTCGCGTGTGTACTTGTCGAAGGCGCGGAAGGCGATGAAGACGTAGAGGGAGTTGAAGAGGAGGACGCCGAATGCGCCGATCCAGGGGTTGGGGGTCTCACCCTGGAGGAGGTGGGAGATGGCCCCCAGGCCCATGAGGAGCCAGGGCAGGAGCGAGAACCCGTTGGGCGGCGGGCCGAAGGGCTCGACATCGCTGCCGCTTCCGCGCCCTTTCCGCCCCTCCTCCTTGACGCGCCGGTGCTCGCTCTTCCACTCGTCGCGGGCGTTCTTCCAGTCGGCACGCGCGTCCTGCCACCCGTGCATCCGGCAGCTGACCCTGCTCTTCCGGGACATGTCCAGGTTCCTCGCCCTCTGGGTCCTTCGCCTCACGCGGTCCGCGCGGCGCGCCGGTACGAGACCACAGCGTACGAACCGAACGCCAGCAGCCAGCAGAGCAGCACCGTCACCGTCACGAGGCCCGGTGCGCCGTGCTCGGCCACCGAAGTCCCGAGGTCCGCGAACCGGTGGGTGGGCGTGTAGTCGGCGACGGCGCGCAGCCACTCCGGGAACAGCGTGACCGGGAACCAGAGGCCGCCGCGGACGGTGACGCGTGGCACCTGCCGGCCCTCCTGCGGCATCGCGCCGACCTGCCCGGCGGCGACGGCCCGCCCGGGGGCGCGCCCGAAGAGGCGCACGGTGCCGGCGTCGGGATCGTTCAGGCCGAGCAGCAGGGAGAGGGTGGTGGACTTGCCCGCGCCGTTGCGGCCGAGCAGCGCGACGGACTCGCCCCGCCGTATCTCCAGGTCGACGCCGTCCACGGCGCGGACGGGGCCGAAGGTCTTCACGGCGCCGTCGAACGCCACCGCGGGCCCGCCCTCTGATGTCTTCGTCATGGCTGTGACGCTACGAATCCGGGGCGGGGCGGCGGCAGAGCCGACCGTACGGACCCGGCCGGTACAAATGTCACCGCTTCCCGCGCGGACTCCTATCTGACGTCGCGTCAGGAGGGTTCACAAGTGCTGGGGCCTCGGCTATACATGGGATCGCCGGACTGGAACGCGTTCTAGAACCGGCCGGTTCCGCGGGACGGTTCGCGTCACCGGCCTCCGGCCCTGTTGCGACCTCGGTGCGGCCGACGGTGCGGACGGTCGCACCGAGGTCTTCTCCCGTCGGCCCAAGGAGCTGCCACCCGATGCCCATCGACGCCGAGAAGGCCGTGGCCGCCGAGCCCCGGTCCGCCGAGATCGCCTGGGACCACAAGGACATCCAGCTCTATCACCTGGGTCTCGGCGCCGGACTGCCCGCCACCGACCCGGCCGAACTGCGCTACACCCTGGAGTCACGCCTGCACGTCCTGCCCAGCTTCGCCACCGTCGCGGGCGCGGGCATGGGAGTCGTCGGCGGGCTCTCCGCGCCCGGCATCGAGGTGGACCTCGCCGCCGTCCTGCACGGCGGCCAGAGCATCACGCTGCACCGCCCGATCCCGGTCGCGGGCAAGGCGGTGACGACGTCCAGGGTCGCCGCGGTGTACGACAAGGGGAAGGCCGCGATCCTCGTCCTGCGCTCCGAAGTCGCCGACGACGACGGGCCGTTGTGGACGAGTGACGCGCAGATCTTCGTGCGCGGCGAGGGCGGGTTCGGCGGCGACCGAGGCCCCTCCACCCGCCTCCCCGCGCCCGAGGGCGCCCCGGACCTGGAGATCGAACGCCCCGTCCGTGAGGACCAGGCCCTCCTCTACCGCCTCTCCGGCGACTGGAACCCGCTGCACGCCGACCCCGAGTTCGCCGCGCTCGCCGGTTTCGACAAGCCGATCCTGCACGGCCTGTGCACCTACGGCATGACGCTCAAGGCCGTCGTCGACACCCAGCTCGACGGCGACGTGTCACGGGTGCGCGGCTACAGCACCCGGTTCACCGGTGTCGTCTTCCCCGGCGAGACACTGCGGATCCGCATGTGGCGCGGCGAGGGCCGCGTACAGGCCACGGTCACCGCGGCCGAGCGGGACGACGCGCCGGTCCTCGCCGACACGGTCGTCGACCACACCTGAGCCGCCCCGACCGTCCCCCCACCCTGGACCGACCGGACCGACCGGACCGGCTGGACCGACCGGACCCACCGGACCCACCGGACCGACCCGCCCCGATCTCCGTACGAGAGGAGCCGCACCATGCGCGCAGCCGTACTGCACGAGACAGGCCAGGAGAAGCTCGAAGTCCTCGACGACATCGAGACCGCGGGGTTCGGTCCCGGCAAGGTGAAGATCCGCGTCCGGGCCACCGGACTGTGCCACTCCGACCTCTCGGCGATGAACGGCGTGCTGCCGCAGCCCGCCCCCTTCATCCCCGGCCACGAGGGCGCCGGCGAGATCATCGACGTCGGCGACGGCGTGACCGGACTCTCCCAGGGCGACCGGGTCCTCCTCTGCTGGCTCCCCGCGTGCGGCGTCTGCCCCGCCTGCAGGCGCGGGCAGACCCAGCTCTGTCTCGCCGGGTTCATGAACGCGGGCATCCCCAACTTCAAGCGCCCCGGCGGCGACGTCTTCGGCTTCGCGGGCACCGGCACCTTCGCCGAGGAGGTCGTCGTCGACGCCGGCTGCGCCGTGCCGATCCCCGACGACGTGCCCTTCGACATCGCGGCGCTCATCGGCTGCGGTGTGACGACGGGGCTCGGCGCCGCCATCAACACGGCGGACGTGGCGGCCGGTTCGTCGGTCGCCGTCATCGGCTGCGGCGGCGTCGGCATATCGGCCGTCCAGGGGGCCCGCCTCAAGGGCGCGGCGCAGATCGTCGCGGTCGACCCGGTCGCGTCGCGCAGGGAGTCGGCGCTCAAGTTCGGCGCCACGGAGGCGGTGTCGCCCGACGAACTGGCCGACGCCAAGCAGCGGATCACCGCGGGTGAGGGCTTCGACTACGTCTTCGAGGTCGTCGGCAAGTCGGCCACGGCCCGCACGGCGTACGAGACGACGCGCCGCGGCGGCACGATGTGCGTCGTCGGCGCGGGGGCCATGGACGACCAGCTCCAGTTCAACATGTTCGAGCTCTTCTTCGACGAGAAGCGCATCCTGCCGTCCATGTACGGCGGGGGCGACGTCCTCACGTCGTACGAGCGCGCCATCGCCCTTTGGCGGGCCGGCCGCATCGACCTGGCGGGCCTGATCACGCACCGGGTGCAGCTGGCCGAGGTCAATGAGGCCCTGGAGCAGATGCGGACCGGAGTCTCCCTGCGCACCTGTATCGAGATCTGAACCGACGACCGGGATCGGTCACGGACGAACGAGACCGGTCACGGACGACCGAGATCAGTCCCGGCCGACCAAGACCAGTCACGGATGACCAGGATCGGCCACTGACGACCGAGATCAGCCACTGACGACCGACGCCTCCGCGCGTTCAGAGAGGACTTCGATGTCACTGCCACTTGAGGGCCTGTCCGCGATCGTCACCGGCGCGGGCCGCGGGCTCGGCCGCGCCGAGGCGCTGGAACTCGCCGGGCTCGGCGCGGCCGTCGTCGTCAACGACTTCGGGCAGCCGGGCCGCGACGGTTCGGGCGAGGCGTCGGCGGCGCCCGCCGAGGAGGTCGCCGCCGGGATCAGGGCGGCGGGCGGGCGGGCCGTCGCCCACACAGGCGATGTCGCGGACCACGAACAGGCCCGCGAGCTGGTGCGGCTGGCCGTCGACACGTACGGAAAGCTCGACATCCTCGTCAACAACGCGGGCATCCTGCGGGACCGGATGATCTTCTCGATGACCGAGTCCGAGTGGGACTCGGTCATCCACGTCCACCTCAAGGGCCACTTCAACACCACCCACTTCGCGGCGGCCCACTGGCGGGAGCGTTCCAAGGCGGCGGGCGGTCCGGTGTACGGGCGGATCGTCAACACCTCCTCCGAGGCCTTCCTCGCCGGGTCGGCGGGCCAGCCGAACTACGCGGCGGCGAAGGGCGGCATCGTCGGCCTGACGACGTCGACGGCGCTGGCGCTCGCCAAGTACGGGGTGACGGCGAACGCGATCTGTCCCCGGGCCCGTACGCGGATGACGGAGGACGTCTTCGCGGGCTTCGCGGAGCCGTCGGAAGGGCACCTCGACCCCTTGGCGCCCGAGCACGTCTCGCCGCTCGTCGGGTATCTGGCCTCGCCCGCGGCGGGGCGGGTCAACGGGCAGCTGCTCGTGGTCCACGGCGGCATGGTCGCGGTCGTCGAGCGGCCGAAGGTGGCGGCGAAGTTCGACTCGTCGAAGGAGGCGTTCACCTTCGACGAGCTGGACGAGGCGCTCTCCCCGTACTACGCGGACCGCCCGCCGAACGAGACGTTCGCGGCGGCGGAGGTGCTCGGCCTCAAGCGGGGGTGACTCCGTCCCGAGCGGGGGTGACTCTGTCCCGGACGAGGGTGACTCTGTCCCGGACGGGGGCGACTCCGTCCCGGACGGGGACGACTTCGGAAAGACGACTCCGGAGAAGCGTCTCGCCCCCGTGCTGCTCGTGGCGGCACGGGGGCGAGACGTTTCTGCAACGCGGTGGGCGGTCCGGGTCAGGACTGGTGGTCCTGCCTGCGGTGCCGCCCCCGCGGCGCCGCCTGCTCGTCGTGCTCGGACACCGGGCCCCGGTGCCTGCCCGCGCCGGTGGACGCGGTCGCCGACATCGTTGGTGCGGTGTCGTGCTGTGTCTCCGTCTCCGTCTTCGTGACGGTGTCGGTCGTAGTCAAGCCATTCACCCCGTAAAGAAGATCGTTCGTACAGCCGGGCGAGTCTAACTGCCCGCCGTCCGCCCGCCGAGGGGTGCCTGCTGCAGGGGGACCGGGCGTGTCGCGGAGGGTTTCGGGGGATCCGGTGAAGGTGGCTCAGGGGCGGCCGGGGTGTCATTCCGCGGCGCTTCGGCGGCCGGGGGCGTGACCGGTGGCGCGGCCGGGGGCGTGACCGGTGGTGCGACCGGAGGAGCGGCAGGCCCGGTCACCCGTGCCACCCCGCACGGCGCGGCCCCCGTCGCGTACGGCAGGCAGAGGTCGCCGTCCCGCGTCCACCACCCCGACCCGGTCAACCACCCCGCGGGCGCGGCCAGTTGCTGCACTCGCCGGGCGGCGGGCCGCCACAGTCCGAGCCAGCTGCCCGCGCCCGCGGGGTCCGGGGGCCCGTCGAGCCGCAGCGCGACCCCGCAAGCCTCCGGCGTCAGGACCTGGCCCGGCTGGATCGCGAACGGTGTCACGGTGAGGTCGGGCAGGCGCAGGCTCTCCGGGAAGCGCACCGGTCGCGTGCCGCCGAGGACGCCCCAGCCCAGGCGGTCGTCGCCCGGGGCGTCGGAGCGGATCAGAAGCAGTCCGCTGTCGGCGTCGGCGAGCAGCAGCCGGTCGTCGCTGTCCTCGGAGATCTGGAGGAGGGGGGAGACCTCGCCGCCGCGCTCCAGGTCCACCGCGACCGTCTTGGTGCGGCCGTCCAGCTCGCGGTCGAGGGCCAGCATGCGGTCGGTGCCGCCCAGCCAGACCCCGCCCGAGCAGCGGCCCGGCACCGCGGCGAGGTGTTCGGGACCGAAGGCGCCGCCCGCCACGAGCCAGATGTCCGAGGAAAGGGTGCCGGGTGCGACGGCGTAGGCGCGGGTGCCGCCGGGCGCGGGCGGCAGCAGGCTCAACTCCCCGCACTCCACGGCTCCCAGCGGCACCTCGCCCGTGCCGGGGCCCGTCGGGTACAGCAGGGTGAAGACGTGCCGCTCGCCCACCACGCGGTGGACGAGGACGCGGCCGTCGGCCATCGGGAGCACTTCCGTGGACGGTTCCTCGGGCTGGTTGCCGGGCAGCGGCACCGCGTACGGCTCGGCGGAGCCGAGGGTCCAGCGTTCGGGGTACCAGGCGTCCGGCGATCCGGCGGCGCGGGCGAGGCGTGCCGCGTACGACCCGTCGGCCGAGATGGTGCAGCCCGCGGTGCGGGCGGGCGGGCGGACCCGGACGCGGGCCCGGACCGGCGCCGGCTGCTTCGGCGGCGCCAGGGGGGCTGTCGGTGCTGTCGGTGCTGTCGGTGCCGTCGGTACTGGTGGTACTGGTGGTGCTGGTGGTGCTGGTGGCGCTGTCATCGTGAGTGTCACCTCCGGCCCCGAAGCTAGTTTTCGTCCGCACTGGCGTGGCACCGACGGGCGTCCGCTTCACACAGAAGGGTGGCGATGTCCTGATTCGCCTGAGAGGGCAGGGGCGGGTGTGCTGTGCCGGATGTGCCCGTGGCGTGGCCCCGGCGAGGGGCCCGGGGAACCGCGCGCTCAGTGCGCGAGAAGCCGCAGGTGCCAGCGCTGGGTGCTCGGCAGGCGCGTCTGCGACTCTCTTTGCGGCTCTCCGGTGGTTCTCCGGTGGCTCGTCTGCGGCTCTCCTGCGGCTCTCCTGCGGCTCTTCTGTCGCTCTTCTGTCGCTCTTCTGCGGCCGCCGCCCGCGCAGCCCCCGCACCCGGGCGCCGGGGCCCTCTGTAGCGCCCCCGTAGCGGTACGTGACGCACGACATGCCGAGCGCAGCGGGAAGGTAGCCTTTCTCCGTGCCCCGTCTGTCTGAAGTCATCGCCGCGCTCGACGTCCTGTGGCCCGCCGATCTGGCCGAGAGCTGGGATGCGGTCGGCACGGTCTGCGGAGACCCCGACGCGGAGGTCTCCCGGGTCCTCTTCGCCGTCGACCCCGTCCAGGAGATCGCCGACGAGGCCGTCGCGCTCGGAGCCCAGCTCCTGGTCACCCACCACCCCCTCTACCTGCGGGGTACGACGACGGTCGCGGCGTCCACCTTCAAGGGCCGGGTCGTCCACGACCTGATCAAGCACGACATCGCGCTGCACGTCGCGCACACCAACGCCGACCGCGCGGACCCCGGCGTCTCCGACGCCCTCGCGGGCGCGCTCGACCTCCGTGTCGTACGTCCGCTCGTGCCGGACCCCGCCGACCCGCGGGGCCGCCGCGGCCTCGGCCGGGTCTGCGAGCTCGACCATCCCATGACCCTCGCCGAGCTGGCCGAGCGCGCCGCGAAGCGGCTGCCCGCGACCGCGCAGGGCATCCGCGTCGCGGGCGACCCCGACGCACCGATCCGGACCGTCGCGGTCAGCGGCGGCTCCGGCGACAGCCTCTTCGACGACGTGCGCGCCGCGGGCGTGGACGCCTTCCTCACCGCGGACCTGCGCCACCACCCGGTGTCCGAGGCCCGCGCGCAGACTCCGCTCGCGCTGCTCGACGCCGCGCACTGGGCCACCGAGTGGCCGTGGTGCGAACTGGCCGCCGCGCAGCTCGACGAAATCTCCGACCGTCACGGATGGGGACTGCGCGTCCACGTCTCGAAGACGGTCACCGACCCCTGGACCGCCCACGCGGCCGCACCTCACGACTCAACTGGAGCCCCCAACTGAACGCCGCGCCCGCCGACCAGATCCGACTGCTCGACGTCCAGGCCCTGGACGTACGCCTGCAGCAGCTCGCGCACAAGAAGAAGTCGCTCCCGGAGCACGCCGAGATCGAGTCGCTGACCAAGGACCTCACGCAGCTGCGCGACCTGCTCGTCGCCGCGACGACCGAGGAGAGCGACTGCGCCCGCGAGCAGACCAAGGCGGAGCAGGACGTCGACCAGGTCCGCCAGCGCGCGGTCCGCGACCAGCAGCGCCTGGACTCCGGTGCCGTCACCTCGCCGAAGGACCTGGAGAACCTCCAGAAGGAGATCGCCTCGCTCGCCAAGCGCCAGGGTGACCTGGAGGACGTCGTCCTCGAGGTCATGGAGCGCCGCGAGTCCGCGCAGGAGCGGGTCACCGAGCTCACCGGCCGGGTCTCGTCGGTCCAGTCGAAGATCGACGACGCGACGGCGCGCCGTGACGCCGCGTTCGAGGAGCTCGACGGCGAGACCGCGACCGTCGGCAAGGAGCGCGAGGTCGTGGCGGGTTCGGTCCCGGCGGACCTGCTCAAGCTGTACGACAAGCTCCGCGTGAAGGAGGGCGGCGTCGGCGCCGCCAAGCTCTACCAGCGGCGCTGCGAGGGCTGCCGCCTGGAGCTCAACATCACCGAGGTCAACGAAGTGAAGGCCGCGTCGCCGGACACGGTGCTGCGGTGCGAGAACTGCCGCCGCATCCTGGTCCGTACGTCCGAGTCCGGCCTGTAAGAGTTCGGCCTGTAAGAGTCCGGCCTGTAGCGACGTAAGGACCCTTTCTCCATGCGCGAGTTCATCGTCGAGGCCGATGGCGGCTCCCGGGGCAACCCGGGGCCCGCGGGCTACGGCTCGGTCGTCATCGACGCGGCCACGGGGGAGACCCTGATGGAGGCCGCGGAGTACATCGGCGTCGCGACGAACAACGTCGCCGAGTACAAGGGCTTGGTGGCCGGCCTCAAGGCGGCCCACCGGCTGGACCCGGACGCGTCGGTGCACGTGCGCATGGACTCCAAGCTCGTCGTCGAGCAGATGTCGGGCCGCTGGAAGATCAAGCACCCGGACATGCGGCCGCTGGCGGCGGAGGCGGCGCGGGTCTTCCCCGCGTCCCAGGTGACGTACGAGTGGATCCCCCGCGACAAGAACAAGCACGCGGACCGGCTCGCGAACGAGGCGATGGACGCGGGCAAGCGGGGGGAGCGGTGGTCGCCGTCGGCGTCCACGGCGGAACTCGACGCGCGCGCGGCCCGCGCGGCCGCGGAGGTTCCCGCCCCCACCGGCCCGCCGGGCGACGCGGCGGCGGGCGCGGCCCGGGCGCGGGCGGCGCTGGCGGGTGCGGGGCGGGGTGGCGGGGGTGCGCTTGGGGAGACCTCTCCGGGTTCTTCGGATCCTCTGGGTTCTTCGGATCCTCTGGGTTCTCCGGGTTTGTTGGGTTCTTCGGGTTCTCCGGGTTCTTCGGGTTCTTCCGCTCCCTCTTCGCGTGGCGGAGTGGTGGAGGGTGCGGACAGTCGTGCGGCGCACAGTGCCGCGCGGGTCGGCTGGGCCGCGCCCGCCGATCTCGGGGCGCCCGCGACCTTCGTTCTGCTGCGGCACGGTGAGACCGCGCTGACGCCGGAGAAGCGGTTCTCCGGAAGCGGCGGCTCCGATCCGTCCCTCTCGGACGTGGGGCGTGAACAGGCGGAACGCGTCGCCGTCGCGCTCGCCGCGCGCGGCACGGTTCAGGCGGTCGTCTCCTCGCCGCTCAAGCGGTGCCAGGAGACCGCGCGCACCGTCGCCGCCCGCCTCGGACTCGACGTACACCTCGAAGACGGCCTGCGCGAGACGGACTTCGGTGCGTGGGAAGGGCTGACGTTCGGCGAGGTGCGCGAGCGTCAGCCGGAGGAGCTGAACGCCTGGCTGGCCTCGCCGGACGCGGCGCCGCCGGGCGGCGAGTCGTTCGCCGAGGTCACCCGGCGCGTGTCGGCCGCACGCGACCGCCTGACCCGTGCCTACGCGGGCCGTACCGTCCTGCTCGTCACGCACGTTACGCCCATCAAGACGCTGGTGCGGCTCGCGCTCGGCGCCCCGCCCGAGTCCCTGTTCCGCATGGAGCTCTCGGCGGCGTCGGTGTCGGCCGTGGCGTACTACGCCGACGGCAACGCGTCGCTGCGCCTCCTCAACGACACGTCGCACCTGCGCTGACGCGCCGCGCCGGCGCAGGGCCGCGGCTAGTGCAGGCCCGCGGCTAGTGCAGGGCCGCGGCTAGCGCAGGCCCGCCGCCTCGCGGGCCAGGGACTCCACGCGGGCCCAGTCCTTCGCGGCGATGGCGTCGGCGGGCAGCATCCAACTGCCGCCCACGCAGCCGACGTTCTTCAGCGCCAGGTACGAGGGCGCGGAGTCCGGGGTGATGCCGCCCGTCGGGCAGAACCGGGCCTGCGGCAGCGGGGCGCCGAGCGACTTCAGGTAGGCGGTGCCGCCTGCGGCCTCCGCCGGGAAGAACTTCATCTCCCGTACGCCGCGCTCGAGCAGCGCCACGACCTCCGAGGTCGTCGATACGCCCGGCAGGAACGGCACACCGGAGCCCTGCATCGCGTCCAGCAGCGTGTCCGTCCAGCCCGGGCTGACGACGAACCGGGCGCCCGCCTCCACGGAATCGGAGACGTTCCGCGCGGAGATGACGGTGCCCGCGCCGACCACCGCGTCCGGGACCTCCGCGGCGATGGCGGATATCGCGTCGAGCGCGACGGGCGTCCGCAGGGTCACCTCGATCGCGGGCAGCCCGCCCGCGACGAGGGCGCGCGCCATCGGCACGGCGTCGTCGAGGTCCGAGACGACGACCACGGGGACGATGGGGGCGAGGTCGAGGACGGAGGTGGGGGAGGTGGAGGTGGAGGTGGAGGGGGACGAGGAGGGGGACGAGGAGGCGGAGTCGGAGGGCGTCATGGGGGCATCCTGCACCTACGCATGCAGCATGCGCAAAGCCCGTTGCAGATGCTGCAACGGGCTCGGCTTCCGCTCGGGGACTTCTTGCTAGTGGATCTCGCGCACCACGACATCCAGGGCCCACGGCTTGCCCGCCTTGGCCGGAGCCTCCGCCTCCACCACGTGCCCCAGGTCGCGCAGCGCCTCGACCAGCTCCGCCGGGTCCTCGGGGTTGGTCCCCGTGGTCAGCAGGGACCGCACGATCCTGCCCTTCGTCGCCTTGTTGAAGTGCGACACGACGGACCGCTTCTCGGCACCGGTCTTCTCGTCGACCTGCGCGTGCAGCACGCGAACGGTCGCCGTCCGTCCGGCGACCTCGCCCTTCGGCTTCCACGCGGCGGCGTACGCGGACGAGCGGAGGTCCAGGACGAGACCGTCGCCGGCGGCCTCGGGCATGACGGATGCCATCGGCGTACGCCAGTACGCGCCCAGCGCGCCGAGGCCGGGCAGCTTGACGCCCATCGAGCAGCGGTACGAGGGGATCCTGTCGTTCACGCCGACGGCGCCCCACAGCCCGGAGAAGACGAGGAGCGAGCGGGTGGCGCGGCGCTTGGCGGCGGTGTCGAGGGAGGCGAGGTCGAGGGCGTCGTAGAGCACGCCTGTGTAGACCTCCCCGGCGGGGCGGGCGCCGGCGGTGCGCAGCGCGGCGTTCTTCGTGACCTCGCCGCGCAGTCCTTCGCTGAGGCCGAGCACGGTGCGGGCCTTCTCCTCGTCCGCGGAGCACAACTCGACGAGCTCATCGAGAACGGTTTGCCGCGCCTGGGTGAGACCCGGCAGCGACAGTTCTTCCGCCTTGAGCGGCGCACCACGGCCTGAGGGAGCCTTGCCTTCGGACGGCGGCAGCAGGACGAGCACGGTGGGACTCCTTGGGGGGGTAGGGGGGGAGGGGTGCGGCCCCTGCGAAAGGGTACGGGGCGGTGGGGCGTCTGCGCCTTGGGTGCGTCTGTGGGTGCGTCTGTGGGGGCGGGGCCGCGGGGGTATGTGCGTACTCGCCATCCCTGCGCCCCGTGGAATGTTCCCGGCCGCCCCCGTGTGCTCGGTGCTCCGTGCGCACATACCCCCACGTCCCCTCGGGCGCGCTCGCGGCTGCGGGCGAGTGGGGGGGGCCGCCCCTACTCCCGCTGGACGTCGTGGGGTAAACGGGTGGGCGGGTGGGGAGCTTCCGCCGCGGAGCGGCGGGGTTGGTGCTCCTGCCCGCGCAGGGCGGTGGGGGGGATTGGGGGCGTGGCCCAGGGGGAGTCGAGCCCCGGCACGGGGCGCCGCAAAACCGCTCAAGCCAGGCACGCCCCCGTTACGCTCGACCCATGCCCCGCCGCCACTTCCGCGTGACCGGCGCAGCCGACGCCCCGCTGCGGGCCGCGCTGCGTGATCTGCGTACGCGACTCGACGTGCCTCAGGAGTTCCCCGCCGACGTCCTCGCGGAGGCGGACCGCGCGGCCGCGTCCCCGAGGCTCCCGGAGTACGACGCCACGGACCTGCCGCTCTTCACCGTCGACCCGCCCACCTCCGTCGACCTCGACCAGGCCATGCACCTGGCGCGGCGGGACGGAGGCGGGTTCCGGGTGTCGTACGCGATCGCCGATGCCGCCGCGTACGTCACCCCCGGCGGCCCCCTCGACACCGAGGCGCACCGCCGCGTCACCACCCTGTACTTCCCCGACGAGAAGGTCCCGCTGCACCCGACCGCGCTCAGCGAGGGCGCCGCCAGCCTGCTGCCGGGGCAGACCTGCCCGGCCGTGCTGTGGACGATCGACCTGGACGGGGACGGCCGCGCCGAGCGCACCGACGTGCAGCGCGCCGTCGTCCGCAGCCGCGCGAAGCTCGACTACGAAGGAGTGCAGGCCGCTGTCGACGGCGGCACCGCGGAGGAGCCTGTCGCCCTGTTGCGGGACATCGGCCGGCTGCGCGAACAGCTGGAGGTCGAGCGGGGCGGCGTCTCCCTCGACGTACCGGAGCAAGAGGTCATCGAGCGCGACGGAACGTACGAGCTCGGGTTCCGCGCCCCGCTCCCCGCCGAGAGCTGGAACGCACAGATCTCGCTCCTCACCGGCATGGCCGCCGCCGAGCTCATGCTCGCCTCGGGCGCCGGCATCCTGCGGACGCTGCCCACCGCCCCCGACGGCGCCGTGGGCCGCCTGCGCCGCACCGCGCAGGCGCTGCACATCGACTGGCCGCACCACGTGTCGTACGCGCGGCTCGTACGCTCCCTCGACCCCCGCACGCCGCACCACGCCGCCTTCCTCCAGGAGTGCACGACGCTGCTGCGCGGCGCGGGCTACACGGCGTTCCGCGACGGCGACCTGCCCGAGCTCACCACGCACGCCGCCGTCGCCGCGCCCTACGCCCACTGCACCGCCCCCCTGCGCCGCCTCGTCGACCGTTACGCCACCGAGCTCTGCCTCGCGGCCTGCGCGGAGGCGCCGGCCCCGGAGTGGGCGCTCGCCGCCCTGGACGAGCTGCCCAAGGAGATGGCGGACGGCACGCGGCGCGGAAACACGGTGGAGCGGGAGTGCGTGGACATCGTCGAGGCCGCCCTGCTCCAGGGGCGGGTCGGCGAGATGTTCGACGCGGTCGTAGTGGACGTCAAGGACGGCGAACCGGCCGTAGGGACCGTGCAGTTGACCGAGCCGGCGATCGTGGCCCGGATCGAGGGCGGCACGGCGAAGCTGCCCCTCGGGGAGCGCCTGCGGGTCCGCCTCACCCAGGCGAACCCCGGCACGGCCAAGGTCCGGTTCGCACCCGCGTGAGGGCGGGGTGACGGCCGTCCGGGGCGTGTCCGCGTGAGGGGTGGTGCGGTCGTCCGGTTCGTGGCCGCGTGAGGGGTGGTGCCGTCGTCCGGTTCGTGGCCGCGTGAGGGGTGGTGCGGCCGTCTGGTTCGTGTCCGCGTGACGGCGGTGGGCCCTCGGTTCGTACCCGCGTGAGAGCCGTGACGGTTCCGGTCAGCCCGTGTGAGGGCGTGGTCGTTCAGTTCGTGCCCGCCTGCGCCTGCGCCGGGGCCTGAGAGGGGGCGGCCGCTCGTGCCGCCAGCCGCTCCCTCAGCGCCTCGTGCAGCCGCTCCGGTTCGTCCGCCTGGAGTCGGACCGTCGTCACCTCGCGCCCCTTGCCCAGGAAGCCCACAGCGGTGACGGGTTCGGTCAGTGTCAGCGTGAGTGACGTCGTCGAGGCGACCGGCAGGGCGAGGACGCCGTCGGCGGGCTCGTGTGTGAACAGCCGCTCTGAGCGCACGGCGTCGATCAGCGCGAGCGGTATCCGCAGGTCCCGGTGCGCGTCCTGGCGCACCCGCAGCGCGTCCGGCGAGAGCACGTGCGGCCGGGTGACGGACGCCGCGTGGATGCCGATCATCAGGATCACGCTGTAGACGTCGATGAACAGCATCACGGCGTGAGCGGTGGGGAAGTCGCGCAGCAGGACTGCCATTCCGAACGCCTCGACGACACAGACGAACGTCAGGCCGTACATGATCGCCGCCTGACCGCG
Source organism: Streptomyces sp. NPDC045678 (assembly GCF_056432085.1). Classification (NCBI taxonomy): domain Bacteria; kingdom Bacillati; phylum Actinomycetota; class Actinomycetes; order Kitasatosporales; family Streptomycetaceae; genus Streptomyces; species Streptomyces sp. NPDC045678. The sequence goes on from NZ_JBWKJS010000001.1 coordinate 900,555, forward strand.
GGCGTGCCCGAAGGCGCGTTCCCCCGCCGACCGGTTCACCCCGTGCCGCCGCCGGGTCACCCACATCACGAGGCTGACCAGTATGCGGAGTTCGTGCCCGGCGAGGTGGTGGAGGGGGGTGGTCGGGACGGTTGATCTGAGCCGATCCGCCCATCGGCGGAGCCTCGTGCGGGAGTTCATGGTCCGGCCTCCTTCTCCGTGCCGCGCTCCTTCTCCGTGCCGCGCTCCTTCTCCGTGCCGCGCTCCTTTTCCATGCCGCGTTCCGCCTCCGCGCCGCGCTCCGCGAGCATCCGCATGGCGCGGCGCACCGCCTCCGCCTGCGCGGGCGCGAAGTCGGCGAAGAAGGCCTCCAGGAAGCCGTCGTCACGGACTCCGCGGCCCCCGGCCACCGCCGGCGCGGCCCCCGTCCCGATCTCGGCCAGGAGGGAGTCCGGCAGCATGGCGGCGAGCGTCGACGCGGCCGCGTCCACCGCCGCGCCGGTACGCGGATCCGCCAGGTCGGCGTCGGCGAGGGCGTCGAGCCGCGCGTACACCTCGTGGGCCCGCTCCACCGCGTCCGGCGTGCCGAGGGCCGGGCGGATCGCGGCGAGGAAGGCGTCCCGGTCCTCCGGCGACGCGGTGGTGTCGAGCAGGACGAGGAACTCGCGGTCCTTCGCCGCCATCACGGACTCGGGGCCCGGTCGCCCCTCCGCGGAGCGCGCCATCTCGCCGAAGAGGTCGGCCAGTTCGGGGGAGACGGGGCCCTCGGGCGAGAGGCGTCCGCGCCCCGCTTCGTCGAGCAGCGACCGCAGCCGTCGCCTGCGCTCGCGGATCGCGTTCTCCTGCCGTGCGAGGTCCGCGTCCAGTTCGCCGAGGACCTCGGCCAGCTCGCGCCCGGCGTCGTCCGCGAGCACGTCCCGCACCTCGGCGAGGCCGAGGCCGAGCTCGGTGAGCCGCCGGACGCGGGCCAGGACGACGGCGTGCCGCAGCGCGTACGCGCGGTAGCCGTTGGGGCGGCGCTCGGGCTCCGGCAGCAGGCCCTGGTGGTGGTAGTGCCTGATGGCACGGGTGGTGATGCCGACCAGGTCGGCGAGTTCTCCGATCCGCATGAGCTCAGTAGAAACGTTGACGCTGCGGCAAGGTCAAGCGTCGGCGTCAGCGTTCGGCGTCGGCGGGGGCGGGGGCGGGGGAGGGGTGGGGTGGGCCGCGCAGGGCCCGTCGCCGCGGAGTTCGCATGGATCCCTTGACGGCTAACAGCGTTAGCCTTATGTTGTGGCTAACAGCGTTAGCCGTCGCCCTCGCGGCTCACAGCCCGCGAGGATCCATACCTCGGAGGAGGACCACATGAGCACCCTGACCCACACCCCCGACGACACCGGCGTGAAGCGCGCCCTCGCCGTCACCCGGCGTACCGCCTGGTTCGCCAACGCGCTCTTCTGGACCGCCTTCGCCGTGCTCGAAGGCGTCAACCACGGGTGGCTCGCGGGCCTGCTCGCCGGTGCGTTCTTCATCGCCCCCGACCTGACGTTCCTCGTGGGCCTGCGGGACGCGCCCCACATGGCCAAGGGGCAGTTACCGCCCCGCGCCGTCCCGTACTACAACACCGCCCACCGCGCGCTGCTCCCCGTCGCGCTCATCGCCCTCTACACCTTCACGCCCGTCGTCTGGGCGCCCGCCTTCGCCGCTCTGTGCGGCTGGCTCGCCCACATCTCGTACGATCGCGCCTTCGGCTATGGACTGCGGACGAAGGACGGCTTCCAGCGTGTCTGACCAGAACGAGCGCCTCACCCCCCGCGCCAGGGAGATCGTCGCGGCCGCCCGCGACCTCTTGGAGGAGTCCGGTGCCGAGAAGCTCACGATGCGCTCGCTCGCCGACCGGCTCGGCATCAAGGCCCCCTCCCTCTACAAGCACTTCCCCGACAAGTCCGCCGTCGAGGTGGAGCTCGTCGCGCAGATGCTCGACGAGTCCGCCGCTGCCTGCGAGGCCGCGGAGGCCGCCGCCCCTGGCTCCCTCGACGCCCTGACCGAGGCCTACCGCGCCTACGCCCTGCGCCACCCCCACCTCTACCGCCTGGCCACCGAACGCCCCCTCCCGCGTCACGCCCTGCCGCAGGGCCTGGAGGAGCGGGCCGCCGCACCCCTGATGCGGGTCTGCGACGGCGACACCGACCTGGCCCGCGCCGCCTGGGCGTTCGCGCACGGCATGGTCATCCTGGAGATCCACGGACGGTTTCCGGAGGGCGTGGACCTCGGGGCGGCATGGAAGAGGGGCGCGCGGGCGTTGGACCGGTGAGACGACATGAGCCGCACGGACGGTACGGGCCGTACGGGCGGTGATCCATCGGGGGAGCCGGCAGCGCATGGACCACGGGACCACGAGGGCGAGCAGCCGTTCTCGCGAACGAGCCGTCTGGGCCCGCGCCCCGCTCGGCCACCGCAACCCGCCCCTCGACCTCCTCACCGCCCGCTTCGACCGGCACCGCTACGCGCCGCACTTCCACGAGGAGTTCACCGTCGGCGTCTGCGTCGACGGCTTGGAGGTCATCGACTACCGCGGCGGGCGGCTCGACGTCGGGCCCGGCTCCATCGTCGTCCTCGCCCCCGGCGAGGTGCACACCGGCGGCCCCGGCGCCACGGGCGGCTACGCCTACCGCGCCATGTACCCGGCACCGCTCCTCCTGGCCGAGGGCACCACCGCCCCGCCGCACTTCCGCGACCCCGTCGTCGACGACCCCGAACTCGCCGCCGCCCTGCGCGCCGCCCACACCGAACTGAGCGCGCACGCCGACCCGCTGGAGGCCGAGTCCCGGATCCCCTGGCTGCTCGCCGCCCTCGCCCGCAGACACGGCACCGCCCGCCCCCTCGACGGCCGCGACGACCGCGTTCCCGGCGCCGACCACATCGCCCGCACCGTGCGCGGCCGGCTCGCCGACGAACTCCTGACCCCGCCCACCCTCAGCGAACTCGCCGCCCCGCTCGGCCTCTCCCGCTACCAGCTCCTGCGTGCCTTCCGTACGTCGACGGGAATGCCGCCCTACGCCTGGCTCGCCCAGCACCGCGTGACGCTGGCCCGCGCCCACCTGGAAGCGGGACTGCGCCCCTCCGAAGTGGCCCATCTGGTGGGCTTCGCCGACCAGGCGCACCTGACGCGCTGGTTCCGCCGGGTGCTCGGGGTGACCCCGGCGGTGTACCGCAGCAGCGTCCGCAGCGGCAGCGTCCGTCGCAACAGCGTTCAAGACACCGGCCGGTGACGCGGCCGAAACTGCCCGCATGACGGCACGCGGCTGGTTCCTCTTCTCCCTCATGGGTGTCCTGTGGGGCATCCCCTATTTCATGATCAAAGTGGCGGTCGACAGCGATCTGTCGCCGTCGGTGGTGGTCTTCACGCGCTGCGCGCTCGGCGCGGCACTGCTGCTCCCGTTCGCCGTACGGAAGGGCGGACTCACCGGCGTCCTCAGGACGCACTGGCGTCCCATGCTCGTCTTCGCCTGCGTGGAGATCCTCGGCCCCTGGTGGACGCTGACCGACGCGGAGCGCCGTATCTCCAGCTCCACGGCCGGGCTCCTCATCGCCGCCGTCCCGATCATCGGCGCCCTCCTCGCCCGCTTCTTCGGCGACACGGAACGCCTCGGCGCGCGCCGCCTCACCGGTCTCGGCCTCGGCCTCGCGGGCGTCGCCGTCCTCACGGTGCCCCACCTGACGGGCGGCGACGCCTGGTCCCTCACGGAGGTCATGCTCACCGCCCTCGGGTACGCCATCGCGCCGCTGATCGTGGCCCGGCACCTCCGCGACGTCCCCACCCTGCAACTGATCGCGCCCTGCCTCGCCCTGGCCGCGCTCGTCTACGCCCCCGCCGCGGCGGCGTCCCGGCCCGCCGCAGTGCCCGACACCGCGACCCTGGCCTCCCTCGCGGGCCTCGGCGTCATCTGCACGGCGCTGGCCTTCGTCGTCTTCCTCGAACTGATCAGGGAAGCGGGACCGACCCGCGCGGTCGTCTTCACGTACGTCAACCCGGCCGTCGCGGTCGCGGCGGGCGTCACGTTCCTCTCCGAGCCGCTGACGGGGGACGTCGTGGCGGCCTTCGCCCTGATCCTCGCCGGATCGTTCCTGGCGACGGCGGCCGCGGCGCCGAGCCGGGGGGACCGGCGGGTACCATGGACGGCACGGCAGACGAGCTGGGCGGGCGGCCGCGTGAAGACCCCTTCGGGGGCCCTTCCCGAGGAACGTCCGGGCTCCACAGGGCAAGGTGGTGGCTAACGGCCACCCGGGGTGACCCGCGGGACAGTGCCACAGAGAACAGACCGCCGGGGACCGCAAGGCCCTCGGTAAGGGTGAAACGGTGGTGTAAGAGACCACCAGCGCCTGAGGTGACTCAGGCGGCTAGGTAAACCCCACCTGGAGCAAGGTCAAGAGGAAGCGCCTCTTCCCAGGAAAAGGTGCTTCTGCGCGGATGATCGAGGGCTGCCCGCCCGAGTCCGCGGGTAGACCGCACGAGGCCGGCAGCAATGCCGGCCCTAGATGGATGGCCGTCACCGCGACGTCCGCGAGGACCCGCGGTACAGAACCCGGCGTACAGCCCGGCTCGTCTGCCCCACCCGCTCCGGCCCGCCCGGAGCGGCGCACCACCCCGGCCCGCGCCCGCTGGGCCGCAGCCTGCCGGGCCTTCCTCGGTACGCGCGTACGCTCCCGATGCGGAAGGCTCGCCATGACCTCGACCCCCCAGGACGACCGCCCCGGCACCCCCGCCGACCTGCCCGCCGTCTCCTCCTTCGCGGACCTCGACCTGCCGGCCGCGCTGCTGCGGACGCTCGACGAACTCGGCGTCACCGAGCCCTTCCCGATCCAGGCCGCCACGGTGCCCAGCGCCCTCGCGGGCCGGGACGTCCTGGGGCGCGGCCGTACCGGCTCCGGCAAGACGCTCGCCTTCGGGCTGCCGCTGCTCGCCCGGCTCGCCGGACGGCGCGCCGAGCCCAAGCAGCCCCTCGCGCTGGTCCTGGTGCCCACCCGCGAGCTGGCCCAGCAGGTCACCGAGGCCCTCACGCCGTACGCGGAGGCGCTGCGGCTGCGGATGGCCACCGTCGTCGGCGGCATCTCGATCGGCCGCCAGGCCGCCGCGCTGCGCGACGGCGCCGAGGTCGTCGTGGCCACCCCCGGACGCCTGCACGACCTCATCGACCGCAAGGGCTGCCGGCTCGGGCACGTCCGGATCACCGTCCTCGACGAGGCCGACCAGATGTGCGACATGGGTTTCCTGCCGCAGGTCACCGAGGCCCTCGACCAGGTGCGCGAGGGCGGGCAGCGGATGCTGTTCTCGGCCACCCTGGACCGCGACGTCGACCAGCTGGTCAGCGACTACCTGAACGACCCCGTCGTCCACTCCGTCGACCCGTCCGCGGGCGCCGTCACGACGATGGACCACCACGTCCTCGTCGTCCACGGCCCCGACCGGTACGCCGTCGTCACCGAGATCGCCGCCCGCGACGGCCGCGTCCTGCTCTTCCTGGACACCAAGCACGCCGTCGACCGCCTCACCCGGCACCTGCGGGACAGCGGGGTGCACGCCGAGGCGCTGCACAGCGGCAAGTCCCAGCCGCAGCGCAGCCGCACCCTCGCGCGGTTCAAGGACGGCCAGGTCACCGTCCTCGTGGCGACCAACGTCGCGGCCCGCGGCCTGCACGTCGACGACCTCGACCTCGTCGTCAACGTGGACCCGCCGACCGACCCCAAGGACTACCTGCACCGGGCGGGCCGCACCGCGCGTGCCGGTGAGTCCGGCCGTGTCGTCACGCTGGTGCTGTCCGGGCAGCGGCGCGAGACCGTTCAGGTGCTGACCGAGGCCGGCATCGAGCCGAGGACGACCAAGGTGCGCTCGGGCGAGGCGGAGCTGTCCCGGATCACCGGGGCGAAGGCACCTTCCGGCACCCCGCTCGACGGCGGCACCGCCGCGGGCCGCGCCAAGAACCACAACGCCCCCTTCCGCGGCCTCGGCAGCACGAAGGAGAGCCCGGGCGGTACGGGTGGCAAGAGCGGCAAGTCCTCGCGGAAGTCCGCCGAGGCCCGCAAGCTCGCGGAGGCCCGCAGGGCGGCGCGGGTGCGGCGCGGGGGCTGAACCCGGCCTCGCCACGGGGGTGTCAGCAGTCCTCCGTGTGGCTGAGGTGGATCAGATGGGCCACCGTGGGCGCGGCGCGCTTGCTGCGGATGCGGCGCAAGTACGTGCTCACGGTGTGCACGCTGATGCCCAGACGCCGGGCGATCTGCTTGTGGGAGAGGCCTGCCGCGATATGGGCCAGCACCTGACGCTCCCTGTGGGACAACGCCGGCGGGTTCGGTGGGCGGCTGCTTACTGGCATCTTCCCTCCGGGAGGGACTGTCAACACGTACGACGGCTGTAGCCGCAACGTGATCTAACCACGCTTGTGAAGAAACAGAAAGGAAACCCCGCGCACCCAGGGGAAACGTGGCGCTACTGAGCGCGACGGGCGGTGTCAAGTCCCCAATTCGAGGGACTGTGGGCGGGCTTCGGCGCGGGTGAGTGTGAAGGCGGCCTCGGCTGAGCGCAGCCGTGCGCGTTCTCAAGGCAGCCCGGCCCGTGGACCAGGGGGGAACTTGCGGCACTTTCGCCTGCTCGTCGTGGGCAACGGCATATCGGCGTACGGCAGTTACCTGAACATGGTCGCCCTCAACGTCTTCATCTACGAGGTGACCGACAGCGCCCTGGCCGCTGGAATCTTCATGGCCGTACGCCTGTTGACCAGCGTCGTCTCCGGCTTTGTGAGCGGGCGGCTGGTCTCGGCGCACGACCGGAAGGCTTTGATGGTCGGCGCCGATCTCACACAGTGCGCCGCCATGATAGCGCTGCTGGTCGCGCCCGACGGGGGCCGCGCGGGACTGCTGTACGTACTGGCCGTCGTGACCGGCTTCTGCTCCACCCTCTCCGGTGTCGCGCTGCGCAGCAGCATCCCCGAGATCGTCGGGGGCGACCTGCGGCTGCGCGCCAACTCGCTGCTCGCGACCGGGCGTTCCCTCGCCATGATCGCCGGCTTCGCCTCCGCGGGCGTCGTGGTCGCGCAACTGGGCTACGTCGCCGCGATCTCCCTGGACGCCGCCACCTTCGCGGTCTCCGCGTGCGTCCTGCTCTCCCTGCCGATCCGTACGCGGGCGCGGCGGGAGAAGGAGGGGGATGTCCGGGAGGGTGCGGGGAAGGGCGGCTCGACGGGTGGCTCGGAGGGTGATTCCGGAGGGCGTGGCGTCGGTGCGATGGTTCTGCTGCGGGCGGCACCCGTGCTCGCCGTGATGATCGCGCTCAGGGCCGCCGACGGCCTCGGCTCCTCCTCCCACAACGTGGCCCTGCCGGTCTACTCCAGCGACCTCGACCCGTCCCATCCGGCCACGTTCGTCAGCCAGTTCTGGGCGACGTGGGCCATCGGCAACATCGTCATGCAGCAGGTGTGCGGGCGGTGGGCCGGGCGCGGCGGGCGCCAGGGTCCGGGGGAGCGGGCGTTCGCGGTCGGGGCCTGCGTGATGTCGGCGGCGTTCATCGTGGTCTTCGCCGGACTGCCCACGTATGTGGCGGTCGCGGCCGCGCTCGTGGCGGGCATGGCCGACGGGCTCACCGAGATCGCCTACGTGACCCGGCTGCAGGCGGCCCCCGACGAGCGGCGCGGCAGGCTGTTCGGGCTCTCCGCGTCGGTCGAGAACACCGGATTCGGCCTCGGCATGCTGGTCAGCGGCGCGCTCCTGGACCGCTTCTCGCCGTTCCAAGTCGTGGGCCTGCTGCATGGGTTGGCGATCGCCCTGTGCTTCGGGATGTTCGTCGTCCTGGTGCGCCAGGGGCGGAGAGCGGCGTCCGACGACCCCTTGCCGGTGGCGCAGGATCCGCCGCACCGGCAGGGCAGTGAACCCGTGGAGCGCGAGAGCGAGGCCCGATGACCGCCCCCGCCGCAGCCGCCGGTACCGCAGCCGCCCGTACCGCCGCCACCCCGGCCCGTGACGCCGTGGCCGTCATCGGCATGTCCTTCCGGCTGCCCGGCGCCGATACGCCCGAGGAGTTCTGGCGCACGATCCACGACGGCGCCGACCGCATCCGCCGCTTCACCGAGGCCGAACTCGCCGCCGCCGGGGTGCCGGAGGAGGTGTACCGGGCCGAGGAGTTCGTCGGGGCGAGCGGGGTTCTCGACGGGATCGCGGGCTTCGACGCGGCGTTCTTCGGGATGAGCGCGCACGAGGCGCGGATCACCGACCCGCAGCAGCGGCTGTTCCTGGAGTGCGTGCACCACGCGCTGGAGGATGCGGGGTACGCGGGCGAGGGGGCACGCTCCGGCCGCGCGGGAGAGGGGGCGGACTCCGGGTACGTGGGGGAGGGGATGGGCTCCGGGTCCGCGGGGGCACCGGGGCAGGGCGGCTGTGACGTGGGGGTGTACGCCAGTACCGGCTATCACCTCTACTCCCTCCAGACGTACCTCCAGAACAACGTCCTCCAGGGCGGCATCGCGGACTGGGTCGCGGGACTCCAGGTCACCATCGGCAACTTCACCGACTTCACCGCCAACCGCGCCGCCTACCGGCTCGGCCTCACCGGCCCCGCCGTCAACATCCAGACGGCGTGCTCCAGTTCGCTCACCGCGGCCTACATCGCCGCGCAGTCCGTGGTCGCGGGCGAGTGCGACATCGCCGTCGCAGGAGCCACCGCCCTCCACGTGCCGCAGGTGCTCGGCTACCAGTACGTCAAGGGGTCCATCCTCTCCAAGAGCGGCCGCCTGCGCCCCTTCGACGCCGACGCGGACGGCACCGTCGGCGGCACGGGAGTCGTGGCGCTGGTGCTCAAGCGCCTGGACCGGGCCGTCGCGGACGGCGACCACATCCACGGCGTCATCCGGGGCTGGGGCGTCAACAACGACGGCGCGGACAAGAAGGCGTTCAGCGCGCCCAGCGCGGACGGGCAGCGCGGAGCGATCCGCCGCGCTCTGGAACGGGCGGGCGTCGACGCGGGCACGATCGGCTATCTGGAGACGCACGGCACCGGCACCTTCAAGGGCGACCCCATCGAGTTCGAGGGCGCCACGGCCGCGTTCCGCGCCGACACCGACCGCACGGGCTACTGCGCGCTCGGCTCGGTCAAGGCCAACATCGGCCACCTCGACGTGTGTTCGGGCCTCGCGAGCCTGGTCAAGGCGCTTCTGGTGCTGCGGCACCGCGTCATCCCGCCGATGGCCAACTTCCGCCGCCCCAACCCCGCCCTGGACCTCGCGGCCAGCCCCTTCCACATCCCCACGACCGCCCGCCCCTGGCCCGCGGGCGACGTGCCGCGCAGGGCCTGCGTCAGCTCGTTCGGGGTCGGCGGCACCAACGTCCACATGGTCCTGGAAGAGGCCCCCGCGCCCGCGCCCCGGCCGGCCGCCGACGCGCCGCCGCCCCCGGGCGTCCTGGTGGTCTCCGGCCACACGGAGGAGGCGCTCACCGACAACACCACGGCCCTCCGCGACCATCTGCGCGCGCACCCCGCGACGCACCACGCCGACCTCGTGACCACGCTGGCCCTGGGCCGCTCCCACCGAAGACACCGGCTCGCGGTGCGCGGCGACACGGTGGCGGCGCTGACGGGAGCACTGGACGACTGGCTCGCGGGGCCGCGCCCACGGCCGTCGGGCGGGGGCGATGTCGGGTTCCTCTTCACGGGGCAGGGCAGCCTCCACCGGGGCGCGGCCCGTCCCCTGTACGAGCGCTTCGCCGTCGTACGCGAGGTCCTTGACGCCTGCGAGCGGCAGTTCGCCGACCTCACCGGCGGGGCCAGCCTCCTCGGCCCGCTGCTCGGTGACACCGGGGGCCAGGACTCGGGGGAGCCGGTCCTGGCCACCGAGGTGGCGCAGCCCGCCCTCTTCGCGTTGCAGTGCGCACTCGTCCGGCTGTGGCGGGAGGCCGGGATCGAGCCGTACGCGGTGGCGGGGCACAGTGTGGGGGAGTACGGCGCGCTGTACGCGGCCGGTGTGCTGAGCGTCGAGGACGGGCTGCGGCTGACCGCCGGGCGGGGCGGCCTCATGCGGGAGCGGTGCGCGCCCGGCGCGATGGTCGCCGTCCCGACGGACACGGACACGGCGCGGAGGCTGGCGGCCCAGGTGCCCGGCGTGGAGTTCGCCGTCACGAACGGCGAACACAGCCAGGTCCTCGCGGGCCCGGCGGCCGCCGTGGAGCGTCTGACGGAGCTCCTCGCCGAGCACGGCGTCCACGCACGCGGACTTCCGGTGCGGCACGCCTTCCACACGGCCCTCATGGACCCGGTGCTCGACGGGCTCCGGGAGCTCGTCGGCGGGGTGGAGCGGCGGGGGAGCCGCGTGCCGTTCGTGAGCGGCCTCGACGGGCGCACGCGGCCCGCCGACTGGGTGCCGGACGCCGATTATTTCGTACGGCAGGCACGCGAGCCGGTCCGATTCGCCGACGTACTGGGGGAGTTCGGAACCTCTTACGACAACGTTGGCGCGCTGGTGGAGATCGGCCCGCACACGACCCTCAGCGGCCTCGCACGCCACGCGCTCCCGGGCCGGGCCGCGCATCCGACGCTGCGGCGCGGCGCGGGGCTCGCACCGCTGTGGGACGCGGCCGCCGGGCTGTACCGGGCCGGGGCGCCGGTCGGCTGGCGGACCTTCGTGGGCGGCACGGGCGGCCGCAGGATCCCGCTGCCCGGATACCGCTTCCAGCACAAGGACTACTGGACGGGGCCGGAGAACCACCTCCCCCGGCCCGTGGAACCCGAACAACCGGAACAACTCGAACAACCCGAACTACGCGAACAACCGATCAGGGATGGGGCGGAAGTGGCACAGGACGAGGCAGCGGTCGAGCGGGTGCTCCAGCACATCATCAAGGTGACCGCGAAGCACCTCAGCTACGACACCAGCGAGATAGCCGAGAACGCGTCCTTCTTCGACCTCGGCGCGGACTCGCTCCAGATGATCGGGGTGCTGCGGGAACTGGAGGAGGAGCACCGGGTCAAGGTGTCGATGCGGGAGCTCTTCGAGGAGGCGGGGACGGCGCGGGGTCTCGCGGTGATCATCGCGGCGAAGTCCGCCGGGTCGGAAGGACCGCCGCCGCGTGCGACGGTTCCGACGGTTCCCGCGCCTGTGGCGCCTGCCTCGGTTACCCCGGTTACCCCGGTTGCTCCGGTCGTCCCGACTGCTCCGGTTGCGCCGGCCGCGAGTGCGGTGGCCGCGTCCTCCGTCGAGTACGCCACCCGTCGCGAGGTCGACGACCTGGTCCGTCAGGTGCACCAGCTGTCGCAGATGCAGCTCCAGCTGATGGGACAGCTGTCCCAGTTGCTGGCCGCGCAGACCGCTCACGTCGCGGCCGCCGCAGCCGCCGCCGACGGGCAGGCGGGCCGGTGAGCGCGGTCGAGCAGGACGGCCGGTCCGCCTCCGCCGCCGTCGACCAGGACCTCGCCGCGATGGCCGAGCTCTCGCGGCGCATCGCCCGCCAGCTGGGCACCCCACAGGAGACGGAGGCCCCGACGCTCCGGCCCGCCCAGCACGGACCGCGCCCGGAGGTCGCCCGCGGCTCCGGCATGATCCGCGGCAACGCCTCCGACACCCAGCGGGCCCACCTCGACGACCTGGTGCGCCGCTACACCGCGAAAACGCCCACGTCGAAGAGCATCGCCCAGCGCTACCGGCGCGTGCTCGCCGACAGCAGGGCGGCGGTCGGCTTCCGCAGCAGCACGAAGGAGATGCTGTACCCGATCGCGGGGCGGCGTGCGCGCGGATCGTCGCTGGAGGACATCGACGGCAACCGGTACGTCGACATCACCATGGGGTTCGGTGTCCTGCTCTTCGGGCACGAGCCCGCCTTCGTCACCGAGGCGGTCCGCGAGCACCTCTCGCGCGGCATCCAGCTCGGCCCGCGCAACGTGGAGACCGGCGAGGCCGCCGAACTGCTCGCCGAGCTGACCGGCATGGAGCGCGTCGCCTTCGCCAACTCCGGTACGGAGGCGAACTCCGCGGCCATCCGGCTCGCCCGCGCCGCCACCGGACGCTCCCGCATCATCACGTTCGAGGGCGCGTACCACGGCCACAACGACAACGTGCTCGGCCGCTCCCCGCGCACCGGCGGCGAAGGCCTGACGACCGTCCCGATGTCCGCGGGGGTCCCGCACAACGCCGTCGCCGACCTGCTCGTCCTGCCGTACGGCGGCGAGGAGAGCCTCGCGGTCATCGAGCAGCAGGCCGCCGACATCGCGGCGGTCGTCGTCGAACCCGTGCAGAGCAGGCATCCGTCGCTGCGGCCCGCCGACTTCGTACGGCGGCTGCGCGAGCTGACGCGGCGGCACGGCATCGTGCTGCTCTTCGACGAGATGCTGACCGGCTTCCGCCCCGCGCCGCGCGGCGCCCAGGAGCTCTACGGAGTCACGCCCGACCTCGCCACCTACGGGAAACTGCTCGGCGGCGGCTTCCCCATCGGCGCGATCGCCGGCCGCGCCGACATCATGGACGGCATCGACGGCGGCCACTGGAGCTACGGGGACGACAGCTACCCGGCCGCCGACACCACGTTCTTCGGCGGCACGTACATCCAGCACCCGGTGTCGATGGTCGCCACCCGCGCCGTACTCGCCCACCTCAAGGAGCACAGCCCGCGGCTCCAGGAGCGGCTGAACGCCCGCACGGACGAACTCGCCGCCACGCTCAACGCCTTCTTCGAGGCGGAGGGGTACGCGCTGAGCATGAGCCACTTCGGCTCGATGTTCCGCTTCGAGCACCGCGCGGACATGGAACTGCTCTACCACCACCTGATGCTGCGCGGCGTGCACGTGTGGGAGTGGCGCAACTTCTTCCTGTCCACCGAACACACCGACGACGACCTCGAGTTCATCGTGGACGCGGTGAAGGACTCGCTGCGGGAGCTGCGCGGGGCGGGCTTCCCGCTCGGGAACCCGCCCACCAGGCCCGTGAACCGGCCCACCAGGCTCGGGAACCCACCCGCCAAGCGCGAGAACCCGCCCGCCAAGCCGAAGGCCATGGCCTGGAACCGCGCGGCCGCGACCGCCCGGCGACCGGAGCGGGTGGAGCAGAAGCCCCGCCCCCTCGACTTCGGCGTCTACTTCTTCGGGGACTACCCGCAGGACGAGGCGACGTCCGCGCACGGCAAGTACGACCACCTCCTGGAGACCGCCCGGTTCGCCGACCGCCACGGTTTCCACTCCCTGTGGATCCCCGAGCGGCACTTCCACTCCTTCGGCGGCCTCTTCCCGAACCCCGTCGTCCTCGCCGCCGCGCTCGCCCGCGAGACCGGACGCATCCGCATCAACGCGGGCTCCGTCGTCCTGCCGCTGCACGACCCGATCCGTGTCGCCGAAGAGTGGTCGATGGTCGACAACCTCTCCGGCGGCCGGATCGGCATCGGCTGCGCGAGCGGCTGGCACGCCAACGACTTCGTCTTCTTCCCGGAGCGCTTCGGCTCCCACAAGGAGCTGATGTACGAACAGGTCGCGGAGGTGCGGAAGTTGTGGCGCGGCGAGCCCGTGCGCCGTACCACCGGGAACGGCGAGAGCGACCTGCGGCTGTTCCCCCGCCCCGTGCAGGACGCGCCGCCCATGTATACGGCGGTCGTCGGCAACCCCGCGTCGTACGAGCTGGCGGCGCGCAACGATGTCGGCATCGTCACCAACCTCATGACCCAGAGCGTCGAGCAGCTCCGCGACAACGTGGCGCTCTACCGCCGTACGCGCGCCGAGTGCGGCCTGGACCCGGACGCCGGGCACGTGGCCGTGCTCCTGCACACGTACCTCGCCGAGGACCACGCGGCGGCCCGCGCCGTCGCCCGCGACCCCCTGGCCCGGTACATGCGCTCGTCCCTGTCCCTGTTCGGCAACGTGGCGAACAGCCTGGGCCAGAAGATCGACATGTCCTCGATGAGCGAGGACGACCTGGACGTGGTCTTCCGCCGCGCCTACGACCGCTACTGCGACCAGCGCGCCCTCATCGGCAGCCCCGAGAGCGTGCGGCCCGTCGTGGACGCGGTGCGCGCGGCGGGCGCGGACGAGGTCGTCGGGCTCGTCGACTTCGGCGTGGAGCCCGCGGCGCTGCGGGAGGGGCTGCGGCACTTCGACGGGTTGCGGGGTGCGTACGAGGCGTGTACGGACCGCCAGGAGGGCCCGGAACCGGCCCCTGTTCAGGTGGCCGTCGACCGAGGCGCGCCGCTCTCCCCCGGCCAGCAGCGCGTCTGGTTCCTGGAGCGGATGCTGCCGGGCCGCACCGCGTACAACGAGACCAAGGCCATTGAGCTCGATGGCCCGTTGGACGTCCCCGCGCTGCGGGCCGCGCTCCGCGACCTCGCCGCGCGCCACGGCCAGCTGCGCACGGTCTTCCGTGAAGTGGCGGGCGAGCCACGCCAGTTCATACTCCCGCCCGGCGAGGTGGACTTCGAGGTCGTCGACGGCGCGGGCGGCGGAGACACCGTCGCCGCCGTACTCGGCGAGGAGAGCGAGCGCCGCTTCGACCTGGCAGAGGGCCCGCTGTTCGTCACGCGCCTCGTCCGGCTCGGCGAGCGGCGCCACGTCCTCGTACTGTCCCTGCACCACATCGTGATGGACGCGGCGTCGGCGGCCGTGCTCGCCCGCGACGTGTCCGCCCTCTACCGCGCGCAACTGCCGGGCGGACGGGCGGCGGGCCTCCCGGCCCTCACCCGCACCTACGAGGACCACGCCCGCGAACAACGCGACGCGCTGAAGGACCCCAAGGCGGCCGAGGACCTCGCGTACTGGAAGAAGGCGCTCGACGGCGACCTGCCCGTCCTCGACCTGCCGACCGACCGGCCGAGGCCCGCGGTGATGACGTCCAACGGTCGCGCCCTGTTCCGCACGCTGGACAGTGAACTCTCGGCGCGTGTACGGGAGTTCAGCCGCTCCCGCCGCAGCACCCTCTTCATGACCCTGCTCACCGGCTACGCGGCCGCACTGCACCGGGTCACCGGCCAGGACGATGTGGTCGTCGGCACGCCGATGTCCGACCGCGGGCCCGAGTACGAGGACGTGGTCGGCTTCTTCGTCAACACGCTCGCGCTGCGCCTCGACCTCTCAGGGAACCCGGACTTCGGCACGCTCCTCGACCGTGTGCGCGGGGTGGCCCTGGACGCGTACGACCACGCCGACGTGCCCTTCGAGGTGGTCGTACGGGAGCTGGCGCCGCCGCGCACCCTCGACCGCACGCCCGTCTTCCAGACGCTCGCCGAGTTCGAGACGGGGGACCCGTTCCGCTTCGACCTGCCCGGGGTGCGGGCGACACCGCTCGACTCGGGCCCGGACAAGGCGCTGACCGACCTCAGCGTCTACTTCACCGACCTGCCGGATGGCATCCGCTGCCACCTGGAGTACCACACGGACCTCTTCGACGAGGCGACGATCGACGCGCTCTTCGGGACGTTCCGGGACATCCTCGCGGAGGCGGTGGGCGCGGAGGTCACGGATGCGGACGTCGCGAACGCGGGCGTCACGAACGCGGGCGTCACGGGCGCGGTGCCGAGGGAGTGGTGCCACGGCCCGGTCCGGCAGCGGACGAGCAGCACCGTCGACTCGCTGACGTCGCGGTGGGCGCAGGTGGCCCCCGGCCGCACGGCGGTGATCAGCGGTGAAGACGAGCTGACGTACGGCGAGTTGGAGGAGCGGGCGGAACGGCTCGCGGCCGTGCTGCGCACCGTCGAAGGGGCCGGCGCACCGGTGGCGCTGTGGCTGCCGCGCGGCGCCGACCTGATCGTCGCGATGCTCGCGTCCCTCAAGTCGGGACGCGGCTACGTCCCACTGGACCCGGCCCAGGGCACGGCACGGGCCGAGACGATCCTCGCGGAGAGCGCGGCGCGGATCCTGGTGACGAACGGAGGCGCGGACCCGGGCGCCGCTCGGCCGAAGCCCCCGGCCGGAACCACGCTGGTGGACGTGACGGCAAGCACGCCGGAGGGCTCGCGCGGGGCCACGCCCCCCGGCGCGCCCACCGCCACCCCCGACTCCCTCTGCTTCGCCATCTACACGTCCGGCAGCACCGGGACCCCCAAGGGCGTCGCCGTCCCGCACCGGGCCGTCGTCGATCTCTGTCAGTGGCACCACGAGCGGTTCGGGTTCACCGTGGACGACCGGAGCGCCGCCGTCTGCAGCCAGGGCTTCGACGCCGCCGCGCTGGAGATCTGGCCCGCGCTGACCGCGGGCGCCACCGTCGTCGTGGCCGACGAGGCGGTCCGCAAGGACCCCGCCGCGCTGGCCCGCTGGTACGGGGACCGGCGCGTCACCTTCTCGATCCTGCCGACCGCCCTCGGCGAAGCGGTCCTGGCACTCCCCGAGCCTCAACAGCCGCCCCTGCGCCACCTGTTGCTCGGCGGCGACGTGATGCGCACGCGTCCGCGCCCCGGCGTGCCGTACGAGACGGTCAACGTGTACGGGCCCACCGAGGTGACCGTGCTGTGCACGGCGGCGACGGTCGGGCCGCGCGGCCCGGACGGGCCCGACCTGCCGATCCCGATCGGCCGTCCCGTGCACAACGTCACCCTCCGGGTGCTCGGCGCGGACGGCCGTGAGGTCCCCGCGGGGGAGGCCGGGGAGCTGTACGTCGGCGGGCCCGGCGTGGCCACCGGGTACCTGGGGCGGCCCGAGCTGACGGCCGAACGCTTCGTCCGTGATCCGCGCGGCACCGACGAGCGGATGTACCGCACCGGCGACCTGGTGTGCTGGAACGACGAGGGCGCGCTGGAGTTCCGCGGCCGTACGGACGACCAGGTGAAGGTGCGCGGTTACCGTGTCGAGCCCGAAGAGGTGTCCCGCGCGCTCAACGGTCTCGCCGGAGTGCGCGACGCCGTCGTCCTGGCCCGCCGCGACCACCACGGCGACGCCCGCCTGGT
Organism: Streptomyces sp. NPDC045678; assembly: GCF_056432085.1. Lineage (NCBI taxonomy): Bacteria > Bacillati > Actinomycetota > Actinomycetes > Kitasatosporales > Streptomycetaceae > Streptomyces > Streptomyces sp. NPDC045678. The sequence goes on from NZ_JBWKJS010000001.1 coordinate 917,400, forward strand.
GGCGTACGTCGTAGGCGAAGGCGTCCGGGAGGGCCTGCGCGACGTCGACGTACCCGCCGCGCAGGCCCTCTGCGACCGTCTGACCGCTGAGCTCGCCGAGCGGCTGCCGGACCACCTCGTGCCCCGCTCCTGGGCCGTCCTGCCCGGGCTTCCCCTCTCCGGCAACGGCAAGCTGGACCGCGCCGCCCTGCCCGCGCCCGGCATCGTGACCAACCCCGCGGCGCCCCCGCACGCCGCCGGTTCCGCGGGACCGCCGTCCGTCGAGGCGCGGCTCAAGCGGCTCTGGGCCGGGGAGTTCGACGTCGAGGTGTCGGCGATCACGCCGGACGCGTCCTTCTTCGAGCTCGGCGGCCACTCGATCACGGCGATCCGGCTGGCCAACGGGGTGCGGGAGGAGTTCGGCACGGAGTACCCCGTCGCGCGCTTCTACGAGGAGCCCACGTTCCGGGCGATGGCCGCCCACCTGGCCAGGGACGGAGTCCGCCCGGCGGGAGACGGCGAGGCCGCGCGGCCCGGTGGCACGCCGGCCCGCGCCCCCCTCACCGCCCAGCAGTCCGCCTTCCTCACCCGTCACCGCACCCACCCCCGCCCGCAGATCTACAACGTGGCGATGCGGCTCACCCTGACAGGAACGCTCGACGTACCGGCCCTGCGCACCGCGCTCTCCCAACTCATCGCACGGCACGAGGCGTTGCGGTCGCGCTTCGTGGCGGACGGCGACGGGGAGTGGTGGCAGGTGGCGGTGCGGGCGCGGCCCGTGAGCCTTCCGGAGGAGGACCTGTTCGCGCGGCTGGGATCGGCGGACGCCGCGGCCGAGGAGGCGGAGCGGCTGGCGGGGGAGACGGCGGCCGTCCCCTTCGACATCGAGACCGAACTCGCTCCCGTACTGCGGCTGATGCGCGTGGACCGCGACCGCTGGGTGCTGCTCTTCGTCCTGCACCACGCGGCGTGCGACGGCTGGTCGGTCAGTCTGCTGCTGCGTGAACTGGCGGCGCTGTACGGGACCGCGGTCACCGGTGCCCCGCACGGCCTGCCGGCCGCCGAGAGCCTCCCGCAGCCGGGCGAGTACGCGCGCTGGCAGCGCGAGCACAGCCGTACGCAGGACAAGGGCCGCCTGGTCGACTACTGGGCGCGGGAGTTGGCGGGCGCCCGCTACGAGATGCCGCTGCCGTTGGACCGGCCCCGCCCCACGGAGCTGAGCGGCGCGGGCGACGTGGTCCTGTTCACGGTGGACAGGGAGACCCGCGCCGACGTGGAGGCGCTGGCCCGGCGGCACCGTACGACTCCCTTCGTGGTGACGGCGGCCGCGTTCGCCCGGCTGGTCGCTGAGGTGGGGGAGGCGGGGCCGGACGTCGTGCTCGGCATCTCCCACGCCAACCGCGAACGGCGGGAGTTCGAGGCGCTGGCCGCCTGCACGGTGTCGTCCTTCACGCTCCGGGTCCGGGGTGACGGGGCCGCGTCGTTCGGGGCGCTGGTGGATCAGGTGGCGCGCAGCTCGGTCGGTGCCATCGACCATGCGGCGCCGCTCCGCGCGGTGGCGGCGGACGTGAGCGCGGCGCTGGGCACGGAGGTGCCGGACCGGCTGCCGCTCGGCTTCCAGTACCAGAGCTCTCTGGAGACGGAGGTCGAACTGCCGGGCCTGGCCACGGCGGTGGAGGACCTCGCGGTCCCCGGCGCGCGCTCCGAGTTCAACTTCGGGCTGATCCCGACGGGCGACGTGCTCTCCGGGTACCTGGAGTACTCGACCGACCTGTGGGACCGGTCCACGGTCGAGGCCTGGACCGAGGCGTACGGCCGGCTCCTGGCGAGGGAGGTGAGGGCGGCGCTCCGGGGCTAAGGGTGAGCCCCGGTTGAACCCGGGGCGGGGGGCCGTGCGTCGCGCGGCGCCGCCCGCCGCGCAGCGGTCCGAAGGCGTCCGGCGTGCGGACGGTGGCCGTGCGCTGCGAAACTCGGTCGCCGTCGCGCCCCGTCGCCCCTACCGTGCCGATCATGCTGCCCGAAGTGAACACCGACGAAGAGTGGGACCGCGTCGTCCCCGACGACACGATCGTGCGCCCCGGCGCCGAGGACCTGTGCGCACGCCTCGGGTTCGCCGGGGCGCGTCTCACCCGCTACACGGCAGGCTCCCAGCCGGTCTACGCGGTCGGCGACGCACACGTACTGAAGCTGTTCCCCGGTATGGACGCGCGGGACGCGGTCACCGAGGCCCGGGTCCTGAGCCACGTGGCGGGCCGCCTCCCCGTCCCCACGCCCCGTCTGCACGGCGAGGGACCGTACGACAACGGCTGGCGCTACGTCCTCATGTCCCGCCTGCCCGGCGAGGACCTCGCCGTCGCCTGGCCGCGCATTCCGCGCGCCGACCGCGAACGCGTCGTCACCGACGCCGCCGAAGCGCTCGCCGCACTCCACGCGCTCGACCACGCCCCGCTCGCCGACGTCCTCGGGCCCGGCGACTGGGGCGCGTTCCTCGACCGGCAGCGGGCCCGGGCGGTCGGCCGGCAGCGGACGTGCGGGCTGCCGGAGAGCTGGCTGGAGCAGATCCCCGGGTTCCTGGACTCCGTGCCGACGCCCGACGCGGGGAGCGTACGACCGGCGCTGCTGCACACCGAGTTCATGCGCCAGCACCTGATCGCCGACCCGGCCGACGGCTGGCGGCTCACCGGGCTCTTCGACTTCGAGCCCGCCATGATCGGCGACCCCGCGTACGACTTCGTGGGCGTCGGCCTCTTCGTCACGCGCGGTGAGCCGGGCCTGCTCGCCCGCTTCATGAAGGCGTACGGCCGGACGTTCGAGCCGCGCCTGCTCCTCGCGTATACCCTGCTCCACGTGTACAGCAATCTGCCCTGGTACCTGCGGGAGCTGCCCGCTCCGGCGGAGCCGACGTTGGACGCGCTGGCCGAGGCGTGGTTCGGGCAGTAGAGCCCGGAGGGTGAGGACCTGTCAGACGGTCTTGAGGGGGCGGTGCGGGCCCTCCGGCAGGACGATGCCGATCGCGTCGCCGGGCCGGACCTCGCCGCCCCGGCGCACGACGCTCATCACGCCCGCCTTGTAGAAGACGGCGCCCGACGCGTCACGGCCGACGACCTTCTTCATCAGGCCGGCCCGGAAGTCGTCGATCTGCCGGCACGGGTTGCGCAGGCCCGTGATCTCCAGGACCGCCTCGTCGCCGAGGTGCAGGAGGGCGCCGGTGGGGAGGCCGAGCAGGTCGATGCCGCGCGTGGTGACGTTCTCGCCGAGCTCGCCCGGCGCCACGGTGAAGCCGTCTTCCGCCAGCTCGTCGAAGAGCTCCTCGTGGATGAGGTGCACCTGGCGGAGGTTCGGCTGGTCCGGGTTCTGCGCGACACGGAAGCGGTGCTTCACCTTCGCACCCGCGTGTACGTCGCCCTCGACGCCGAGGCCCGTGAGCAGCGTGACGCCGGCACGGTTCGGCTTGGTGAAGGAGTACGTTCCATTGCTGCTGACCGCAGTGACCGTGGCGCCCATACGGCGACCCTAACCCGCGTCGGCCCGCCGGGACCAAGGTCGGACAGGTGATGCCGAGCACTCCGCGGCCGCCGCGTCCGGGGTGAGCGTGCGCGGGGCGACCAGGGCGGTGACGTTGACGTCGCAGAGCTCCGCGGGGCCTGAGTTCCGGTGCTCGTCGTCCATGCCCCGCGGGCCACGTCTCCGTTCAGGCGGTCTCGTCGCCCTCCGCCGCCGCGCGCACGTTCCTGTTCCTGGCGCCGATCGTCGCGAGTACGCCGACCGCCGTGCCCGCGAGTGCGGCCGGGACCATCCAGGCGCGGTTGAGGGAGTGGCCGAGCGCGTGGTCGGCGGAGTAGCGGCCGGGCCCTGTGACGGCGAGGGCGGCGGAGACCATGCCGAGGAACGCCGGGTACTCGTAGCCGCCGCCCTGGCTGAAGAATCCGTTCGGCGCGTGCACGGCCGCCGCACCGGCCATCGCGCCCGCCGCCGCCGAGCCCGCCGCGGGCGTCGCGAGGCCGAGGGCGAGGAGTGCGCCGCCGCCCGCCTCGCAGAGGCCCGCCACGATGGCGTTCAGACGGCCCGGCGCGTACCCGACGGACTCCATGAAGGCGCCGGTGCCCGCGACACCGCCCCCGCCGAACCAGCCGAAGAGTTTCTGGGCGCCGTGGGCGGCGAGCACGCCGCCGGTGCCCGCGCGGAGCAGCAGCAGCCCGAGGTCACGGCGGTCCAGGCACGTGCAGGTGGTCATGGGGAACTCCTGGTTCGACCCCTCGGCGGGGTGGCGGTCGCGTCGCCTCCACCGTCCACCGGACCGGCCCCGGGCACCCGGCCCACGGGGCCGTACGGGTGACGCCCGTACGGCGGGGCAGCGGTGGCGACGGGCGCCGCCCGGTGTGACGGTGAGGCCATGAGCATCCAGGTGAACCGTCTCGCCGACCCCACGGTCCGCGCTTTCGTGACCGCGGTGAACTCCCACGACAAGGCCGCCTTCGACGCCCTGCTCGCGCCCGGCGCGACCATGGCGGACGACGGCACCGACCGGGACATCGCAGACTGGACGGACCGCGAGATCTTCTCGTCCAACGGCCACATGGACGTCGAGTCGGAGTCGGACGGCGGCCGTGTGCTGACGGCCTCGTACCGCAACGACACGTGGGGCGAGATGCGTACAAAGTGGTACTTCACCGTCGACGACGGAAAGATCACCCGCTTCGAGACGGGCCAGGCCTGACCGTCCTCGTCCTCGTCCTCGGGCCGCTGTCGCAGGGCGACCGTTCCGCGGCGCGGCTCGTTCCCGCGGCCCCCACCGCGGGGCCCCGCCGCGGAGCGGTCGCCCTTCCCCCCACCCCCTGATGGTGGTCAGTGGCAGCTGATGGAGCCGGAGGCGAGCCGCGTCCACTTGCAGGAGTCGAGCTGCGAGCCGCTGGGCTTGATCAGGCGGGCCTGGTCGCCGGTGTTGTTCCAGACGTAGTTGGTGCGACCCCAGTAGCGCACGCCGGACGCGTCGGAGCCCTTGCCGGTGCGGACCTTGACGGTCTTGCCGGCGCCGATCTTGTAGCTGCCGAAGGTGTACGTGTAGCCGGTGTTGTCCTTCAGCTTGTAGCCCTTGAGCTGGATCGCCGAGCGGCTGCTGTTGTGGAGGTTCACCCACTCCGCGTTCAGCGAGGAGTTCGAACGGGTGTCCCGGCCCGGGCTGTCGTACTGAATGGTCCCGAGGTGCAGCCCGCCCTGGTGGCGGGCCGTCGCCGCCGACGCGGGGGACGCGGCGAGCAGCGACACCGACAGGGCGGCGGTGGCGAGGACGGCGGGGACCGTGGTGCGTATGCGCAAGGAGTGCTCCAAGTGTGAAGTTCTCGTGGAGAGGAACTGAGCATAAGGGGAGCACTGACCTTGATTGATGCGGTAGTTCCTATTCCACTTGTGGAGATCTCGCGGCCGCGCCGGAGAGGGGCCGCTCGGCGTTCGGCACGGCGCGGGAGCGGTCCCCGCTCACCATCGGCGGATGAACTCCTGGCGGTCGGCGAAGTTCTCGTAGCCCGCCCGTTCGAAAGCCATGATCATGGCGGTGTTGGCCGCGTCGCAGTCGCCGCGGATCTCCTCGGCGCCCGCCTCCGCCAGCAGCCGCGTGCCGCGGGCCACCACCGCCGTCGCGTAGCCGTTGCCGCGGCATGCGGGAGCCACGGCCACCAGGCCGATCACCGCGGTCGAGGGGTTGCGGGCGGGGAGGCTGAGGGCGGCCGGCGTGCCGTCCGGGGCGTAGCCGATCTCCCACCACCGGGGTTCGTACGCGAACTCCTCCATGTCCGTGAAGAGGCCCTCCGCGGCACGCCGGGCGCCGTGCCGGGCGACCTCGGCGCCGAGGCGGGCGTCGGCGCTGGTCGGCAGCGCGTCGGCGAGGAGGGCGATGAACGGCTCACGGCCCAGGTCGGGCAGGGAACGCCAGTTCAACCGGTCGTCGTGCGAGGTGAGTTCCGCCCCGGAGCGGCGTCGGAAGCGGCGACCCTCCCGGGCGTGCTCGAAGCCCGCCAGACGGAGGAGCTCGGCGCGCCGTTCCGGCTCCGTCTGGAACTGCGGCGGCTGCGCCGGCGAGTCGATGACGTGTTCCAACTCCCCGGCGCCGAGCGAGCCGGCCAGGGCGACGGCCTCGGCAAGCAGTTCCCGGCCGGTGGTCAGGCCGGGTTCGGCCCACGGTGCCTCGAGGAGCACCAGGGCCGTCGGGACGTCGTTCCCGGGGAAGGCCCAGAGCGCGGTGGCCGCGGTGAGCCGGCCGGCCTCGTCCTCCACGACCAGGCACCACTCCGGGCGGGTGCATTTCTTGGCGAGCAGGTCGGTGAGGTAGGCGGCCGTCCCGGCGTTGCGCTCGGGCTGCTCGGAGTGCTGAACGAGGGCGGGCAGTTCGTCTGGGCGCGCGATACGTATAGGCATGTACCGTGATCATCCTTCTCTCGATGACGTAGCCGGCCTTGCGTGAAGTCGTCACTCAGGGGCACCGGCAGGTCCGGCCGAGGACGGTGCGGCGTGGGGCATCGGCCCTTCATTCCGCCGGGTAACGCACCACCAACACCCCCTCCACATCCGTCCCCACCGCCTCGTACAGGTGCGGTACGTCCGCCGCCCACCGGGCGTCGCCGCCCGGGCACACCTCGAGCGGAGCGGAGGCGGGACCGACCCGGGCCGTGCCGCTGAGGACCACCATGTGCTCCTCCGTGCCCGGCACATGAGCGGCCGAGCGTTGCACCGCGCCGCTCCGAATGCGGATGCGATACACCTCCGACACCGCGGCCGCGTCCTGCACGCGGTCCATCAACACCGCGTGCACCGCCGCGCCCTGCACCGGGGCGGGGCCGACGACCGTGCTCAGCGGCGCATCGAGGGCCGTGGTCAGCGCGTACAGCGTCTCCAGAGTCGGATTGCGCCGGCCGGTCTCCAGTTCCGAGAGCGTGCCCTTGCCGACGCCGGAGCGGCGGGCCAGCTCCGACAGCGAAAGCCCGCGGTCCTGGCGCAGACGGCGCAGCCGCGCGCCCACCTCCTGGGTCAGTTCCACAGATCTCCGCCCCTTGCTGCGCCGTTGGCGCATCGGCCGTGACACGGCCAGCGTTCCATAACCAGAACGTTCTGTAAACGGAACGATGGTGCCGCCCCGCCATGAGGCCAAGGAGCGGGCCTCGCAGCCCGATGTGCGCGGCTAGCCCCGGCCGACGTACGGCATGTTCGTCGCGAGCACCGTCGCGAACTGGACGTTCGCCTCCAGGGGCAGTTCCGCCATGTGGCGCACCGTGCGGGCCACGTCCTGCACGTCCATCACCGGCTCGCTCGCCAGTTCGCCGTTCGCCTGGAGGATTCCGGACTGCATGCGTTCGGTCATGTCGGTCGCGGCGTTGCCGATGTCGATCTGGCCGACCGCGATGCGGTAGGGCCTGCCGTCCAGGGAGAGGGACTTGGTCAGGCCGGTCAGGGCGTGCTTCGTCGCCGTGTAGGCCACGGAGTTCGGGCGGGGGGCGTGGGCCGAGATGGAGCCGTTGTTGATGATGCGGCCGCCCTGCGGGTCCTGCTCCTTCATCCGGCGGAACGCCGCCTGCGCGCACAGGAACGCGCCGTTCAGGTTGGTGTCGACGACGTGGCGCCACGCGTCGTAGGGGAGCTCCTCGACCGGGACGCCGCCGGGGCCGAACGTGCCGGCGTTGTTGAAGAGGAGGTCCAGGCGGCCGAAGCGGTCGCCGACGCGGGCGAAGAGGGCCGCCACGTCCTCGGGGCGGGACACGTCCGTACGTACGCAGACGACGGCGTCGTCCCGCGCGCCGGACCCGGCCGCCGCGAGGGACGCCGTCTCCTCAAGGGTCTCCGTGCGGCGACCCGCGAGCGCCACGTACCACCCCGCGGCGAGCAGTTCGAGGGCGACGGAGCGGCCGATTCCGGACCCGGCGCCGGTCACTACGGCGACCTTGGCCGAGGCTCCGGAAGGGGTGGTCCCCGACGCGTTCGATGGGGCAGTTCGCTCAGCGTTCATGGCCCCGCAGCGTACGGGAGGGGCGTCCACGCGGACATCATCCGCCCGCCATATGGGTGTTGTGTACGCGACAGTCGCGCGTCGTCCCCCACCACTTCCATGCCCCTGACACCAATCGTCAGGGGAGGGCCACATGACCAACGCAGGCCAGCAGCACGCACCCGAGATCCGGGCCGCGGCCCAGCACCTGGGACGCCGCCGTTTCCTCACCGCCACCGGCGCCGCCGCAGCACTCGCCTTCGCGACCAACCTGCCCACAACGGGTGTCGCGGCCGCCGCCGAGCTCGACGCCCGGCGCATCGCGGACAACCCCTTCACCCTCGGCGTCGCGTCGGGCGACCCGCAGCCCGCCTCGGTCCTGCTCTGGACCCGCCTCGCCCCCGCCCCCTACGAGCCCGGCGGCGGTCTCCCCCAGCAGCGCGTCACCGTCCGGTGGGAGGTCGCCCACGACGCCCGGTTCCGGCGCGTCGTCAGACGGGGCACGGCCACCGCGCACCCCGAGTACAGCCACACCGTGCACGTCGAGGCGGACCACCTGCAGGCGGGCCGCACGTACTACTTCCGCTTCAGGACCGGCAGTTGGATCAGCGAGACGGGCCGCACCCGCACCGCGCCCAACCCGGCCACCCGCGCCGGCAGCCTCACCCTCGCCGCCGTCTCCTGCCAGGCGTACCACGACGGCTACTTCACCGCGTACAAGCACCTCGCCCAGGACGACGTCGACGTCGTCTTCCACCTCGGCGACTACCTCTACGAGTACGCGGTCAACGCGGTCGGCGGCGCCCGCAACTACACCGACCGCACGCTGCCCGCGCACTTCAACAAGGAGACGAAGACCCTGGAGGACTACCGCCTGCGGTACGCCCTCTACAAGCACGACCCCGACCTGCGCGCCGCACACGCCGCGCACCCCTTCGTCGTCACCTGGGACGACCACGAGACCGAGAACAACTACGCCGACGACATCTCCGAGAACGACGACCCGCCGGCCGAGTTCCTGCTCCGCCGCGCCGCCGCCTACCGCGCCTACTGGGAGAACCAGCCGCTGCGCCGTTCGCAGCTGCCGAGCGGACCGGACGCGCAGCTCTACCGGCGGCTCACCTGGGGCAGGCTCGCCCAGTTCGACATCCTGGACACCCGCCAGTACCGCTCCGACCAGGCCTACGGCGACACGGCCCACGTCCCGGGACCCGAGTCGGACGACCCGGCGCGCACCATCACCGGCGCCACCCAGGAACGCTGGCTCCTCGACGGCTGGCGCCGCTCGCACGCCCTGTGGAACGTCGTCCCCCAGCAGGTCGCCTTCTCCCAGCGCAGGCTGGACCTCAACGCGCGGGCGAAGCTCTCCATGGACGCCTGGGACGGCTACCGCGCCTCCCGCAAGCGGGTCCTCGCGGGCGCCGAGGCCGCGGGCCTCGACAACCTCATGGTCCTCACCGGCGACGTACACGTCGGCTACGCCTTCGACATCAAGGACGACTTCGACGACCCGTCCTCGAAGAACGTCGGCACGGAGATCGTCGCCACGTCCATCGCGAGCGGCAAGGACGGCGCGGACAAGCCGGCCAACTGGGACACGCTCATGAAGGCCAACCCGCACATGAAGTTCTACAACGGCCGCCGCGGCTACGTGACCGTCGCCCTCGACCGCGACTCCGCGCTGGCCGACTTCAAGACGGTCCCGGTGATCACGAAGCCGGGCGCCCCCATCAGCACGGCGGCGTCCTTCGTGACGGAGGCGGGAAACCCGGGCCTGCACCCGGCGTAGCGGAAAGCGGTCCGAACCACCCACCCACAGCTGCGACGATAGAAGCCGGCAGAGGCGAAACGCAGCGACTGGGAGGGGCGCGATGCCTGAACTCGGGCAGGCCACCGAAGACCATCCGATACCGAAGGCGGCGGAGCCATCAGGCTCCGCCGCCCTCCGCCGTACCGGAGCCCTGGTCACCCTCGTGCTCGGCGGCCTCACCGCCGTCCCCGCGCTCTCCATGGACATGTACCTGCCGGCACTGCCGGAGGTCACCGACGCCCTGGGCTCCCCGGCCGCGACCGTCCAGCTGACCCTCACCGCCTGCCTCATGGGCATGGCGCTCGGCCAGCTCGTCGTCGGCCCCATGAGCGACAAGTGGGGCCGCCGCCGCCCGCTCCTCGTCGGCCTGCTCGTCTACGTGATCGCCACCGCGACCTGCGCCTTCGCCCCCACCGTCGAACTCCTCATCGGCTTCCGCCTGCTCCAGGGCCTCGCGGGTTCCGCCGGCATCGTCATCGCCCGCGCGATCGTCCGCGACCTGTACGACGGCGTGGCGATGGCCCGCTTCTTCTCCACCCTGATGCTGATCTCCGGCGTCGCCCCCGTCGCCGCGCCCCTCATCGGCGGCCAGGTACTCCGCTTCACCGACTGGCGCGGCATCTTCGTCGTCCTCACGGTCGTCGGCACCGCCCTGACCCTGCTGGTCTGGCGCCGCCTCCCCGAGACCCTCGCCCCCGAGAAGCGGCACAGCGGCGGCACCGTCGAGGCGCTGCGCACCATGAAGTCGCTCCTCGCCGACCGCGTCTTCGCCGGCTACATGACCGCGGGCGGCTTCGCGTTCGCCGCGCTCTTCGCGTACATCTCCGCCTCGCCCTTCGTGATCCAGGAGATCTACGGCGCGTCCCCGCAGACCTTCAGCCTCCTCTTCGGCGTCAACTCCGTCGGACTGATCGCCGCGGGCCAGATCAACGGCAAGATCCTCGTCGGCCGCACCAGCCTCAACAAGGTCCTCGCCGTCGGCTTCGCCATGATCACCACGGCCGCGACGGCGCTCCTGCTCATGACGACCGGCGTCTTCGGCGACGTCGGCCTGCTCCCCGTCGCCGCCGGCCTCTTCGTCCTCATGTCGTCGATGGGCCTCACCCTGCCCAACACCCAGTCCCTCGCGCTGCTCCGCACGCCGCACGCCGCGGGCTCCGCCTCCGCGCTGCTCGGCACCTCCTCCTTCCTCGTAGGCGCCATCGCCTCGCCGCTCGTCGGCATCGCGGGCGAGGACACGGCCGTCCCGATGGCCGTCGTCCAACTGGCCTGCGCGGTGGCAGCCATCGCATGCTTCGTAGGACTGTGCCGCCCCTGGCAGCACGGACCCACGACGCACGCGACGGAGGCGGACCACTGAGCGCACCCAGACTCCTGCGCCCCGGCACCCCGGACCGCGCGGGCCTCGACCCCGACGAGATCGGCCGCCTCGTCGCCGAGGTGGCCGACCTGACGCGCGGGCCCCGGCCGTGGTGCGCGGGCGCCGTCGTCCTCGTCGGCCGCGGGCCCGTGATCGCGGCGGAGGAGGCGGCGGGCTGGGCGGTGCGCTACGCCTCGTACGATCCGGTGACCGACAGGGGCGTCGAGCTGCCCCCCGAATGGCGGGTGCCGATGCGCACCGGCACCCCCTTCGACCTGGCCTCGCTCACCAAGCTCTTCACGACGGTGGCCGCCGTGCAACAGCTGGAGCGCGGCACGCTCGGCATCGACGCGCTCGTCGGGGCGTACGTTCCCGAGTTCACGGCCGCCGCCCAGCACCGGATCACGGTGCGCCAGCTGCTCACCCACACCTCCGGGCTGCGGCCCGAGCTGCCGCTGTACGACTGCCCGGACGCCGCCGCACGCCTCGCGGCCCTGCGTGCCGAGGCGCCCGTCACCGAACCCGGCGAGTACGTCTACTCGGACCTGAACATGCTGCTCCTCCAGCACATCCTGGAGCGCCTCACCCGCCGCCCCCTCGACGACCTCGTCCGCGAGGGCATCACCCGGCCGCTCGGCATGACCGCCACCGGCTTCGGACCGTGCCCCGACGCGGCCGCGACGGAGGACCAGCGCAGGCCCTGGGCGAAGGCCGACCGGGGGATGCTGCGCGGCACCGTCCACGACGAGAACGCGTGGGCGCTCGGCGGCGTCGCCGGGCACGCCGGGCTCTTCTCGACCGCGCGCGACCTTGCGGTGCTCTGCCGCACGCTGCTGTGCGGCGGTTCGTACGGCAGGGCCCGCATACTCGGCCCCGACTTCGTCGAGCTGATGCTCGCGGGCACGGGACTCGGCTTCGGCATCGACCAGCCGTGGTTCATGGGGGAGCTCGCGGGGCGCGGTGCGGCCGGCCACACGGGCTTCACCGGCACATCGCTGGTCCTCGACCCGTCGACGGACACGTTCCTGGTCCTCCTCGCCAACACGGTCCATCCGCGCCGCCGCCCCGCCGACAACGCGCCCCGGGCCGCGGCGGCCACGCGGCTCGCGCGGGCGGCGCGGGGGCGGTAGCGCTGCGCTTGCTCGGAGGCGGTGCCGCGGGCTCGTCTGCCCGGCTGGGCAGCGTCGGCGGCTGCGGGCCGTAGGTGGCTGGTCGCGCAGTTCCCCGCGCCCCCAAACAGCCCCTGCGGGGCTGTGCGCAGTTCCCCGCGCCCCCAGGCAGCCCCTGCCGGCGGTGCCGGGGGTGTTTTAGGGGCGCGGGGAACTGCGCGAGCGGCCACGACGGGCCCGCACCCGCTGAACGGCCCGAGCCGGGCAGACGCACCGTGCCCCGTAGAATCACCGGGTGAACGCCCCCACCCCCCAGGCCACGGCCGCCGCATCCCCGGCCGAGACCCTGCGTGCCGCCCTCGCCGGGCTTCTGGACGGTCTTCCGCCGCGGCAGGCGGCACAGGCCGTTGAGCGGCTGATCGCCAACTATCGGGGGCGGACCCCGACCGACGCGCCGATTCTGCGGGACCGCGCGGACGTCGTCGCGTACGCCGCGTACCGGATGCCCGCGACGTTCGAGGCGGTCCGGGCCGCGCTCGGCGCGCTCGCGGACGCGGCGCCGGAGGGATGGGCGCCCGGACGTCACGTGGACGTGGGCGGCGGGACCGGCGCGGCGACGTGGGCGGTCGCGGCGACCTGGGCGGGGGAGCGGCCCGTGACGGTGCTCGACTGGGCCGAGCCCGCGCTCGCGCTGGGCCGGGAACTGGCCGACGCGGCGCCTCAGCTGCGCGGCGTCCAGTGGCAGCGCTCTCGTATCGGAGCGGCGCTCGCGATCGAGAGCACTGATCTCGTCACGGTGTCGTACGTCCTGGGAGAGCTCACGGAGGCCGACCGGCGTTCCGTCGTCGACGCCGCCGCCGAGGCGGCGGAACAGGCCGTCGTCGTCATCGAGCCCGGCACCCCCGACGGCTACGAGCGCGTCATCGAGGCACGCGACCGGCTCATCGCCGCGGGCTACCGCATCGCCGCGCCCTGCCCGCACAGCGCGGCCTGCCCCATCGAGCCCGGCACGGACTGGTGCCACTTCTCCGCCCGCGTCAGCAGGTCGTCCCTGCACCGCCGGGTCAAGGGCGGCTCCCTGGCGTACGAGGACGAGAAGTTCAGCTACGTCGCCGCGGTCCGCTTCGACCCGGACCCCGCGCCCTCGCGCGTCGTGCGCCGCCCGCAGATCCGCAAGGGCCAGGTCCTCCTCGACCTGTGCGGACCCGAGGAGGCGCTGCGCAGGGAGACCGTGACCAAACGCCACGGCCCCCTCTACCGCGCGGCGCGCGACGCGGACTGGGGCGACGCGTGGCCGCCCCCGTCCGCGGAGTGAACTACCTCGGGCCCCAGGTCCCCTGGTTCGCCGAGCAGTTCCAGCCGGACCCGCGCAGGGTGAACTTCACACCGAACGAACGGGTGTTGAGCAGCCGGGTCTGCACCTTGAAGCCGAGCTTCGCCTTGCCCTTGAAGGTCTTGTCGTAGACCGAGACGGTCTTCGTCGTCCGGTGGGTGATCTTGCCACCCGTCGGCGTCGCCCTCTTGAAGCGGACGTTCTTGGTGTTGGTCACCGTGAAGGTGACCTTCTTGATGCTCTTGGTGGTCTTGCTCTTGATGCCGAAGTACAGGCCCCCGTTGGTCACGTTCCCGTACCGGTCGTACGAGAAGCGCTTCGGGTAGACGATGTCGATCGGGCAGCCGTTGACGGCCCGCGGCGCGGACTTGACGGTCGGCCCGGACGCCGCGGAAGCGGACCCGGCCAGGCCCAGCTGAGCGGCGGTGAGCGCCCCCGCGGTGGCCAGAACTGCGGCGGACGTGCGCATGCGGTTCACTGCGCTGATACCTCTTCTTCCCCCTGGGCCCTGGTGGGCCCAACTTTTTGGTTGTGGTGTTGCGTTCGTATTGTTAGCACGAAGTCAGCCAGATGGCTGAACCGACCCTGCCCTCGCGGGAACCGCCCCCTGTTCTTAAAAGGTTCTTAGAGGCGGCGACTATCCACTACTCCATGCCGAACAAGAGCAGTTCTCCCGGCCACGCCCGCAGGCGGTCGGAGACCCGTTTCCTCGCCCTGTCCATCGTCCTGGCGGTCGCCGCCGCGGGAGCCACCACCTACGCCTTCACCGCGGGGGCCGAGGAGCCGCACGGCCGCGACGTCGAACTCTCCCTCGACGGCGGCACCGCGGTCGTCGACACCGCCACGCTCGCCGTCCGCGCCCGCACCGGCGCGGGACACGACCTCACCCTCTCCGACGCCGCGGGCACCGACCTCGGCAAGCCGGGCCCCGTGACCCGTACCGGCAAGGACCGGGCCCGCTGGAGCTACCCCGAGCGCGGCATCGACATCACCGCGCGCACCGACCACGGCCGCCTCTCCCTCAGCATGAAGGCGCACCGCGACACCAGGCTCAACTGGCCCGTCACCGGCACCGACGCCTCCGCGTCGTCCCTGCAACTGCCCCGCGGCGAAGGCCTGGACATACCCGTCAAGGACACGTTCTGGACCAAGGGCAAGGGGCAACTCGCGGGCAGCACCGTCGACATGAGCGAGGGCCTGACCCTGCCGCTGTGGGGCTACTCCCTCGGCAGGCACACCGGCGTCAGCTACCTCACCCCCACCGACATCGGCACGGACCTCGGCTTCACCGCCGACCGCGGGAGGCTGCGCACCACCGCCGAGCACACCTTCGACCGCGGCGAGGGCACCCGCGACTACACCGTCACGTTCGCCCTGACCGACGGCGACGCGGTCGCGCCCGCCGCCGACTACCGCTCCTACCTCGCCGAACGCGGCCGCCTCGGCAGCCTGAAGCGGAAGATCGCGAAGAACCCGGCCACGGAGAAGCTCCTCGGCGCCTTCCACGCCTACACCTGGGGCACCGCCCGCACGGCGGAGGGCGTCGAACAGCTCCGCAAGCTCGGCGTCGACCGGATGTGGCTCGGCTACGACGCGGGCCCGGGCCCCATGGACAAGGCCGCGGTGAGCGCGGCCAAGAAGGCCGGCTACCTCGTCGGCCCCTACGACTCCTTCGCCAACGGCCAGGACCCGAAGAGCGCCGACAGCCCCACCTCCGCCTGGCCGGGCACCGTCTATCCCGACTACTGCGTGCGGGACGCGAAGGGCAAGCCGGAGACCGGCTTCGGCGGCCGCGGCTGCTACCTCAGCTCCCAGGCCTTCGAGCGGGCCGAACCGCGCGAGCACCACCTCGCGGACCGCACCCGCTCCATGGTCGCCAACGGCGCCGACAGCTACTTCCTCGACGTGGACGCCACCGGCGAACTCTTCAGGGACCACGCCGAGGGCCACCGCATGACCAAGGCGAAGGACCGCACGAACCGCCTCGCGCGGATGAAGCGCATCGCGGAGCACGGCAAGGGCGGCCTCGTCCTCGGCTCCGAGACCGCCGGAGCCTGGGCGAACCGGGCCCTCGCCTTCGACCACGGCGCGGGCACCCCGGCCGCCGACGGACTGTGGGCGCTCCAGAAGGACCGCGAGAAGTGGGGCGGCTACTACCCGGAGGCCGCACCCGGCATCTTCTTCAAGCCGGTCGGCCTGCCCGCCGACCTCGCCAAGGCGATGTACGACCCGCGCTACCGCGTACCGCTGTACGAGACCGCGCTGCACGGCTCCCTCGTCAACGCCGAGCGCTGGGAGCTCTCGTACGAGAAGCTGCCGGACCAGAAGACCGACCGCGCGCTGACCGCGATGCTCTACAACATCCCTCTCAACTACGTCCTCGACGGCCCGTCCCTGAAGAAGCACGGCGCCGAACTGGCCTCGCTCCAGCAGTACTTCGCGCCGCTGCACAAGGCCGCGGGCACCGAGCCCCTCACCTCCTACCGGCGCCTGACCGCCGACCACACGGTCCAGCGCACGGTGTTCGGCGGGGGCACGCTGACCGTCACGGCCAACTTCGGCACCACGGCACACGCCGGGCTGCCGGGCGGCTGCGTCGACGCCCGCCTCAAGGGCGACGACGAGCCGCGCCGGCTCTGCCCGGCCGAGCTGCGGAAGAGCTAGCTCCGCAGCTCCTGCGTGCAGCACTTCACGCTGCCGCCGCCCTTGAGCAGTTCGCTCAGATCCATCGGGACGGGTTCGTAGCCGCGCTCGCGCAGGGGCTCGAAGAGCCCCGCCGCGGCCTGCGGAAGCAGGACGTGGAGGCCGTCGGAGACGGCGTTGAGCCCGAGCGCCACGGCGTCGGGCTCGTCCGCGATCAGCGCGTCGGGGAAGAGCCGCCGCAGGACCGCGCGGCTGCCGGGCGAGAAGGCGGGCGGGTAGTACATGACGTCGTCCGCCGCGTCGTCCAGGACGGCGAGCGCGGTGTCCAGGTGGTAATAGCGCGGATCGATGAGGTCGAGGCCGATGACCGGGCGGCCGAAGCACTCCTGTGCCTCGCCGTGGGAGAGCGGACTGGCCCGGAAGCCGCGTCCGGCCAGCACGTAGGAGGAGGTGACGGCGAAGTCGCCCTCGCCCTCGTTGATGTGGACGGGTTCGTGGATCTCGGTGAAGCCGTGGGCGCGGAACCACTCCAGGTGGGCCACGGCCTCCCGCTCGCGCTCGGCGTAGGCGAAGCGGGCGCCCAGCACGCGGCCCCCGACGACGGTCGCGCCGTTCGCGGCGTAGACCATGTCCGGCAGACCGGGCTGGGGGGTGAGCTCCTCGACGGTGTGGCCGAGCGAGCGGTAGCGGTCGCGCAGGACCTCCCACTGGGCGATGGCGAGGGGGACGTCGACCGGTTTGGCGGGGTCCATCCAGGGGTTGATGGAGTAGGTGACCTTGAAGTGTGCCGGTGGGCACATCAGATAGCGCCGGGGTGTGGCGCGCCGAGGAGAGCGAGGATTGCGGGACAAAGAAGGCTCCTCACGTACCGCAGGGTCATGTGCTGCCCTTGGTGGGGCAGTTGATGCCCATAGTGCGGTGTGAGGAGCCTTCGCGCTGTGCACCGAACGGGTGGTTACCGGCATGGTCACCGCACCACCCGTGCCATGCCTCACGGCCTGCCGTGCGCCTCGCGGCCCTCCCGCAGCTTGCGCAGCAGCTCACGCTTCTGCTCCTGTGCGTCGAGCGCGCCGCCGACGCGGCCGCCGTGGCCCGCGCCGCGCAGTGCGCCGCGGGAGAGGTTGCTGCGGGTGCCGCCGACGCCCAGCATGTTTCCGGATCCACCTCGGGTCATGTCGTGCTCCTCCAGCGTGTGTCGAGACGTTCAGCGAGACGTATCGTCTCGCGACAGCGACCACTATCAACGAGACGGAACGTCTTGTCAAGACGGGACGTCTCGGTTCGCCCGCTGCTACATTCGACGCATGGCCCAGAAGACTGCCCCCGACTCCACGCGCCGCAGCGAACGTTCGCGCCGCGCGATCTACGACGCCGCCCTCGCCCTCGTCACCGAGGTCGGCTACGCGAAGCTCACGATCGAGGCCATCGCCGCCCGCGCCGGCGTCGGCAAGCAGACGATCTACCGCTGGTGGACGTCCAAGGGCGCCGTCCTGCTCGACGCCTTCCTCGACCTCGGCGAACAGGCCGCCCGCGCCGCGAGCGAGAACGCGGGCCAGGCCGAGATCCGGACCGAGATCCCGAACTCGGGCGACCTGGAGGCCGACCTCAAGTACGTGCTGCGGGCCACCGTCGACGAGTTCAACGACGCCAAGTACGACGCCCCCTACCGCGCGCTCGCCGCCGAGGGGCTGCTCAACCCCGAACTGGGCGCCGAGTTCGTCGAGAAGCTCCTGGAACCGCAGCTCCAGCTCTACGTGAAGCGCCTGGAGCAGGCCCGCGACGCCGGGCAGGTCGCCCCCGGCATCGACCCCCGCATCGCCCTCGAACTGTGGGCCGGCCCGCTCGCCCAGCGCTGGATGATGCGCTCGGGCCCGCTCACCCACGCCTACGCCGACACGCTCGTGGAGTACGCCCTCTACGGCATCACCCCGCGCCCCCGGACGCCCTGACCCGGCCCGGACCGCGAAGGACGGGCTCAGCGCCTGACGGGCCCGCCCACCTTCACCGGCTTGTACTTCTTGACCGGCCGGCGCGAGAGCAGGCCCGGGGCGTCCGTGATCACGCCGTTGCAGCCGAGCCACAGCACCCGGTCGCGCTGCTTCGGAGTGGTCACCGTGTGCGCCCACACCCGGGGGATGCCCGAGTTGACCGCGCGCAGCAGGTCGCCGTCGCGTGCCTTGTAGTCCACGTCCAGGACGTCCACGAACGCCGCCCACCCCTCGGGACGGTCGGTGAGCATCTGCCTCCTGGAGCGCCACAGCTGGGCGAGCAGCCCCAGCCGGTGGGCGCGCCGTGCGACCACCGGATCGTTGGTGTTCACGAACACCGAGCGGGTCAGCTTGCGCGAGCGGATCAGCCGGGCCAGCGGACCGAGGCTCTTGGGATCCTTCGCCTCCAGCATCAGCATGATCTTCCCGCCGAACCGGTCGAGGACCTCCGTGACCGTCGGCGGCCGCTCCGGGCGCCAGTGGCCCGGCAGCGCGGTCTCCGGCCGCAGCCGGATGGCCAGCCAGTCCCACCGGTCCATGTCGCGGACCGGACCCGACGCGTACGTGGTGCGGTCCACGGTCTCGTCGTGCATGACCACCAGCGTGCCGTCGCGCAGCATCCGCGTATCGAAGTCGATGACCTGGGCCGTGCCGCGCTTGAAGGCCGCCAGGAGGCCCGACATGCTGTTCTCCGGTACCTCCAGGGCTCCGCCGCGGTGCGCCGTGTAGACGACGCGGGGGAGTGCGTCCACGGTCAGGGGCCCGCCGCCCCACTCGATCGGGGCGAGGAAGCCGTTCGGTGCCGTGAGGGTGAGCGCCGTGAGGCCCGTCAGCACAGTCCTAATGACCATGGCGCCCACGGTAGGCCGGTACATCACTCCTTGCACTGAAATAGACCGCTAAGTCACCCACAGGCTGGCATCACCCCCGGAGACCCCGGATGTGAGCTCCGGCCCCCGGAGGCGCAGGATGGTGGGACCATGGGTCATGCTTTCGGCACAACGGCGAGGTGAGGGGCTAGATGGGCGCGGAGTTCGGCAGCCGGTCCGGCGGACAGGGCAGGATTTCCCAGTGGCTCCGACGGCGCCCCAAGGACACGTCGGCGGATGACCGGGCCCGCGAGGAGCTGCTCCTCGCCGCCGCGGGGGCCGGGCTGCCCCTCGCGCCCGCCGCGCATCCGTCGGGGTACCGATGTTCCTGCGACCGCATCGGCTGCCCCACACCGGCCCGGCACCCCGTCTCCTTCGCCTGGCAGACGCAGTCCACGACCGACCGCGGCCAGATCGAGCGGTGGGCCCGCCACCAGCCCCAGGCCAACTTCATCACCGCGACCGGCATGGTCCACGACGTTCTCGACGTACCGCTGGACGCGGGCCTCGAAGCCCTGGAGCGGCTCCTCGCGGCCGGCATCGAGGTCGGCCCCGTCGCCGAGTCGGGCGGCAGCAACGGACACGGCAGGCTCCTCTTCTTCACCGCGACCCGCGGCACCCCCGAGGACGAGGACGAGTGGTGGCCCTGCGAGCTGGACTGCCACCCCGAGACGATGGACGAACACCCGGGCCTGCGCTGGCACTGCCGGGGTTCCTACGTCCTGGTGCCGCCCGCCCGGCTCCCCGGTGACCTGGAGGTGCGCTGGCTGCGCGGCCCCGAGCACCCGCTGCCCGACCCGCTGACGCTCCTCGCGACACTCACGGACGAGTGCGCAAGGGTCGCGGGAGAGCCCCAACAGGACATCGCGGCCTGGCCGTTGCGGGGCTGACCGGACACCCGGCCAGGCCCTATTCGCCCTTCGCGGCCGTCAGCCCCTGGATGCGGCCCAGGAACGCCACCTTGCCGCCGTCCGCGCCCCGCGCGTTCTTCTGCGGGTCGACGACCACCTGGTTGGAGACCCGCTCCAGCATCAGGCTCTGCCGCACCGTGCCCTTGAGCAGCGCCTTCGCGTCCGCGTCGACCTTCGGGCTCAGGCCCTTGAAGGCGGTCTGCTTCTCGTAGTGGTGCGTGGAGAAGAACATCAGCGCGCCGCCGTCCTCGGTGCGCAGGCCCAGCGGCGCGAACGCGCCGTCGTTCCGCGGCTCGTCGACGTACTGCACGGCGAGACCGGCCCGCTTGCTGTTGCGTTCGCGGAACGCCTTCCAGCGCGTCGTGTGATCGCCGGGCGCGAAGCCGTCGCCGCCCGACTTGAGATACGTCGTGTACTCCTCGCCGAGGTCGGAGGGGGCCATCGCCAGGTCCTTCGCGGTCGGCGCCACCGGCACGGCCCAGCCGTCCCCGTCCTTCTTCAGCTTCGGCATCTTCTGCGGCGAGACCAGGTTCAGATAGGTGGCCCGCCACAGCTGGTCGGGGCCGCTCTTCGTGAACACCCACAGCCAGCGCAGGTCCGAGCGGCGGTTGGCCTTCGTGTCGGCCATGAACCAGCGCGGCCAGCCGGCCTTCTTGGGGATCGAGTACGTGGCGTCGGAGAGTTCGAGCGGTACGTGCCCCGCGTTGCCGTCCGGGTGCTGCACGCGCCGCGACTTCAGGCCGCCCTGATTGATGGCGCCGAGGGGTCCCGTGATGCGGGGGGCGTCGAGCGCCGGGTCGTACGCCTTGTCCGCCGCGTTGTACGCCTTGAGGAAGTCCTTGAGGGCGCGCTCCGCCTCCGGCTCGGTGGCCGTGGGAACGATCTCCCGCTCACCGTGGACGGTCACGCATCCGCTCGCCGCGAGCGCGAGTGCCGTCACCGCCGCCGACGCCATGACGGGCCCGCGGAGACGCCGGGCCCTGCGAACGTTGCTCATCGGAATTCCTTCACCTACCCCTTCCCGGGCCCGAACCTTATCGGGCCCGGGAAGGGGTGCGTGGTGCGGGTCAGATCTCCTGGAGGAGCTGCGCGTTGACCCAGCCGCGCTTGCTGGTGCGGGGCAGGTCGCCGTAGTACCACTGGGTGTTGCGCTTCACCGTGTAGCAGCGGACGTAGACGTTGTCGAACCACTCGAGGCGCTTACGCTTGCTGTAGCTCGTGCCGGGGCCCGAGTACGCGGTGGCGCCCACGTTGATGACCATCATGTTGTGGTTCTTGACGTTCTTGGTGCAGGCGCTGCCGCCGACCGCCGAGGCGGTCGGAGCGGTGATGAGCGAGGCGCCGAGCGCCACGGCGGTCGCCGCGGTCAGCGTGGCAAGGCTCTTCCCGAACCGGGAGTTACGCATGGAGCTTCCCCGTACGTTGATCGGTTGATGAACGCGCCGATCATAGGCACAACCCTTTGCGACTTGACGAGTCCCGATCAACCCTGTTCCGGAACTGTTGCCCTCTCCGGCGTGCCCTTGCGGGGCGTCGACCGCGCGGACCGCGTCGGCGCGAAGAAGAACGCCAGCGTCGGGACGAGGTACAGCAGCCACACCACGACCTGCAGCACCGTCGGGTCGGGCTGGAAGTTGAAGACGCCCTTCAGGAGCGTGCCGTACCAGCTGTCCGGCGGGATCGTCGCGCTGATGTCGAACGCCTTGTCCCCCAGACCGCCGACGAACCGGGCCTCCTGCAGATCGTGCACGCCGTACGCGAGGACGCCCGCGGCCACGACGACCAGCATCGCGCCGGTCCAGGTGAAGAACTTCGCGAGGTTGATGCGGACCGCGCCCCGGTAGAACAGCCAGCCGAGCGCGACCGCGGACAGCAGCCCGAGGACCACGCCGATCAGCGGGGCGTGCGAACCGTCGCTGGACGCCCGTACCGAGGCCCATACGAACAGCGCCGTCTCCAGGCCCTCGCGGCCCACCGCGAGGAACGCCGTCGCCACCAGCGCGGCTGTGCCCATCTGCAGGGCCGCGTCCAGCTTGCCGTGCAGCTCGGCCTTCAAGTGCCGTGCCGTGCGCCGCATCCAGAAGACCATCCACGTCACCAGGCCCACCGCGACGATCGACAGGGAGCCGCCGAGCGCCTCCTGCGCCTCGAACGTCAGCTCCTGCGAGCCGAAGGTGAGCGCGCAGCCGAAGCCGAGCGCGAGCGCCACCGCGACACCGATGCCGGCCCAGATGGGGACGAGCGCGTCCCGCCGCCCGGTCTTCACCAGGTACGCGATGAGGATGCAGACGACCAGACTGGCCTCGAGGCCCTCGCGCAGGCCGATCAGATAGTTGCCGAACATCGGCTCACGCCTCCCCGGTGAACAGGCCCCTGCCCCACCAGTCGTCCGTGCCGCGGACGCCCGGCGGGACCGCGAAGACCGCGGAACCCACGTGCTGGATGTACTCGTTGAGCGCGTCGGAGCGCGACAGACCGCGCTGCACCGGGATGAAGCCCTTGCGGACGTCCCGCTGGTACGCGAGGAAGAACAGACCCGCGTCCAGGCGGCCCAGGCCGTCGGTGCCGTCCGTGAAGGAGTAGCCGCGGCGCAGGATCGTCGCCCCGCCGTTGGTGTCGGGGTGGGCGAGGCGCACGTGCGCGTCCGGCTTCATCGCCTTCAGGAACGGCTCGTCCCGCTCCTTGGCCCTGCCGACCGGTGCGCCCTCGCCCTTGTCGCGGCCGAAGACGTCCTCCTGCTCCTGGAGCGAGGTCCGGTCCCACGTCTCGATGTTCATGCGGATCCGGCGGGCCACCAGATAGGAGCCGCCCGTCATCCACTCCGGGCCGTCCTTCGGACCGACCCACACGTGCCGGTCGAGCGCGGCGGCGTCGGTGCCCGCGATGTTCCGCGTGCCGTCCTTGAAGCCCATCATGTTGCGCGGCGTCTGGGCGTCCGGCGTCGTCGACGAGGTCTTGCCGAAGCCCAGCTGGGACCAGCGCACCGCGACCTTGCCGAAGCCGATGCGGGCGAGGTTGCGGATCGCGTGCACCGCGACCTGCGGGTCGTCCGCGCAGGCCTGCACGCACAGGTCGCCGCCGCTGCGGGCCTTGTCGAGGTTGTCGCCGGGGAACTTGGGGAGGTCGACGAGCGCCTCGGGGCGCCGGTCGCCGAGCCCGAACTTCCCGAACAGGGACGGGCCGAAGCCGATCGTGAGGGTGAGCCGGGACGGCCTGAGACCGAGGGCCTCGCCGGTGTCGTCCGGCGGCGCCTCGGCGAGTCCGCCGTACGCGCCCTCGCCGACCGCGTGGCCCGCGGTCATCCTCGCCGCGGCCTTCGTCCAGTCCTTGAGGAGCTGCACGAACTCCTCCCGGTCGGCCGTCTTCACGTCGAACGCCGCGAAGTGCAGCCGGTCCTGGACGGCGGTGGCGATGCCGGCCTGGTGCGCGCCGTGGAAGGCGACGGCGGCCCCCGGTTCGGCGGCGGGCGCCACGTCGTCGCCGGACCGGGCCATCGCCACGGCGCCGCCCGCCGCGGCCGCGCCGAGCGCGAGCCCGGCACCGCCCCAGCCGAGCACGGAACGCCTCGATGTGGTGGTCTCAGCCATCGTTCTCCCTTGCCGCTACTTGGACTCGGCGACGGCGGCGGCGAGCTTCGACAGCGGCTCGGCCAGCGCGTTGACGCCGTCGTGCAGCTCCTTGCGGTCCGCCTTGCCGACCTTGTCGTACGACGTGAACGCGTAGGAGCCCGCCCCGCCCTCGCGGTGCTTCTCCAGGAGCTTGTCCAGGGCCGCGAACTGCTTGTCGAGCTCCTTGGTGAGCTTCGGGTCGTTCTCGGCGGCGACCGGCTTCAGCAGGTCGTACGACTTGCGGGCGCCCTCGACGTTGGCCTTGAAGTCGACGAGGTCGGTGTGCGAGTAGCGCTCCTCCTCGCCGGTGACCTTGCCGGTGGCGACCTCGTCGAGGAGCTCCTTGGCGCCGTTGGCCATCGAGGTCGGCGTGATCACTGCCTTGCCGACCCGCTTCTGCCAGTCGAGGAGGTCCTTGTCGAGCTGCGTGGCGAGCGCCTTCTCACGCTTGCCGATCTTCTTGTCCTTCCACAGCGCGCGCTCCAGACGGTGCCAGCCCGTCCAGTCCTTCTCCAGGTCCTGGCCCTCTTCGAGGCCGTCCTCGCGCACGTCGACCTTCGGGTCGATGTCACCGAAGGACTCGGCGACCGGCTCGGTGCGCTCCCAGCCGATGCGGGAGGTGGCGTACGCCTTCTTCGCCGCGTCCAGGTCGCCCTTGCGCACGGCGTCGGTGAAGGTCTTCGTGGCGGGCAGCGTCTCGTCGGCCTGCGCCTGCGCGTAGGCGCGGTACTCGGCGACGGCCTTGTCCAGGCGCGGGTCGCGCTTCGCGGTCTTCCCGCCGCCCGTGACGGTGACCTTCTGGCGGATGCCGTCGCCCTTCATGCCGGGCTTGCAGGCGATGTCGTACGAGCCCGCCTTCACCTCGGCGGTCAGCTTCTGCTTGGTGCCGGGGCCGATGTTCTCGCGCTCGCTGACGATGCGGTCGTCGGGGAAGAGGAGGTAGACCTCGGTGACCTTGGAGCCCTTGTTCTCGATGGCCAGCTCGACGTGTCCGGCGGAGAGCTCCTTCTTGGAGACCTCGCACGTGTCGTCGGTGGCGGTCACGCTGACGCTGTTCGCCCCGCCGCTCTTGGCGTCGCTCTTCTCCGTGCAGCCGGTGACGGCGGTCAGGGCGGCCGCGGCGGCGACCGCGGTGACGACGGGGACACGGGCGAATCGCACGGGTCGCATAGGTGGCTCCAAGACGGTTCACGGCGGGCGCCGGCCCCGCCACCGGCGGGCGAGGCGGACCTAACTTAACTGAGCCTTACCTCGGTAATACCCGCCCGTTCCGTGATTCAGCTCTCACGTTCCCTCACCGCTCACGGCCCGGTCACAGCCGCCTGATGGATCACCCATGACCAGGCAAAGCAACGGTCAAGCGGGGGTGTGCGGGCTTCGCAGCGGAGCGACCACGGGGGCGCCGGTGCGCGGATGCGGGAAGACCTCGACGGGCTGCCGGTACACCTCGGAGAGCAGCGCCTCCTCGAATACGTCGCCGGGGGCGCCCTCCGCCGCGACGGTCCCGCCCCGCAGCACCGCGGCCCGGTCCGCGTACGCCGCCGCCAGCCCCAGATCGTGCAGGACCACCACGACCGCGTCACCGGCCGCCGCCCGGTCCCGGCAGATCCGCAGGACCAGTTCCTGGTGGCGCAGGTCGAGGGCGGCGGTCGGCTCGTCGAGGAGCAGCAGCGGGGCGCGCTGGGCGAGGACGCGGGCCAGGGCGACCCGGGCCCGCTCGCCGCCGCTGAGCGCGGAGAAGGGGCGCGCGGCGAACTCCGTGACCTCGGTGGCCGCCATCGCCTCGCGCACGATCCGGTCGTCGTCCGCCCGGCGGGTCCCGGCCCAGGGCGCGCGGCCCATGCGGACGACGTCCTCGACGGGGAAGGGGAAGGAGAGCGCGGCGGACTGCGGCAGCACGGCCCTGCGCAGCGCGAGGTCGGGGGCGGGCCAGTCGGCGGCGGGCCTGCCGCCGACGCGTACGACCCCCTCGGCGGGCGGCAGGTCGGCGGCGAGCGCGGCCAACAGGGTCGACTTCCCCGCTCCGTTGGGCCCGACGAGGGCGAGCACCTCGCCGGCGCGGGCGGCGAGCGACACTCCGCCCGACACCCCGCCGAGCACCTCCCGCCCGCCGAGCCGCATCCGCAGCCCCTCGGCCTCCGCGAGGACGTCACCCGGAGCGGCCTGCGCGGGCAGCGCCCGGTCACGGCCCCCGAGGAGTCTCCTGCCCAACTGCCCGATCATGCCCAACCCCCTTGCCTGCGACGGGTCCTGCGCAGCAGCCAGAAGAAGAACGGGCTGCCGAGGAGCGCGGTCAGCACGCCGAGCGGCAGCTCGGCGGGCGCGGCCACCGTGCGCGCGGCCAGATCGGCCGCGACGAGGACCAGCGCACCGCCGAGCGCGCTCCCGGGCACGAGGAAGCGGTGCCCGGGGCCTGCGGCCATCCTCAGCAGATGGGGGACGAGGAGGCCGACGAAAGTGATGATCCCGGCGACGGACACGGCCGCCGCGGTCAGCAGCGCCACCATGAGGACGAGCACGAGCCGCAGCCGCTCCACGTCCACGCCCAGGTGCCTGGCGGGCCGTTCGCCGAGCGCGAGGAGGTCCAGCTTCCGGGAGTACAGCGGCGCGACGGCGAGACCGAGCAGCGCGCACGGCAGCACGGCGAGGACCTTCGGCCACGTCGCCTGCGCGAGCGAGCCGAGCTGCCAGAACGTGATCTGGCTGATCTGCGCGTTGTCCGCGACGAAGACGCACAGGCCGATGAGGGCGCCCGCGAAGGCGTTCACGGCGATGCCGGTGAGGATCAGCGTGACGACCTCCGTGCGGCCGCCCTCGCGCGACATGGCGTACACGAGCAGGACGGTCGCGAGCCCGGCGACGAACGCGCAGACGGTGACGGTCCAGTTCCCGAAGAAGGAGAAGCCGAGCGCGATGGAGGCGACGGCGCCGACGGCGGCGCCCGACGAGATCCCGATGACGCCGGGTTCGGCGAGCGGATTGCCGAACACGCCCTGCATCAGCGCGCCCGCGCAGCCGAGCGAGGCGCCGACGAGGAGGGCGAGCGCGACGCGCGGCAGCCGTACGTTCCACAGCACGCTCTCGCCGACCCGGTCGAGCGCGGACCCGCCGAGCCCCGTGCGGTGCCGCACGGAGGAGACGACGTCGCCGAGCGGGATGTCGTACGCGCCGATGCCGGCGGAGAGCAGACACAGGACGACGAGGGCGGCGACGAGGCCGACGGTCAGCGGGAGCGCGGCGCCGCGGCGGGGACGGGGGAATTCCCGCGCGGTGGGGGGAGTGGTCCTCCGGGTGCCGGGTTTGGTCAGCAGGCTCATGCGGAGCCGCCCGGGTACAACTGCTTCACCAGGGACTCGAGGACCCGGTCGGTCCGCGGCCCGTAGTTGAGGAGCACGCCGTCGTCGACGGAGACGACGCGACGGTCCAGGCCCGCGGGGGTCTCGGCGACGCCCGGCACCTTCAGAAGTCCCTCGACGCCGCCCACCGAGTCAAGGCCCTTCGTCATCACGAGGATCGCGTCCGGCGCGGCCTTGGCGAGCGCCTCACTGGTGATCGCGGTGAAGTCCTTCTTCAGCCCGGACTCCCTGCCCGCGTCGACGGCGCCGGCCGCCTCCAGGAGCGAACTCGCCCCGGACTCTCGTCCGCCCAGGAGGTACACGGAGGCGGAGCCGCGCAGGTAGAGGAAGGCGACCCGCGGCTTCTTCCCGCGGGTCCCGGCGGGGATGTCCGCGCGGACCGCGTCGATCCGCCGCTCGGTGCGCGCGGTCAGCGCGGCGCCGGCCTTCTCGACGCCCAGGGCCTTCGCCACCGCCTCGATGCGCGGACTCACGTCGTCGAGACCCTTCGCCGGGTCGAACACGACGAGGGGGATGCCCGCGTCGCGGATCTGGTCGACGGCCTCGGCGGGTCCGGTGGTGGAGTCGGCGAGGACGACGGTCGGTTCGAGCGAGAGCACGCTCTCCGCCGAGACGTCGTGCGCACGCGTCACCACCGGCAGCTTCTCCGCCTGCTCGAAGGTGGCGGTGATGTCGCGGGCGACGACGTTCTTGCCGAGGCCCAGGGTGAAGACGATCTCGTTCAGGCTGCCGGTGAGCGGCACGATGCGGCTGGTGTCCTTGACCGTCACCCGGCGGCCGTCGGCGGAGGTGACGGTGGCCGGGAGTTCGGCCTTCGGCCGGTTTCCGAGCGGTTCCACCCGATCAGGCGCGGTGGCCGCGGCACCCGCCTTCGGTGTCCGCCCGCCGCCGTCGTCCGACGTCCCGCACCCGGTCAGGCCGAGCGCGAGCACGGCGGCCCATGCGCCGGCGATACGGAGTGAGCGCGCCCTACGCACCGAAGTCCACCGTCCTGTCGCGTGGTTGAAGGTCTGCCCCCGGGCCGGTTCCGGTCGCGGGTCCTGTCGGGTCCGGCCGGATTCCGGTTGCGGTCTTCCAGTCCGGAGTGATCGCAGTTTAGGTTAGCCTTACCTAATTAGCTAGGCCCTGTCAGACCTGGAGGAGCCCCCATGCCGTCGTCCGGACAGGCGCGCGCCATCGGCCGCGCGGGAACCGTGGCGGCGCTCGCCGCACTGGCCGGAGCCCTGCTCCCGGCGGCCGCCGCACACGCCGACGACCGCACGGTCCGGGGCGGCCGGCTCGACTGGGGCATCAAGTCCTCCTTCCAGAGCTACGTCACCGGGCCCATCGCCCAAGGCGGTTCGACGCTCCGAGGGGGCGCCGCCACGGTCGGCGGCAGCCAGTTCCGCTTCCACTCGGCGAAGGGCGCGTACGACCCGGACAGCGGGGCGTTCAGCGCCGGGTTCTCGGGCGGGGTGCGCTTCACCGGGCACAAGAAGGGCGGCTCGTACGCGCTCGACCTCACGATCAGCCGCCCCACCGTGAAGGTCTCCGGCGGCTCCGGCACGCTCTACGCCGACATGGTGAGCAAGGAGAAGGGCACCGGCAAGGTCACCTCGACCCCGCAGGTGCCGCTCGCCGCGCTCGACGTCTCCGGCATCGGCATGAAGGGCGGCACGGGGCCGATCGCCCTCAACAACCTCCCCGCCACGCTCACGTCACAGGGCGCCAAGGCGTTCGCCGGGTACTACACGGCGGGCACCGCACTCGACCCGGTCAGCCTGTCGACGGACCTCGTCGCGACGTCCGCGCCCAGGACCGGACCCGAGAAGGAGAAGAAGAAGGCGAAAGCGGGGCGCATCCAGAACGCCGCCGTCGACTGGGGCGTGCGCCGAACCTTCCGCGAGTACGTCACCGGACCCATCGCCAAGGGCGAGTGGAAACTGTCCGCCGGTGCCCAGGACGGCGGCGCGCTCTTCCGCTTCCCGCGGGGCGAGGGCACGTACGACGAGAAGAAGCACACCCTCGCCGCGGACTTCGCCGGATCGGTGCGCTTCACCGGCGCGCACGGCCTCGACCTGACGCTTGCCGGGATCGCCGTCGAGGTGAAGGACGGCAAGGGCACGCTGTCGGCGGACGTCGACAGCAAGGGCGACCGCGGCACCACCCTGAAGGACGCCCCACTGATCACCTTCCCGGCGGCGGAGAAGGAGTTGCAGCCGCAGGACGGCCTCGTCTCCCTCGCCGAGGTGCCGTCGAAGCTCACCGCCGAGGGCGCCGAGGCCTTCGGCGGCATGTACAAGGAGGGATCCGCGATGGACCCCCTCTCGCTCGCCGTCGCCCTCGACCCGGAGGCGAGGCTCCCCGCGCTGCCCGACCTCGGCTCGTCCGCGGCACCGGAACCGGCGCCGGAGAACCACGCGCGGCCGAAGACCGAGAACGCCGCGAAGTCCGCCGACTCCTCGTCGAACGCCGTGCCCATCGGCGTCGGCGCGGGCGTCGCCGTACTGCTCGCCGCGGCGGTCGCTCTCGGGGTCGTACGCAAGAGGCGGGCGGCAGCCGGAACGGGCACGCCCCCCGCCGACGCACCCTGACCCGCCGACTCCCCCCTCTCCTCCTCTCCCCCCTCACTCCCCCTCCCAAGGAGAAGCCTGATCATGGCCGCCACCCGACGTCCCATGACCCTCGCGGCAGCCGTCGCGACCGCCGTCGCGCTCGGCGCGAGCGTTCTGACGCTGCCCGCGCTCGCCGCCGAAAACGGTGGCGGCGCCAAGAAGCCCGCCCCGCCGAAGCTGGAGCTGAAGGACGGCACGCTCCAATGGGGTGTGAAGCAGTCCTTCCGCTCGTACGTCATGGGCATGGCCCACGGCAAGATCGAGGCCAAGGGCGGTGCCACGCAGGCCACGGACAACGGGGTGTTCACGTTCTCCGGCGGCAAGGGGACGTACGACACCGGCACCCACGCCGTCGACACCGCCTTCAAGGGCAGCGTCCGCTTCACGTCCACGCTCCACAAGTTCGACATCAGCATCGCCGACGTCAAGGTCCGCACGAAGGGGAGGACCGGCGCCATCCGCGCCGACGTGACGCTCAACGGCGCCGTGCAGAACGACATCGATTTCGCTCAGCTCGACCTGAGCGCGGTCGGCTCCGGGCGGGGCGGGGGCGAAGGCGGCGCGATGGTCTTCAAGGACATACCGGCGACGCTCACCGAGAAGGGCGCCAAGGCGTTCAACGGCATGTACGAGAAGGGGGAGAAGCTGGACCCGGCCACGCTCACGGTGACGCCGGGCGCGCCCCTGCCGCCCGAGGAGCCCACCGTGCCCGCCGAACCGACGAAGCCCGCCGAAACGCCCAAGCGTCCCAAGCACCCGAAGCCCCCCGAGCGCCCCGAGGCCACCGAGTCGCGGCAGCCGGCGGACGCACGGCCCCAGGTCTCCAAGGCCGCCGCACCGGCCGGCGTCGTCGACGGCTCCCTGTCCTGGGGGCTGAAGGAGTCCTTCCGTAAGTACATCTCCACCGGTGGCGAGGCCACCGTCGCGGGCGGCGCGAAGAAGATCTCCAGCGGATACCGGTTCCCCTACGCCAAGGCGGACCTGGACTCCGACGCGAAGAAGATCGACGCCTCCTTCGGCGGCAGCGTCCGCTTCACGTACAAGGCACACGGCATCGACATGAAGTTCAGCGACCTCAAGGTGCGGGCGAACGGCGCCAAGGGCACGCTGCTCGCCGACGTCACCACGCCCAAGGGCACCAACAACGACGTGAAGTTCGCCGCGCTCGACCTCTCCGGGGTCTCGTACAAGCCCAAGAACGACGTCGTGCACCTCGACAAGGTGCCCGCGACCCTCACGGCGGCGGGCGCCGAACAGTTCGCCAACGACACGACCGGCTCCCCGTACAAGCCGGGCGAGAAGCTCGACCCGGTGACGGTCGCCCTCTCCGTGAGGGCGGGCGCCACCCTTCCGCAGTCCGGCGGCGAGACCGGTGCCGGAGAGGTGGGCGGCACGGGCACGACGGGATCCGGCTCGGTCGGCGGCGGGAACACGGTCGGCGGCACGGGCACGCTCGCGGCCACCGGCGCCTCCGTCCCCTCGGCGGCGCTGCTCGGCGCGGCGGGCCTGGCGCTGGCGGCGGGCGCGGGCGCGGTGGTCGTGGCGCGACGGCGACGGGGTCCCGAAGCGGCGTGATGCGACGCCCGGGTGACAATGCCCGGATGACTGAACCACTCGACGTAGTACGCGTCTTCTGCGGGCCCGACGGTCGGCACGGCAACGAACTCGGTGTCGTGCGCGACGGGGCCCGCGTCCCTGCCCGCGAGGACCGCCAGGCTCTGGCGCGGAAATGCGGCTTCAGCGAGACGGTCTTCGTCGACGACCCGGAACGCGGCGCCATCGACATCTACACGCCCACCCTGCGACTGCCCTTCGCGGGCCACCCCTGCGTCGGCACGGCGTGGCTCCTCGACGTACCGGAACTGATCACGCCCGCGGGGGTGGTGACGGCACGTCAGGACGGTGAGTTCACGTGGATCACGGCTCGCGCGCAGTGGGCGCCGCCGAGGACGCTGCGGCGGTACGGGACGGCGGCGGACCTCGACGCGCTCGACGTACCGCCGCCGGGGGAGTGGGTCTACGCCTGGGCGTGGCAGGACGAGGCCGCGGGGCGCGTGCGCGCACGGGCGTTTCCCGGCCGGGACGACGGCATCGACGAGGACGAGGCGACGGGCGCGGCGGCGCTCCTGCTCACGCACGAACTGGGCCGCGCCCTCAACATCACGCAGGGCCGCGGCTCACAACTCCTGACGGCGCCGGCCCCCGGGGACGCGATCGAGGTGGGCGGCAGGGTGAAGTTCAGCTCCTCCGGCGTGTGAGGAGCGGGGGGCCCGGGGGCAGAGCCCCCGAGTCGTCCGCCCCGTCAGGCGGTCAGCGGGAACTCCGCCCCGAGCTCACGGAACACCGCCGTATTCAAAGCGAAAGCGCGCTTGCACTCGTCGACGATCCGCTTCTTCTCCAGGTCGTCCGTGACCACCGCGTCGATCCCGTCGAGCAGCTCGCGGTAACTCCGCTTGAACGCGGCCGGGTTGGGGATGCCCTCGAAGACGTAGAACCGCACGCCGTCGCCCTTGCGGGCGAAGCCCCAGGTCTGTTCGGCCTTGCCGCGGATGATCTGGCCGCCGGAGAGGTCGCCCAGGTAGCGGGTGTAGTGGTGCGCGACGTAACCGCCGGGCCAGGTGCGGGCGCACTCCTCGACCCGGGCCGCGTACGCCTCCGTGGCGGGCAGCGGGGCGAGGCCCGTGCGCCAGTCCGCGCCCCGCAGGTGTGCGAGGTCCCGCTCCAGCTCGCCGACACGGGCCAGCTCGGGCCGTACGAACGGCCCCGCGACGGGGTCCTCGCGCAGCGCCTGCGCGCCGTCCTCCAGGGCGCGGTACACGAACCACAGCTGCTCCGTGTACCGCGTGTACGCGTCGACGCCGAGCCTGCCGCCGAGGAGGTCGCTCATGAAGGACGAGGTCTCCGCCTCGGTGTGCTGCTCGTGGGACGCGGTGCGGATGACCGTCGAGAAGGGCGTGACCATGCGGAGCCTCCAGGGAGGGGTGAGGGCTGGCGGGATGGCGGGAACCGGTGCGCCCTCTGCAGATCATCCAAGTTAGGCTTACCTAAGTCAACTGGTTCCCGACATCCTGTCGGTAAAAACGCTACCCGCGTACGGCCCTCGGAACCTCCTGGAAAAGAATCTTCCTCAGGGCAGCGTGAGGATCTCCGCCCCCGTGTCCGTCACCACCAGCGTGTGCTCGAACTGGGCGGTCCGCTTCCTGTCCTTGGTGACGACGGTCCAGCCGTCCTCCCACATGTCGTACTCGTGCGTGCCGAGCGTCAGCATCGGCTCGATCGTGAACGTCATGCCGGGCTGGATGACCGTCGTGGCGTGCGGGCTGTCGTAGTGCGGGACGATCAGGCCGGAGTGGAAGGACGTGTTGATGCCGTGGCCGGTGAAGTCGCGCACCACGCCGTAGCCGAAGCGCTTGGCGTACGACTCGATGACCCGGCCGATGATGTTGATCTGGCGGCCGGGCTTGACCGCCTTGATGGCGCGGTTGAGGGATTCCCTGGTCCGCTCGACGAGCAGCTTCGACTCGTCGTCGACGTCGCCCACGAGGTACGTGGCGTTGTTGTCGCCGTGCACGCCGCCGATGTAGGCCGTCACGTCGAGGTTGATGATGTCGCCGTCGTTCAGGACGGTCGAGTCCGGGATCCCGTGGCAGATGACCTCGTTGACCGAGCTGCACAGCGACTTCGGGAAGCCGCGGTAGCCGAGCGTGGAGGGGTAGGCCCCGTGGTCGCACATGTACTCGTGCGCGACGCGGTCCAGCTCATCGGTGGTCACGCCCGGCGCGATGTGCTTCGCGGCCTCTTCCATGGCGCGGGCGGCGATGCGGCCCGCGGTACGCATCAGCTCGATGGTCTCGGGGGTCTGCACCTCGGGTCCCGAGTACGGGGTCGGCGCGGGTTTCCCCACGTACTCCGGGCGCCTGATGCTGCCGGGGACGGAACGGTGGGGAGAGAGCTCCCCCGGGACGAGCAGTGACTGGCCAGACATGCCAGCGAGTCTAGCCAGCCGTCGTGGGGCAGCATGGTCTCGGAGAGCGGTACCCGATCGGGGACGGAAGGAGCGGGGCATGGCGCTGTTCAAGAAGCGGACAGTCGGCAAGCCGGGCGAGTGGTTCTACTGCCTGGAGCACCAGAAGGTCGAGGAGGGCCCTGACTGCCCCGGCAAGGACCGCATGGGCCCCTACGGCTCGCGCGAGGCGGCGCAGCACGCCATGCGGACCGCCGAGGAGCGCAACCTGGAGTGGGAGAACGACCCCAGGTGGCACGACAGGACGGCGCGGGGCGAGGACGAGTAGGGCCGAGCGCCGGGACGAGGGCGAGCAGGAGGACCCGGCCGTCAGGGCGAGGTCCGGACGGGGGCGGCGTCAGGGTCCTTGAGCGCCGCCGCCCTCTCCACGTCCCGCTCCCGCCGCCGCTTCGCGTCCGGGTCCGTCGTCGCGTCGTACGAGACGAGCTTCGGCAGCACCGCCGCCAGGACGCCGACCGAGGCCAGGCAGGCCAGGCCGCCCGACCAGATCGCGGGCCGTGTGCCGGTCCAGCCGGCCGCCGTGCCCGCGCGGACCTGGCCGAGCTGCGGGCCGACGCTGTACGACAGGACCTCGATCCCGGCGAGCCGCCCGCGCAGCTCGTCCGGGATGGTCTGGTTCCAGATCGTGGAGCGCCCGAGCCCGCTCGCCATGTCCCCGGCGCCCGCGAACGCGAGGCAGACGAGCACCAGCCAGATGTTCGAGAGCCAGCCGGCCGCGGTGATCGCGAGACCCCAGCCCGCCGCCCCGAACACGACGAGCAGCCCGTGCCGCCGCACCCGCGACGTCCATCCGCTGGTGAGGCTGAACACGAGGGAGCCGACCGCCCCGGCCGCGTACATCAGACCGAGCGCCCACTCCGCGTCCAGGTCGTCCGCGAGGAACGGGAAGATCGTGTTCGGGAAGGCGAAGAACATCGCCGCCATGTCGATCGCGTACGTGCCGAGCAGCACCGGCCGCGACCACGCGTACCGCGCGCCCTCCGCGAGCCCCTTCAGCGACGGCTTCTCCGCGTCGTGCGCGGCGGGCGCGGGGGAGAGCCGGGTGCACAGCGCGACGGAGAGCACGAAGCAGACGGCCGTGACCCCGTACGCCGAGGCGTGGCCCGCGTACGCGACGACGATGCCCGCGAGGGAGGGCGCCGCGATGGCGCCCACGTTCCACCGCAGCGAGTTCAGCGCGGCGGCCGCCGTCAGCTGGTCGTGCGGCACGATCCGCGCCATCAGGGAGTCGAGTGCGGGCCGCTGCAGTCCGGCGAGCGCGGAGACACCGGCCGCCACGACGTAGAGCGGCCACAGCAGCGGTTCGGGCAGCAGCGCGTTCACCAGGAGGACGACGGCGAGGAGTCCGAGTCCGGCCTCGGTCAGGAGGATCACCCTGCGCCGGTCCACGGCGTCGGCGAGCGCCCCGCCGTACAGCCCGAAGACGATCAGCGGCACCAGCTCGACCGCGCCCATCGCGCCGACCGCGATCGGTGAGTCCGTCAGCTCCTTGATCTGGAGCGGCAGGGCGACCAGGGCCATGAAACTGCCGAACGTCGTGACGAGTCCCTGCACCCACAGCAACCGGAAGTCACGGGTGGATCGCCAGGGCGAGAGATCGGGCAGTATCGCGGAGAGAGGCACGAAGAGTCATGCTCTGCGCAAACCGGTGCGGTGAGCAACTGAATTCCGCTCCCGCCGCGGTCACCACCGCGTCGGCGGCGGTGACGTCAGCTGGTCGGCGAGCCGGGAGAGACGGTCGCGCAGCCGTCTGCGGCCCCGTGCCTCGGGCAGCGCGTTCTCGCCGGCCGCCGCGCTCACCAGGTGCTGGACCGTGTCGAGGTCGAGCTCCGGCGTCTCGGGCACGGCGAGCACCTCGTGCGAGAGCGCGGCCAGGTCCCGGTCGCCCGAGTCGAGCGCGAGCACCGTCGCACCGGCCCGCCGCGCGTCGTGCACCCGCGTCAGCAGCTCCGTGCCCGGCGCGTCCGGCGCCACGACGAGCAGCGTCTCGCCGCGCCGGGCCGCCTCGATGCGGCCGAGCCCCGTCGACAGGTGCGCCGGGTCCGTGGCGAGCACCCGGTGCCGCACGAGCGTCGGGGTCAGCTCCGGCGTGCCCGACCAGGCCGCCTCGTCGACGAGGTGCGCGGCCAGGTGCCACGGCTCGTACGCCGCCGTGCCCACGAGCAGCAGCCCCCCGCCGTGCGGCACGACAGAGGTCCGCAGCGTCCCCGCGAAGCGGCGGGTGGCGACCGGCCACTCGGTTCCGGCGAGCACTTCGCGCAACAGCGCGACCCGTACGGCGTCCATGGCGTCGCATCCTCCAGCAACAGGTCACTCGTCACCGGGCGTTCACGCGGATTTCCCCCGCGCAGGGGAAGGGCGGGGGATGACCGCTGAGACATCTGTTCCCTTCCGGGCGGGCCGCGAGGGATACGCGAGCTTCCGCATCCCCGCCCTCGTCACCGGCGCCACAGGCACCGTCCTCGCGTTCTGCGAGGGCCGCGTCGGCTCCCAGGACGACTTCGGCAACATCGACATCGTCCTCAAGCGCTCCGCCGACGGCGGCCGCACCTGGGGCCCGCTCCAGATCGTCGGCAAGAACGGCGCCGACCTCGCGGGCAACCCCGCCCCCGTCGTCCTCGACACCGGACGCGTCCTCCTCGTCCAGGTCAGGAACGCCGCCGCGGCCACCGAGGACGCCATCCGCCGCGGCCAGGTCTCCGCCGCGGCGGGGCGCCGCGTCTGGGTGCAGCACAGCGACGACGACGGCCTCACCTGGAGTACGCCGCGCGAGATCACCGGCCAGGTCAAGAGAGCGAACTGGCGGTGGTACGCGACGACACCCGGGCACGCCGTGCAGCTCACCACGGGCCGGGTCCTTGTCCCCGCCAACCACTCCCTGCCGCCCACCGGAACGGACAACGGCACCGAGGGGAAGTACAACGGCGGACACTGCCTGCTCAGCGACGACGCCGGCGCGACCTGGCGCATCGGCTACATCGACGACAACACCAACGGCTACATCAACGTGAACGAGACCACCGCGGCCGAACTCCCCGACGGCCGCGTCTACCTCAACACCCGCAACGACTCCCCGGCCCCGGGCACCCGCGGCGACGCCCACTCCCACGACGGGGGCCGCACCCTGGCCAAGCCCTTCCGCCCCCAGGCCGGCCTCACGGGACCCGTCGTCGAGGGCAGCGTCCTCCAGCTGCGCGACCCCGACGTGCTCCTCTTCTCCGGCCCCGCCGACCCGGGCTTCCGCGCGCTCATGACCGTGCGTCGCTCCACCGACGGCGGCACGACCTGGCGGACCGCGCACACCGTCGACGGCCTCCCCGCGGCCTACTCCGACCTCACCCGCCTCGACGCGGCGACGGTCGGACTGCTCTACGAGACCGGGGACTTCGGCGCCTACGAGACGATCACCTTCCGCCGCATACCGGTCGCGGAGCTGGTGTGACGCACGGCCGTCCGAAGATCCCGCACGCCCGTACGGCTGAGTAAGGTCGCCGTATGACCTCTACCGACAGTGTGCAGAAGGCCCCCGCCAAGGACCCGTGGGAGCTGCCCGACGTGTCCGGGCTCGTCGTCGGCGTGCTCGGCGGCACCGGTGACCAGGGGCGGGGGCTCGCCTACCGCCTCGCCCGCGCGGGCCAGAAAGTGATCATCGGCTCCCGCGCCGCCGAACGCGCGCAGGCCGCCGCCGACGAGCTCGGCCACGGCGTCGAGGGCGCGGACAACGCGGAGTGCGCGCGGCGCAGCGACATCGTGATCGTCGCCGTGCCGTGGGACGGCCACGCCAAGACCCTCGAAGGGCTCCGCGAGGAACTGCGCGGCAAGCTCGTCGTCGACTGCGTGAACCCGCTCGGCTTCGACAAGAAGGGCGCCTACGCCCTGAAGCCCGAGGAGGGCAGTGCCGCCGAGCAGGCCGCCGCGCTGCTCCCCGACTCCCGCGTCACCGCGGCCTTCCACCACCTGTCGGCCGTGCTGCTCCAGGACCCGCAGATCGAGGAGATCGACACGGACGTGATGGTGCTCGGCGAGAGCCGCGCCGACACCGACACGATCCAGGCCCTCGCCGCCCGCATCCCCGGCATGCGCGGCGTCTTCGCGGGCCGCCTGCGCAACGCCCACCAGGTCGAGTCGCTCGTCGCCAACCTGATCTCCGTGAACCGGCGCTACAAGGCGCACGCAGGCCTGCGCGTCACGGACGTGTAGGGGCCACGGAGACGGCCCGGAGCGCGCGGGCGCGTCCGGGATGTCCGGGACGGGTGCGGGGCCGGGGCAGGCCATGGGGGACACTGGATGCGTACGTCAGCACGCTTCCCCCGACAGGAGCCGACCCCCATGCCCCGCCTCGCCGTGTACGCCCTCGTCGTCTGCGCCCTCGCCGTCGCCGCGGCCGTGATCTCCTTCGTGCAGGGCAGCTGGCTCGGCATCGTCTGGGTGCTGCTCGCCGGGCTCTCGTCGAACATGGCCTGGTTCTACCTGCGGCGTGCCAAGGCGGAGCGGGACGCGCAGCGCGCGGCGTCAGCTTGAGGGAATCTCCTGGGAGCCGTCCCAGAAGCGGTACAGCTCGTGGCCCCAGTAGGTGTCCCACTCGGTGACGCCCAGGGCCCGCAGGATCGCGTCGACCGCGTCGAAGAAGGCACGGTTGACCTCCGGGATCCACAGGACGACGAAGACGGCGATCAGCCCGAACGGCGCGAACGGCTCCACCTGGCGGCGGATCCTGTGCGAGAGCCACGGCTCGATGACGCCGTACCCGTCCAGGCCGGGGACGGGCAGGAAGTTCAGGATCGCGGCGGTCACCTGGAGCAGGGCGAGGAACCCGAGCGCGTACCGGAACGTGTCCGGGACGCCGTCCAGGGCGCCCAGCCAGAACGGCGCCGTGCAGACGACGGCGAACAGCACGTTCGTCAGCGGGCCCGCCGCCGAGATCAGGCTGTGCCGCCAGCGGCCGCGGATGCGGCCGCGCTCGATGAAGACGGCGCCGCCGGGCAGGCCGATGCCGCCCATGATCACGAACAGCACGGGCAGCACGATGCTGAGCAGGGCGTGCGTGTACTTGAGCGGGTTGAGGGTCAGATAGCCCTTCGCGCCGATGGAGATGTCGCCGCTGTGCAGGGCGGTGCGCGCGTGCGCGTACTCGTGCAGGCAGAGCGACACGATCCAGGCGGCCGTCACGAAGAGGAAGACGGCGAGCCCGGGGTTGTCGGCGAAACCGGTCCAGGCGGCCCAGCCGGAGACCGCCGTGACGGCGGCGATCCCCAGGAAGACGGGGCTGATCCGCCGGTCGGTGCGGCGGATGGGGGTGGTGGTCATGGGGCGGTGCTCCTGGAGTCTGGCGGCGGCGGCCGGGCGTGCCGACCGTACCGAAAACGTCTCGCACGCCGCGCCGGGTTCCGGGGAGGCTCGGGGCATGACCGTATGGAACGTGATGTACCAGGACTGGCAGCTGGAGTGCTGCGGGGACCCCTTCGCGGTGGGCGAGGAGGTGACGTGGCAACTGCTCGTCGACTCGACGGCGCCCGAGCGCGAGTGGCGGGCGGAACTCACCGAGATCGAGGGCCCGGTGCAGTCGGCGGGCGGCGGCCCGGTGGTGTCCGTGGCCGGGGTGACGGTGCCGTGGACCGGATCCGGGGACTGGCCTCCGCGACTGCACCTGAAGGGCCTGCTGACGGTGGAACGCCACGGCGGCAAGTGGCCGCCCACGACAGGGGTGGTCCGCGGCATCCAGGTCGTCAGCCAGGGCTTCCGCGAGGAGAACCTGGTCCCGGGCGAACGGAGGTTCCGCCCGGTGGACACGTGCCCGAAGTGGTTCGAACACGTGGGAAGGGCGGCGGCGGGGGAGAAGCTGCGACGGGAGGAGACGGGGGTGTTGGTGGCGCTGGAGGTGGGGTAGGGGGGTGGGTGCGGGGGTGGGGGCGAGGTGTCCCTCGGCCCCTGCTCCCGCTGGACGGTGCGGGGTGAACAGGTGGGCGGGTGGGAGACATCCGCCGCGAAGCGGCGGGCTCGAAATCCCACCGGGGTCAGGGAGACCGAAAGCCCCGCCCGGGGTCAGGGAGAATGGCCCGGTGCGATACAGCGTGCTGGGGACGACCAGAGCCACCCGCCCGGACGGAACCACCGTCCCCGTCGGCGGCACCCGCCTGCGCGCCCTCCTCACCGCCCTCGCCCTCCGCCCCGGCACCCTCGTTCCCGGCCAGGCCCTCGTGGACGACGTATGGACGGGCGATCCCCCCGCGGACGCGAACGGCGCGCTGCAGGCGCTGGTGGCCCGGCTCCGCAGGGCGCTCGGCGCGGACGCCGTCGCCTCGGCGGACGGCGGCTACCGGCTCCGCGCACACCCCGACGACGTCGACGTGTTCCGCTTCGACCGCCTCGTCGGAGACGGCACCCGCGCCCTCGCGGACGGCGACGCGGCGAAAGCGGCCACCGCCCTGGACGACGCGCTCGCCCTGTGGACCGGCGAACCCCTCGCCGACCTCCCCGAACGCACCGCGGACACCGCCCGCTGGCGGGCCCGCCACCTCGACGCCCGCCGCGCCAGGATGGCCGCGGCCCTCGCCCTGGGGGACGGCGAGCGGGTCCTGCCCGAGCTCGCCGAGCTCTGCGCCACGTACCCCCTGGACGAACCGCTGCAGGCCCTGCGGCTGCGCGCCCTCCGCGACACGGGCCGCACGGCGGAGGCGCTCTCGGCGTACGAAGGAGTCCGGCGCGGCATCGCGGACCGGCTCGGCGCCGATCCGGGCCCCGAACTCCGGGCCCTGCACGAGGAGTTGCTGAGGCAGCCGCCCACCGTCCCCGTCCCCGTCCCCGTCCCCGCCTCCGCCCGCGACCGCGCCCCCGGCAACCTCCGGGCCCGCCTCACCTCGTTCGTCGGGCGCGAGGCCGACATCGACGCGCTCCGGAGTGACCTCGGCGGCGCGCGGCTCGTGACGCTCCTCGGGCCCGGCGGCGCCGGAAAGACGCGGCTCTCGCAGGAGGTGGCCGAGGCCGTCGCGGGAGGCCACCCCGACGGCGTGTGGCTGGCCGAGCTCGCCCCGGTCGAGGACCCCGCCGACGTCCCCGCCGCCGTCCTCACCGCCCTGGGCGCCCGCGAGACCGTGCTGCGCGGCGCCGGCGCCGAGGAGATGCGGGCCATGACGGAGCGGCACGGCCAGGACCCCGTCGCCCGGCTCGTCGAGCACTGCGGCGCCCGCCGCATGCTGATCGTCCTCGACAACTGCGAGCACGTCGTCGGGGCCGCCGCCCGCCTCGCCGACGAACTCCTCGCCCGCTGCCCCGGGGTGACGGTCCTCGCCACGAGCCGGGAATCCCTCGGCGTACCCGGCGAGTTGCTGCGGCCCGTCGAGCCGCTGCCCGAGCCCGTCGCGCTGCGCCTCTTCGCGGACCGCGGCGCCGCCGCCCGGCCGGGCTTCACCGTCGACGCGGACCCGGCTGCCGCCGCCGAGATCTGCCGCCGCCTCGACGGCCTGCCGCTCGCCATCGAACTCGCCGCCGCCCGCCTGCGGATGCTCACCCCGCGCCAGATCGCCGACCGCCTCGACGACCGCTTCCGGCTGCTCACCAATGGCGCCCGCACGGTCCTGCCCCGCCAGCAGACCCTGCGGGCCGTCGTCGACTGGTCCTGGGACCTCCTGGACGAGGCCGAGCGGACGGTCTTGCGGCGCCTCTCGGTCTTCGCGGGCGGTTGCGACCTGACCGCGGCGGAGGAGGTGTGCGCGGTCCCCGGAGGCACGCACGACGTCGCGGACCTCCTCGGCTCCCTCGTCGACAAGTCCCTCGTCGTCGCCGCCCCCTCGCCGCTCTCCGGCGGCGGCATGCGCTACCGGCTCCTCGAAACCGTCGCGGAGTACGCGGGGGAGCGGCTCGACGAGTCGGGGGACAGGGCCGCCGCCGAGCGGGCGCACCTCGTGCACTACCGCGAGTTCGCGCGGACCACCGACCCCGAGCTGCGCAGCCGCCGACAGCACGCCGCCGTGGAGCGCTTCGAGGCCGAGTACGAGAACCTGCGCACCGCCCTGCGCCACGCGGTCGCCGCACGGGACGAGCAGGAGGCGCTCTGCCTCGTCCTGTCGCTCTCCTGGTTCTGGCAGAGCCGCGGCCTGCGCCTGGAGACCCGCAACTGGTCCCGCGACGTCGCCGCCCTCGGCCCCGACCCGTTCGCCCCGCCCGTCGAGCCCGCGCCCCCGCTCCACGAGTCGTGCACGGACGCGCCCCCGCCGATGCGCCCCGAGGTCCTCGTGGAGGCCCGCCGCGAGGTGCATCTGCTCCTCGTCTCCTGCATGGAGATGGACCTGGTGGACTGGCAGTCGCCGGAGGCGGCGACGAAGCTGGAGGGCATCCGGCGCGCGTACCGGCCCGGCCTCCCGCAGACCTGCCGGGCGCCCGGCAACCTCTGGTTCTACGCCGTGCTGCTCGGCGGCGGCATGGAGGCGCTGCGGGTCACCCTCGACGAAACGGTCTCCGCCTGCCGTGCGTTCGGGTACGAATGGGAGCTCGCCGCCGCCCTCCAGACGCGGGCCAACATCCTCGCCAACCGCACCGACTGGGCGGGCGACGCCCTGCGCG
Source organism: Streptomyces sp. NPDC045678 (assembly GCF_056432085.1). Lineage (NCBI taxonomy): Bacteria > Bacillati > Actinomycetota > Actinomycetes > Kitasatosporales > Streptomycetaceae > Streptomyces > Streptomyces sp. NPDC045678. The sequence continues at coordinate 959,515 of NZ_JBWKJS010000001.1, forward strand.
ACGCCGACGAGGCGCTGCACCTGTTCCGGCGGATCGGTGACGTGTGGGGCATCGCCGAGGCGCTCGCCGCACGGGGTGAATCGCGGGAGCGGCGCGGAGAGTTCGCGGCGGCCGCGGAGGACTACGAAGCCGCGGTCGAGTACGCCGCACAGCTCGACGCGCAGAGCCAGGTGGCGCTGCTCAAGGCCCGGCTCGGCGCGATCCTGACGGACTCGCCGGAGCAGCGGGACCTCTTCGAACGGGGCGAGGCACTGCTGCGGGAGGTGCTCGACAACCCGGGCCGGCACCGTACGGGCGACGCCGTCCCCGCGGCCCGGCTCTTCCTCGCCCTCGCGCTGGGCCGCAGCCGCCGCCTCGCCGAGGCGCGCGAGCAACTGCGCCTGCTGCGCCTGGAGTTCACCGGGATCGGGTACGCCATCTTCGACAGTTCCGTGCTCGGCATCACGGCCTGGCTCGACGCGCTGGACGGGCGGCACGCCGAGAGCCTCACGGGGGCGAACGAGGCCTTCGCGAAGGCGCTCGACCCGCTGTCGCGGATCGTCGCCCCGCAGATGGTGGCCGTCCATCTGGGAATCGTCGCCATGGCGCTGGCGGCGGGCGGCGACGGTGGCCGTGCGCACGATGCCGCGCGGCTCCTCGCCGTGGCCGACGGGGAGCTGCCGCCCGGGCACTTCGCGAACACGATGGAGCGGGACATCCGCGAGGGCGCGGAGGAGCGGTGCCGCGCCGCGCTCGGGGACGGCCTGTACGAAGCGGCGTACGCGAAGGGCGGCGGCCTCTCCCTCGAGGAGGCCGCCGCCCTGTGCGCCGCATGGGCGACCCGGTAGTCAGTTCTTCGTGCGGAACTTGTGGATCGCGATCGGTGCCATGACCACCGTGAGCGCCACCGACCAGCCCACGGTCACCCACACGTCGTGGGCGACGGGCCCGCCGATCATCAGTCCGCGGGCGGAGTCCGCGAGCGCGGACAGCGGGTTGTAGTCGGTGAAGCCCTGCAGCCAGCCCGGCATCGACTTGGTCGGCGCGAAGATCGACGAGCCGAACTGCAGCGGCATCAGGACCAGGAAGCCCATCGCCTGCACGGACTGGGCGCTCTTCATCGAGACGCCGAGGACCAGGAAGATCCACATGATGGACGTGCCGAACAGGGCGGAGAGGGCGACGGCGGCGAACAGGCCGCCCCAGTTCGTGATGTCGAAGCCCACCAGGACACCGACGATCATCATGATCGTCGTCGCGATGAGCAGCCGCATCAGCTCCACCACGATCTTGGCGAAGAGGACCGAGCCCTGGCCGATCGGCAGGGTCCGGAAGCGGTCCATGATGCCGTTCTGGAAGTCCTGGTTGAAGCCGGTGCCGACGGCCATCGCGATGTTCATGCTCATCATCGCCATCATGCCGGGCACCACGTACTGCACGTACTGGTCCTGACCGCCGCCGAGCGCCTGCCCGATGGAGCCGCCGAAGACGTACACGAACAGGAGCGTGAAGACGATCGGCATCAGGACCGCGTCGAACATCGACTCCGGGTCCTGCCGGATCCACAGCAGATTGCGGCGGACCAGCGCGCCGGTGTGCCGGACGTGGCCGCGCAGGCCGATGCGGGCGTCCGCCTCCCCCTTCTTGAGGGGGGCCGTGAGTGTGGTGGCGCTCATACGGCGACCTCCTCGAGTTCCATGGGGCGTGCGTCCTGCGGGGCACTGGCCTTCTGGCCGGTGATGGACAGGAACACCTCGTCCAGGCTGGGCAGTTCGGTGGCTATCGAGCCGATGGTGATGCCGCGCGCGGTGACCGCGCCGACGACGGCGGTCAGCTGTTCGTCGCTGAGGATCGGGACGAGGACCGTGCCGGACTCGGCGTCCACCGTCGTGGTGGCGAGGCCGGTCAGGCCCAGGTCGTCGAGGGCGTTCGCGAGCGGGCCGAGCTCCAGCGGGTCGGCCGGGCGGACGCGCAGGGTGCGGCCGCCGACCTTCGCCTTCAGCTCGTCGATGCCGCCGTTGGCGATGACCTTGCCGCGGTCGATGACCGTCAGCTCGGAGGCCAGCTGCTCGGCCTCCTCCATGTACTGGGTGGTGAGCAGCACGGTCACGCCGTCGCCGACCATGCGCTTGACCTCGCCCCACACCTCGTTGCGGGTGCGGGGGTCGAGGCCGGTCGTCGGCTCGTCCAGGTAGAGGACGGACGGGCTGCCGATCATCGACGCGGCGAGGTCGAGGCGGCGGCGCATACCGCCGGAGTACGTGCTCGCGGGGCGCTTGGCCGCCTCGGTGAGCGAGAACCGCTCGAGGAGGCCGTCGGCGCGGGACCTGGCCTCCTTGCGGGACAGGTCGAGCAGCCGCCCGATCATGTAGAGGTTCTCGCGGCCGGACAGCTTCTCGTCCACCGCCGCGTACTGCCCGGTGAGGCCGATGACGCGGCGGAGCTGGCGGGGCTGACGCACCACGTCGTACCCGGCGACCAGGGCGGAGCCCGCGTCCGGGGTGATCAGGGTGGACAGGCAGCGCACGAGGGTGGTCTTGCCGGCGCCGTTGGGCCCGAGGACGCCGAGGACGGTGCCCTCGCGCACGTCGAGGTCCACGCCGTCCAGTGCTTTGGTCTCGCCGTAGTGCTTGACCAGTCCCCTTACGGTGACCGCGCTCCCTGCGCCGCCGGGGTTCATGTCGATTCGCTTCATGACCCCAAGGTGTCAGAGCCCACCGACAAACCACCGACAGCCGACCGACAGAGGCCCGACGGCCCCCGCGCGGGAAAGCGGCAGCCCGCCGACGGGGGAAGATCGACGGGCTGCCGTGGTGCCGCGGTGGACTCAGGCGGTCATCAGTGGACCGCGTGCTCGGGTGCGGGGAACGCGCCGCCGACGACGTCCTCGGCGAACGCCTTCGCCGCGCCGGCCATGGCGCCGCGCAGCTCCGCGTACTTCTTCACGAAGCGCGGCATCTTCCCGCCGGTCAGACCCATCATGTCCGTCCAGACGAGGACCTGGGCGTCGCAGGCGGCGCCCGCCCCGATCCCGACGGTCGGGATGTGCAGGGAGCGGGTGACCTCGGCCGCCAGCTCCGCAGGGACCAGCTCCAGGACGACCGCGAACGCGCCCGCGTCCTGCGCGGCCTTGGCGTCGTTGAGGAGACGGTGGGCGGCCTCGTCGCCGCGGCCCTGCACGCGGTAGCCCATGGTGTTCACGGACTGCGGCGTCAGGCCGAGGTGGGACATGACGGGGATGCCGGACTGCACCAGCAACTCGGTCTGGGCCAGGGAGCGTTCGCCGCCCTCCAGCTTCACCGCGCCGACGCCCGCCTCCTTCACCAGGCGGGTCGCCGACCGGAGCGCCTGGACGGGGCCCTCCTGGTACGAGCCGAACGGCAGGTCGCCGACGATCAGGGCGCGGCTCGTGCCCCGTACGACCGCCGCGGACAGCATGGTCATCTCGTCGAGGGTGACGGGCACGGTCGTCTCGTACCCGAGGTGGCAGTTGCCCGCCGAGTCGCCGACGAGCATGACGGGGATGCCCGCCTCGTCGAAGACGGACGCGGTCATCGCGTCGTAGGCGGTCAGCATGGGCCACTTCTCGCCGCGCTCCTTGGCGGCGGTGATGTCGCGCACAGTGATGCGCCGGGTGCCCTTGCCGCCGTACAGCGCTTTGCTGCTGTCGGGGCTCTGCGGGGCGTCGGCGCTCTTCTGGGCAGCCGAAAGCTGCGTCATCGCAACGGCTCCTTCTGTCATCTCGAGGCGCCCTGACGGCGTCCCCGGATCTCCTCCATGGTGGCACCACGTGCCGCTCCGCGGCTAGTGCGGTGCCTTGTGACGCCCGTCGGGTAAAGCGGGGCTATACCGTTCGGCAAGGATTTCCAATACGAGACGGTCTCGTATCGAATTGGATCTACGCTGATTCCATGTCCTCCCCTGCCAAGCCCACCCCGCCCCGCATCCCGGAAGCCGTCCACCGGCGCCGGTGGGCGATCCTCGGGGTGCTGATGCTCAGCCTGCTGATCGTCGTACTCGACAACTCGATCCTGAACGTCGCCATCAAGACGATCTCCACCCCCGAACCGACCGGCCTCGGCGCCACCCAGAGCGAGCTCGAATGGGCGATCAACGCCTACACGCTCGTCTTCGCGGGCCTCCTCTTCACGGCGGGCCTGCTCGGCGACCGCCTCGGCCGCAAGAAGGTCCTGCTCGGCGGCCTCGTCGTCTTCGGCATCGGCTCGGCGCTCGCCGCCATGTCCGGCTCGCCGGTCCAGCTCATCGCCTTCCGGGCCGTCATGGGTCTCGGCGCGGCCTTCGTGATGCCGGCCACCCTCGCCGTCCTCATGCACGTCTTCGAACGCGACGAACAGCCCAAGGCCATCGGCATCTGGGCAGGCGGCGTCGGCCTCGCCATCGCCATCGGACCCATCACCGGCGGTGTGCTGCTCGACCACTTCTGGTGGGGCTCGGTCTTCCTCATCAACGTACCGATCGTGATCATCGCCCTGGCGCTGATGGTCTGGCTCGTGCCCGACTCCCGCGACCCCGCGCCCGGCCGCATCGACCTCTTCGGCGTCGCGCTCTCCGTCGTCGGCCTGGTGCTCCTCGTCTACGGCATCATCAAGGGCGGCCAGCTCGCCGACTTCACCGACCCGGCCGTTCTCGGCACGGTCGTCGCCGGCCTCGCCGTGCTGATCGCCTTCGTGCTGTACGAGAAGCGCAGCGACCACCCCTCCATCGACATCGCGTACTTCAAGAACCGGGTGTTCTCCGCGGCGATCAGCGCCATCGCGCTCGTCTTCTTCGCGCTGATGGGCGTCACCTTCTTCTCGGTCTTCTACACCCAGAGCGTGCGGGGCTACTCACCGCTGCAGACCGGTCTGCTGATGCTGCCGCTCGCCGCCGCCCAGCTGATCTTCGCGCCGCGCGCCCGGCTCGTCGTCGACCGCTTCGGCGTACGGGCCGTGTGCACGGGCGGCCTGCTCCTCCTGGCGGCGACCCTCGCGTCCTTCGTCATCCTCGACGCCGACACGCCGATCTGGCTCCTGGAAGTCGTCTTCTTCCTGATGGGCACCGGCATGGCGCACATCATGACGCCCACCAGCGTCGTGATCATGCAGGCCCTGCCGCGCGAGAAGGCCGGCTCCGCGTCCGCGCTCAGCAACACGTTCCGGCAGGTCGGCGGCGCCCTCGGCATCGCCGTCCTCGGCTCCGTGCTGTCCACGGCGTACCGCAACGGAGTCGAGGACAAGCTGAGCGTGCTGCCCGAAGGGGTGCGGCACACCGCGGGCGAGTCCATCGAGGCGACCCTCGGCGTCGCCGCGAAGCTCGGCCCCAAGGGCGAGCCGCTCGTCGCCGCGGCCAACGACTCCTTCCTGCACGCCATGCACGTGACCGCGCTGTGCGGCGCGGGCGTCGCCGTGCTCGGCGCGCTGGTCGTCTTCCTCTTCCTGCCGGGGCGCACGCCGCCGGAGGCGGGGCCGGTGGAGGAAACGGGTGAGCCGGTGGGTGCCGCCGGGCGCTGAGGGAGAATCGGCCGGGCGGCCGGGCAAGGCCGCCCGGCGGGCAGAGAGAAGGGGACGACGTGGTCCACAAGGGCGCGAGTGTCGCGGACGGCGGTGACGTCGCCGATGTGACGCCCCTCCCCAGGAGCGGCCGGGGGCGGCCAAGGAGCGAGGCCGTCGAGCAGGCGATCATCGAGGGCGTCGTACGTCTCCTGGAGGACGGCGTCTCCCTCACCGAGCTCTCCATCGAGCGGATTGCCCGCACCGCCGGTGTCGGCAAGGCCACCATCTACCGGCGCTGGGACGGCAAGGAGGCCCTCTTCGTCGACGTCCTGCGCGCCTTCGAGGAGCCCGACCTGGAACGGCCGGGCACCTCGATGCGCGACGACCTCGTCTGCGTCCTGGAGAGCCTGCGCCGCCGCGGCCTGACCATGCGCTCCTCGGCCCTGCTGCACAACGTCTTCGCCCAGATGAAGACCCTGCCCAAGCTCGCCGAGGCGTACCAGGAGACGGTCGTCGCGCCCCGCCGCCGCATCATCCTCGACGTGCTGCGGCGGGGCGTCGCCGACGGCGAACTGCGCGCGGACATCGACCTGGACATGGCCAACGACCTCTTCGTCGGCCCCATGCTGCTGCGCACGCTCCTGCGGCCGGGCGCGCCGCTCGACGACCGGCTCCCCGAGCGGATCGTCGACACGGTACTTGCGGGACTTCGGCCCCCGGCGCACTGACCTCCGGGCAGTTATGCGCATTTCGTCACAGAGGGAGCTCTCCGCCGCTGTTCAGGAACCCGTCGCGGCGACCTGTTCGTCCTGGTGCCTGTACGGCCGTCGTGGACGGCAGGGACGACACCGGTTCATCGCCTAGGGTTTCCTGGGCGGGACAGACGGTGTGCACGGCAGCAGTGAGGCGACGAGAGCAATGGCGCAGGCGTACAAGACGGAGACGGGCAACGGCGGCTCGGGCCCCGAGCGTCCGGGGGCCCGGTTCCGACGCCTGCTCGACGGCTGGCGTGGCGACCCCGGCATCTGGCGGCGCGGCCTGGTCACGGCCGGTGTCGCCGTCTTCCTCGCGCTGGTGATGCTGTTCCACGCGCAGATCCCCAACAACGTGGGCAACCTCGGCTCCCTGACGGAGACCTTCCTGCCCTGGCTCGGCCTCTTCATCCCGGTGCTGCTGGTCGTCGCGGTGGTCCGCAAGTCCGCCACCGCGCTGATCGCGCTGCTGCTTCCGGTGATCATCTGGGTCGACTCGTTCGGCGGCCTGATCACCGGCAAGTCGGGCACCGGCGGAGACCTCACCGTCGCCACGCACAACGTGAACGCGGACAACCCCGACCCGACGGGCACCGCCAAGGACGTCGCCGCGTCCGGCGCGGACGTGGTCGCCCTTGAGGAGCTCACCCCGTCCGCCGTGCCCGTGTACGAGAAGGCGCTGGCCGGCACGTACAAGTACCACGCGGTCGAGGGCACGGTCGGTCTCTGGAGCAAGTACCCGCTGTCCGACACCCGGCCCGTCGACATCAAGCTGGGCTGGGTCCGCGCGATGCGCACGACCGTGACGACGCCGAAGGGCGAGGTCGCCGTCCACGTCGCCCACCTGCCGTCGGTGCGCGTGAAGCTCGACGCGGGCTTCACCGCCAACCAGCGCGACAACAGCGCCGACGCCCTCGGCGAAGCCATCGCCGACGAGAAGATCGGCAAGGTCGTCCTGCTCGGCGACCTGAACGGCACGATGAACGACCGCGCGCTGAACGCGGTCACCTCGCAGCTGCGGTCCACGCAGGGCGCGGCGGGCGACGGCTTCGGCTTCAGCTGGCCCGCGTCGTTCCCGATGGCGCGCATCGACCAGATCATGGTCAAGGACGTCGAGCCGGTCTCCTCCTGGACCCTGCCGGAGACGGGCAGCGACCACCTGCCGATCGCGGCACGGCTCGACCTCTCCTCGTAGCGGAGGACGGGCGGGGCGGGCGGGGCAGGGGACGGAGCAGAGCGGGCGAGGAATACGTGGCGGGCGCGGCTTTGTTCCGCAAGTAAACTTACGGGTTCCCCGTCTCCCCCCCGCCCCCATCCGGCCCCACCCCCCATTCCCCCCACTGCCCCCCGCTTCCGTGGAAGGTACTTTCTTCATGCCCCTGGCCCTGCTCGCCCTCGCCGTGGGCGCCTTCGGCATCGGCACGACCGAGTTCGTGATGATGGGCCTGCTGCCCAACGTCGCCGACGACCTGGACATATCCATCCCCGTCGCCGGACACCTCGTCTCCGCGTACGCGCTCGGCGTCGTCATCGGAGCCCCGCTGCTCGCCGCCGTCACCGCGAAGCTCCCGCGCCGCCGCGTCCTGATCGGCCTCATGGTCCTGTTCGTGGCCGGCAACGCGCTGTCGGCGGCCGCCCCCGACTACCACCTGCTCATGGCCGCGCGCTTCCTCAGCGGACTGCCGCACGGCGCGTTCTTCGGTGTCGGCGCGGTCGTCGCCACCGGGCTCGTCGCCCCCGAGCGCAAGGCCCGCTCGGTCTCCCTGATGTTCCTCGGCCTGACCGTCGCCAACATCGTCGGCGTGCCGGTCGCCACGGCCATGGGCCAGCAGCTCGGCTGGCGCGCCACGTTCCTCGCGGTGAGCGCCATCGGGCTCGCGGCCATCGCCGCGCTCGCCCTCCTGGTCCCCGCCGACCACGGCCACGGCGACGCGGCGGGCCTGCGCGGCGAGCTCAGGGCGCTGCGCAGCGTCCCGGTCTGGCTGGCGCTCGGCACGACCGTCGCGGGCTTCGGTGCGCTGTTCTCCGCCTACAGCTACATCACGCCGATGCTGACCGACACGGCCGGTTACGCCGAGTCCAGCGTCACCCTCCTCCTGGCCCTGTTCGGCGTGGGCGCGACGGCCGGCAACCTCCTGGGCGGCCGCCTCGCGGACCACTCCCTGCGCGGCACGCTCTTCGGCGGGCTCGTCTCGCTCGCCGTGGTCCTGGCCTTCTTCCCGCTGCTCATGACCGCCGCGTGGAGCGCGGCGCTCGGCGTCGCGCTGCTCGGCATGGCGGCGTTCACCACGGGCTCGCCGCTGCAGCTCATGGTCATGGAGAAGGCGGCGGCCGCGCCGTCCCTGGCGTCGTCCGCCAACCAGGGCGCGTTCAACCTCGCCAACGCGGGCGGCGCCTGGATCGGCGGCCTCGCGCTCGCGGCGGGCTTCGGCACGACGTCCCCGGCGGTGACCGGCGCGGTCCTCGCGGTGCTCGGCCTCGCGGTGGCGGGCCTGGCGTACGCGGTGGACCTGCGGCGCGGTCCCGTGCCGGGTACGGAGCGGGTGGTGGCCTCGTCGTCCGAACAGCGAACGCCGGTCCACCACTGACATCGGCACCCACCCACCCGCAGGGGCGTCCCTGCGGGTGCGTGGGGTGGGGCCTCAGCCGGCGGCGGTTTCGCGCCAGCGGTTGGTGATGGGCAGCCGGCGGTCCTTGCCGAAGCCCTTCGCGGAGATCTTCGTCCCCGGCGGGTACTGCCGCCGCTTGTACTCAGCGGTGTCCACCATCCGCAGCGTCTTCGTGACCAGCTCACGGTCGTAGCCCGCGGCCACGATCGTGTCGGCGCCCTGGTCCCGGTCGACGTACATCTCCAGGATCGCGTCGAGGACCGGGTAGTCCGGGAGCGAGTCCGTGTCGACCTGGTCCGGGCGCAGCTCGGCGCTCGGCGGCTTGCTGATGGAGTTCTCCGGGATCGGCGGCGTCTGCCCGCGCTCCTCGGCCGCGCGGTTGCGCCACTTCGCGAGCCGGAAGATCGCCGTTTTGTAGACGTCCTTGATGGGGCCGTACGCGCCGACGGAGTCGCCGTAGAGCGTCGAGTAGCCGACCGCCAGCTCGGACTTGTTGCCCGGCGCGAGCACGATGTGCCCCTCCTGGTTGGAGAGCGCCATCAGCATCGTGCCGCGCAGCCGCGACTGGAGGTTCTCCTCGGCGAGACCGGTGAGCCCGAGGGAGCCCATGTACGCGTCGAACATCGGCGCGATCGGCACGGTCCGGAAGTTCAGACCGGTGCGTCGCGCCAGCTCCTCCGCGTCGCCGATGGAGTGCTCCGAGGAGTAGCGGGACGGCATGGCGACGCCGTACACGTTCTGCGCGCCGAGCGCGTCGCAGGCGATGGCGGCGGTGAGCGCGGAGTCGATGCCGCCGGACAGCCCGATGAGGACGCTGCTGAAACCGTTCTTCGCGGCGTACGCCCGCAGTCCCACGACGAGCGCCGAGTACACCTCCTCGTCGTCGTCGAGCCGCTCGGCGTACCCGCCGGTCAGCTCGCTCTCGTACGCGGGAAGGGGCTCCTCCGACAGCGTCACGTGCTCGATGCGCAGCCCGTCGTCCACGACGCCGGACGGCGGCACGGGCGCGGCGGCCGGCAGCTCCAGGTCGAGCACGATGCAGCCCTCGGCGAACTGCGGGGCCCGCGCGATGACTTCGCCGTCCTTGTCGACGACGATCGAGTCACCGTCGAAGACCAGCTCGTCCTGCCCGCCGATCATGGCGAGGTAGGCGGTGGTGCAGCCGGCCTCCTGCGCGCGCTTGCGCACGAGCTCCAGCCGCTGGTCGTCCTTGTTCTGCTCGTACGGCGACGCGTTGATGGAGAGCAGCAGCCCCGCCCCCGCGCTGCGGGTCGCCGGCACGCGGCCGCCGTCCTGCCAGAGGTCCTCGCAGATGGCGAGCGCGACGTCGACGCCGTGCACCCGCACGACCGGCAGCGTCTCGCCCGGCACGAAGTAGCGGAACTCGTCGAAGACGCCGTAGTTGGGGAGGTGGTGCTTGGAGTAGGTCAGGACGGCCTCGCCGCGGTACAGCACGGCGCCCGCGTTGCGCGGGGCCCCCGCGGGCTGGCCGAACTTGGGTTTGGCCTCCTCGGTGCGGTCGAGATAGCCGACGACGACCGGCAACTCCCCGAACCCCTCGTCCCGCAGCCGCACGGCGAGCGCGCGCAGCGCGTCCCGAGAGGCCTGGACGAAGGACGAACGCAGAGCGAGGTCCTCGACGGGATACCCGGTCAGCACCATCTCGGGGAACGCGACGAGATGCGCCCCCTGCTCGGCGGAGTGCCGGGTCCAGCGGACGACCGCCTCGGCGTTCCCGGCGAGATCGCCGACGGTCGAGTCGATCTGATTCAGAGCGAGGCGTAGTTGAGGCACGGATCCAGTGTAATCGTCAAAGCGACGCGATGGCCTGCCGGGCGGTTCCGGTACGCCCCCGGACGGGTGTCCGGGGGCGTCGCTTGTACGCGCCGGCCTGCGGAATCACCCGTCAGGCGCGGTAACCGAGCACCGTCATCATCCCCGCCTCCGCGTGGTAGACGTTGTGGCAGTGGATCATCCACAGGCCCGGGTTGTCCGCCTCGAAGTCCACCGACAGGGTGCCGTTCGGCAGGACGATCGCGGTGTCCTTGCGGGCGCCGCCGCGCACGCCCGCCAGGGCGAAGGTGTGGCCGTGGAGGTGGACGGGGTGCCACATCGATGTCGAGTTGGCGAACGTCAGGCGGACCCGCTCGCCCGCGCGGACGGGGTGACGCTGCCCCGGGGCGTAGGGCTTCTTGTCGAAAGCCCAGTCGTACTCGGCCATGCCGCCCGTCAGCCGGAGCCTGATCGTGCGGTCCGGCCTGCGGGAAGGCAGCGCCACGGACTCGTGTGCGCGCAGCTTGTCCGCCGTCAGGACGCGGCCCTTCAGCTCGTCGGGGCGGGTCGACGCCGTCGGCGGGGCCCCGCCGCCCGTACGCAGCACCGCGAGGGCCGCCTCCTTCTTGCCCTCGGCCAGCGCGGTCAACGGGAAGGCGCCGTCCTTGGCGGTGACCAGCACGTCATACCGCTCGCCCATGCCGAGGAGCAGCGCGTCCGTCTTCGCGTGCCGCACGGGGAAGCCGTCCGTGTGCGTCACCGTCATCTGGTGGCCGCCGAGCGCCACACGGAACGCCGTGTCGCCGCCGGCGTTGATGATGCGCAGACGGATGCGGTCGCCGGGGCGGGCGCGGAACTGCGAAGGCGCCTTGGCCGTGCGCCCGTTGACCAGGTAGTGCGGGTAGGCGACGTCGCCCGCGTCGCCGCCGAGCAGGTCGCTCTTGGCGCCCATCATCATGCGGGAGGGGCCCGGGGCCGGTGAGCCGTCCGACCGCAGTGACGCGTGCGTCATGGTCGACACGGTCGACATGTTCGTCGCGTTCGACATGGTGCCGTGGCCGCCGTGGCCGCCGTGGCCGCCGTGGCCGCCGTGGCCCCCGGAGTCGCCGCCCATGTCGTGGTCCGCCATGCCCTCGCTCAGTTCCGCGAGCACACCGTCCGGAGTCGATCCGTCCACTCCGTCGACCCAGTCGTCGAGGACGACCACCCACTCCTTGTCGTACTTCAACGGCTCCCTCGGGTCCTCCACGATCAGGGGCGCGTACAGCCCCCGGTCCTGTTGCGTGCCGGAGTGGGGATGGAACCAGTACGTCCCCGGGTGCGGCACCGCGAAGCGGTAGGTGAAGTCCGCGCCGGGCCTGATGTCCTGCTGGGTGAGGCCGGGGACCCCGTCCATGTCGTTGCGCAGGGCGATGCCGTGCCAGTGCAGGGACGTGGCCTGCGGGAGGTGGTTGGCGAGGGTGAGGGCCAGGGTGTCGCCCGCGGTGACGCGGACCTCCTTGCCCGGGAGCCGGTCCCCGTACGTCCACGTCCTGACCGTGGGGCCGCCCAGGTCGAGCCCGGTCTGTACGGCCGTCAGTGTGACCTCACGGGTGCGGCCGCCCCGGCCGCGCTTCTTCTCGGCGGCCGCGACCTCCTTGCCCGCCGGGTCCACATATCCCTCTGGGCCGGAGGCCCCGTCCTGACCGTGACCGCCGTGACCGTTGTGACCGCCGTGACCGGCGCGGTCGGCCGGGTCCGCGTCGGAACAGGCCGTCAGGATTCCCGTCCCCGCGGCCGCGGCCGCGGCGCCGAGCACGGCGCGCCGGGAGGGGACACGTCCGGAGGGGACGCGCGGAGAAGCTTCATTACGCATGACTGAGTGACACCTCGTCGTGTGGTGCGTGCAGCTGGACGCATCTGCCGCTTCTGGCGCACCGTTCGACGCCCGCAGGTTCCCACCGGGACCCCACGAGTTCCACGGGCAGCACGAAGCAGCCGGTACGCAGGCCTAAATGCGCAGCACCGACAGGTGGGAGAGGAGTATGCGAGGCGGCGGCGGATTGGGCCGCAAGGTGTGCAGGAGCCGTCCCGGCGCGTGCGCGTGGACGACAGTCCCGCCCGGCCGCAGCAGTCCGGCCCGCAGCAGCAGAAGAAGCGTGAACGCGCCCAGCACCGCCAGGCACACGGACAGCGGATCCATGGCCATCCCGCCCCGCGAGCCGGACACGGGCTCAGCGACACGCTCGCCCGCGGTGACGCGCTCGCCCGCAGGGACGCGGCCGTGCACGGAGCCGCGCCCGTGCGCGGAGTCGCGCCCGTGCGCGACGGCACCGGGGCGGTGGGCGGCGGGGCGGTGGGCGACGGCGGTCCCTGCCGGGCGGGCGGTGGTCCCGCGTTCGTGCTGCGCGGCATCAGGCCGCGGGGCGTCCGCACCGCCTGCGTGCGGCGTGCCGGCCGGCGGCCGGGTGGCGGCTCCGCGATCGTCCGGCCCGGTTCCGTCCCGGCGGGCGGTGGTCCCTGCCTGGCGGGCGGGGGTTCCGCCTGTGTGCGGCGTGCCGGCCGGCGGCCGGGTGGCGGCTCCGCGATCGTCCGGCCCGGTTCCGTCCCGGCGCGCGGTGGCCCCTGCCTGGCGGGCGGGGGTACCGCCTGCGTGCGGCGTGGCACCCGGCCCCCAGGCGGTTGCATCGCGTTCGGTCGGCACGGCGTCAGCCCCGTGGTGCAGCCTGCCGGTCGGCACGGCGTCAGACCCGTGGTGCAGCCTGCCGGTCGGCACGGCGTCAGTCCCGTGGCGCAGCGTGCCGGGCCGGTGCGGGCCGGAGGCGTCGGCGCCCGCGTGCCGCGTCGCGGTGGGCTCGGGCCCACCCCCGTGGCCGCCCGAGGGATGCCCCAACGTATGCATCGTCACGATCCCGAGCAGCAGCGCGGCGAGCAGCAACAGCCGCCCGTGACCCGTGCCGCTCCTCGTCCTCGCCATGCGGCAAACCCTACCCCCGCCGGGTATACGGCGACATGCGGACCCCCACCGCTCCGACGATCATGTGCGCATGACGAACACGGACAAACCGCAACAAACCCGTGCGGGAGGCCTGCCGGAGCCGGACCCCGCCATTCCGCGGCAGGTCATCTCCTGGGTGACGCTCGCCCTGATGACCACCGCGTCCGTCGCCAGCCTGCGTCCGTCGCCGTCGATGGCCATCTACGGACTGGCCGCCGTCTTCCTCTACCTCCTGCCCGCCGTGGTCTTCCTGCTCCCCACCGCCCTCGTCGGCGCCGAGCTCGCCTCCGGGTGGTCGGGCGGCATCTACAGGTGGGTGAGCGAGGCGCTGGGCAGGCCGCTGGGGTTCGTCGCCGTGTGGTGCCAGTTCGCCATGACCATCGCGTACTACCCGAGCCTGCTCGCCTACGTGGCCTCGACGTTCGCGTACGTCATCCACCCGAGCCTCGCCGAAAACGGCCCCTACGTAGCGATCGTCATCGTCGTCATCTACTGGACGGGCGTCTGGGTCACCTGCCGGGGCACCAAGACGGTCGCCGGGCTCTCCTCCCTGGGGCTGATCATCGGCACCCTCGTCCCAGGTGTCGTCCTCGTCGTCCTCGGCCTCGTCTTCCTGGGGCAGGGCAACGCGTCCGCCGCGCCCATGAGCCCCGACCACTGGCTGCCCCCGTGGACCGGCCTCGCCAGCCTGGTCCTCATCGTCAACAACTTCCTCTCCTACGCGGGCATGGAGATGAACGGCGTCCACGTGTCGTCGCTGCGCCACCCCCGCGCCGAGTACCCGCGCTCGATCTTCCTCGCCACCGGTCTCGTCCTGCTGATCTTCATCCTTCCGGCGCTGGCCATCAGCTGGGTCATGCCGTCGAAGGAGCTCAGTCTCACCGCCGGTCTGATGCAGGCCTTCCAGGCGTTCTTCGACCACTTCCACGTCGGCTGGCTGACGAAGGTCGTCGGGATCATGCTCGTCATGGCGGCGCTGGGCGGCATGCTCACGTGGCTCGCGGGGCCCGCGAAGGGTCTTGTCGCGCTCGCCCGGCAGGAGGGCTATCTGCCGCCGATCCTGCAGAGGTTCAACAAGGCGGGCGTCCCGCGCAACATCATGGTCGCGCAGGGCGTCGTCACCACGCTGATCGGACTCCTGTACGCCTTCAGTGACGACGTCTCCAGCGCGTACTGGATGTTCTCCGTCATCACCGTGCAGATCTACCTCATCGCGTACCTGCTGATGTTCGTGGCCGTCGTACGGCTGCGGACGTCGCGGCCCGAGGTGCCGCGCGGCTTCGTGGTCCCCGCCGTGAAGGTCGTCGCGGCCGTCGGATTCGTCGCGTCGCTCGCCGCGCTCGCCATCGGCTTCGTGCCGCCCGACCAGTTCGGCAAGGGCCCGCTGTGGCGCTATCTGCTGATCGTCGGCGGCGGTCTGCTCGCGCTCGGCGTGCTGGCGCCCGCCGCCTTCCTCAAGTACCGCAAACCCGGCTGGATCCACCCCGACCACAGGACGACAGACCTCAGGGCGACATATGAGTCGAAATAGCGTGTACCCGCCGATGTCCTCCCCTACGACGGCAGCCACCCCCATGGCGAACCGACCGAAGCAACCGAAACCGCGGCGCCGTGCAGGGGGGCCCGCCCGGATTTCGCGGTCCACCGCCGCGCGCCTCCTCGCGGGTCTCCTGCTGGCCGGCGCCCTCGCGTACAGCATCTGGGCGGTCGAGGTGTTCCTGCCGACCGGGCTCTCGCCCCGCACGGCGTACGTCAGCGAACTCGCCGCCGAGGACCAGCCGTACGGGACGTTCTTCCGCACGGTGGACCTCCTTGCGGGGCTCCTCGTCCTCGCGGGCGCGGTGTGGGCACTGGGGGTCCGGAAACCCCGTCAGACGTGGCTGTTCGCGGCGGGCTCGGCAGGGCTCGCGCTGTTCGGTGCGGCCACCGCGGCCGACTCACGGCTGCCGCTGAGCTGCGCGGCGACCGCCGACCCCGGCTGCCTCGCGCGGGAGCGGGCGGGCGACGTGCCCTGGACGCACTCCGCGCACACTGTCAGCAGCAGCCTCGCCGTCACCGGGGCACTGGTCGGCATGGTCCTGCTGACCGTCGTCGCCCGCCGCCGGGCCGCACCCCGGCCCGCGCTCGCACGCACGGGACCGTTCCTCGTCGTCCTCGAACTGGCCGCCACCGGCTGGACCCTGGCGTCCGTCGCCGCGTTCGAGGCAGGGCGGGGGACGTGGGGCCTCGGGATCGGGCAGCGGCTGCAGGTGCTGTTCATCGCCGTGTGGCTCGTCGTCCTCGCGCGGGACGCGGCGGCGGAGGCACGCCGGGAGTGACGACGTTCGTACGGATCGGGGGAGTGCCGCACCACGTCGAGGTGACGGGCGGCGGACCGGTGTGCGTGCTCGGCGCCGGGCTCGGGCTCGGCTGGTTCGACTGGGACCCGGTGGTGCCGCTGCTGGCCCCGCACCGGACCGTGGTCCGCTTCGACCGCCCCGGCCTCGGACTCAGCGGCCACGCGCGCGTGGCGCCCACCGTGCGGGGCGAGGCGGAGCGGATCCTGCGGGTCCTGGACGCGGTGGGGCTCGGCGGGGCGCGGGCGACGGTGGTCGGGCACTCGCTCGCCGGATTCCACGCGGAGGCGTTCGCACGGCTGTACCCGGCGCGTACGGAGGGGCTCGTCCTCGTCGACTCCAGCGTGGAGGAACGGCCGCGCGCGCTGCTGCCGCGCGGGGTGCGGGTGCCGGCCACGCGCGCGTGCGGCGCGCTGCTGTGCGCGACAGGGCTGCCGCGGGCGGTGGGACCGACCCTGCGCAGGCTGACGGCGCCGACACCGTGGGCGTGGCTCTACGGAGGCAGCAGGGTGTGGCGGGCCGCGCTCATGGAGTACGTGACGTACGGCGACACGGCCCGTGAACTCGCCGCGCTGCGACGGCGCCTGCCCCTGCCGGAGGGGCTTCCGGTCACGGTGCTCGCCGCCTGCTCAGGGGGTTCGCGACGATGGCTCGACCGCCAGCGAAGGCTGGCCCGAAGCCTCGGCGGTGCCCTCCGCGTGGCGGAGCCATCGGGCCACCTCATGATGCGAGACCAGCCCACAGCCGTGGCGGAAGCGGTACTGACGGCCCGACGGGCCCTCACCTGAGGCGAGCGCCCTGCGACCACCCCGGCCGCGGTTCCACGGCGGCTACCCGGGCCCCGGTTCCACGGTGACCGTCCCCGTCCCTGCCCTCCCCCAGAGCACCCCGCCCCTAACCCCCAGCCCCCCGAACCCGCCGCACACTGTCCCGGATGACGATGTGTGTGCCCAGGACGTGGCGCTCCTGGACTGTCCGCGGGGAGCCTGTGAGCGCGCGGCGTACGGCCGTGCGGCCCATCTCCTCGGCGGGGATGTGGACCGTCGTCAGGCCGGGCGTGATGTCGCCCGCCACCGGGTCGTCGTTGTAGCCGACCACCGACATGTCCTCCGGTACCCGCAGGCCGTACTCCCGCAGCGCGGTGATCGCCGCCGCGGCCGCCCGGTCGTCGCCCGCGAAGACCGCCGTGAAGCCGGGCCTCCCGTCCGCCTCCTGGAGGAGATCGCGCATCGCCTGGTAGCCGTGGTTCTGCCCGAAGCCCGTCCCGTGCAGGACCGCGTCGCCGCGCGGCACCCCGTGGTCGTCCAGCGCCCGGAGGTACCCGGCGAGACGGTCCTCGCCGGTCGTGTTGCCGGGCTCGTAGCCGAGCAGGGCGATCCGCCGGTGTCCGGCGCCGAGCAGGTGGCTGGTCACCGCGTGGGCGCCCGCCTCGTTGTCGTACTCCACGACCAGCGCGGGCACGTCGGGCGCCGGAGCCGGGCGCCCGCACAGCACGAGGCGGGATCCCGCCGCCGCGAGCGCCTCGGCGTAGCGCGCCATCCGCTGCCGGTACTCGTCGTCCTGCACGACACCGCCCACCAGCATCACCGCCTCCGCGGCCTGCTCGCGCATCATCTGGACCAGGGCCAGCTCACGGGCCGGATCGCTGCCCGTGGACGCGACCAGGGTGAGCCGGCCGTGCTGGGCCGCCTCCATCTCGACGCCCTGCGCGACCTGCGCGTAGAACGCGCCCACCACGTCGAACATGAGGACCGCGATCGTCTTGCGTCCGGCGCCCGCCAACGCGCGCGCGTGCGCGTTGGCGACGTAGTCCAGGTCCTTGACCGCCCGCAGCACCTTGGCGCGCGACGCCGTGGACGTCGGGTAGTTGCCCGCGAGGACCCGCGAGACGGTCGCTACCGAGACGCCCGCGCGCGCGGCCACCTCGCGGATGGTGACCCGCTCACCCACTGTGTCTCCCTCTCCTGGCCGTCGGCCGGCCTTCGCCCGGCGGCCAACCCGCCGGTACCGGGGCGGAGTTGCCCCCAAGGGAGCCCGCCCCGGACCATCATCGCCTGCCCCGCCCCCGGGTCAGTGCGCGGCCTCGTACTCCTTGAGGAACTCCTCCGCGGCCCGCTTGCCGCCCTGGGACTGCCACTTCTGGTGGATGCCGTCCCAGTCGGAGAGCTTCTTGCGGCCGGAGACGATCGCCGTCACGCCGTCCTCGACGATCTGCTGCATCGTGGCGCCCTGCCGGTTGAACGTCTCCGACATCAGCCCCCAGTGGTCGTCGGGCACGAGGAGCGGGACGACCTTCTTCTCCCAGGCGTGCAGCCGCTTCGTGAGGTCGGGGAAGCCGGGGAAGTAGAGCGGCTGCGGGGCGTCCATCAGGTAGGGGAAGGGCAGGTTGGTCTTGGAGTCGATGAGGCCGGTCTCCGTGGCGACCGGATCGCCGTCCTTGTTGTACGTGAAGTGGGTGCCCTCCACTCCGTAGTGCATCAGCTCGTACTCCTTCGTGCCGAACGGCGACGCGAGCCAGTTCAGTACGCGGAGCATCAGCTCGACGCGGTCCTTGGAGGCCTTCTTGATGACGGTGTAGCCGAAACAGCCGCGGTTCTGCTGGTAGACGGGCGTCACGCCGTCGACCGTGTACGGCTCCGCGACGTCGAGGGTGAACTCGTCCTTGATGCCCTGGGCGTTGGAGACGGCCGCGCCCCAGCCGTCCGTCATCGAGCGGACGGTCCCGTTGTAGAACTGGGTCTTCAGGTCGACCTGGGAGATCGACGTGGCGTCCGGGTTGTACGAACCGGCCTCGCGCAGCTTCGCCATGTACTCCAGCGCCGCCTTGAACGCGTCGGTCCCGTACATGTCGGTGGCCTTGCCGCCCTTGATCTGCCACTGGTTGGGCGCGCCGTGCCACATCGCGTGGTACAGATACCCGTAGAAGCCCACCGTGGAGGCGCCGAGGGCGAACTTCTTGCCCCGCGAGGCCTCCTCGGCCATCGCCCGGAAGTCGGGCGCGGACATGCCCGGCCGGTAACCGGCCTCGTCGAACGCCTCGCGGTTGATGAACATCGCGCCCTGCACCTTGGCGCGTTCGATCGGCAGCCCGTAGACGCGCCCGGCGATGCGTCCCATGCCCTCCCAGGCGTACGTGGGGATGTTGGCGAGGTTGGGGTAGTCCTTGACGGCGTCACCGGACAGGTGGTCGCTCAGATCGGCGCACCGCGCCTTCACGAACTGCGACTCGCGCGGCAGTACGTACCCGCCACCGAAGTTGATCATGTCGGGCAGGTCGTCGCCCGACATGAGCGTGGACATCTTGGCGCGGAAGTCCGCGTCGGGCACGACGGTGAACTCGACCTCGACGCCCAGCGCCTCGTTGACGGCCTGCCAGTACTCGTTCCTGCCGACCGGCTTCGGCGGGGTGCCGTACGTGATCGTCATGACCTTGATCTTCTGCTTGCCGGTGCCCGGCTTCTCGGCCGTCGCGCGGACCAGCTTCTCCGGGTACTTCGTGTACCCGGGCTGCACGCCCTCGGCGGTCGGCGCGAGGTCGGGGGTCGGGCCCTTCGCCGGGGTGTACGTCGGCCAGGGCGCGGCCTTCTTTCCGGCGTTGGAGACGTTGCCGCCGCCGCTGGACCCGGTCGAGCAGGCGGTGAGGACGGACGGGGCGGCCAGGGCCGCGCCACCGACGGCTATGGAGCGGAGCACGGTACGCCGCGACATCGAGGAACCGGACACGTGAATGAGCCCTTCTGGACGACGAATTGAGGTATCAGCTCTTGATGGCGCCGGTGAGCACGCCCTTGGTGAAGTACTTCTGCAGGAAGGGGTAGACGAGCAGGATCGGCACGGTGGCGATCACCAGGACGGCCATCTGCGTCGTCTGCGGGGCGGAGACCATGCCCGCCTCGCTCAGCCCGGTGTCGGCGATCTGCGAGCCGCCGATGACGTACGTGCGCAGCACCTGCGACAGCGGCCAGTGGCCGGACTCCATGTAGATGGAGGCGTGGAACCAGGCGTTCCAGTAGCTCACGGCGTAGAAGAGGGAGACCACCGCGAGGGCCGCCTTAGACAGCGGCAGGACGATCCGCCACATGATGTGCCAGTCTCCGGCGCCGTCGAGCCTGGCCGCCTCGTACAACTCCTCGGGAATCCCCTGGAAGAAGCCGCGCAGCACGATCAGGTTGAAGACGTTGATGAGCACGGGCGCGACGAGCGCGGCATACGTATCCATCATCCCCATGCCCTTGACCAGCAGGAACGCGGGGATCATGCCGGGCGGGAAGAGGAAGGTGAAGAGGATGAGCAGCAGGACGGGCTTGCCGCCGAAGACGCCGGGGCGGGCCAGGGCGTACGCGAGGAAGGTGGTGCACGCGAGCGAGAAGAGCGTGCCGAGGACCGTGAGGCCGACGCTGACGCCGAGCGCCTTGGTGACGATGCCGCCGTTGAGGATGGTCCGGTAGGCGCGCAGGGTCGGATCGCTCGGCCACAGCACCCAGCCGCCGTTGTCCACGACCTCGCGGTTGGAGGCGAGGGAGGTCGAGACGATGACGAGGAACGGAACGAGCACGAGCGCGAGAACCACGGCCACCGCGACGCCCTTGGCGGCCTTGGTCGCGACCCGCGGCTCCTCCCTCCAGGCGGGACGCGTGACGTGCTTGCCGCTGCCGATGACACTCACTTGTAGACCCCCTGCTCACCGAGCCGGTGCGCGATCCGGTTGGCGGTGAAGACGAGCGCCGCGCCGACGACGCCCTTGAACAGACCGGCGGCCGCGGCGTAGCCGGTGTCGCCGCCGACGATGCCCTGCCAGAAGACGAACGTGTCGAGCACCTCGCCGACCTCGGGACCCACCGACTGCCGTTGCAGCAGCATCTGTTCGAAGCCGACGGAGAGGATGTCGCCGAGCCGCATGATCAACAGCAGGATGATGATGGGCCGGATGCTGGGCAGCGTGACGTGCCAGAAGCGCCGCCAGGGCCCGGCCCCGTCGATCGCGGACGCCTCGTACAACTGCTCGTCGACCTGCATCAGCGCGGCGAGGAAGATGATGGTCCCCCACCCCGCGTCCTTCCAGATCACCTCCACGACGACGAGCGGCTTGTACGCGTCCGGG
Source organism: Streptomyces sp. NPDC045678 (assembly GCF_056432085.1). Classification (NCBI taxonomy): domain Bacteria; kingdom Bacillati; phylum Actinomycetota; class Actinomycetes; order Kitasatosporales; family Streptomycetaceae; genus Streptomyces; species Streptomyces sp. NPDC045678. The sequence continues at coordinate 980,534 of NZ_JBWKJS010000001.1, forward strand.
TTGCCGATGATGTCGACGGTGTGCAACCCCGAGTCGCTCAGGAAGGTGTTCAACAGCCCTGTGTCACTCAGCACTTGCTGGAAGAGCGCGACCACGACGACCCATGACAGGAAGTGCGGCAGATAGATCACGGACTGCGTGAAACGACGCAGCAGATCCGAGGTCAGACTGTGCAGGAGCAGGGCGAGCGCCAGCGGAGCCGGAAAGAAGAACACCAGCTGCAGCACGGCGATGAACAGGGTGTTCCACGTCGCGTGCCAGAAGTCCGGATCGCCGAACATCCGCGAGAAGTTCTCCGTGCCCACCCACGGGCTGGCCCACAGTCCGTCGAAGGGGACGTACTCCTTGAAGGCCACCGCGTTGGCGACGAAGGCGCCGTAGTGGAAGACCAGGAAGTACACGAGGCCCGGCACCATGAGCAGCACCAGGACACGCGTGCGCTGAAACCGCTTCCACAGCGCACCACGCCCTGATTTAGGGCCACTTGACCCGCTATCGCTTCTCCCGGGCGGCCTCACCGCCCCGGTTTCCGCCCGTTCCTTCGTCACCGTCGGCACGGCAACCCCTCCGTCGTCGGAATAAGGTGCCCGGAATCTAAAGCGGTTACTTCGCCCGGTCAACCCCCCTGGCCTCACGCTCTCTTGACCACTCTCCCGGATTGGACCTAGCCTCCAGGCGCTGGTTGGTAACCGGTTACTACAAGGGACGGTCACGCGTGGCAGATCAGGCAGAGCGGGCGGATCGGCGGGAGCGGAGCGGTGACGGGCCACCGCTCGCGGCCCTGGCCATGGGCGTCGAGGTCGCGGACCGCGTCTTCACCCCGGACCTGCGCGAACGGCTGTCCCGCAGCGTGGAGTTGTCCTCGCTACTGCTGTCCGGACCGCTCACGTCACCCGAGGCGCGGGCGGTACTCGCCGATACGGAAATCCTGATCACGGGCTGGGAGTGCCCGCCCCTGACCACGGAGATCCTCACCCGCGCGCCCCACCTGCGCGCGGTCGTCCACGCGGCGGGCTCCGTCAAACCGATGGTCACCGACGCGGTCTGGGACCGGGGCGTCGTCGTCTCCTCGGCGGCGGACGCGAACGCGGACCCCGTGGTGGCCTTCACCCTCGCGGCGATCACGTTCGCGGCGAAGGGCGCGCTGTCGTCGGCGGCCGGCTACGCCTCCGGGTGGCCGTCCTTCACCGCCCGCACCGGGGCGGACGCGCGCACGATCGGCGTCGTCGGCGCGTCGCGGATCGGGCGGCGGGTGATCGCGGCGCTCCGGGCGTCGGACGCGGGTTGCCGGATCCTCCTCACGGACCCGTACGTGGCCCCTGCCGACGCGGCCTCTCTCGGCGTGGAACTGGTGGAACTCCCGGAGCTCTGCTCACGCAGCAGCATCGTCACGATCCACGCGCCCCAACTCCCCGAGACGGAGGGCCTCCTGAGCGCCGACATGCTGAAGCTGATCACCGACGGCGGGGTAGTCATCAACACGGCTCGGGGGGCGCTGGTCGATACGGAGGCGCTGGCGCGGGAGTGCGGGACGGGACGCCTCGACGCGTTCCTCGACGTCACGGACCCCGAGCCGCTGCCCGCCGACCACGCGCTCCTCCACCTCCCCAACGTGCTGGTGACCCCGCACATCGCGGGGGCGCAGGGGAGCGAGGTGCGCAGGCTCGGGGAGTACGCGGTGGCGGAGGTCGAGCGCTACGTAACCGGACGCGCCCTGCGCGGCCAACTCCTCGAATCAGACCTCCCCCGCCTGGCGTGACCCGCCCCCTGGGCCCCCACCCCACCCCCGCCGCTCCGCGGCGAATGCTCCCCGCCCACCCACCCATTCACCCCGCACCGCCCTGCGCGGGCAGGAGCACCGATCCCGCCGCTCCGCGGCGGATGCTCCCCACCCGCCCACCCGTTTGCCCCGCGACGTCCAGCGGGAGTAGGAGCGTGCGCGTCCCGGTGCGTCCCGGTGCGTCCCGGTGCGGCCCGGTAGGCACAAGCCCCCACCGGGCCGCACCCGCCCGCGAGACGGGAGGGGACGTGGGGGTATGTGCGCACGGAGCACCGAGCTCACCACGACGGCCGGGAACATTCCGCGTGGCGCGGGGATGGCGAGTACGCACATACCCCCGCGGCCCCGCCCCCACAGACGGGCCCAAGGCGTCCCGGCCCTCACCGAGGCGCACCCACAGACGGGCCCAAGGCGTCCCGGCCCTCACCGAGGCGCACCCATGGACGGGCCCAAGGCGTCCCGACCCTCACCGAGGCGCACCCATGGACGGGCCCAAGGCGTCCCGGCCCTCACCGAGGCGCACCCTCAGACGGACCCAGGCGCACCGCCAGTTACGGCTTGGCGCCCCGCGCCTTCAACATCGAAGCCATCAGCGCGATCTCCGACTCCTGCGACTCCACCATCCCCCGCGCCAGCCTCCGCTCCGCGGACACCTCGCACCGGTCCACACAACCCTGCGCCATATGCACCCCACCCCGATGGTGCCGCGTCATCAGCTGCAGGTAGAGGACCTCCGCCTTCGTGCCGCTGAGCTTCCCCAGCCGCTTCAGCTCCGCCCCCGTAGCCATCCCCGGCATCAGCGCGCCGTCCTTGCCCGGCGGCATGTCGCCCATGCCCATCCACTCCATCGGCGCCCCTTCCGGCACCTTCGGCAGCTCCCACAGGTCCAGCCACCCGAGCAGCATCCCGCGCTGGTTGGCCTGCGTCTGGGCGATGTCGTACGCGAGCCGCCGCACGTCCTCGTCGTCGGTCCGGTCCCGCACGATGTACGACATCTCCACGGCCTGCTGGTGGTGGACCGCCATGTCGCGCGCGAACCCCGCGTCGGCCGACGAACTCGCGGGCGAGCCGCCCGAGTCGGAGTCCGTGGCGGCCACCGCCGCCGTGATCCCGCCGCCGGCGACGACCGCGGCAGCGACCGCCCCGACGATCCAGTTGGTACGCCGCCTCACGCCAACCCCCACCTAACAGAGCCCACACACCTGACCGAGCTCACCGCGCCCACGCACCTGACCGAGCCCACCCACCTCACCGATCCCACGCACCCGACCGAGCCCACCAAACCCACCCACCTCACCGAGCCCACCGAGCCACCCACCTCACTGCCCACGACCGCTCGTGCACGCCGCCCCCGGCTCCGGCGTCTGCTTGCCCTGGACGTACGTGGAGAAGAATTCCTTGACCTTCGGGTCGTCCGCGCCGGTGACCGTCCGCTGGTGCGCCCACGCGGTCAGCATGACGGGGTCCTTCTGGTCCTTCACAGGGCTCATCAGCGAGTACGGCGTGGCCTTGACCTTCGCTTCCAGCTTCTTCAGGTCGGCCGGTTTCGCCTCGTCGTTGTACGTGACCCAGACGGCACCGTGCTCCAGGGAGTGCACGGCGTTCATCTCCGGGATCTCCTCCTTGTAGACGTCGCCGTTGCAGTTCATCCAGACCTGATCGTGGTCCCCGCCGACCGGCGGCGTCATCGGGTAGTCCACGGTCTTCGTGACGTGCGTACGGCCGAGCTTGCCCCAGACCTTCTCGCCGTCCGCCGAGACCTTGTACTTGGGCCAGTCCTTCGCGCTGCTCTTCGAGTCGGAGTCGGAGTCGTCGGAGGCCTTCGAGACGAGGAAGTAACCGCCCACGCCGAGCGCCGCGACGACGACCGCGCTGACCGTGATCATCAGGGCCCGGCCCCGCCGGTCCCGTGCGCGCTCGGCCCGGCGCATCTCCTCTATCCGGGCCTTGCGGGAAGCGTTGCTCGTGTTCTTGGCGGAACCCATGGTGTGTCCTTCTGCGGAAAGGGACGGACGGGACGACGAACGAGTCCGCTGATCGTAATGGGACGGAGAGCCGTACTACAGAGTGTCCTCGGATCGATCCGTGGCGGGGGCAGACGAATCCGCGTACCAGCAGGTACGACGGGGCAATTTGAGCCAACCGAGCGCGTTCCCTACGCTCGACCGTATGCGGCTCATGCGCTCCACCGACCTGGCACTGCGCACCCTCATGCGCCTGGCCGTGGTGGACGGCGCGGCCGGCGCCCCCACGACGCGCGAGGTGGCCGCCGACATGGCGGTGCCGTACACCCACGAGACGAAGGTCGTCGCCGAGCTCCAGAAGATGGGCCTGCTGGAGGCCCGCAGGGGCAGGGGCGGCGGGCTCGCGCTGACCGAGGCGGGCCGCCGGGCGTCGGTCGGCGCGCTGGTGCGGTCCTTCGAGGGCACGGGTGACGTCGTGGACTGCGAGAGCGGCACGCCGTGTCCGCTGAATTCGGCGTGCCGCCTGCGTGACGCGCTGCGCAAGGCGCAGGAGGCGTTCTACGCCTCCCTGGACCCGCTGACGGTGGCGGACATCGTCGCGAGCCCGACGGGCCCGCTCCTCCTGGGCATCACGACCCGCCCCACCCCCTGACAGCTCGGCCCCGCGCCGGCCACGAATCAGCCCCGCGCCAGCCAAAGATCGGGCCCGAACACCTCGTAGTGGATGTCGGCCGCGGCGACCCCGCGTTCGATCAGCTGGGAACGTACCGCCCGCATGAACGGCAGCGGCCCGCACAGGTACGCGCGCGTGCCGGCCGGGATCGCGGGCAGGGCGGCGAGATCGGCGTACCCCGTGAGCTCCGCGGGGTGACCCGGTTCCGGCCGCTCGTAGAAGAAGTACGCCGAGCCGTCCGGGAGTTTGGCGGTGTACGCCTCGTGGTCGGCCCGCAGCGCGTGCTCCGCGGGGGAGCGGTCGGCGTGCACGACGGTGACCGGCGCCCGGTGCCCCGACGCGGCCAGCTGCTCCAGCATGGCGATCATCGGCGTGACGCCGATGCCCGCGGAGGCGAGCAGCAGCGGAACGTCCGCATCCGTCTCGTCGAGGACGAGGTCCCCGTACGGCGGGGAGACGCGGAGGACATCCCCCTCCCGCACGCGCGCGTGCAGGTGGTTCGAGACCTCGCCCTCGGGCGTCCCCGCTTCCCCCCGCACCCGCTTCACAGAGATCTGCCGCACGTCGGAGCCACCACGGCCGCCACCGCAGGTCGACCCGCCGACCGACCCCCCGGTGAGGCTGTACTGCCGTATCTGCCGCGCCCCGTCCGGGAGCCGTACCTGCACGGACACGTACTGCCCCGGCCGGAAGCCCGGCGCGGGCGCCCCGTCGACGGGCCGCAGCCGGAACGTGGCGACGTCCTCCGTCTCCTCGACGCGCCCGACGACCTCCCACTCACGCCACGTGTCCTCGCCCGCGGTGACGCCCTGCCCGGCGTAGAGGCGGGCCTCGATGGCGATGAGGGCGTTCGCCATGAGCCAGTAGACGTCGTCCCACGCGGCGGCGACCTCGGGCGTGACCGCGTCGCCGAGCACCTCGACGATGGCGGCGAAGAGGTGACGGTGCACCGTCTCGTACTGGTCGGGGGCCACGCCGAGCGACGCGTGCTTGTGCGCGATGCGGTTCAGCATCACGTCGGGCCGCTCGTCGGGGTGCTCCACCAGGTGGGTCGCGAACGCGGCGATGGAGCCGGCCAGGGCCTGCCGCTGCGTCCCCGCGGCCTGGTTGCCGCGGTTGAAGAGGTCCCTGAGCAGCTCGGGACGGGCAGTGAAGAGCCGGTCGTAGAAGCGTTCGGTGATCTCACCGATCGCCGCTCCGACGACGGGAAGCGTGGCGCGGACGGTCGCGGCCGACTGTTCTGACAGCAACGTGGGCTCCTCAGTGCCTGATGACAGTGCCTGATGACGAGAGCGGGACGCAGTACAGGACCTAGCGCGCAGGGCGCAGGGCGCAGTAAGGCAGCGCGCAGTAAGGCAGGGTTACGCCCCCCTTGTCTGTTTCGGCCCTCAAATTAGCATCTCAAATGCAAGTTATAGCGGCGGGGGTCCTGTCGAAGGTCCGACCAGGGGCCGGCCGGGGTCCGGCCGAGGATCGGACACGGCGTCGGGGACCGCCGCCGTTACGGCCGGACGGTGCAGCAGGCACTATGGGCACAGAGCGGCAAGAGGAACGGCTCGAACGCCGCGGCACGGGGCCCGCAACGCGCACGAAACCAAGGAGTGGGATGCTCGTGTGCCCGGTGTGTCCCGGGGTGTGAATGCAGGTGGCCTGACCAGCAAGGATGGGTGGAAGCGGAAGATGAACAAGCAGCAGGAATTCGTGCTCCGTACGTTGGAGGAGCGCGACATCCGTTTCGTGCGCCTGTGGTTCACGGACGTCCTCGGCTTCCTCAAGTCGGTGGCCGTGGCCCCCGCCGAACTGGAGCAGGCCTTCGACGAGGGCATCGGCTTCGACGGCTCGGCCATCGAGGGCTTCGCCCGGGTGTACGAGTCGGACATGATCGCCAAGCCGGACCCGTCGACCTTCCAGGTGCTGCCCTGGCGCGCGGAGGCCCCCGGCACGGCCCGCATGTTCTGCGACATCCTGATGCCGGACGGCTCCCCGTCCTTCGCGGACCCGCGCTACGTGCTCAAGCGCGCCCTCGCCAAGACCTCCGACCTGGGCTTCACCTTCTACACCCACCCCGAGATCGAGTTCTTCCTGCTGAAGGACAAGCCGCTGGACGGCTCGCGGCCCACCCCCGCAGACAACTCCGGCTACTTCGACCACACCCCGCAGAACGTGGGCATGGACTTCCGCCGCCAGGCCATCACGATGCTCGAATCCATGGGCATCTCGGTGGAGTTCAGCCACCACGAGGGCGCCCCCGGCCAGCAGGAGATCGACCTCCGCTACGCCGACGCGCTCTCCACGGCCGACAACATCATGACGTTCCGCCTGGTCATGAAGCAGGTCGCCCTGGAGCAGGGGGTGCAGGCCACCTTCATGCCGAAACCGTTCTCCGAGCACCCCGGCTCCGGCATGCACACCCACCTCTCCCTTTTCGAGGGGGACCGCAACGCGTTCTACGAGTCCGGTGCCGAGTACCAGCTCTCCAAGGTCGGCCGCTCCTTCATCGCGGGCCTGCTGCGGCACGCCGCGGAGATCTCGGCCGTCACCAACCAGTGGGTGAACTCCTACAAGCGCATCTGGGGCGGCTCCGAGCGCACCGCGGGCGCGGGCGGCGAGGCACCCTCGTACATCTGCTGGGGCCACAACAACCGCTCGGCCCTGATCCGTGTCCCGATGTACAAGCCCGGCAAGACCGGCTCGGCCCGCGTCGAGGTCCGCTCCATCGACTCCGGCGCCAACCCCTACCTGACCTACGCGGTGCTGCTCGCCGCCGGCCTCAAGGGCATCGAGGAGGGCTACGAACTCCCGCCGGGCGCCGACGACGACGTGTGGGCGCTGCGCGACGCGGAGCGCCGCGCGCTCGGGATCGAGCCGCTCCCGCAGAACCTCGGCGAGGCGATCGCCCTCATGGAGAAGTCCGAACTGGTAGCCGAGACCCTCGGCGAGCACGTCTACGACTTCTTCCTGCGCAACAAGAAGCAGGAGTGGGAGGAGTACCGCTCGGAGGTCACGGCCTTCGAGCTCCGCAAGAACCTGCCGGTTCTGTAGACGCAGGTCAGAGCGCTTCTCGCTCACTTCCCCGAGAGGGCCCACGGCCGACGCCCGTGGGCCCTCTCGGCTGTCTGCCTGCGGCTGGGCCGTCTGGCGCTTCGATCCACCAAACCGGACCTGAGCCCAGTGACTCTGACGCGCCGCACCGAAGCAGGGCCTGCTTGGGGCCGTTCCAGACGTCGCTGATGGGCACGGGTTACGCGAGACGGGGACTGAAGCAGGTCGTTCCGCACCTCATCCATGAGTGTCAAGATCTCTTCGGCCCCCTCGTGACCAACGGGGATGAGATCGTCAAGGGATTGCGACATTTACTGACAGGATCGGGCAGGTAGCAGCGAAGATTCTCGTATGACTGACGCGATGGGCTTGGGGAATGGCTTCAGTACATCCAAACAGGAAGGTGGGGGCGCGAAGGTGTACCTCCTCCATCTGTACATTTTCCTTCCGAGCGCCTGAGAGACGAATACCTGGCAACAGTTCCCGAGAGGTCTGACGAAGAAGTAAAGAACCTGCTTCGAAAATTTCTCGTGCGCAGTGGAACCTACTTCGCGGACAGGGTGTATCTCGAATCGGCAGTGCAGGCAGCTAAAAGCGGTGATCGTACCCTTTTTTCTCTGCTCAGGAAGAGGGAATTTGGTAGAAGATTGATTCGCTGGGGAGCTCGAAAAGAGGTGGCGGCGTGGGAGGGGGTCACGTGGATTCTTGATCTTATTCCTGATCAGCCTGAAGAGGCTTTGAGGGTGTTGTCTAATTTCTACGCCGTCCACGCTCAGGAACTGCCGGATTCCCTTCATGCTTCTTTCGGTGATGCAGCTGCGCTCATTCGATCCTGCTGGATCGAAGTCGGCCCCACTAGTGAAGATGCACTTCAGGTGCTACACGGCCTCTCTGATCGAGATTTCGAAAAGCTGACCGCCGCGCTTTGGGAAAAGCTAGGGTACGAAACCGAGGTTACACCACCCCAAAAAGACGGCGGGTGGGACGTTACGGTGACTCAGGCGGCTCCAGGCCACCGAATTACGATGATTATCGAATGCAAGAAATGGACTGCCAAAAAGGTGGGTGTTGAGATCGTTGACAGGCTGACTGGAGTTATGTACATGGAGAGAAAGTCCCATGGTGTTCTGGTTACAACTTCGGAATTTACTGCGGGGGCTCGCAGAAAGGAGATGGGTGAGCCCCGTATTGAACTTATCGATGGTCTCGCCTTTGTCGGCATGATGAATGACAAGTTTGGTCCAAGATGGACATCCAAGATTGAGTATCTAATGCGACGCAAATGAGGGTGGACTGCCTTCCAGCCTGGCGGTCCAAGGCCACAGCCCGCCTGGGACGCAAGTACTGACAGGCCCTCACCTTGGAAAGCTCAGGCCATCCAGGGGAAGTTGGGCGACTGGCCTGCGAGGGAGTTGGCCCGACTGCTCTCGATGGCGACGGTCTGTTGCCCGCCGTTCCCCGCTTCGGCGTAGCGCCCGCAGCGCGAGCCGGAGGTGTGAGCACGCAGGGCGGCGGGAGCCGAAGCGCGCCTGGCGGAGCCGAGCGCATACGGGCCTTTGAACCAGTGGAAAACTTGCAACTCAGGCGCCGCGTGAGATGTGCCAAAGAGGTGCTTCGTACTGGAGTGGGCGACGGTTGATCAGCAACTCCCGTAGAAGTTGTCGTTGTTGGCCGCCGAAGCCCAGGGTCTCGGTGATTCTGCGGAAGGTCGTGTGCGTGGTGCCGCGTCGGCGGGCCGCTGCCTCGAACTCGTCGAGGCGGTGGAGTGTGCGGGTGGGGTCGATCTCGCGGGGTGGCTGGGTTGCGAGCCGATTCGCCTTGTTGCGCTCGTAGTCGATTTCCGAGTAGCCGCAGATTTCCCGGCTGCGCTGCTCCGCCTCGGCGAGGGTTTTCGTGGTGAGGAGAGCGCGGGCCAGCCTATTTCGGTGCAACGCCTGGTTCAGGGTCGCTTCGTGGAGGGTGGCGCTGTGTTCGGTGAGGGGGACCGGTAGGCCGGCGTCTCTGACTTCGCACAGGCCGCGGACTCCCCGTGCCGCGGCGGCCAGCATGCCCGTGGCCTCGGAAGGGTGCCATTCCAGTACCGGGATGATCGGTTCGATGTGCTTGCTCGTGAACGTCAGGACCGGCGGGCCCATGCGGTCGGTCAGGTCTTCGGTCGGGATCTCGCCGTCCAGGCCCGGGCCGGCAATCAAGAGCCGGACACGGGCGTCGAGTTGGGAGCATGCTGCGAGCGTTAGTGCGTCTGCGAGGGGGCTGCGGAGCGTGGGCTCGTCTCCCCTGGCGAGGATGTCGCCGCCGACGTCCAAGAGGTCGATGGACTCGGGGTTCAAGTGTTGTACTAGTGAGGCGAGTTGGTGCGCGATGCCGTCGGCGCCGTGCTGGGGGTCGAGCAGGGCGAAGGTGTGGGGGAGTTCGTTCGCCAGCCGGGGGAGCGTGGAGCCGGCCGGTGCGATCGGTCTCGCGGTCGGCGGGACCGTCCGTACGCTTGGCGTGAGCGGGGCCAGTCCCGTGAAGTCGTCCGGCCCTCGGGGGCCCGGCACCGGGTCGACGAGCAGTCGGTCCCACGCGTACGTGAGGATCACCGCTGGGCTTCCGCTGTCCCCATAGAGGGCCGCGTCGACCACCGCGGCGGCGACGGCGTCGCCCCCTCCTCCGGCTGCCACGATCAGGCGTGTCATCCGCGTCAGCGTAGGCGTTCGCGTGTTGGCCACTCGCCCTATAGTGGCCACTGGCCATAGCCACTTAGCAAGGGGAGATCCGATGCCGCAGATCGAAGAGGCCCAGCCCAAGTACCTCCAGATCGCGCACCACATCCGCGATCAGATCCTGCGGGGCGACCTGCGGCCCGGTGACGAGGTTCCGTCCGAGCGGCAACTCGCCGCCGCATGGACGGTGTCCCGGCCGACGGCGGCTCGATCGCTGGAGGTACTGAGTCATCAGGGGCTGGTCGAGAAGCGGCAGGGGTCGGGTACCTACGTCCGCGGCCTGGCCGTCAATCGCCGGGCTCGGGAGCTCTATGGGCGCGCGAGGCAGACCGGCAAGATGTACACGCCCGGTGAATACGCGGTGATCACCGCGGCGGGTTGGCTGGAGGCGCCTGACCATGTGGTCGAGGCACTGAGTCTGGCACCTGGGGCCCGTGTCGTTCATCGTCGCCGCGTGACCAAGGACGCGTCCGGGCCGATCGCGATCTCCACCTCGTGGTTCAGCGGCGATGTAGGGGAAGGTGCGCCCAAGCTCCTCGATCCTGAACGCATTCAGGAGGGCACCCTCATGTACGTGGAGAACATGACGGGCCGCCAGGGGAGTTACGCGCAGGATCGCATGTGTGCTCGACTGGCGACCGAGGATGAGGTCTCGGACCTTGAACTCGCAGCTGGCTCCGCTGTCTTGGTCTGCCGACACGTTGTCTATGACGTGCAGGATCGCCCCCTCGAGTTCGCCGAGGCCGCGTACCCGTCCGGTCGTTGGGCGTTCGAGCAGGGTTACCCGATCGGTTAGAGAATCCCGACGCTCGGCGCCAACCGCTTGTGGCCTCAAGTGGCCAATGCCACTATCCAGTAAGTGGCTAAGGCCACTTCACTGGAGGAGTGGTGCTCATGACGGATCTGTGTGGTCGCCCGGAGGAGGCTTGCCCGCTCGGGGGTATGACCCTCTATCCCGTGCCCGAGTCCGTGGCTCGGGCACGACGATGGTTTCGCAAGTTCACAGCCTCGTACGACCTGACGTGTTCGATCGACGACTGCCTCCTGATGCTCTCGGAGCTGGTGACGAACGCTGTCCTCTATGGCGAGGCTGAGGAATCCTGGAAAGTGCGTGTCGAATGGTGGCGTGCGGGAGAAGCCCTGGGGGTCGACGTACACAACCCGGGGTTCCCGACTGACGTCAGGCGACGTGACCCCGACGCGGATGACGCGCATGGGAGAGGCCTGCTCCTGGTCGATGCGCTGTCCGACTCGTGGTGCGCCGGCCCCAGTCGTTTCGGTGGCACTGTCGTCTCCTTCAGGGTCGATGCGGCCTGGAAGCCGAGTTAGAGGTCTCCCGCTCCCCGCGAGGCGCCCGCCCTCACCGGTGCATGATCAGGACGAGCACGGTCACCAGGCTCGCGCCGACGACCAGTGCCGACCCCAGCTCCGCGTTGTGCAGGGCCGCGTACGTCCCGAGTGCTCCCACCAGGAGCAGGATTAGGGCTCGCAAGCTCATTTCCTCGTGCACCGAGAACCTCCGTGTCGATCGCTTCGTTCCGATGACTTCATCAGGAACGGGAGAGTTCATGGGGCTACCTGAACGGCAGCTTCGGAGTTGCGACGATCCTGGGTGAAACACCTGCTCAGGGGAGGGATTCACTTTAGAGTGGTGAAGCTTTGAACTCTGAAGTGGAGTGCTCTGAAGCGGGGCGCTCCAGAGGGGCGTGGGTGCGGGAGTGCAGGGGATGAAGCGGGGGCAGCTGCCAGACCCGGCCGCGGTGTCGTCCGTGGCGGGACTCGCGGCCGCGGCCAAGGCGCTCGTCGCGGCGCTCGGACTGAAGCAGAATCAGGTGGCTCAGCGCAGCGAGCTGTCCGAGGGCACGGTCTCGGGTCTGTTCAAGGGGCGGTCCTGCCCGCGCGAGGACACCTTCGAGCGGTTCATCACCGAGGGATGCGGCCAACCGTGGAAGCCGTGGCACGAGGCGTGGGTCCGGGCGTATTCGGAGCGCCGGCGGCCGTCGTCCAACGATCTCGCCGCCGAGGTGGAGGCGCTGCGCGCACGGGTCGAGGAGCTGGAAACGGTCGTCGACGGCCTGCGCGCCGTGGCGCGCGCGCAGGCACGGACGCCGGCGCAGGCGGACGGGGTGAACGACTGGGCCCGGCAGTCGCGCCGCCAGCAAGGAGCACAGTTCCTGGCGACGGTCGGACCCGCCGACTTCCCCGTCGTCTCGGGGCTCACCGCCAGGGTGGTGCACGTCTCCGAGGTGGACGAGTTCCTGGGGAAGGTCAAGGAGCTGGCCCTCCAGGACATGGCGGAACTGTCCGTCTTCGTCCTGACCCACGCCGGATCCTTCCCGCCCGTCCTCGCGGATGAGCACTGGGACACCGGTTACGACGAGGCGACCGTCGACGCGTACGTGAGGCGCCTCAGACACGAGGTCGTACGCCACCTCGGAGTCGCCACGCCTGCGGCGGAAGCGCCCCCGCAACGTGCCTGGCCCGCGAAGGACCCGTGGGCGGAGCGCCCTGCCGGCGGGTCGCTCCCGGCCCTGGAGAGCTCCAGCGGGTGGGTCAGCGACGAACCGCCCTTCTGAGGGGGCGCCCGGCCTTCGGAGGGGCATGCTCTGCTGAAGGGCACGTCCTGCTGAAGGGCACGCCCTTCTAGGGGACACGCCCTTCTGAGGGGCATGCCCGCGGCCCCTCCCCGACCCTCCCCACCCCTCCCCGCCCGGCGGCGGTCAGGCCTTCGGCACGATCGCGTCCCGCAGCGACGTCGTCGCCCGCACCCGGTACTCCTGGATCGCCCAGCCGTTGCCGTCCGGGTCCTTGAAGTACATGAACGTCCCGCCGTCCTGCGGGGCGTGCTGCACCGGCTCGCTGACGTCCAGGCCGCGCGCGACCAGCTCGGCGTGGGCCGCCTTCGCGTCGGCGACGCACAGCTGCAGGCCCTGATAGGAGCCGACGGGCGGCCTCGGGCCCGCCATCGTCTCCCAGAGCGCGTCACCCGCCAGGGCGATGGAACAGCCCGAGCCGGGCGGGGTCAGCTGGACGATGCGCATGCCCGGCATGACCTCCGTGTCGATGTCGACGTGGAAGCCCAGCTTGTCGCGGTAGAACTCCATCGACCGGTCGATGTCGCCGACCGGGAGCGGGATCACTTCGAGTGTGTATTCCATGAGCCGCAGTACATCAGGGAGTTGGGGCCGTGTCAGCGGCCGCGCGCCGGGTGTCGCGGGGCCGTCGGGCGCCGGTTCGCCGGGGAGGCCTTAGGCTCGGGCCGAGGAGTGATCGAACGGAGGCTCGCATGACGGTGCCGCAAGGGCGACGAAGCAGTACGTTCACGCGGCTGCTGCGGCACGGCTTCACCGACCCGTCCGCCGCGGAGCGGCTCCTCGACGACCCGGCGCTGAGCGCCCTGCGCGACGACCCGCTGCTCCTGGACGCGCTCGGCGCCACCGCCGACCCGGACCTGGCCCTCCTCGGCCTGGTCCGGCTCGTGGAGGCGCAGGACGACGACCTCGGGCGGCGGGAGCTGCTCGACACCCTCGTCACCGCGAAGCCCCTGCGCGACCGTCTCCTCGGCGTGCTCGGCGCCTCCGAGGCCCTCGCCGACCACCTGGCAAGACACCCCCTCGACTGGCGTGCCCTCGTCACCTACGAATCGGCGGACCTGCACCCCGGCGTGGAGGAGTTCGAGCGGGGCCTCGCCGACGCCGCCGACCCGGAGTCGCTGCGCGTCGCCTACCGCCGCTGCCTGCTCTCCATCGCGGCCCGCGACGTGTGCGGCACGACCGACGTCGCCGAGGCGGCGGCCGAGCTCGCGGACCTCGCGACGGCGACACTGCGGGCGGCGCTCGCCCAGGCCCGCGCGGCCGCGCCCGGCGACGACGCGCAGTGCAGGCTCGCGGTGATCGCGATGGGCAAGTGCGGCGGCCACGAACTCAACTACGTGTCCGACGTCGACGTCATCTTCGTCGGCGAGGCCACCGAGGGCACCGACGAGGACAAGGCGATGCGGGCCGCGACCCGCCTCGCCTCGCACATGATGCGGATCTGCTCCGACACGAACGTCGAGGGCACCATCTGGCCCGTCGACGCGAACCTCCGTCCCGAGGGCAGGAACGGCCCCCTGGTGCGCACGCTCTCCAGCCACCTCGCGTACTACCAGCGCTGGGCGAAGACCTGGGAGTTCCAGGCCCTGCTCAAGGCCCGCCCGGTCGCGGGCGACCTCGCGCTCGGCGAGGAGTACGTCGACGCGCTCGCCCCGCTCGTCTGGCAGGCCGCCGAACGCGAGAACTTCGTGCCCGACGTCCAGAAGATGCGGCGCAGGGTCGTCGAGAACATTCCGGCGGGCGAGGTGGACCGCGAGCTGAAGCTCGGCCCCGGCGGGCTGCGCGACGTCGAGTTCGCCGTGCAGATGCTCCAGCTGGTGCACGGCCGCAGCGACCGGTCGATCCGCAGCGGATCGACGCTCGTCGCACTGCAGGCACTCGGCGCGGGTGGCTACGTGGGGCGCGTGGACGCCGCCCAGCTCGACGACGCGTACCGCTTCCTGCGCTCCCTCGAACACCGCATCCAGCTCTACAAGCTGCGCCGCACCCACCTCGTGCCCGAGGGCGACGCGGACCTGCGGCGCATCGGCCGCTCCCTCGGCATGCGCACCGAGCCGATCACCGAGCTCAGCCGCGCCTGGAAACGGCACACCTCCGTGGTGCGCAGGCTCCACGAGAAGCTCTTCTACCGTCCACTGCTCGACGCCGTCGCCCAACTCGCCCCGGGTGAGGCGCGGCTGAGCACGGAGGCGGCCCGCGAACGCCTCGTCGCGCTCGGCTACGCGGACCCCAGCGCGGCGCTCAGGCACCTGGAGGCGCTGGCGTCCGGCGTGACCCGCAAGGCGGCCATCCAACGCACTCTGCTGCCGGTACTCCTCGGCTGGTTCGCGGACTCCGCCGACCCCGACGCGGGCCTCCTCGGCTTCCGCAAGGTGTCCGACGCACTCGGCAAGACCCCCTGGTACCTGCGGCTGCTGCGGGACGAGGGCGCGGCGGCGGAGAACCTCGCCCGCGTCCTTTCCGCCGGACGCCTCGCCCCCGACCTGCTGCTGCGCGCCCCCGAGGCCGTCGCTCTCCTCGGCGACCAGGGCGGTCTCGAACCGCGCGGCCGCGCCCATCTGGAGCAGGAGATACTGGCCGCGGTGCGCCGCGCGGACGGCGCCGAGCAGGCCGTGACGGTGGCGCGCGGGGTGCGGCGCCGCGAGATGTTCCGCACCGCGGCCGGTGACCTCATCGGCTCGTACGGCACGGAGGAAAGCCCCGCAGAGGCCGACCCCGGCGCGCTCGTGGACCGGGTGGGCGACGCCGTGTCGGACCTGACGGCCGCCACCATCGCGGGCACGCTGCGCGCCGTCGTCCGCGAAGGCTGGGGCGAAACGCTCCCCACCCGCTTCGCCGTCATCGGCATGGGCCGCTTCGGCGGCCACGAGCTCAGCTACGGCTCGGACGCGGACGTCCTCTTCGTGCACGAGCCGCGCGAGGGCGCCGACGAACAGGAGGCGGCGAAGGCGGCGGCGAAGGTCGTCGCCGAGATGCGCAGACTCCTGCAACTCCCCTCCGCCGACCCGCCGCTGCTCATCGACGCCGATCTGCGCCCGGAGGGCCGCAGCGGCCCGCTGGTGCGCACCCTGCGCTCGTACGAGGCGTACTACCGCCGCTGGTCCCTCGTATGGGAGTCCCAGGCGCTGCTGCGGGCCGAACCGGTCGCGGGCGACGAGGAGCTCGGGCGCGCCTTCGTCGAACTCGTCGACCCGCTGCGCTACCCGGCGGAGGGCCTCGGCGAGGACGCGATCCGCGAGATCCGCCGCCTCAAGGCCCGGATGGAGGCGGAGCGCATGCCGCGCGGCGCCGACCCGACCCTCAACGCGAAGCTGGGCCGCGGCGGCCTGTCCGACGTCGAGTGGACCGTGCAGCTCCTCCAGCTGGAGCACGGCTGGGCCGAACCGGGGCTGCGCACGACCCGGACCCGGGAGGCCCTGGCCGCGGCCTGCGCGGCGGAGCTGATGTCGACGCAGGACGCGGCGACCCTCGACGAGGCGTGGGTCCTGGCGGCCCGCGTCCGCAACGCGGTCATGCTGGTGCGCGGAAGGGCCGGCGACACGTTCCCCTCCGACGGCCGCGAACTGGCGGCGGTCGCCCGGTACCTGGGGTACGACACGGGCCACGTCGGCGACATGCTGGACGACTACCGGCGCATCACGCGCAGGGCGCGGGCGGTCGTGGAGGAGCGGTTCTACGGGGCGTGACGGGCGTGAGGTCCGCGGGCGCCGTCCGCGCTGCCCCATCAGACGCGGAACACTGCCCCTGCGCACCTGGCCCGGCGGCCGCCCCATGGCGTATTCAGGAAGAGTCAGAGTCCGTCTGCCTGGAGGCCCCATGCGTGCCCGTGAAACCGCCCGACCCGCCGACGGGGAGCGCGTCGGCCGCGTACCGGCCCGTGGCGCCGCGTCGCCGTCGAGCGCGGAGGGCAGCATGACCGCGCAGGAGATCCGCGCCCTGCAACGCAGCGCAGGCAACGCCGCCGTCGTCCGTGCGGTGCAGCGGTCCTCCGTGCACGACGTGCTCCGCGGCGGCGGACGCCCTCTCGACACGGGAACGCGTACGGACATGGAGGCCCGCCTCGGCGCGGACTTCTCCGACGTCCGTGTCCACGACGACAGTGCCGCGAAGGCCTCCGCGGCCGAGGTGGGCGCCCGCGCCTATACCTCCGGCAGCCACGTCGTCATCGGTGACGGCGGCGCGGACCGGCACACGCTCGCCCACGAGCTGACGCACGTCATCCAGCAGCGGCAGGGCCCGGTCGCGGGCACCGACCACGGCAACGGGCTCCGCGTGTCGGACCCGTCCGACCGGTTCGAGCGCGAGGCCGAGGCGAACGCCCACCGGGTCCTTTCGGGCCCGGCGCCCGAGGCCCACACGGAGGCCGCCCCGCACGACCACGCGGGCCACGCCGAGGGCGCCGTGCAGCGCGCCCCCAGCACCCAGACCGCTCCCCGCGTGGACTGGAACCAGCTCCTGGACATCATTGTCGGCCAGGACCGTACGCTCGCCGGGTTCCAGTTCGGGTCCGAGTGCCGGAACAACGGCGGCAACAACCTCATCTCCCGGCCCGTGGAGGTGACCGTCGCCGCGGGCGGCACCACCGCCCGGCTCGCCGTCCACCTCAACGTGATGCTCACCAGCGGCGGCGAGGTCCGGGACCGCAAGACCGGCGCGTCCACGGCGGCCATCAAGGGCTCCCTCTTCCACCTGACCGCACGCCCGCTGGCCGGCCAGAACCTGATCCACGAAGCGGGCGCGTCCAGCCTCACGGCCATGGAGTCGATCCACGTGGGCCGGAACAACGCCGACGGCTGGAACAACCGCCCCGGGAACACGCAGATCCTCGCCGACGCCGTCGACGTGCCGCGCGAGAAGCTCCTGGAGGCGCTGAACTCCAAGTACCCGCACAGCGGCATCGAGGACCTGATCGAACGCTTCAAGAAGGACGTCGGCCGCGCCGTCATCCACGGTCTTGCCCCGGAGGTCGTCCACGTCAACTGGGACGGGGACGAGTCGTTCAAGTAGGGAGGCGGTCCCGCGCGGCCACGTCGCGCGGCAGCGCGTACGGCATCGAGCCGTACCAGAGCCGCGCGACCGCGAAGCCGAAGGCCAGGCAGATCATGCCGCCGACCGCGTCGAGCCAGAAGTGGTTGGCGGTGGCCACGATGACGACGAGCGTCGCGACGGGGTAGAGCAGGCCGAGCACCTTGGCCCACGGCACCGACGCCAGGGCGAAGATCGTCAGCCCGCACCACAGCGACCAGCCGATGTGCATCGACGGCATCGCCGCGTACTGGTTCGACATGTTCTTGAGGTCGCCGGAGGCCATCGAGCCCCACGTCTGGTGGACGACCACGGTGTCGATGAAGTGGGTGCCGTTCATCAGGCGCGGCGGGGCCAGCGGGTAGAAGTAGTAGCCGACCAGGGCGACCGCCGTCGTCGCGAAGAGGACGAGGCGTGTGGCCGCGTACCGCCCCGGGTGCTTGCGGAAGAGCCAGACGAGGACACCGAGCGTGACGACGAAATGCAGGGTCGCGTAGTAGTAGTTCATGCCGACGATGAGCCATGTCACCGAGTCGACGGTGTGGTTGACGCTCTGCTCGACCGCTATCCCCAGATCGTGCTCGACGCGCCAGATCCAGTCCGCGTTGCGCAGCGCCTGCGACTTCTGTTCCGGCACCGCGTTGCGGATCAGTGAGTACGTCCAGTAACTGACGCCGATGAGCAGGATCTCGAACCAGAGGCGGGGGCGGCGGGGCGTTCGGAGGCGACGGAAACGACGCAGCGCATTCTGCCCATTGCGGTCGTCCTTCTCGTCCGCGATGGGTGATGCAGCAGCCCTTTCTTGGCCTTCAAGTGTCGTCACGGTCGTCTCACCCATAGGGACAGAGTCTGCCAGATCCCCACCCTTCGACCGATCATCCCCTGGTCGGGTTCGGACCGCATTCTCTACGCCGCAGGAAGGAGGGCGCGCCCCTCAAGTGACCCTAGGGGCGCCTGGGACCCGAGGCGGTTGAACCCCGGACGACCAGCTCGGGCATGAAGACGAATTCGCCGGGCGGCGCGGGCGTGCCGCCGATCTCCTCCAGGAGCGTGCGCACCGCGGCCTGGCCCATGGCGGGCACCGGCTTGCGCACGGTGGTCAGCGGCGGGTCGGTGAACGCGATCAGCGGCGAGTCGTCGAAGCCGACCACGGAGACGTCGTCCGGCACCTCGAGGCCGCGCCGGCGCGCCTCCCTTATGGCACCCAGTGCCATCATGTCGCTGGCGCAGGCCACCGCCGTGCAGCCGCGGTCGAGAAGCGCCGAGGCCGCCGCCTGACCGCCCTCCAGGGTGTACAGAGAGTGCTGGACCAGTTCCGCCTCGACCGTGTCGGGGGAGAGGTCCAGCTGGTCCCGCATCGTGCGGACGAACCCCTCGATCTTGCGCTGGACGGGCACGAACCGTTTCGGGCCGAGGGCGAGCCCGATGCGTGTATGCCCCAGGGAGACCAGGTGGGTCACCGCGAGGCGCATCGCCGCGCGGTCGTCCGGCGAGACGGACGGCGCCTGCACCTTCGGTGAGAAGCCGTCCACCAGGACGAAGGGGACGCCCTGAGCCCGCAGCTGTTCGTAGCGGTGCGTGTCGGCCGAGGTGTCCGCGTGCAGCCCCGAGACGAAGATGATCCCGGCGACCCCGCGGTCGACCAGCATCTCGGTGAGCTCGTCCTCCGTGGAACCGCCGGGGGTCTGCGTGGCGAGCACCGGCGTGTACCCCTGCCGGGTCAGGGCCTGCCCGACGACCTGCGCGAGCGCGGGGAATATCGGGTTCTCCAGCTCCGGCGTGATCAGGCCGACCAGCCCCTCGCTGCGGCGGCGCAGCCGCACCGGGCGTTCGTAGCCGAGCACGTCGAGCGCGGCGAGCACGGACTGACGGGTGCCCGCGGCGACGCCCCGCTTGCCGTTGAGCACGCGGCTCACCGTCGCTTCGCTGACCCCCGCCTGGGCTGCGATGTCGGTTAGCCGTGCGGTCACAGGACGGGACTGTACCGGTCGCGTCTCAGGCTGCCCACCAGACCGCCGAATCCGCCGGAAGCACCGTCCGCCCCGCGCCCGGCGTGATCTCCGCGCTGGCCAGGAGCGGCGTGCCGGGCGTCGGCAGCGCGACCGGCGCCGCGGCAAGGTTCACCGTGCACACGAACGAACCCGCCGAGGTGGCGCGGCGGAACGCGAGCACGCCCTCCGGTGCGGGCAGCCAGGTGATGTCGCGGCCCGCGCCGAGCGCCGGATGCGCGCGGCGCACGGCCAGCGCCCGCCGGTAGAACTCCAGCGTCGACGCCGGATCGCCCGACTGCGCGGCCACCGACAGGTCCTTCCACGCGTCCGGCTGCGGCAGCCAGCTCGGACCGCCCTCCCGCGGCCCGAAGCCGAACGGGGCGCGCTCCCCGGACCACGGCAGCGGCACCCGGCAGCCGTCCCGCGTGCCTTCCTGCCCCGAGCCGCGGAAGAACGCCGGGTCCTGCCGCACCTCGTCCGGCAGCTCCGTCACCTCCGGCAGACCCAGCTCCTCGCCCTGGTACAGGTACGCCGAGCCGGGCAGCGCCAGCATCAGCAGCGTGGCCGCCCGCGCCCGGCGCAGCCCCCGCGCCGCGTCGCCGTCCGCGAAGCGCGTCGTGTGGCGTACGACGTCGTGGTTGGAGAGCACCCACGTGGCGGGCGCCTCCACGGCGTTCATCGCGGCCAGCGAGCGGTCGATGACGTCGCGCAGCGCACCGGCATCCCAACCCGTCGTCAGGTATTCGAAGTTGAACGCCTGGTGCAGCTCGTCGCGGCGCAGGTAGCGGGCGCTGCGCTCGACCGTAGGGGTCCATGCCTCGGCGACGGCGATCCGCCGCGCCCCGCCGTCCTGTCCGTACTCCTCCAGGATGTGGCGCCAGTCGCGGTAGATCTCGTGCACGCCGTCCTGGTCGAAGTAGGGCACGGCCTGCTTGCCGAGCAGCTTGACCTGCTCCGAGTGGCCGATGTCCGGCAGGCCCGCCGCCTTGACCAGGCCGTGCGCGACGTCGACGCGGAACCCGTCGACGCCGAGGTCGAGCCAGAACCGCAGCACGGACCGGAACTCGTCGTGGACGTCCGGGTGCTCCCAGTTGAAGTCGGGCTGCTCGGGCGCGAACAGGTGGAGGTACCACTCCTCGTCCCCGACGCGCGTCCAGGCCGGGCCGCCGAACACGGACTCCCAGTCGTTCGGCGGGAGTTCACCGTCCGCGCCCCGGCCGGGGCGGAACAGGAAACGGTCTCGGGCCGCGGAACCCGGGCCCTCGCGCAGCGCCCGCACGAACCATTCGTGCCGGTCGGAGCAGTGGTTGGGCACGACGTCGACGATGACGCGCAGACCGAGCGCGTGCGCCTCGCCGATGAGGCCGTCGGCGTCGGTGAGGGTGCCGAACATCGGGTCGACGGCACGGTAGTCCGCCACGTCGTACCCGGCGTCGGCCTGCGGCGACGCGTAGAAGGGGGAGAGCCACACGGCGTCCACGCCCAGGTCGCGCAGGTACGGCAGACGGGCCGTGATGCCGGGCAGGTCGCCCATGCCGTCGCCGTTCCCGTCGGCGAAGCTGCGCGGATAGACCTGGTAGATGACGGCGTCACGCCACCACTCCCCGGTGGGCGAGGACTCGGTGGCGGGCGCGGAGGTGACGTTCTGGGTCATGGAGTCCCTCAGGACGGGTGCGGCGGTCGGCTTCTCCGGTGAGAACGCCCGGCGGAACGCGAAGGTCACGAGGGCGCACCAGCGCCAGGGGGCGAGCCGGAGATTCTATCGCCAAGGTCCTTTCGTGCGAGGAAAGTTCCTGGATCTTCACTGATCCCGGTCGTAGGAGCGTCATCATCTCCCGCCGTGCGCTCCAGGACGATAACTTGGTCGGGCAGGCCCGCGGGGGGTCTGCCCCACCAGCCCCAAAGGGGCCCCGTGTGAGCGTGAACGCCAAGGCAGGCAGCACGATCCTGGTGGTGGACGACGTCGCCGCCAGCCGATACGCACTCGGTGCGGTCCTGCGCAGGGACGGCCACCGCGTGGTCCTCGCCGCCAGTGCGGGCGAGGCCCTCATCGAGCTCGACGTACGCCGACGCGCCGGTGAACTGCCGGACGTGGCGCTCGTCGACGTCGGCCTGCCCGACATGAGCGGCTTCGAACTGTGCCGCAGGCTGAAGGAGACGCCGCCGTTCGCCGCCCTGCCCGTCGTGCACTTCTCGGCCGCCCGGATAGCCCCCGCCGACCGGTGCCTGGGCCTCGACGCGGGCGGCGAGGCCTATCTGACGGTGCCCGCCGAACCGGAGGAGATCCAGGCCGTCGTGCGGGCCGCGGCCCGCGGCGCACGCCACCGCAGCGACGCCGAGGCGCAGGCCGGACACCTCACCCGGCTCGCCGAGACGATCCTCGACGTGCAGTCCGCCCGTTGCCCCCGCGAACTCGTCGAGGCCGCCGCGGCCGGCACGGCCCGCCTCACCGACCGGCCCGCCGCGGCCTTCGTCATCGGCGACGACGGCGAGCTCCACCGCAGCCTGTCCCGGCGCAGCGCCGCCGCCTCACTGCCCGACGAAGGCGCGCACACCACGGTGGCCCGACTGATCGAGAGCGGCACGACGGGCCAGGTGGGCGTCCGCGACATCGTCGTGCCCGCGCCCCTGTGGCCGGCCGGCTTCTTCCACGTCGAACCGTCCGACGGCTCGGGACGCCCCGTCGGAGCCCGGCTCACGCTGGCCCGCGCCCGCGAAGCGTCCGCGCCCGTCTGCCTCGCCACACCCGTGTACGACCGAGGGCCCGCACCCGGCACCGGACGGTTCGTGGGGCGTCTCGCCCACGCCACCGCCGTCGCCGCCGAACGACTGCTGATGTACGAGGTGGAACGCCACATCGCCCTCACCCTCCAGCGCAGCTTCCTGCCGGCGCACGTCCCGCAGACCCCCGGCACCGAAGTCGTCGTCCGCTACGAACCCGCCTCCCGCGACACCGAGATCGGCGGCGACTTCTACGCCTCGCTCACCACCTCGCAGGGGCTCCTCACCGGCATCGGCGACGTCGTCGGCCACTCCCTGGACGCCGCCACCGTCATGGTCGAGATCCGGCACGCGCTGCGCGCCTACTGCATCGAGGACCCCGACCCGCGCAGACTCGCAGGGCGCCTCGACAGCATGCTGCAGCGCTACCACCCCGAGGTGACCGCCACCCTCTGCCTGGCCCTCGTCGACCCCGCCACCGGACGTACCCGCGTCGCCAACGCGGGACACATCCCGCCCCTCGTCGTCGCCGACGACGGCACCGCCACCTACCTCCGGGCGAAGGGCCCCCTGCTGGGCCTGGGCCTGGACAGGCCGCCGCTCACCGAGACGGTCCTGCGCCCCACCGACCGGCTCCTCATGGTCACCGACGGGCTCATCGAGACCCGCGGCACCGACCTAGCCGAATCCATGGAGCACCTGCGCACGGTCGCCGCCGAAGCGCCCCTCGGCGTCACGGCCCTCTGCGACACGCTGCTGGCCTGCCTGGGCCACAACCGCGAGGACGACATCGCACTCCTCGCCATGCGGCTGCGTTAGGGCGACCGCCCCGACGCCCTGGCCGAGCGGCCTCTCCATCAGCAGCACCCCGTACGGGGTGCCGTCCGCGGCGATCTTGTCCGTGAGTTCGCCGACGACCGCGTATCCGGCCCCTTCGTAGTACGTGCGCAGGCGGGGGCTCGTCACCATGACGTCCAGGCGGCTCAGTTCACGGCCCGCCGCCGCGATCCGGCGCTCGGCGTCCCGCAGCAGCGCGCGGCCCGTCCCCGCGGGCGCCCCGGGGCGCGTCATCAGCCGGTGCACATACCCGGCGACCGGCGGCTGCGCGCCCCACGCCTGCTCGTCCGACCACCACAGCTCGTAGGCGCCCAGGGCGCCGGACCCGTCGTACGCGAGCCACGCCTCCGCCGTGGAGGAGCCGATCACCCGCTCGAAGTGCCGCTCGTCCCTGGCGCCCGGCTTCCACTGGTCGATGCCCTGGTCCCGCAGCCCGCGGACCACGTCCTCGTAGAGGCCCGCCAGGGTCGCCGCGTCGCCGATGTCCGCGCGGCGGCAGGTCGGTCGTGCTGTCATGGGGCCAGTGTCGCAAGCCGTTCCAGGAGGTCGGCGAAGGGGCCGTCGGGGGACTCCGACGCGAGGACCTCGCGCAGCAGCTTCGCCATGTCCTCGTCGTAGGCGGCGCTCACCGCGGCGAGCGCCGCGAAGTCGTGCACCAGCTGGAGTTCCAGCTCCGCGCGGGGGATGCGCCGGCCGTCCAGCCAGATCAGCGCCGTCGACTCGGCGAGGGAGATCCAGGACCGCACGACGAGTTCGAGCCTGGCGGAGGGCTCCGTGACGTCGAGCTGGAAGAGCACCTGCTCGTACGCCGCCTGGCGCACCGAGTCGACCAGCGCGTTCGTCGTCGAGGAGCCGACGGCGGGGCCGCCCCGCATCAGCGCGGAGAAGCCGGGCCCGTGGTCGTCGACGAAGGCGAAGAAACGGCCCATGACCCGCAGCAGCCGAGCCCCGGCCGGTCCCTCGCGGGGCTCCACGAACCGTCCTGCCAGGTCGTCCGCCGCCCGGCGCAACGCCGCCTCGTACAGGCTGAGTTTGCCGGGGAAGTAGTGGTAGACCAGCGGGCGCGAGATGCCCGCGGCCGCTGCTATCTCGTCGATGGACACGTCGTCGGGCGAGCGGTGGCTGAACAGGTCGAGCGCGACCCCGATCAACTGCTGCCGCCGCTCCTCGACACCCATCCTGCGGCGCACCCCGGTTGTCATGCGAACACCTTACCGAGCAGAACCGGCCCCGCTACCGGCCGGTCCGGGTCCGTTCCGGGCGCCGGCCTCACATGTCGAGGACGAGCCGCTCCCCGCGCGCCCGCGAGACGCAGATGAGCATCGAACCGGCCCGTTCGTCGTCGGTGAGCAGCTCGTCGCGGTGGTCGATCTCCCCTTCCACGACGCGCTGTTGGCACGTTCCGCAGAAGCCCTGTTGGCAGCTGTACGGGGTGTTGGGCAGCTCCGCGCGGACCGCGGCGAGCACCGTGGTGTCCGCGGCGACCGCCACCGTGCGTCCGCTGCGCCGCAGTTCCACCTCGAAAGCGGCGTTGCCGTCGGTGGAGGTGCGTGGCGTGAACCTTTCCACGTGCAGCGGGCAGCCGTCGGGCAGGGCGGCGGCGACGGCGTCCATCAGGGCCTCGGGCCCGCACACGTGGACCGCGGCGCCCGGCGGTGTCCCTTCGAGGAAGGCGGCGAGGTCCGGCAGTCCGGCCTCGTCCTCCGCGACCACGGTGACGCGCCCGCGCCCGGCACCGCCGAGCTTCTCCACCTCTTCGAGGAACGGCATCGACGCCCGCGACCGCCCGCCGTACAGCAGCCGCCACCGCGCGCCTGCCGCCTCGACGGCCCTCAGCATCGGCAGGATCGGTGTGATCCCGATGCCGCCCGCCACGAAGACGTACGACGTCGCGTCGGCCAGCGGGAAACGGTTGCGCGGCCCGCGCACCTCGACCACGGCACCTTCCCGGAGCAGCTCGTGCACCTCGCGCGAGCCTCCCCTGCCGCCCTGCTCCGTCGCGATCAGCCGGGTCGCGACGGTGTACGAGGAGGAGTCCCCGGGGTCGCCGCAGAGCGAGTACTGCCGCACGAGACCCGACGGCAGCACGAGGTCGAGGTGGGCGCCGGGCCGCCAGCCCGGCAACCCGGCCCCTTCCAGGCGCAGTTGGACGACGCCGTCGGCGACCGTCTCGTGCCGGGCGACGCGGAGCCGCAGGGCACGAGAGCGCGGCTGCCCGGAGACGGGCTCCTCCAGGGCGGGCAGCGGCCACAGCGGGGAGGCCGCGATGCGGCGGCGCAGGGCACGCCGGGTGAGCAGGGCGACGCCCGCGGCGAGGGCGACGGTGCGGATGCGGGGCATGTCAGGCGGTCCCCTTCTCGGCGGCGAGCGCGGCGACGGCCGCGGGCGAGGAGGCGAGATAGGCGGCGGCCTGCTCGGTGCTGCCCTCCTGCGAGGGGTGGTAGGCCCGGCTGAGGTAGCGGGGGATGGAGCGGATCATGTCGCCGGTGGAGGGCAGGGTTCCCGCCTTGCCGCTCCGGTGGAAGTCCTTGAAGGTCGCCCGGCCGTCCACGAGCGTCGGGTCGTTGGCCATGAAGAACCGCGCCCCGCGCTGCCAGAGGAAGACCAGCGCGGTGAACGCCGTCGCCCACGTCCTGGCGCGGCGCCGGTAGCCGCCGTCGACGTGCATGAACAGCTCGAAGGCGACGGAGCGGTGCTCGACCTCCTCCGCGCCGTGCCAGCGCAGCAGGTCGAGCATGGTGGGGTCGGCGCCCCTGCGGTCCAGCTCCTCGGCGTTGAGGACCCAGTTGCCGAGGAACGCGGTGTAGTGCTCGATGGCCGCGATGATCGCGACGCGCTCCATCAGCCACCACCGGCGCGCCCTGCCGGGCGGCAGCGTCCGGTCGCCGAGCAGCTTCTCGAAGAGCCAGTCGACCTGCGCGGTGTACGGCGTCGGGTCGAGGCCCTGCTCCTTGAGGTGCGGCAGGACCTCGTCGTGGGCCTGCGCGTGCATGGCCTCCTGGCCGATGAACCCGATGACGTCCTGGCGCAGCCGCTCGTCGCGGATCAGCGGCAGGACCTGCTTGTAGACGTGGACGAACCAGCGTTCGCCGGCGGGCAGCAGCAGGTGCAGGACGTTGATGGTGTGCGTGGTGAACGGGTCGTCGGGGAGCCAGTGGAGCGGGGTGCTCTCCCAGGAGAAGGAGACGTTGCGTGCCTTGAGCGCTCTGTGCTCGGACGCGACGGGCTCGGGCGCCCGGCTCTGCGTATTAGACATGGCGTCAATGTACTGATGGGTAGTTCGGCGGTACAGGGGTCTGCGCGGGTGAGTTCCCTCAGCGGAGCGTCGTCACCTTCGTTCCGTCGGCGAGCGCGCCGGTGAGCCGCGCCTTCGCGGTCCGCTCGGTCCGAACCGCGAGGACGTTGCCCGCCGTGCGCTCGCCGCCGGACCCGGTGATGGACGTGACGTTCTTGCTGCCCGCGCCCAGGAGGTACCAGGAGCCCGCCCGAGACTTCCACAGGACGCCCGCGAGGACCTTCGGGTCGCGGCTGCCGCAGGCGGGGACGTCCTCGGCCTTCGCGGCGACGGCGCCCGTGGGCCCGTCGGCGGTCTGGAACTGGGCGAGGATCCGGCTGCCCTCGCCGCGCCAGGTGTCGGCGCGGGTGCAGACCCAGTCGGCGGCGCCGTTGGCCTCGGGCAGGGCCTGACGGGCGTACGTCCACGCGTTCACGGAGCGGACGCCGTGCGAGCGGACCGTGGCGAGGGAGCACGCGGACTTCGTCCACTCGGCGGGCGTGGCCTCGCGCGGGGCCCGCGGGCGGCCCGCGGTGAGGTGGGCGGGGACGAGCTCGCCGAGGTCGGTCGTCAGACGCGTGGCACCGGAGTGGTCGCGCAGCCGCAGCGCGTTCCACGACGTGCACGCGCCGGTCTGCACGGGGCCCGCGAACGGGGCGGTGACACCGTCGGCGGACCGCCGCAGGGTCACGGCCTTCGCGGCCGGCTTCAGCAGGTCCTGCACGCCCACGGACGTGATCCACGGCGCGGTCAGATAGCGGATGTTGCCGTCGGCGCGGTCGACGACGACGGCGTTCGCCTCCGTGCCGGTCGCGCCGTCCACACGGGCGAAGTCGAGCGCCGCGCCGCCGGTGCCCTCCTTCGGCTCGGCGTACCGCACGATGCGCAGTCCGTCGTAGAGCAGCACCACGCGCGCGGAGTCGACCTCGCCCGCGTAGAGCAGCCGGGCCGGTCCGGGCGGCGCACCGGAGGCGGTGCCCGGGGTCGCGGAGACCTGTACGGACTCGCCGGGGCGCGCCCACACGGCGAGGGCGCGGCGGAGCAGTTCCCTGTCGCCGACGAGGTCGCCGCGCGCGGGCCACATGGAGAAGTCGGTCCGAGCGGAACGTTTCCACGCCCCCGCGGTCGCCGTCGTCAACTGCCCCGGATCAAGCGCGGCTTGAGCGGCCGGGTTCTGCGCGTAGGGCGGCGCGGCTGCGCCGTCGGGCCCCCATCCGTCGCCCGGCAGCCCGAGGAGCGCCCCGCACACCAGGACGGCGGCGGCCGCGACACCCGCGGCCTTCATGTGCTGCCTGCGCCGCATCAGGTCGGTCGGCCGCGCCTGCAGGGAGCAGGGGTCGAACTCGGGGGACGCCAGCAGGTCGTACCGCGCCTCGACGCCGTCGGCCTCGTCCAGGGCGTCCTCGGGATCGTCGCAGCCGGCGGCGGCGAGCACGGCGCACACACCGGCGTCGTCCAGCGCTTCCAGACCCCGCAGCACGTAGGCGGCGCGGGCGGCGCCCGACAACGCGGCAAGACGCTGGTCCAGGGCGAGTTCCTCGGCCCCGCCCGAGCGCGGGAAGAGGCGCAGCCCGCGCACCTGCGGCAGCAGCGGCGGCAGCTGGGCCCTCTTGGGCCAGGCGTTCCACCGCAGGGGCACGCAGGCGTCGAGGGCGCCGCACAGCACTTGGAGCCGCATGTACGCGTAGGCGGGGTCGCCGAGGGCCCGCGCCTTGCCGCCCTCACCGGCCTGGCCACCACCCCCTCCCCGCTGGCCGGGAACGGCGGCCTCGCCCGTTCTGCGGCTGCGCGGCAGGGCGCGCTGGGTGAGGGCGTGGGCGGTCAGGACCCGGCGGTTGCGGCCGAGGCTCGGCGGCAGCACCAGGTAGGCGAGCCGGACGAGCCGCGGGTAGTGCTCGACGAGGGCGGCCTCGGCCTGCTCCACGTCGACCACCGGGGTGGGGCGGCTGGACTTGGGGGACTTCGATGGAGACTGCACATTCGACGACACGTTCAGCAAAACGAGCGAATCGTCGGATGGTCACCTCATGCCGGGGTGTCCGCCACGAGTGCGCGGGCGTAGTTGGCCATGGAGCGCTGGTAGCGGGGGAGGTGCGGGGCGAGGGCCTCGAGCACGAGGGCGAGGCCTTCGCGCTCCCTCCCGAGGCTGGCGAGGCACAGCGCGAGGCAGGCGCGCAGCGCGTCCTCCAACTCGCCGGGACCCCTGTCCAGTTCGGCGGTGAGCAGCGCGGCGCCCTCTTCCGCCCGCCCCACGTTCCGCAGCGAACTCGCGAGCTGTACGGCCGTACGCCGCCTGCGGTATCCGTCGAGGCCGCGGTCAAGGGCTTCCTGGTAGAGGGGCACGGCACGGTCCGAGTGCCCGGTGGAATCGAAGGCGCTCGCCCGCTCGAAGAGCCCTACAGGGTCTCCGTCCGGCAACTCGCCGGCGAGCCGGTCGATCACGGCCCGGAACTCCTCGCCCCCGTCCTCCCCGTAGGAGTCCAACGTCTCCCAGGCCGCCGCGACCCGCTTCTCCCAGTCAGCATTCATGGCCACACCCTGGCACCCCCCGCCCCGCCCTTGGCAGCCGGGGTGGGGCGGGGGACACGCCTATGCCTGCTTCCACCCGCTGAACTCCACCGTCCCGCGGGCCCCGTCACCCCCGTTCGTCGCGCTCATGAACAGCCCCACGTCCTGCACGGCCGCGGCCCCCGGCACCGGCACCGTCGCCACCGTCCGCCACGTCGCGCCGTCGTCCGTCGAGCACGAGCCGGTGAAGGAGTTCCCGGTGCGGGAGAGCCGGAGCAGCACCGGGGCCGTGACGCCCGTGATGCGCTGGTACGTGTCGAGCGTGCCGTCACCGTTCGTGTCGTAGGAGAGGACGACTCCATTGGAGGGCGTCACGGCCAGGTCGACGAAGCCCGGGGACAGCGGTGTCGCGAGGGAGTTGCGGGCGATCAGGCCCGCCCTGGCCCACGGACCCGTCTTCGCCTGCCGGTCGACCCGCACCGTCACCGACACCCCGTCCCGCAGCGCCCCCTCGCGGTACAGCGTCCCGAACTCGGCCGTGCCCTTCCACAGGTCCGCGCCGCCCCCGTCGATCGCGTACCGCTCTCCCAACTGGCCGAACACCGCGGCGTTGTTCGTGTAGGAGCGCCACACGTCGTCCACCGGGCCCGCCTCGTACAGCACGCCCTCGTGGACGGCCCGCACCCGCCGCTCGCCCGCGGGCCCGTACCGCACCGTGATCTCGTAGGGGAGCGGGCGCAGCGGCCGGTCCAGCGGGGTGTCCGGGGCGGACGCCCGCCACGTGACCTTTCCCGTGCCCGCGGGAGCCACCCGCGGCAGGGACACGGGGCCCGTCGGCTCCGCCTCGATGCCCGTCAACGCGAAGTCGACGCGGCCCGTGGCGCGGAGGCCGTTGACGTTGCGGAAGGAGGCCGTCAGACGGGAGTGGCCCCCGGGCGGGACGGTGGGCGGGTCGGCGGTGACCTCCAGGCTGCCCTGGTAGGGCGCCCGCGCCAGGACGTCCCGGACGCGGGAGGCGACGCGGTACGGGGTGGCTCCCTGCGGGCGCTGCGGATAGTCCTTGCGCTCCCGCGTCCACTTCTCCTCCAGCGCGAACCAGTCCACCGGCTTCGGCTCCCGCCCCGCGGCGAGGGCGTCGGCCAGCTCGTCGAGCCACGTCTGCCAGCGCGGCACGTACAGGTCGGCGATGAGGCCGTGCCATTCGCGGTTGCCGTAGTCGTGCAGCCGCCCGGCGTCGGCCGTGGCGCGCTCGCCCCACACGGTGATCAGGACCTTGGCGGTCCGCTCGAACTCGGCGCGTTCCGCCTCGGTCGTCCCCATGCGGCGGGCGGCCGCGGTCCACGGGCCGAGGAGGAACGCCGGGTGCGTGCCCGTCACCTCGTCCGAGAGCCGCATCAACCGCAGCCACAGCTCCGCGAGCGTGCCGAACGTCCGCCGGTCCTTGCGCTCGTACGCCGTCCGCAGCTGCGGCAGGAGCTGGCGGCTGCGGTGGGCGAGGGCCTGCCGGGCGACGTCGACCAGGTCGTGGCGGTAGGCGGCGCTGTCCCGCAGCGGTCCCGCCACGCCGAGGAGCCCGGTGAGCGCGGCGTCGAACCGCCCGGGATCGTAGGTGAGCGCGCGCGGCGCGTACTCCGCGGCGCGCGCCGCCGCGAGGTCGGGGCGCGCGGCGAAGAGCGAGTCGTGCGGGTCGCTGCGTTCGACGGCGGTGTGCTGGTAGGCGGTCGCGTTCAGGGTGCGCCACGCGGACCGCGCGTCGGCGTCCCGCCCGCCGTACCGGAAGTCGGCGTACGAGGAGAACCAGGCGGCCCGGTCCACCGGTGCCTTCGTCCACGCGAGCTCGGAGAAGAGCTCGAAGGCGGCGGGGTCGCGGTCCGTGGCCTCGGGCATGAACGCGGTGCCGGTCAGGGCGCTGCCCGCTTTGTCGCGCCAGGCGAAGAACCGCTCGTTCCACAGGTGGGTGCGGGCGCCGATCGTCGTGCGGCCGCCGAAGTTGGGAATGGTCCCGAAGGCGTACGGGGTGCCGCCCCAGTCCTTCTCCCGGTCCGGCTCCTTCGCGTACCGGTCGGAGACGCCGTCGACGATCAGCATCCGCTTCTTGTCGACGGCGTCGAGCAGCACGGGCAGCGGGTTGGCCTCCCAGCCGAGGATCACCCACGTGGCGTTCGGCCGCGCCTTGCGCAGGGCCGCCTCCACGCCGCGTGCCGCCGCGGGCACGGGCACGTCGCCCGCGGTGCCGCCCTCGTGCAGCAGGTCCATCTTGAAGAGGTCGGTGGGGCCGAAGAGCTCTTCCTGGTGGCGGTAGAAGGCGGCGGCGACCTTCGCGAACGCCGAGGTGCGCGGGTCGAGCCAGTCGGGCCGTCTGAACCCGTGCCAGACGCCCTGCGGGACGACGCGCGCGTCCCCGCCGTTGCGCTCGACGAACCCGTCGGGCACATGGCCGTAGTAGCCGGGGAGGACCGGCGCGATCCCGAGGTCGCGAAGTCGCCGCACGATGCGCCGCCCCAGCGCCACCCGGTCCGCGACGAGTTGCTCGGAGAGCGGCCCGCCGTACCCGGAGAGGTTCTGCAGCAGCCACCAGGGCTGGTGCGAGGGCGCGGGCAGCCACGCCCTGGCCTCGGCGTCCGAGTAGCCGAACTCGGTGAGCACCTTCCGGTACACCGCCTCGGCGCCCGCGATCACGAGGACCTCGTTGCACCCGTGCAGGGCGAGTACGTCGATCATCCGCTCCCAGTACGTCCAGTCGGCGTACGGCGCGGTGTACCCGTCGTTCGTGTCGTTCAGGGCGAACCGGTGGGGGAGCGAGGTGCTCCGCCTGAGCGTCCTGGCCGGTGCGGGCAGCCTGCGCGGCAGGTTCAGCTGGTTGCCGTTCCAGGTGATGTGGGCCCCGCACACGTACTTCAGGTACCAGTGGACGCCGGTGAGCAGTACGGCGGGCGTCGTGCCGGACACCTCGATCCGGCCGGTCGTGCCGGTGACCTCGAAACGGTCCTCGCGGCCGCGCGCGGGAAGAAGTCTGAGCCGGAACTGTTCCGCGTGATGCGGCAGGAGTCTGTTGAGCGCCGAGCGCGCGGAATCCGTATCGAAGGCGGGGCCCGCGGCGGAACCGGCGGGCCCGTCGGCGGCGTGGGCCGGGAGCGGTACGCCGCCGACGGCGGCGCCGAGACCGAGGGCTCCCGCGGTGCCTAGCACGGTGCGTCTGGACGGTTCGGACATGTGTACCCCCTGGGGTGAAGGCTGCGGCGCACGGTATCCGGGCGTTCGGACTCCATCAACGGTGCATACGAGACAGGCGAGTTCGGCTCGCCGGAAGAGGCTGGTGGGACGACGATGAGGACGGTCGGAGCGGCGCGGTACGCGCTTTCGGGCATGGCTGCGGGAGCCCTGGTGATGGTGATGGGATGCGGCTCGGGGGGTGACGGCACACCACGCACGGCGAGCGGCAGCCTTGAGCAGCTGGCGGCCGAGGCGGGATGCAGGCCCGACGTCCGGACGGACGCGGCGGAGCTGCGCCAGGCCACCTGTCAGAACGGTGCCCGGCGCTACGTGCTCGTAACCTTTACAAACGCCCGTGGCCAGGCCGAATGGCTCGATGAGGCGAACGACTACGGGGGTACGTACCTCGTCGGCGGCAGCAGCTGGGTGGCGGTCGGCGCCGCCGACGACATCGCGGCGCTGCACGACCGCCTCGGCGGGACCGTGGTGGACGCCGCGGGCAGGCACGGCGGGGACCACCACGGCCACCACGAGGGGTGAGCGGCGCCGCGGCCGAACGGGGGAGTGCGGTCAGGTGCAGCGCTGACCGGAGTTGACGCACTGGGCGACGCGCCGCATCAGCCGCTCGTCGAAGACGTTGATGAAGTCGCCGTGGTCGGTGACGGGCTTGTGCAGCTGCTCGGGGAACGAGTCGACGGCGAAGCCGGGGCCCGGCGGCACGTCGTACACGATGCGCTGCACCAGCTGGGGCACGGCACGGAAGCCGCGCGGACAGGCGCCGGTCCGCGGGTCGGCGAAGGCGACGTGGGTGCGGTGGTTGGCGCTGTCGGTGTTCTGCCCGTCCCAGCAGCTCTGGAAGTTGAACGTACGGACCACCTTGCTGCCCTCGGGGCAGATCGGGTACTTGTCCTTCAGCTGCCGGTTCTCGAAGCCGGTGCAGCTCCACGACGCGTTGGCGTTGGCGTCGCCGTTGGTGAACGCCTTGGCGTCACCGGTGATGATGCGCAGGAAGCGCGGCATCGCGACGACCTTGCTCACCGGGTTCCCCGCGAACTTCAGCGACACGGAAGCGGGTGTCTGGATCTCGCCGACGTTCTGGTCCTTGCCGCCGCCGTCGGCCTGCGCGTCGTCCTCGTTCTCGCCGTTCTGCAGGCGCAGGACCGGCCAGTAGTACGTCGACCTGTCGCCCTGATTGCGGCAGCTCGTCCGCCCGTTCGCGAGGTCGTTGTCGTCGGAGAAGGCGTCCGTGGCCTGGTTTCCCACGTAGTCGTGCATGTGGTGCGCGCCGTTGCTGACGCCGGGCGCGACGATGACGTTGTCCGGGTTGAACTTGCCGTTCTGGTTGCGGCCGCACTGGGTGGTGAAGGTGCCGCGCGACGCGTTGCGGCCGTTGCGGGGGCGGTTGACGTTGGGCCGGACGGACCGGATCTCGGCGAAGTCCCCGGCCTCGGGGCCGTTGCCGGACGCGCTTTGTTCCCCTGTGTCCTCCTGATCGTCGGCACGCAGCGTGCAGGGCGCCATGCTGTCGAGCCCCTCGGGCCGGGCGCCGGACCGGTCCAGGGTGTCCGAGATGCCGCCGAGGGTCTCCCTGCGCTTCTCCTCCAGGGGGCCGAGCAGGGACTCCTTGTCCTGGACCCGCTCGAACTGCCCGTACGCGTCCGTGATCTGGCTGTCCAGATCGGCGAGCTGCCGGTCCACCTCGCCGCGCGCGGCATCCGGCACCTCCGGCAGCTCATTGCCCACGTCCGGGCAGCTGATGGTCGACAGCTGCTGCCCGGCACTCCGCGGAGGAGGCTGATCCGTGCCTTCCCCGGCGTTCGCGTAGACGTTCACGGCGACCAGGCCGCCGCCGCCCATGACTACCGCTGCGGACGCGGCGACCACGCGCCGCGCCAGCCTTGATCGTTTTCGTGAGGTACGTCCCATGGGGCTACATACGCATCAGCGACCCGATGCGTTCAGAGCCGTACGGACGCCTTCAGCGCCCCTGGTCCAGATAGGCGAGGACCGCGAGGACCCGGCGGTTGTCGTCGTCGGAGACCGCCAGGTCCAGCTTTCCGAAGATGTTGGACGTGTGCTTGGCGATGGCCCGCTCGGTGACGACGAGCTGCGCCGCGATCGCCGCGTTCGACCTGCCCTGCGCCATGAGTTCGAGGACCTCGCGCTCGCGCGGGGTGAGCGCGCCGAGCGGTTCGTCGGAGGCGGAACGCCGGGACAGGAGCTGCTGGATGACCTGCGGGTCCATCGCGGTGCCGCCGGCCGCGACCCGCCGCACGGCGTCGATGAACTGCGCCGCGTCGAAGACCCGGTCCTTGAGGAGATAGCCGACGCCGCCGTTCCCGTCGGCGAGGAGCTCGCGCGCGTACAGCTGCTCCACGTGCTGCGAGAGGACCAGGACGGGCAGTCCGGGCCGGGCCCGGCGGGCGGCGAGCGCGCACTGCAGGCCCTCGTCCGTGTGGGACGGCGGGAGCCGGACGTCGACCACGGCGACGTCCGGCCGCAACTCCGCGAGGGCCTTCGTCAGTTCGGGCCCGCTCTCCACCGCCGCCGCGATCTCGAAGTCGAACGCCTCCAGCATCCGCACCAGGCCGTCACGGAGCAGGAAGAGGTCTTCGGCTAGGACAACACGCAAGGGATCTCCATGGTCACCATGGTCGGGCCGCCCGCGGGACTGCTGACGGCCAGTACGCCGTCGAATGTACCGAGTCGGCGTTCGATGCCGCTCAGCCCGGAGCCCGCACCGGCGACCGCCCCGCCCTTGCCGTTGTCGGTGACGGCGATGCGCAGCATGCCGTCGGCGTGGTGCATGTCCACCCAGACGCGGTCGGCGCCCGAGTGCTTGATCGCGTTGGTCAGGGACTCGCTCACCGCGAAGTACGCGGCCGACTCGACCGGTGCCTCCGCACGCCCCGGCAGCTCGACGTCGACCTCGATGGGCAGCGGCAGGCGCAGCGCGAGCGCCTTCACGGCGTCGCCGAGACCGCGTTCGGCGAGGACCGGGGGGTGGATGCCGCGGACCAGGTCGCGCAGCTCGGTCAACGCCTCGCCGGAGTTCTGCCGGGCCTTGCCGATCAGCTCCTTGGCCTTGGCCGGGTCGGTCTCGATCATCGCCTCGATGGTGCCGAGGTCCATGCCCATGGCGACCAGCCGGGCCTGCGCGCCGTCGTGCAGGTCGCGCTCGATGCGGCGCAGTTCGGCGGCGGAGTTGTCGACGGCGTCGTGCCGGGTCTCGGTCAGCCGGTCCACGCGCTGCGCCAGTTCGCGCTCGCGCATCCGCGAGGTGGGGGAGAGGCAGGCGCGGGCCAGGAGGAAGTGGCCGCGGACGAGGCCGGGGTTGACGAAGAGGGCGAGGATGAAGAAGCCGGTGCCGAGCAGCGCCGCCTGGTCGGCGGTGTCCTGCGAGGTGACGTGGATGAACGCGAACCACTCGCCGCCGCCCGCTTCGTAGATCGGCTCCCACACGCCGGCGGCGAGCACCCAGCCGTACAGCATGTAGAGGATGAGCGAGGGCGCGAGGACCGCGACGATCGGTGCCGCGGTCATGTTGACGAGCAGCCACTGCAGGTCGCGCCAGGTCGCCGGGTCCTTCAGCATCAGCGAGCAGCGCTCCACCTGCCCGGTGACGCCGGAGCGCAGGTCGGGCGGGAAGGGGCGGTAGGCGTGCGGGACGGTCACGCCGGACCACGCCCCCGCCAGGCCGCGGTAGGTGTTGGCGTACTTGCGCAGGGCCATGAGGACCACGGGTGTCGTGAAGACGCCGACGCCCAGCAGGATGAACGCGATCGAGAGCACGGAGAACACGAGGAGGACGATCGAACCCGCCAGCGCGAAGATCGTGAGGTAGA
Organism: Streptomyces sp. NPDC045678; assembly: GCF_056432085.1. NCBI lineage: Bacteria > Bacillati > Actinomycetota > Actinomycetes > Kitasatosporales > Streptomycetaceae > Streptomyces > Streptomyces sp. NPDC045678. Next base: position 1,016,706 of record NZ_JBWKJS010000001.1, read on the forward strand.
GGCCGCGCACCCCCGCGACCACCGCGTCCTTGAGCCTCGTCATGGTCATCAATCCCTCTCGTCACACCGTGGGTCCGGCCGCGTTGCGTGCGTCCGGCACGGTCACATTTTCGCCGGTGCCGAGGGGGCGAGTCATGGGGCCCTCCACCCGGGCCGGGGTGTACCTGACGACACCCTCCGTCCTCGCCCTGTGCTTCGGCGAGAGGGGGCCTCGGCGGCTGGGGCGCGAGGCCCCCGATTTCTAGCGTGAGTGACGTCTTATCCGACGCATACTCACGCAGACTTGATGGGGGCGAAGCGCCATGAGGCGGAACCTCGCGGCACGACTCGGTGTGTGGAGCGCACACCACCGGAAGGCGGCCATCCTCGGCTGGCTGGTCTTCGTGGTCCTGGCCACGGTCATCGGCGGGGCCACCGGCACGGTCACCGCCTCCGACGAGGAGATGGGCGTCGGCGACTCGGGCCGCGCCGCCGAGATCCTCGACGACGCGGGCATCGACGAGCCGGCCGGTGAGCTCGTCATGGTCGGCGCGCGCACCGCCGACGGATGGCGGGACGCGGCCGCCGACCTGTCGAAGGCCCTGAACGCGACGGGCGAGGTACACGGCCTCAAGGCGCCGCTGCCCTCCGAGGACGGCAAGGACGCGCTGCTCCGCTTCGAGATCAAGGGGCCGTCGGACGACGCGGCCGACCGCGTCCAACCGGTCCTCGACGCCGTGGCGAAGGCACGCGAGGACGGCGCGGGACGCGGCATCTCCGTGCACCAGTTCGGCGACGCGAGCTCCGAGAAGGAGCTGTCCGACCTGCTCGCCGACGACTTGAAGAAGGCCGAGTTCACCGCGGTGCCGCTGGCACTCGGCATCCTCCTGATCGCCTTCGGCGCGGTGGTCGCCGCGCTGCTCCCCGTGGGGCTCGCGCTCACCGCGTGCGTGGCGGCGTTCGGGCTGCTCTCGCTGGCCAGCCACCAGCTGCACCTGTTCGAGACGACGTACTCCGTGATGTTCCTGATGGGTCTCGCGGTCGGCGTCGACTACTGCCTCTTCTACCTGCGACGTGAGCGGGACGAGCGCGCGGCGGGACGGGACGCGGAGACGGCCCTGCGGATCGCGGCAGCCACCAGCGGACGCGCCGTCCTCGTCTCCGGCCTCACCGTGATGGTCGCCATGGCGGGCATGTTCCTGTCCGGGCTGCTCCTCTTCAAGGGCTTCGCCGTCGCCACGATCCTCGTGGTGTGCGTGGCGATGCTCGGCTCGGTCACCGTCCTGCCCGCGCTGCTCGCGGGGCTCGGCGACCGGATCGACGCCGGCCGCATCCCGTTCCTGAACCGCCGCGCCACGAAGGGCGCACACGCCGGCGGCGGCCTGGCGGGCAAGGTGTTGCGCCCCGTCCTCGCCCGCCCGAAGTTCTTCGCCGTCGGCGCCGCGGTCCTCCTGCTCGCCCTCGCCGCGCCCGCACTCGGCATGAAGACCGAACAGCTCGGCCTGGAGAAGCAGTTCGGCTCCGACGCGCCGCTGTCCGTCGCGTACCAGAAGATCACCGAGGAGTTCCCCGGTGGACCCGCCCCGGCCCGCGTGGTCGTCAAGGCCGACGACATCGGCGCGCGGCCCGTCCGGGACGCGCTCGACTCGCTGACGCGGAAGGCCGGTGACGGCGCCGAGCTCACCGTCCACGAGGCGTCGGGCGTCGCCGAGATCGCGGTCCCGCTGCCGGGCGACGGCACGGACGCCGAGGCGAAGAAGGCCCTGCACGAACTGCGGGACGACACGGTTCCCGCGGCCTTCGACGGGATGGACGTCGAGGCGTACGTGGGCGGGGACCTGGCCTCGTCCGAGGACTTCGGCGACCAGCTCGGCAGGGGCATCGTGCCGGTCTTCGCCTTCATCACCGCGGTGACGTTCCTGCTGATGCTCTTCAGCTTCCGCTCGGTGGTGATCGCGGTGACGTCGATCGCGCTCAACCTGCTGTCGGTGGGCGCCGCCTACGGAGTCATGACCGCCGTCTTCCAGCACGGCTGGGGTGCGGAACTGATCGGCTCGGAGAAGGTCGGCGCGATCGAGAACTGGATGCCGCTGTTCGTCCTCGTCGTCCTCTTCGGGCTCTCCATGGACTACCACGTGTTCGTGGTCTCCCGGATCCGCGAGTCCCGCGACCGGGGCATGGACAACCGCGCGGCCATCCGCGAGGGCGTCACGCGCACGGCGGGCGCCGTCACGGGCGCGGCCGTGATCATGGTGGCGGTCTTCGCGGTGTTCGGGACGCTGTCCATGCAGGACATGCAGCAGATGGGCGTGGGTCTCGGCGTGGCGGTCCTCCTGGACGCGACGGTGGTCCGCATGATCCTGCTGCCGTCCCTGATGACCCTCCTGGGCGAGCGCAACTGGCACACGCCGCGGTACCTGCGGTGGCTGCCGGAGATCTCCCACGAGGAGGAGACGGAGCCGACCGCGCGTCCGCAGGCCGGCCCATACAACTCCCCGGTGCCGAGCGGGCGTTGATGCCTCCGACCACCATGTGTGTCCCCGGCGCGGCATCGTCCGCACCGGGGACGCACCCCGTTCACCTCACAGACCGAGCGCCTTCGCCTCCTTCTCGGGGGCGAGCCCGACGACGGGCCGGTCGGGCCGCTGCGGCGCCGTGCCGCCGATGGACCGCAGCCACTCCCACGTGTCGCGCACCGTCTCGGCGGCGGGCCGGGTCCTGAGCCCCGCGGCGACCGCCTTCCGCGACGACGTCCGGTGCATCGTGTCGTGCAGCTCGCCCGGGGCCAGCCACACCGGCAGCTCCGACCACTGCTCGATACCGGCGTCGAGCACCACCCGCGGCTCCGTCCAGCGGAGCGTCGCCTCCGGGCCCGCCACCGCCGCGCACGCGTCGAGGAGCTCTCCCATCGTGATCCGCCCCATGGGGCTGACCAGGTTGTACGCGCCGTGCAGCCCCCCGGCCGCCGCGTCGAGGACCCACTCGGCGAGGTCCCGCACGTCGACGTACTGGATGTCGAGGTCCCGCGGGCCGGGGGCGAGGACCGGCCCGCCGCGCGCCATCCGGTTCAGCCACCACGGCAGCCGCCCGATGTTCTCGTACGGACCGAGGATCAGCCCGGCCCGTACGAGCACCGTCCGCTCCTCCCCGAACGCGGCGACCGCGGCGAGCTCGCCGCCCCGCTTGTCCTCCGCGTACGCCGTCGCGTCCGCGTCCGGGTCGCCGTCCACCACGGGGAAGCTCTCGTCGGAGCCCGCCGCGCCCGGGTAGCGGTACACGGAGGCGCTGGAGACGTACACGTACCGCCCCGCGCGCCCGGCGAGCAGCCGGGCCGCGTCCCGCACCACCCGCGGCGCAGCCGACCAGGTGTCGACCACCACGTCCCACTCGCCGTCGGCCAGCGCGTCGAGGCCTCCTTCGGCGGTGCGGTCGCCGTGCACGGCACGGGCCCCTTCGGGCGCCGTGTGGCGACCGCGGTGGAAGACCGTCACCTCCCAGCCCCTGGCGAGGGCCGCCTCGGTGACCGCACGCCCCACGAACTCGGTACCGCCAAGCATCAGAAGTCTCATGGCGGTGACTCTGCCCCGGCGACCCCTGTCCTGTGAACCGGGTTCTGCTCGGGGCAGATCCGGGAACCGCAGCTCAGCGGGGTGTCGGCGGCGCGTACTTGTAGCCGACGCGGCGCACCGTCTGGATCGTCCTGCGGTGCTCGGCGCCCAGCTTGCGGCGCAGCCGCGCGACGTGGACGTCGACGGTGCGGCCGTCGCCCACGTGTCCGTACCCCCACACCGTCGTCACCAACTGGTCGCGGGTGTGCACCCGGTGGGGGTGCGCGACGAGGTGGGCGAGGAGCTCGAACTCCAGGTACGTGAGGTCGAGGACGCGGCCGTCGACCTCGGCGGCGCGCTGCACGGCGTCGATCCTGACGGGGCCCGGGGCGGGTGCGTGCGGCGCCTCGGGCAGTACGGGTTCGGCGACGGCGGTCACGGGTTCCTGGCCGGCCGGGACGAGGACGAGGTAGCCGACCATCGGCGGCTGTCCCGGCAGGGTCGGCAGGGCGTGCTGCGGCGCGGGCAGCCAGGTGGCGCCCGGCGGCAGGAAGTCGGCGATCTGCACCACCTCGTCGGGCGCGACGGCTCGCAGCCGGCCGCGGCCGGGCACCGGGGGAGGGGTGAGGGTGGAGGGAGCGGAGGCAGTGAAGGAACGGGAGTTCGCCATGGGATGTCAGCTCTTTCGCGCGAAGAGGGAGTCGTCGAGAACGAGACGTACGTCGTGCGCGTCAGGCGAAGGCCGGGTGAACGGCTTTAGAAGGCCCGCGCGTTCGTCGCGCGGCAACACACCCGGTCGAAGTCGTGGTGCTGACGGGAGGGCCAGAAAGGCTCGAGGTCATGACGACCCGTCGCGGTGTTCTGGTGGCTGCCCATGGCTCCATTGAATCAGATGAGAACGGGGTCGCCCACCGTAATCGGCGGGCGACCCTTCGGTGACGGGTGGGGATCAGACCTGGCCGGCCTTCTCCAGCGCGGTGCAGCAGGTGTCGACGAGCAGCCGCGTCACGACGTACGGGTCGACGTTCGCGTTGGGGCGGCGGTCCTCGATGTAGCCCTTCTGCTCCACCTCGACCTGCCACGGGATGCGGACGGAGGCGCCGCGGTCGGAGACGCCGTACGTGTACTCGTCCCAGGGCGCGGTCTCGTGGAGACCGGTGAGGCGGTCGTCGATGCCCGCGCCGTAGTTCTTGACGTGGTCCATCGGCTTGGAGCCCTCGCCGAGGGACTCGCAGGCGGTGATGATCGGCGCGTAGCCCTCGCGCATCGCCTTGGTGGAGAAGTTGGTGTGCGCGCCCGCGCCGTTCCAGTCGCCCTTGACCGGCTTGGGGTCGAGGGTCGCGGAGACCTTGAAGTCCTCGGCGGTGCGGTAGAGCAGCCAGCGGGCGATCCACAGCTGGTCGGAGACCTCCAGCGGGGCGAGCGGCCCGACCTGGAACTCCCACTGTCCCGGCATGACCTCGGCGTTGATGCCGGAGATGCCGAGGCCGGCCTCGAGGCAGTTCTCCAGGTGCGCCTCGACGACGTCACGGCCGAAGATCTCGTCCGAGCCGACACCGCAGTAGTAGCCGCCCTGCGCGGCGGGGAAGCCGCCGACGGGGAAGCCGAGCGGGCGGTCGCCCTCGAAGAACGTGTACTCCTGCTCGATGCCGAAGATCGGCTCCTGCGCGGCGAAGCGGCCCGCGACCTCGGCCAGTTCGGCGCGGGTGTTGGACTCGTGCGGCGTCATGTCCGTGTTGAGGACCTCGCACAGGACGAGCACGTCCTCGCCGCCGCGGATCGGGTCCGGGCAGGTGAAGACCGGCTTGAGCACGCGGTCCGAGGCGTGGCCCTTGGCCTGGTTCGTGCTGGATCCGTCGAAGCCCCAGAGCGGCAGTTCGGCGCCCTTCGCGTCGTCCGCGAGGATCTTCGTCTTGGAACGGAGCTTGGCGGTCGGCTCGGTGCCGTCGATCCAGATGTACTCAGCCTTGAAGGTCACGGGGCCTCATCCTCATAACGCTCGGTACGGCGCAGAACGTGCGGGTGCTGCGGTGCCGTGGTGATGAGCGGAAGACTGGCAACCGGCGATTTCCCGACCGTTGCTCTTGTGTGAACCCCGTGTTACCTGGGACGGGTGTGGCTCACGTCACGAGTGGACGTCACTTGATGACCGCGTTGGCGGCCGCTATCGCGAGCCCGATCGTCGCGTCGGCGCCGCCGATCAGCAGGGCCGAACGGCGCCGGTAGCCGACCCGTGCCGCGGCCACGGTGCCCCAGGCGAAGAGGAGCGCGGCGTTCAGGAGCAGCCCGCCGTACGTCACGCGGCTCTCGGGCCAGCCGAGGGCGCCGGCGAGGACGAGCAGCAGCACGGTCGGCCAGCAGGCGACGATCACCGGCCACTCGTCGACGAGCGCCCAGCCGAGCTGGCGCCAGCGGTGGGTGCCGCGGCCCGGCCGGTGCGTGGACATGTGGTGCGCGTAGCCGTGGGCGAGGGCGGCCGTGCCGGCGGTCACCATCACCCAGGACGCGTCGTAGTAGGGCGTGTAGGCGTCGCCCTGCGACTGGAGCGCCGCCAGCAGCGCGCTCGCCAGGACGGTTCCGTATACACCCCCGGACGTCCAGTTCCGCACGGCGCGCTCCTCTCTGTGTCTGGAGCACTCCACGCTAGGCGGGGGTATGTAACGGTTTGCCGGACTCGGGGCATCGGTCGCCGGACAACCCGGAGCCCTCAGCGGGAGAGAGCGTCCCGCACCGCTTCCTCCGTGCGGGCCACGACCGCCGTGCCGTCGTCCGCCGTGATGATCGGGCGCTGGATCAGCTTGGGGTGGTCGGCGAGGGCCTTGATCCAGCGGTCGCGGCCGGCGGCGTCGCGGGGCCAGGCCCCGGCGTCCTCCAGGTCCAGGTCCTTGGCGGCCTGTTCCCCGGTGCGTGTGATGTCCCAGGGTTCGAGGCCGAGCCGGTCGAGGACGGCGCGGATCTCGTCCTCGGTGGGTACGTCGTCGAGGTAGCGCCGCACGGTGTAGTCGGCGCCCTCCGCGTCGAGCAGCGTGAGGGCGCTGCGGCACTTCGAGCAGGCGGGGTTGATCCAGATCTCCATGCCCACACGCTACCTGCGAACCACCCGACCCAGGCCGCTCGGCAGAGTTCTGTTCGATTACCTCAAAGCCGGTCTGGCCAGCGGCGATTGTCAGTGCCGGGCAGTAGAATCACAGTAGTGTTCGAGGGCGCCCGACGGGGGGTCCTGACCGCGACAGGAGGATGCCAGTGCCCGCTGCCGCACTCATATCGAAGCGTGTGTCCAAGACCGTTCCCGAGCCCGTCCTGATCGACCTGCCGTACGCACCGCTGGAGAAGAAGGCGCTGCCCGCCGGACGCCCGCGCGAGTGGTACGTCAACCACAACCGCCGCCTGAAGGCCATGCGGCTGGCCATAGCGCTGCTCGACTCGGGCGTCTATCTGCCGAACCAGGCGAAGAACAGCACGATCCGGCGGATGGCGGAGGACGTCGGGATCCATCCGCCGTCCGACATCACCTGTCACATGGTGCGGGCGCTCATGCGGTACAGCCGCTGACACAAGTGCGGGCCACCTGGAGGGAATTGGCCTTCCAGGTGCCCCGTTCCGCGCGCGATCCCGTGCGTTCACCTGTGCGATGGGACATGCTGAACCCCATGACCCAGCAGGAACCCGCCGGCGAACTGCCGCTCCTGACGACCGCCGAACTCCCCGACGGCACGCGGCTTCCCGTGCGCGCCCTCCGCGCCCCCGAGCCGGAACGCTTCCTGCCGTCCGGCTCGGGCCCCGCGCCGGGCCCGCCCCCCGCCCCCGCGGTGCTCGTGGTCCCCGCGATGGGCGTCCCCGCCCGCTTCTACCGCCGCTTCGCGCGCCAACTCCACGACGAGGGCCTGACGGTGCTCACCGTCGACCTGCGCGGCCAGGGCGAGGCGACATCGTCCGCCGCGGGGCGGGGTGCGGCGGGGCACGGGTACCGGGCGATCGTCGAGGAGGACCTCCCGGCGGTCGTGGCCGCGATCCGCGACGAACTCGGCACGGAACCGCCCCTGTACCTGCTCGGCCACAGCCTCGGCGGCCAGCTCGGCCTGGTGTACGCGGCGTCGGCGCGACGCCCCGCCGTGGACGGGGTGGCCGTGATCGCCACGGGCTCGGTCTGGTTCCGCGCGTTCGCCCCGCTGCACGGCGCGGGCCTGCTCCTGGTGCAGCTCCTGATCGCCGGCACGGCGACCGTGCTCGGCCGCTGGCCCGGCACCCGGCTCGGGTTCGGCGGCAACCAGCCCAAGGGCGTCATGCGCGACTGGGCACGACAGGTGCGGACGGGCCGCTACAGCGCCGAGGGCTCCGCCCTCGACTACGAATCGACACTCGCCACGCTGACCCTCCCCGTCCTGGCGGTCTCGGTCGACGACGACACGTACGCCCCCGCCTCGTCCCTGGACCACCTCCTGGCCAAGGTCCCGGAGGCCCGGCTGACCCGCCGCCACTACACGACCCAGGAGGCCGGCGCCCCACTCGACCACTTCGCCTGGACCCGAGCGGGCGGCGCGCTGGCCAAGTGGGTGGCGGCATGGACGACCGAAGAGCACCCCCACCCCAGAACACTCGCCGCCCACCGCGCGTACACCGGCATCTGAGCCGCCAGGCCTGGAGCGGAACCTGCGCGACGCCGACCGCACCCAAGTGGTCGACGCCTTCCGCGCGTTGAGCGGTCAGCCGATCTGGTCCGGCGTGACGGTCAGCCACCGCTTGTCGGCGGTCACCTTCTGGCCCAGCTCGCGCTGACGCTCCGCGTTCTTCTTCTTCATTCCGTCGAGCTGCTTCATGTACGCGTCCTTGCGGTTGACCCACACCCGCACGCCGCCGTGCGCCACATCGGCGGAGTGGAACAGCATCGGCCCGTCGCTGGCCGGGGTGTCACCGGCCGCCAGGATCGGCTTCCGCCACTCGTCGATGTACGTGTTGATCGCCGCGGGCTTCCCCTCGTACCAGGTCAGCGGCGCCCACAGGTTCGGCGTCAGCTCGCGCTCGGCGAGCTTCGCGCGGTCCTTCTCGCCGAAGCGGCCCTCGGCGATCTCCTTGCGGGAACTGGTGACCTCACCGGTCTTGCGGTCCTTCAGCTGCATGGAGACACCGATGACGTTCTGCGGCTTCACGCCGTAGCCGTACTTCGGGTCCGCGAGCACCATGCGCACCAGGTCCTCACTGGCCGCGCTGACCACGTACACCTCGATGCCGTGCGCCTGCAGCGTCTTGTAGAGCTGCCGCATGCCGCGCGAGAACTCCGGCGGCTTCACCTGGGTCTTCGTGAGCTTGCCTGCCTCGTAGTACTCGGCGGGGATCGGCTTCTCGTACGCCAGGAGCTCGTCGACGTACCCCTTGAGCTCCTTCAGCGTGAAGCCGGAGAAGATCTGCGCGGCCCAGGGGTAGCAGACCTGGTCGTCCACCTCGCACAGCCGGTTGTAGTAGCTGTACAGGCTCTCCTTGTGCCCGGCCTTGTCCTTGAAGGGGATGACCTTCAAGGACCGGTCCATGGTCTTGCGGGTGAGGACGCCCTTCATCTCCAGGAAGGGCAGCAGCGACTCCTCCAGGTCATTGCGGTACGTCGTGTTGTCCGCGTCGAAGACGGCGTACGCACCCTTGTGGTCGTTCTCCGCGATGACCTTGCCGAGCTGCTTCGCGACGGGCTTCGGCCAGTGGGACAGCTCGCGGGCGGTGGCCGCCGAGGTGTCGGAGGCGCTCGCCTCGTCCGTCGGCCACAGGGCGCTGCCCGCGAGCACGGCGGCGGCCAGCGCGCCCGTGGTGCCGATGACGGCCAGCTTGCTCTTTGTCCGTACGTTCTTGGCCCGTACTGCCATGTCTCTACGTCCCTGCCGTTCCCTGCGAGCGATGTGCGCCCCGACCGGAGCGGCGCGCAATGCTAGGGGGCGGCCCCGACATTTCCCATGATCGAAGTCACCGTGGCGCGAGGGCATGAGGCAGGTGAACACGGGTAGCGGAGGGGTTCCGCGCGGGCCGGGTGGTCGCGCGTGATCCGCTACGGGGGTCGCATCCGGCGGCGCATACTGGGGCCATGGACTCCCGTGAGTTCGTCCGGGCCGCGCCCGGACCCGACGGCATGGTGGTCTCCGCGGTCGGCTACCGCACCGAGGGACAGCGGCCCGGCCTGCACCGGGGCCTCCCCTCGCCGTACCTGACGTTGATCTTCTCCCTGGACGGCGCCATCGCCACCGGCAGCACCCCGGACCGGGCGACCGGCGCGGACGCGACGCGCACCGACATCGTCGTGGGCGGCCTGCACCAGAGCCCCGCCTACGTCGTACAGCCCGAGCACGAGGCCGGCATCCAGCTCGCCGTGCACCCCCTCGCGGCCCGCGCGCTCCTCGGCCTGCCCGCGGCCGGACTCACCGGGCAGCTCGTCGTCGACGGCACGGACGTCCTCGGCGACCCGGCCGCCGCGATCCGCGAGCGGCTGTGCGAGCTGGACCGCTGGGAGGACCGCTTCGCCCTCCTCTCGGCGTACCTGCGGCGGCGCGCGGCCGCGGCGGAGGACACCGCGGGAACCGTCCGCCCGGAGGTCGCGGAGGCCTGGGCGTGGCTGGCCAGGCACCGGGGCGCGGGCACGCTCGGCGGCCTCTCCCGGCACGTCGCGCTCAGCGAGCGCAGGCTGACCGCGCTGTTCCGCGCCGAGACGGGGCTCACCCCCAAGCAGGCGGCCCGCCTGATGCGCTTCCAGCACGCCAAGGCCGCGGTGGCCCGCGCGGTCGCGGCGGGCGCGCCACCGGACCTCGCCCGGGTCGCGGCCGACACCGGGTACTACGACCACTCCCACCTCGTACGCGACTTCCAGCAGTACACAGGGATGGCGCCGACCGGCTGGTTGGCCGAGGAGTGCCGGAATATCCAAGCCGGGGCGCACGGCCGGGGCGAAGAGTAGAGCCATGGACACCAACCGGAACACCACACCAGAACAGCAGCTCAGCACGCCCGCCCCGGCCGTCTGGCCGGGCCTCCAGGCACAGGACGCGCCCGCCCTGATCGACTTCCTCGTCGGCACCGTCGGCTTCCTGCGGACCGCCGTCTACGAGGACGAGGGCCGCGTCGCCCACGCGCAGCTCGACTGGCCCGAGGGCGGCGGCGTCATGCTCGGCTCGTACGACCCGGCCAACGCGGCCACCTGCGGGCGGCCCGGCACCGCGGGCGCCTACGTCGTCACCGACCACGTGGACGACCTGTACGGCCGACTCGTCGCCGCCGGCGTGAAGGTCATCAGCGAGATCGAGGACAAGCCCTACGGAAGCCGCGAATTCGGCATCGAGGACCCGGAGGGCAACCGCTGGTCCTTCGGCACCTACCGGGGCGAGCCGAGGCCCGCACCGGGCGCGTAAAACCGCGTGATAACTTGCGCAAGCCAGTCAAACCCACACCTGGGCCAGGGAATCCGGTGCGAATCCGGAACTGACGCGCAGCGGTGAGGGGGGACGGGCGGGGCCACGGCCACTGGGTGTCGCGAGACGCCCGGGAAGGCGCCCCGCCCGGCCGATCCCCGAGTCCGAAGACCTGCTGGCGCCCTCCGGCCGCTCACCCGGCGGCGGGGGTCCGACGCAGGCCAGGCTCCGCGTATGAGCCGTGACACCCAAGGGATCACGTGTCCTCGAAAGCCCGTATACCCGCCCTCCTCTGTGCCTGCCTCCTCGCACTCACCGCATGCGGCGGCGGATCGACGGACAAGACCGCGGGGTCCGCGGACCAGGCGGACAGAAGCGCCGGCGGCTACCCGGTCACGGTCACCTCCTGCGGCAAGGAGGCGAAGGTCGCGGCGCCGCCGCAACGGGCCGTCTCCCTCGATCAGGGCTCCACGGAGATCCTCCTCTCGCTCGGCCTCGCCGACCGCATGGTGGGCACCGGCACCTGGACCGACCCGGTCCTGAAGAACCTGGAGAAGGACAACGCGAAGGTCGAGCGGCTCGCCGACCGCTACCCCTCGCTGGAGAAGGTCCTCTCCAAGGAGCCCGACTTCGTCAGCGCCTCCTTCCTCTACACGGTCGGCAAGGGCGGCGTCGCCGACCGCGCGAAGTTCGACGAGCTCAACGTGCCCGTCTACGTCTCGCCCAGCGACTGCGCGGGCAAGGACAACGACGGCGGCGGCGACGGCAAACGCGTCAAGACCCTCACCATGGACACCGTCTACGGCGAGGTGCGCGACCTGGCGAAGGTCTTCCACGTGGAGAAGCGCGGCGAGAAGCTGGTCGCGGACCTCAAGGCCAGGGTCACGAAGGCCACCGAGGACATCGACGCGTCCGCCGCCTCCGACACGAAGCTCCTGTACTGGTTCGCCAACTCCGACGCCCCCTACATGGCGGGCTGCTGCGGCGCCCCCGGCATCATCACCCGCGAACTCGGCGCGAAGAACGTCTTCGACGACACCCACGAGGAATGGCCCCAGATCAACTGGGAGACCGTCGCCGACCGCGACCCCGACGTCCTCGTCATCGGCGACCTCACCCGCAAGTCGCAGTCCGCGGAGAGCGCCGCGGCGAAGATCAAGTTCCTGGAGACCAACCCGGCGACCAAGAACCTCACCGCAGTGAAGAAGAAGCGGTACGTCCTGCTCAGCGGCCAGGCCATGAACCCCACGATCCGCACGGTCGACGGGATCGAGCAAGTGGCGGCGGGGCTGCGGAAGTTCGGGCTGGCCAAGTGAGGAAGGCGTCGTCCGGTACGAGGGGCGGGGCCGCCGCCGACACTGTTCCTGACACCCCGGCCGCCGTCTCCGCCGCACCCACCGCCGCCACCTCTGCCCGCGCCCGGCAGGCGCTGCTGTGGCTGGCCGGAGCGGCCGCGCTCGTCCTCTCCGTCTCCGTGGCCGTCACCATCGGCCCCGCGGACATCTCCGTGCCCGACGTGTGGTCCACCGTCGCCGCGCACCTCGGCTGGGGCGAGAGCCCGCTCACCCCGATCAGGGACGGCATCGTCTGGAACCTGCGGATGCCGCGCACCGTGCTCGCCGCCGTCTGTGGCGCGGGCCTCGCGGTCTGCGGGGCGGTCATACAGTCCCTGCTCCGCAACCCGCTCGCCGACCCCTTCGTGCTCGGGGTGTCGTCCGGGGCGTCCACGGGAGCGGTCGCGGTCGTCGTCCTCGGGGTCGGCGGGGGAGCGGTGTCCGTCTCCGCGGGCGCCTTCGCGGGCGCGCTCTGCTCCTTCGCACTCGTCCTGCTCCTGAGCCACACCCTCGGCGACACCACGGACCGGGTCGTGCTGTCCGGCGTCGCGGCCATGCAGCTGTTCTCCGCGCTCACGTCGTTCGTCGTCCTCACGGCGGGCGACGCGGAGACGACGCGCGGCGTGCTGTTCTGGCTCCTCGGCTCGCTCAGCGGCGTCGGCTGGACCGACGTGTGGCTGTGCGGCGCGGTGCTCGTGGCCGCGCTCGTCATCTGCCTCGGCCATGCCCGTACGCTCGACGCCTTCGCGTTCGGCCCGGAGGCCGCGGCGGCGCTGGGCGTCCGCGTGGCCCGCACCCGGCTCGTCCTGCTCTGCACGACGGCGCTGCTCACCGCGGCGCTGGTCAGCTCGGCGGGCGCCATCGGCTTCGTCGGCCTGGTCCTGCCGCACGCGGCCCGCGCGGTCGTCGGCTCCGGCCACGCCAGACTCCTCCCGGTCACGGCGCTCGCCGGAGCGGTCTTCCTGGTCTGGGTGGACACGCTGGCCCGCACGGCCCTGGACCCGCAGGAGGTCCCGGTCGGCGTGGTGACCTCACTCATCGGCGTACCGGCGTTCGTGGCGGTGCTGTACCGGACGCGGAGGGCGACGTGACCTCTCCGAGTACCGTCTCCGGCCTGCGAGCGGACCGCGTCAGCAGGGAAGCGGGCGGCCGACTGATCGTCGACGGCGTCAGCCTCGCCCCACCCGCGGGCGCCACCGTCGGGCTCCTCGGCCCCAACGGCTCCGGCAAGTCCACCCTCCTGCGGATCCTCGCGGGTGTCCTCGCCCCGGCGTCCGGGGTGGTCACCCTGGACGGCCGCACCCTGCCCGACACGGGCCGCCGCGCGGTGGCCCGGCGGATCGCCGTGGTCGAGCAGCACGCGGCGACGCAGGTCGAGCTGACCGTACGGGACGTCGTACGCCTCGGCCGCATCCCGCACCGCCGCGCCTGGTCGACCCCCACGCCCCACGACGAACACGCCGTACGCGAGGCCCTCGCACGCACCGGACTCACCGAACGCGCCGCCCAGGCCTGGCACACGCTCTCCGGCGGCGAACGCCAGCGCGTCCAGATCGCCCGCGCCCTGGCCCAGGAACCCCGCGAACTCCTCCTCGACGAGCCCACCAACCACCTGGACATCCAGCACCAGCTGGACCTGCTGTCCCTGGTCACTGAACTCCCCGTCACGAGCGTGATCGCCCTGCACGACCTGAACCTGGCGTCGATGTTCTGCGACCACCTGCTGATCCTCAAGGAGGGCACGGCGTACGCGTCGGGCACGCCGACGGAGGTCATCACGGAGAAGCTGATCGCGGAGGTGTACGGGGTGCGGGCGGTGGTGACGCTCGGGGAGGACGACGGGCACCCGTCGGTACGGTTCCTGCGGTCCCTACGGGGATAAAGGGTTTCACCACGTCGGCGCGACGACGCAGACTGACCGCGTACGAGGACGAACAGTGCGCCGTGCACCGCACGAGACACCGGCCGTGCACCGCACGAGGCACCGGCCGTGCACCGCACGAGGCACCAACGGAAGAGGGCGGGCCGCACCAATGATCGTGATCGCGCACCTGAGCGACACCCACATCGACACCACACCGGCGGACGGCGGACGCAGCGTCGACCGCACCCGGGCCGTGATGGAGTACCTGAACACCCTCCCGTACGACCTGGACGCCGTCATAGCCACCGGCGACATCGCCGATCACGCGACCCCGTCCGAGTACGAGGCGGCCCGCAAGCTCCTCTCCACCCGGCACCCGCTGCTGACCTGCCCGGGCAACCACGACGAGCGCCCGGCGTTCCGCGAACACCTGCTGGGCGAAGGCCCCCTGACCGGCCCGACGAGCACGGCCCCGGTGAACACCGCCCACGCCACGGACCGCTTCACCCTGGCCCTGTGCGACACGTCGGTGCCCGGCGAGGACCACGGACGCCTGGAGGACGAAACCCTGGACTGGCTGTCGGCTCTCCTCGCCGACACCCCGCCCACCCGCCCCGTCCTGATCGGCTTCCACCACCCGCCGATCCCGCTCAACACGCCCTACGTGGACGGCATCCGCCAGTTCGACGAGCACCGCCTGGCCGACCTGACGTCACGCCACCCGAACGTCACGGCGTTCCTCGCGGGCCACGCGCACACCCCCGCGGCGACGACGTTCGCGAACCGCCCCCTCCTGGTGGCCCCAGGAGTGGTCTCGACCCTCCGCCTCCCCTGGGAACCCCAGTCCCACCCGACCCACCACGTCCACCGCGACCTGCCCCCGGCGGTGGCGTTCCACGTCCTGGACGACACGGGCCGCCTGACGACGCACTATCGCCCTGTTTCTGACACCTGACGGTCACGCGACCACAGTTGCAGAACGCGCCACGACCATGCGCGCCCCGGGCGCGGCAGGACCAGTACCGGTTCCTCACGTTGCAGGATCTCGGAATTCCGCTCTCGGTTCGGTCTGATCTCGTCGATGTGGGAGAGCTGGTAGCGGGGGCCGTCGGAGACGTCGGCGACCACGGCGCTGCGCAGCGCCACCCGGACGTAGGTGCCGTCCCGCCTGGCGAACCGGACCTCCGCGCAGCCGCCTTGGGGTGAGGTGCCGAGCAGGGTGCCGATGTCGTCCGGGTGGACGAGGTCGGCCAGTGAGTATCGCCGCATGACGGAGGCGGGGCGGCCGAGCAGTCGGCACAGTGCGTCATTGGCGCGGAGGATCCTGCCGTGGCGGTCGCCGCCCATCTCGGCAAGGGCGATGCCGGAGGGGGCGTACTCGAATGCCTGGCGGTACGACTCCTCGCTGCTGCGCAGTGCTTGCTGTTCACGTTCGAGGCGTACCAAAGCGCGCTGCATATTGGCCCGCAGCCGGGCGATGCCTATGGCCGTGCCGGCGTGGTAGGCGTACCTCTGCAGATGGTCGCGGCTCTGGGTCGTGGGTCGAAGCCCGTCACGCGGCATGTCGACCGAGATGACTCCGGCGAGTTCGTTCAAATAGCCGGCCGTGTACATCGGGGCGAGAAGGCGGTCCTGCGGGTGCCACTCGTGCTCCGCGCGGGGGGAGGGTCCTTTCGTGCGCCACTGCGGCACATCGTCATCGTCCAGCACCCAGCCTTCGGTGTACGGGATGAACCGGAGCAAGTCACCGCCGTCGCCCATGCTCAACCGCCGATCCCATGCCGTGCGAGAGGCCACACGGCCCGTCATCGCGGCCTCGGCGGCCGGATCGCCCGCCACGGCGGCGACCACCAGATCTCCGTCGGGCCGCACCAGATTGACCGCGGCGAGCTCATACCCGAGATACGCGACGACACCGTCGGCGATGGCCTGCAAGGTGTCGGCCAGGCTGCGGCTGGTGTAGAGGTCGGCGATGGCCTGGTCGGCCCTGAGAGCGCGATCGCTGTCCGCGCTCGCATCCGCACCGGTGCGAGGGTCGCGTTGCTCGGAGTAGGCGGCGTTCCGGATGAAGGGGACCTGCCCGAGCTGGTTGCGGCACAGGCGCTGGGGCTCCGGCCGCTCCCTCGTGACGAGCCGGGTGCGGAGACGGCTGAAGATGGCGTCCAGGGTGAGGAGTTCCGTCTCGCCGGGGATTCCTTCTTGGAGGATGGAAGCCCACTCACCGGTGAAGGCCGTCACCGGTTCCCCCGGCGGCGCCAGCGCGACCGCCGTTTCCGCCGCGGCGGCGAGGAGGTAGGTGCCGTCCAGTTCCAGGGCGGGTGCGTCCGACTGGACGCCGAAGGCTCGGGCGCTGTAGCAGCAGTCGAGGACGACGATGCGACGGAGAGCCCGGCTTCCCTCCACATCCAGGCGGATCCAGTCGTAGGGGACGGCCGAGTCATGCACCGACCGTGGATCGCTGCTCTCGATGGCCAGGTGCAGACGGCCGGTCCTGGGCTCGATCAGGCCATGCCCCGCGTAGTAGATGAGTAGCGTGTCGGACGCTTCTCGGGCGGCCTTTCCCACTGCGCGGGAGACGTCCCGCGGCAGGGGAGGATCGGCAAGAATCGTGCAGTGGTCGGCGGGCAGTTTCCATCTGTCCCGGAACAGGCTCGTGAGGATCGCGAGGTTCCCCTCCACCGCGGGTAAGGCGTCCAGCGTGGAGAAGGTGCTTGCACCGATCAGGACGACGCGGGTTCTGTCGGGGTCGGGTAACTTCCCCATCTCCGCAGCCGTCGAACTCACGTCAGTCCTCCAGCGCGCGTCGGAGCAGGCGTTCGGCCTCCTCGTCCGAGTGGCCGCTGATGCACACCACTGCCCCGTCGGGCCGCTCGACTGTCAGCGTCGGACGCTGGGGGCGGGTGGAGCGCCATGTGGCGATGGAGACGGCCAGGGAGGCGGCACTGAATCCGCTGCCGACGACCAGAGCCAGGATGTCGATGCCATTGCCCTGGTGCCCGGCCGTGTCGGCGGGCTCGGCCCTCAACTCGGTGTCCGTGAAACGTCGTACGGCTCTGTCGGCGCCAATCCAGGCGGTGAGTGAACGGAGTTGCTCCTCGGCGCCTTCGGACGAGCAACGTACGAGTATGTTCAAGGCGCCTCCATGGTGACCCAATGAGTGAAAACCAGCACAGCATCCCATGACGGCACCCCACGCCGCCTTGTCGGCCATGGCCTCAGGGCGGGCGGCCCGGCGGGGTCACCGGAACTCTGTTGCCCGGATGTCGTTCGCGTCGACTGCCGAGGTGACGCCCGTCTTGTCGTCGGCACCGTCAACTGTGACTGAGACGCGGATAAGGGTCTGCTGCCCATGGGCGACGAGCTTGCGCGGGCCGTCGTCCCGCACCCCGTACACCTCCAACTGGCAGACGGTCAGGGTCCGTCCGGCCTTGAGGACGGTGCCGACGGCCTCGATGTGATCGCCGACGGCGGGCGCGAGGAGGTTGATCTTGTACTCGACGGTG
Organism: Streptomyces sp. NPDC045678; assembly: GCF_056432085.1. Classification (NCBI taxonomy): domain Bacteria; kingdom Bacillati; phylum Actinomycetota; class Actinomycetes; order Kitasatosporales; family Streptomycetaceae; genus Streptomyces; species Streptomyces sp. NPDC045678. Next base: position 1,034,313 of record NZ_JBWKJS010000001.1, read on the forward strand.
AGGACGTCCGTACCCTCCGGAAAGACCGTGTAGGCGGCGTACCCGCCCGCGCTGTCCGAGATGGCGCTGGTGGCGCCGGCGTGGAAGTACCCGTTCTGCTGGGTGACTTCGGGCCGCGCGGGCAGCACGATGTGGACGCGTCCCGGCGCGATGTGGGATATGTGGGCACCGAGATGCCGCATCAGCCCTTGCCGGTCGAAGCTGGCCAGGACGCGCGAGCGCACGTCAGGACTGACGCACTCGTCCTGAGCCGCCTTCTCCTCGCCCTTGTCCGCGTGCACGAAAATGCCCCCCCTACGTAGTGGCCGTTCGCGGGCTCGTCACCCGGCCAACTGCTCCACCAGCAAGAACCCGCCGATGACGATCATCATGGCACCGGAGGCCCGGGTCACCACCCGCGCGGCGGACGGCCGGGCCTTCAGCACGGTCCGGGCGAGGACGCCGACGCCGAGGTAGACGACGGCGCAAGCGGTCATGTGGAGCGTGCCGAGCAGCCCCGTCTGCGCGGCGACGGGCCAGTCGCTCGCGGAGTCGATGAACTGCGGAAACAGTGCGAAGTACAGCAGCAGCGCCTTGGGGTTGAGGCCGCTGGTCCCGGCACCCTTGAGGGCGACCTGCCACGCGGAGGCCGCGACGGCGCTCTCGCCGGCCGTCCCACTCGCCGCCGCCGGAGCGACGGGCGCCCTCACGACCCCCCACCCCAGCCACACCAGATACCCAGCCCCCGCAACCGTGAGCACCGTGAGGACGGTCGCCGAGCTGGCCACGATCACCACGAGCCCGGCGACGGCGAGCAGGGTGTATCCCGCGTATCCGGCTATGAGCCCGGCGACCGCGGGAACGACGGACCGGTCCCGAAGCCCCGCGGTGATCGCGTACGCCCAGTCCGCGCCCGGCGTGAAGATCAGCAGCAGATCCACCGCGAGAAAGGCCGCCACTGTCGCCGTATCCATGTACCTGTGTCCGTTCCCTCAAAGCCTCTGAATCCATGAGGAAGATTAGGAGCGAACAGCCCAAAAGTGTTCCTGAAGATTCCCCATAAACGGGCACCTCGGGGGAGAATCTCCCCATGGATGCCATGGACCGGAAAATTCTTACCGAGCTGCAGCTGGACGGCCGCCTCACGGTCACGGAGCTCGCGGCGCGCGTGAAGCTGAGCGTCTCGCCCTGCCACCGCCGCCTGCGTGACCTGGAACGCGCGGGCGCGATCCGCGGCTACCGAGCGGTGGTCGACCCCGCGGCCATCGGCCTGGACTTCGAGGCCCTCGTCTTCGCCACGCTGCGCTGGGAGGACCGGGACACGGTGGAGACGTTCGAGGAGGCGGTGGCGGCGGTCCCGCACGTGACCCAGGCCCAACGCCTGTTCGGCGAACCGGACTACCTACTCCGCGTGGCCACCGCCGACCTCACGACGTACCAACAGCTCTACGACCAGCAGCTGGCCAAACTCCCCGGCGTCCAACGCCTGACCTCGACCCTGGTCATGAAGAACGTGGTCCACGACCGCCCGCTCCCCGAACAGCCTGCCCCTGCCCCGGGGAGGGAGGGTCGTGGCATGAGCCGCAGGGGTACCTTCTGAGTGTCGAAGTCAGAAGGGTCCCAGGATGCCCTACGCCAATGACAACGCGAGTGATCGCATCGGGCACCGTATTGCGGAGGCCCGCAAGGCGCGTGGGCTGACGCAGCTTCAGTTGGCCCACCGCATCCCGTGCTCGAAGTCGCTCATCGCTCAGGTCGAGCGAGGGCACAAGCCGGCCACGCCCTCACTCACCGCCGGCGCCGCCCGCGCACTGGGTGTCCGGCTGGAACAACTCACGGGGCAGCCGTACGAGGACGCGCACCGGGGACGGGTGCACGCGACCGTCCCGGACATCCAGACGTCCATGCTGAGCTGGGACCTGCCTGACGACGACCTCCCCGTGCGGCCCTTCAACGCGTTGGCGGCCGATGTCGCGTCAGCTTCCGCACTCGGTCGCAAGGCCCGTTACGCGCAACTCGGCTCCATGCTGCCGTCCCTTCTCGACGAGTTGTCGACGGCCTGTCATGCCGCCGAGGGAAGCGAGCGGGAGCGGTTGTTCGGACTGCTCGGTGAGGCGTACTCGGGCGTGACGGCCATCGCCTACGCCGTCGGACTGTTCGATCTCCGTTCTCAGGCGATGGACCGGGTGAGGTGGGCGGCGCAGGAATCCGCCGACCCTCTGCGTATTAGCCGTACGCAGTGGCAGCGCTCGACACTGTTCCTGCAGGCCGCCGCGTACGACCGCGGAATACGGCTGCTCGACCGCGTACGCCACGAGCTGGGCGAGGACATCTCCCTCATGGATCCGCCCACGCTCAGCGTGCATGGTGCGGTGCACCTGCGCTCTGCCATGTTCGCCGCACGGCAAGGGAACGCCCCGACCGCGCACGCGCACCTGGACGCCGCGGCGGAGGCTGCCCGGCGACTGGGCCACGACGCCAATCACTACGGATTGGAGTTCGGTCCGACCAACGTCGCGATGCACCGGCTGGGGGTGGCCGTGGAGATGTACGACGGCCCGGAGGTCGTACGCCGGACGCGCCGCACACGGCTGCCCGCCACCGTGGCGCCGGTACGGGCAGGCCGTTGGTACATCGACGCGGCGAAGGGCTGGCTGGACTACGGGAACCGGGACAAGGCGTTCGCCGCGCTCCAAGCGGCCCGGCGGGCATCACCGGAACAGGCCAGGAACCATCCGCAGGTCCGTGAGGTCGCGCAGACATTGATCCACCTCGAGAGGTACAGCAAGGAATCGCTGTCGGGGTTTGCCTCGTGGCTCGGTCTGGCCTGACACAACTTCGCGGTTTCACAAACCGTGAAACTCACCGCCGGTGCGCAGCGGAAGCATGCAGTGATCAGAACCTGCGACGTGCGGACGTCCAGGACGTGGCCACAGCTGCGAGGAGCTGAGACGTGACCGACGACACCCACGGCACCCCCGACACCCCCGACACCCCTGACACCCACGAGCAAGCCGAAGCCGGAACAGCACCTGTGAGTTCAGACGCCCCCGTCATCGGCACGCTGATCGTCGACGAGGCGCGAAAGCGGATGGGCGTGGTGATGGACAGGGTCGGCGGCCGTCTCCAGATCCGGCCCCCGTCGGGAGGACGCGAGTGGGACGCCGACCTGGCCTACGTCCGCCCCGCACGTGAGGAGGAGATCTTGCGCGTACACGTGGCTGCCGTAACCGCCACGCACTCGGGACGTTCCCTGTGACCAAGGCCGCGATCCACGAGGTGACATGGCATCTGTCCCCTGACCTCGAACCTGATGCGGAGCCGATCACCCGTCGGATGGTGTGCGCCGTCTGCGAGGACGACGGGGAGAGCCCCACCGCCATGTCGGAGCCGTTCGAAGAGTCCGAGCACGACGTGCTCGCCGCGCAGGCCTGGGTGTTCAAGCACGCGGGACGCCACCCGTGCCACCACACCTACCGGGAGGCCGTCTGCCGACCGTGGCGGGCCGTCATGACGTGGGCGACGGCGTGACTCGGGCAGGCATGAGGCGTGGCCGACCTGGGCCGGTCTCAGGGATGCCGGGATGTCAGGCGGGTTCCTCCACGTCATAGAACAGTGGGGGGGGAAAGCCCCCACACAAAGGATGGGACCACCCTTCTTCTGCCCCCCCCCAAAAGCGGCCCCGTATTGCCCACCCCGTTTTTTATCCCGTGTTCTT